>JBBSFV010000024.1:0-48050 GCA_038254775.1 Terriglobales bacterium | reverse complement strand
TGAAGCTGATGGGCGCAGATTTGTAATAGTTCCCATAGTTGTCCCAGCCTTGCACTTGCATATATCGCGTACCGGAAGCCATTGAAAGCTGTGTGTTCACCACGTTCCCGGAAGTGGTATATGCCAGAGAGCCATCTATATAGACCTGCATCTTGGTGATGCTGGTCCCAGCTGCGGCTGTGACGGTGGTGGGTGAGCCGACGCCGGAACCACCCGTGGGAGCGGTGATCACGACGCTGGTGCTGCTGGTGACGGTGGTAGTGCTGCTGACCGTGATGGAGAGGGCATACTTCTGGACTGCCCCGGTCGAGTCCCAGGCTTGTACCGCAACAGACCGGGTTCCCGTCGCCATACTCAGATACGTGTCGATGGAAGCCGAGCTGGTGGAAAAGGCGATGTTGTTATCCACGTAGACCTTCATAGCTACGATGGGATAGGCGGAGAAAGCATTGGCGGCCAAATGCACCGAGGTTCCCACGGTGCTTCCATTGGTCGGTGAACTGACATTGACTCCCGCGAATGAGGCGGCAACCAAAAACAGAACGGTGGTGGCGAGCTTGAAAAAATGATGATTCAAAACTGGCGTCACTCCTGGTCTCATTTTTGTTTCTCTCCAACCGCTCGCATCCGCGGGAAACGGAACGGCGTTGGACTTTCTCAAGGCTACGGAGGCATCAACTCTGCCTGTATGCGGCGAACACCTTAGAGGGATCTTTTAAGTATGATTAATTCTTTTTGGTGACGCTGTCTTAATCAATTCAGCGCAACCTGGCGGGATAGCCAGTGTTTATGCGGTTCAAAGCCATGGGTAGGTTTTTTCATGGGCGCAAAATTCCCAGCAATGATTCCCACATCGGGATTGTTTATCTTCTAGGGACCCGCAAATCTTGACACTATTAGAGTGCGGAGTTAGCTTCACATCACATGATGCAAATGACGAAACGAACTACACCCAAGCCGCAGGATCGCGCGATTTTCAGGGTGGTGATCGCCGATGATGACCCTTTGGTAAGAGCGGCGGTCGCAGCCATGATCAGCAGCGAAGGCACCTATACGGTAGTGGCGGAGGCCGGAGATGGCGAAGAGGCACTCCAACAGGTGCGAGAGAATAAACCAGACATCCTATTGCTGGATCTTTCCATGCCCCGGAAGGCGGGCTTAGAGGCGCTGCGCGACCTGGGCGAGAGCATCGGTGGGATGAAGACCATCGTTCTCACGGTCGCGGCCGACCGTCGCCAGATCATTGAGGCACTGCAATTAGGCGCGACCGGCATCCTGATGAAGGCCCAGGCGACCGAGCATCTGTTGGAAGCGATGGAAACAGTACTTGCCGGCCGTTACTGGATCCAACAGCATGCGGTGCAGGACGGACAGCAGATCATTCGCGAATTGCTTGCGGCAGAACCCGTCATCCCTTCTAAAAAAGACCTGCTTTCCAGCCGGGAGCTGCAGATCGTGCGGTTCATCGTGGAAGGCTGCACCAACAAGGACATTGCAAATACCCTTCAGACCAGTGAACAGGTGGTGAAGAACCACCTTGGCAAGGTCTTCGACAAACTGGGCGTGTTCAACCGTCTGGAGCTGGCTCTCTATGCTCTGGACAATCAACTGGTGGAGCGCTAGACGGATTTCCCGCGGTACCGGCCTATAATTCGCGCTGTGGTTCCTCCGCGCGAGCCTCTGCCCGAGATCAATGACAAGCGCCAGGCTGCGCTGCCCCGTTCCTTCCGGAAGACATATCCCCAGGCGGCGCGCGGCCAGGGCGTTTATCTGTGGGATGAATCAGGAAAACGCTACCTTGATTTTTCCGGCAGTGCGGCTGTAAATCTGATCGGCCATCGGGTGGCTGCGGTCAGCGCGGCAGTGGTTGAGCAGGCGGCAAAGCTGGAATTTGCCCATACCAGCCAATTCACCACTCTAGTGGCAGAACGATTCGCCCAGGAGCTGCTGCAATTTGTCGGGCCGGCATATTCCGGAGGACAGGTTTTCTTCACCTCCGGCGGCTCTGAGGCGGTAGAAACGGCGCTCAAGCTAGCGCGGCAGTTCCAGGTGGAGTCGGGCAAGCCGAAGCGTTACCGCATCGTGAGCCGCAGGCAGGCGTATCACGGCGCCACATTAGGCGCGCTGGCCGCATCAGGAAACAAGCGGCGCCGAGAGATCTACCTCCCGATGGTGAAGAATGACGCCTTTCTTCATGTTGGACTTCCTTATTGTTACCGTTGCCAATATCGCTGCCAGGACTGCGCCGCAAAATATGCAAAAGAGATGGAACTGGCGCTGCTGGGTTCACGGGGTACGGTAGCCGCGGTGATCTCTGAACCCATGAGTGGAGCGACGCTGGGCGCAGCCGCTCCTCCGGAGGGCTACCTGCAGCGCGTCGCGGAACTGTGTGCCATGAACGAATGTCTGTTAATTGCCGACGAGGTCATGACCGGATGCGGGCGCACGGGAAGGAACCTTGCAGTCGAACATTGGGGGGTTACGCCGGACATCGTAGTGCTGGCCAAGGGTTTGACCAGCGGATACCTTCCTCTGGGCGCGGTGATCGCCAAGCGCAACGTGATCGACGCTATCGCAGCCGGAAGCGGCACCCTGGTGCATGGCTTTACTTACAATGCGCATCCGCTGGCGGCGGCCGCCGGCAGCGCAGTGTTCAAGGTCATCCGCGAGCAGCGACTGGTGGAGCGGGCTGATTCCGAGACTGGCGAAGCTGGCAGGGCGTTAAAAGAACAGTTGCAGACTTTATTGGAACTCGAAAGCGTGGGCGATGTGCGCGGGCTGGGACTTCTATGGGCGGTAGAGTTTGTGCGGGAGCGGAGCTCCAAAGCTCCCTATGCTGCGGATCTGGGGTATGCCAACAGAGTGGCAGAATCGGCTTTGAAAAAAGGACTGCTGGTTTATCCCATGCAGGGCTGCGCGGACGGGGCTTCGGGCGACCACATCCTGATCGCGCCGCCGGCGGTGATCACTGCTGAGGAGATCGCGGACGCGGTGAATATATTGAAAGATGCGGTCCAAGAGGTGGATCAATCCTTATGAAAAGGTTTTTGAGCTATGTGCTGCTTGCGGGAAGCGCGTTGGGTCAATCCTCCATCTCCGGCTTCACGCCTGAGAACAGCGCGCATCAGCGTGAGGTGGAGAAACAGTTTTTCGCGCTGCCTTCCACTGAGAGCATTCAGAAGTTTCATCGCTGGCTGACCGAGCAGCCTCATCCCGCGGGTTCGGAGCGCAACAATCAGCTTGCGCGCGAGATCGCAGAGCTATGGAAGCAACAGGGCCTGGAGGATGTGAAGGTCCACCAGTATGACGTGCTGGTCTCGTACCCGAAAGCGGTGTCGCTCGAGATGGTCTCGCCCATGAGATACAAGGCAGGACTAAGGGAAGACGCGTATGACGTGGATCCGGACACCAAGAATCCAAAAGTGCGGTCGGCATATTTATCGATGTCGGCGTCAGGCGAGACCACGGCGCCCATCGTCTATGCCTTCAGCGGCAATCCCGAAGATTACGAGAACCTGCGCAAGAACGGCATCGACGTGAGAGGCAAGGTGGTGCTGGTGCGCTACTCGAATCCGTACAGCTATCGCGGGTTCAAGGCGCTCACCGCGCAGAAGCTTGGCGCGGCCGCCATCCTCATCTACTCTGACCCGCAAGAGGACGGATACAAGAAGGGAAAGGTCTTTCCCGACGGGCCGTGGGGGCCGGAGAGCCACATCCAGCGCGGAGCGATCACATATGACTTCATCGTGCCCGGCGATCCTCTCACCCCGGGATGGGCCTCCGTGCCGGGCGCGAAACATATAGCAGAAACGGAATCCCAGTCCCTACCCCACATCATGGCATTGGCGCTCTCCTGGCGAGACGCAAAGCCGCTACTGGAGAACATGGGCGGACCATTGGCACCAAAGAAGTGGCAGGGCGGGCTGCCCATCCGCTACCGCCTGGGCGGAAAAGGGAAGGTCCATTTAAAGATCGACATGGACACCAGCGTGAAACCGAATTACGTGGTGGAAGCGAGGATCCGCGGCGCTGAAAGACCGGATCAGTGGGTGCTCTTCGGGAACCATCGTGACGCATGGGAGTACGGTGGCGTGGATCCCAGCAGCGGGACCGCTTCCCTGCTGGAGATGACCCGGGCTTTGGGTACCCAGTTGCGGGCCGGTACGCGACCGCGTCGAACGCTGGTCTTCTGCTCCTGGGACGGCGAAGAAGTGGGCTTGACCGGCTCAACCGAATGGGGTGAACAGTTTCGCGATGAACTCAAGCAGAAGCTGATCGCCTATCTTAACGTGGATTCTTCGGCGTCCGGACCGGACTTTGAGCCGAACAGCGTTGCTTCCATCGCGCCTATGCTCCTGGAACTTAGCAAGGACCTGCAGGACCCATCCGGCAAGCCGCTTTATGAAGCCTGGAAGGAGAGTGCTGCAAAATCCCGGCAGCGCAGCGGAGACAAGCTTCCGGTGACCGACGAAAATCTCGTAGATGTGAGGATCGGCAGTGGATCCGATCACACCGTGTTCCTGAATCACATTGGCAAGCCCACTGTAGGGTTGACCTTCGATGGCCCTTACGGCGTCTACCACTCTGTGTATGACGATCATTACTGGATGTCGCACTTTGGAGACCCGGGATTCAAGTACCACGCGGTGATCTCGCGATTTTGGGGTGCTTTGGGTCTGCGGCTGGCGAACGCCGACGCTCTTCCATTTGATTTTTCCGGCTACGCAAAAAAACTGCGCGACTTCGTGCAGGAGGTGGAACGCAAGCCGGGCGCGCATAAAAGCCTCGAATTCGCGCAACTTTATTCCGCTGTGAATGACTTTCAGAAGGCAGGAGAAGACTTTGAGGCGGCGCGGAAGTCAGCTTTGACTGCCTCCCACAGGGATCAGTTCAACCGCTTCGATCAGGCGTCGAACCAAGTGGAGTTGAACTGGCTCAATCCGGACGGCATCCCCGGCCGTCCTTGGTTCAAACATATGCTTTACGCGGCCCGCTATACCTACGCTCACCTGGAACTGCCTGGCCTCACCGAAGCGGTCGAGAAGCAGGACTGGCGCACCGCCGAACAACAGGCAAAACTGCTGGAAGCTGCCGTCCGGAAGAACGCCCGGTTGTTACGGGACGCCATCCAGTAGGGTTCCGCAGTTACAGCCTTGCCCGGCCGCGGTAATGCGGTTGGGCTACCGGTATGACCGCGCACAGATGTTTTTGGAAGTCCCGTTCCACCTGCCCGGGGATTCGGATGTCATAGCCTTCATTTGCACCCGACATTCCTGTGGGAAACAGCCGGTCACATCGGTCGCAGCGGTAGGCAACCACGATCCTTCGAGAAAAATGAGGCACCAGCGAGCGCATGGGGGAAGCTCCTTTTACTTGGGGAAAGCTTCCGCACTCTATTGTTAAGCCGTCGGGCTGGCTAATTACGGGCGTACAGGTACGGTTTCGCAGTGAGCGCGTCTGCCGGGTCGGAATGTCGCTATTTTGCGGGGGTCGAGTCCTTCAATCCGTCTGTACTGAGCAGCATGTCATGGCGCAAGCTGCGGGTATCGCGGTGCCACGGCACCTTAAAGCGCAAAAGGTTAGCAAAGCTGCGGTTGGGATTGAGCGCAATGCGGATGAAGCGGCGCAGCGGGATATTGTCAGTATCGCTCTCCAGCTTTTTCACCCAATATTTGTCGATCGCGTCCTCGGCAACGATGATGCCCATCCCGGCGATCGGGGTCATCACCAGATCGACCGCGCCGGCCTGGCCGCGTCTTCCGTCGACATAACCCACCCGGCCGATGGAAGCCTCACTGACCGGGCCAAGCTCGAATTGCGTGCTGTAAAGCATAGACCATCCGCCGGCGCGCAATCGACTGCCCCAATACGGCTTGTTTCCGCCAAACTCCAAACCGATGCCGCGAGGGTCGTTCTGGATCTGGATCCACCCGGTGATAGCACCCTGAATGGGATGGCCAATGTAGTTGGTGAGGAACCCATCGCCGTCTCCCCAGCCATCCAGGCCGGCCACCGCGTTCGACCATTCATGGAAGAACCTGCCAGCCAGGTTGCGGCGGGTCTTGTCCTGGGTAAGGCGGAAGCCGTGCTCCATGGCGAGAAAATAAAACGATTGCGTGCTGGCTGCTTGCCAGTCGAAGTGCTGCTTGCGAGTCTCCCTGCGGGGTGCGTACTCGCGCGGGATCATCAGATCCGGCAGCTTGGTATCGGAGGAGGAAGATTCCAGATTTACCAAGGGCGCGGATTCAGAAGATTCTTTGGACGGGCCGCCACTCGATGCGACGAAGGTGAGAGTGGGAACTCGGGACCGAGATTCCTGGGCGTAGGCCCCATCCAGGAGCAGCAACAGCAGCACACAAACTTTGACGACGACTGCTTTCACTTGCTTCTCTAAATGATCAATCTGGCCGAAATGCAATGAACCGGGGAAGTCACTCGTATGCCAATGCGTCGATTGGATCTTTTTGCGCCGCCCGGTATGCCGGGTAGATCGCTCCCAGAATGGCGCCTAGCATGGCAATCCAGGCCGCCTTCAGCATCCAGGCTGTCTCCACCGTGATCCGGACGGTGGCAAATTTGTGGATCAATGCAGTCTTTGCCGCCAGGCTAAAACCGATTCCCACTAAGATCCCAACCACCGCCAAAAGCAGCGTCTCTCGCAAGATCAAGCCAACGATATATGCCTTGGATGCGCCCATCGATTTAAGGATGCCGATCTCCCGTGTACGCTCCATGACCGCCGTGTACATAGACTGGAAGATCACGATGAAGCCGATGCAGACCGAGACCCCGATCACGGTATTGATGAATATAGATAGCCCAGGAATGTTCTGCGGAGTCATCAAAGTAAGGAATTCCGCCATTGATTGGACGCCATAGCTCTGCATGCCGGGGATATTCTTGATATAAGAGATGACTTGATCCGCATTCTTGGGATCATCCAGCCTCAGGTAAAAGATTGAAGCCTTGTTCTGCGCCCCGATCAGCTCTTGCACGGTGGTGATCGGCATGAACTTGCGCGCTCCTTTGCCGCTCTCCACAATGCCGCAGATACGGAAGTCATGGTTCAGCAGGTTCAACCTGTCGCCAACGTGCATGTTCTTCTGGTCGGCAAAAAAATTGTCCACGATGATGTCATCGGGACCGGTGAATGGTCCGCCATCGATGAACCTGAAACCTCCGCCCATGGCATTAAAGCTTGGCAGGTCGATCCCATACAGGATCTCCACGGCGCCTGCCGTGTTGAACTGGGTCAATACCGGGGCCACCGCCTCCACATGTGGCACCTTTTCCAGTACGCCTTTCAGCTTGATAGGGATGGGGGCACTGCTGAGCTGCGTGATGGCAGATGAGCCTGGCGAGCGAACCATCACGTCCGCCCCGATGCCTGCCTGCCGCTGCTTGGAGTCATTCAGCATACCCATGGATAGGCCCACGATCAGCAGGATCAGCGTGACTTCAATAGCAATGGCTACGATGCTGATGATCGACCGGATAGGGCGATGCACCAAGTTTGAAAGGATCATTTTATTCATACGGAAGGGCTAGTTTATCAGCCCGGCGGACGCCAAAAAAAAAGCGCCGCAATGCGGCGCTTGTTGATAGTCTCGCAAAAAGGGCTGGCTAGCTGGGGCTCTCCCCGGCGAAATCATATTGATCGATCGCCGCGGCGATACCCACCTGCGGGTTCTGCCCGTTCTCCTGGTCCACGCGAACTACTTTCCCTGTGCAATGCACGCGAATGCTCTCAGTCAGGGTGATCTCCGGGGGTAGCGTCAGGGTAAATTCTATTGTCGAGCCCTCGGCAACTTTGGAATCCACGTAAAAGAAAACGCCACGCGCGCTCACGTCTTTAGTGTGCGCCGCCACTTCCTGGGCATCAGAGATCTTTACCGATAAAGGTAACTTCATTGAAAAACGCCGGGTCCCGCGCTTTTCTGATTGTGGTTGTGCCATCCGGTTGCTCCTAAAGGGGGGGCGCTCATTATGCCAGAGTTCCCGCCGAAACGTAACCGGAAACCTATAATGATCGCGTAACCAATGATCGCGTAACCATTGATCACTCCCGACTACAAGGAATTTTCGAGGCTTGCCGCCGGATCCACGCTGGTCCCGGTGGCCAAGACCATTGCTGCGGACCTGCTCACCCCGGTGGCGGCATTCCTGAGCGTCGCGATAGACGAGCCCAACGCGTTTCTTCTTGAGTCGGTGGAGGGCGGCGAGAAGATCGGACGCTACACCTTCATCGGCATACGGCCCTACATGATCGTGAGCTCCAGTGGCGACCGCGTGGAGATCACCCGCGGCGGGCGCACGCAGCGATTCCAGGGCAATGTCTTCGCCACGCTAAAAAAACTTTTCTCCGAACATAAGCCTGCGGTGGTGCCAGGACTTCCTCCGTTCACGGCAGGCGCGGTAGGGTATTTCGCCTATGACATCGTGCGGCTGCTGGAGCCGATTCCTTCCATTGCAAAAGATGATCTGCATCTTCCCGATTGCCAAATGATGTTTTTTGACCGCGTGATGGCATTCGATCACGTGCGGCAGCAGATCCACATTATTGCCACAGCGGATGTTCGAAGCGAACCGACTGCCGCGGCGTACAAGAAAGCGGTGCGGCGTATCGAGGAGTTGGAAAAACAGCTGGCAGCGGGGATCCCGAAGAAGTCGCTGCGCCGCAAAAAGCCGTCTCGCGGCGAGTTGAAGCTGAAGCACACCACCTCTAAAAGCAAGTTCCTGAAGGACGTCCAGCGAGTGAAGGAGTTCATTACCGCAGGCGATGTCTTCCAGACGGTGCTCTCGCAACGATTGGAACTTGAGCCGGGCGTGGAGCCTTTAGATATCTATCGCGCGCTGCGGCAAGTGAATCCCTCTCCTTATATGTACTTCCTGCGTATGGGTGAGACCAGCGTCATCGGCTCTTCCCCAGAGATGCTGGTGAAGGTAGTGGGTAAAAAACTCAACTATCGGCCCATTGCGGGGACCCGCTGGCGCGCACACGATGAAGCCGAAGATCGAAGGTTGGAGGAAGAACTCCTCGCGGACGAAAAGGAACGCGCGGAACACGTGATGCTTGTGGATCTTGGACGTAACGATCTGGGAAGAGTCAGCAAGTACGGCAGCGTACTGGTGAAAGACCTGATGTTCGTGGAGCGCTACTCGCACGTGATGCACTTGGTTTCAGCGCTTGAAGGAACATTGCGCGCCGACCTCAGTCCACTGGACGCGTTCACGTCGTGCTTCCCTGCCGGCACCCTCACAGGTGCGCCAAAGGTGCGGGCGATGCAGATCATTGAAGAGCTGGAGCCCGTGCGCCGCGGCATCTATGGCGGCTCAGTCTTCTATGCGGACTTCGCCGGCAATCTGGACTCATGTATCGCCATTCGCACCATGGTGATGCAGGGCAAACGCGCCTATGTGCAGGCTGGCGCGGGAATCGTGGCTGATTCAGTTCCGCTGCGCGAGCATGAAGAATGCTTGAACAAGGCGAAGGCGCTGCTCAAGGCAGTTGGGTTAGCGCGGGAGCTTTCCCGGCTATAGAGCCATAAAATTTTGGATCAATTCTTTCCCGTGGTGGGTAAGGATGCTTTCGGGATGGAACTGGACGCCTTCCACCGGATGCCTGCGATGGCGGAGCCCCATGATGACATCGGTGCCATCAGCATCTTTTGTGCGGGCACTGACCTCAAGATCTTTGGGCAGGCCTGACTCCCGCACGATCAGCGAGTGGTAACGGGTTGCCGTCATAGGCGAGGGCAGGTTCTGAAAGACGGTGCGGCCGTCATGCTCGATCGAGCTGGTCTTGCCATGCATCAGGTTCTTTGCTCGCACCACTTCTCCGCCAAAGGCCGCCCCGATCGCCTGATGCCCCAGGCACACGCCAAGGATCGGAACCTTTCCCGCCATGGTGCGGATCAATTCGATACTGATCCCAGCTTGCTGCGGCGTACAAGGCCCCGGCGAGATCAAGATCCGGTCCGGACGCATCGCCGCCACTTCACCCACCGTTACCTGGTCATTGCGGCGGACGATCACCTCAGCCCCGGTCTCTGCAAGGTATTGCACCAGGTTGTAGGTGAATGAGTCGTAATTATCCAGAACGAAGACCATGAATGATCGATTCTAACCGCCGCAGACGCCTCCCAGGCCTTTACTATGGGTACATGCCTTGTCACTGTGCGTTTCATAGGCGTGTCAGAGAGAATCACGGGTGATTAACGGAAGCGGCCTGCTTTGACGTATACTTTCGCAACTTTTAGCTAGCCGCTCCCCGAGAGCTGAAGAACCGCAAAGCGCACAATGCGCTCTCCGGAGTAGTGCATCTTGAAAGGGAAGAAAGCGAATGCTGGTCAGATTCTGGGGAGTCCGCGGTTCTACCCCGACGCCTCAGTCAGAAAACCTGCGTTACGGTGGGAATACCTCCTGCGTAGAGGTGCGCATCAACGGGCAGATCTATGTCTTTGATTGCGGTACCGGCTTTCGCAATCTAGGCAAGCATTTACTGAAGGAATACCAGGAAAAGCCGATCCACGCGCACATCTTCCTCTCGCACTTTCATTGGGACCACATCCAGGGCATCCCGTTTTTCAGCCCGCTCTACACCAGCCCGGACAACTATTTCTTCTTCCACTCGTCAAGCCGCAGCCGGGGACTGCAGCGCGCCATCGAGGAGCAGATGTCTGACCCATACTTCCCGGTGGATATGAGTGAGATGGCGGCGCACCGCAACTTCTATGACATTGAAGAAGACCGCATCGCGTTTGATGATTGCGTTGTCCAGTCCATGTGGTTGAACCATCCCCAGGGCTGCTTGGGATTCCGCATTGAGACGGATGACAAAGTCATCGTCTATGCCACGGACAATGAACCCGGCCATCCGGTGTTCGACAAGAATGTGCGCGCGCTGGCGGAAGGCGCCGATCTTTTGATCTACGACTCGCAGTACCTGCCGGAGCAGTATGCAGCCACCAAGCGGGGATGGGGGCACAGCCACTGGCGCGAGGCAGTCAATATCGTGATGGAAAGCGGCGCCAAGGAACTGGTGCTCTTCCACCATGACCCGGAACACAACGATGCCTGCATCGATTCCATCGTGACCAAGGCCCGCGAATACTATCCCAAGGTCCGGGCGGCCTCTGAAGGCATGGAAATACTGCTGTAATCTCCCGGTACTCTTTAGTTCCCCTCCCTTGCACCTGTCTTCGCGCGTCTCTATACTTTCCGGTTTGGCTTAAGGATCGGCAGCCGATCCGGGCAGGTTTCTTTCTCACTGTTCTGCCGCCAACCCAGTACTCGATACGCATTCACAATCGGAGACATATGAGCAACGCCGCACTGGAGAAAGAGTTCAATCCATGGGAAGCGCAAGCCGCGCGTTTTGATTTCGCTGCCAAAAAACTGAACCTTGATGAAGGCATCTGGAAGATCCTGCGTTATCCCACGCGAGAGATCATCGTGCACATACCCGTGGTGATGGATGATGGCCACCTGGAGGTCTTCACCGGGTACCGCGTGCAGCATTCCATAGCCCGTGGCCCGGCAAAAGGTGGCGTGCGTTACTCGCCGGAAGTCTCGCTCGACGAAGTGCGTGCCCTGGCTAGCTGGATGACCTGGAAGTGCGCGGTCGTCAACATCCCCTTCGGCGGCGCCAAGGGCGGCATCATTTGCGATCCAAAGAAAATGTCTCAAAGCGAGCTTGAGCGCATGACCCGTCGTTATACGGCTGAGTTGATCGAGTTCATCGGGCCGGAAAAAGATGTACCCGCCCCGGACATCAACACCAACGAACAGACCATGGCATGGATGATGGACACCTATTCCATGCACATGCGCCAGACAGTGACCGCGGTGGTTACGGGCAAGCCGCTCAACATCGGCGGCTCCCGCGGACGCCGGGAAGCGACTGGACGCGGCGTGCTCATTGTGTGCGATGAGGCGGTCAAAAAGCTGGGGATGCAACGCCAGGGATCGCGAGTCATCGTGCAGGGCTTCGGGAACGTAGGCTCGAACGCCGCGAACCTCATGCATGAGGCCGGCTATAAGATCATCGGCATCGCCGAGTACGATGGCGGTCTCTATAACGCCAAAGGAATTGACATTAAGGCGCTTCTCGAGCATCGCCAACGGAACGGTTCCGTGGTGGGCTTCAATGGCGCGGAGGCGCGCGATCCCAAAGAGTTGCTCACCCTCGAATGTGAGATCCTGGCGCCTTGCGCCACGGAGAATGTGATTACTTCCAAGAACGTGAATGACATCAAGGCGAAGATCATCGCTGAAGGCGCCAACGGGCCCACCACCGCCGTCGCCGACGAGGTGTTGGCGGATAAAGGCGTCTTTGTGATCCCGGACATCCTCGCCAATGCCGGCGGGGTAACAGCTTCTTATTTCGAGTGGGTGCAGGACCGGCAGGGTTATTTCTGGAAAGAGTCCGTGGTGAATGAGCAATTGGAGAACATCTTGGTGGATTCGTTTGAAGCGGTCGTCCAATACGCGGAGACGCACAACGTCCACAATCGGATCGCGGCGTATATGCTGGCGATCGATCGCGTGGCATTCACCATTAAGCAGCGCGGGATCTACGCATAAATAGATTGGAAACAGGAAGGGAGCGGCTTCCCGCCCCCCTTTTCCATCGCCTGCTTCTCTCTGCCCGCACTCTTCGGCAGTGAGCGTGCATGCGATAATCCCTTTGTCCCGTGAACCTGCCTAACTACCTCACGCTATCGCGCATCATCAGCGTGCCACTGCTTATCTGGCTTCTGAACCGGCACTGCCACTGGTTCTACTATCCGGGACACCGTGAGCTTTGGGCTGCTGGATTGTTCATCGCCGCTTCCATCACAGACGCGGTGGATGGCTATCTGGCCCGCAAGTGGAACCAGGTGACCACGCTCGGCATGCTGCTGGACCCTCTAGCGGACAAATTGATGGTTGCCGGTGCATTTATCGCGCTGGTGGAATTTAATCCCTTGATCGTTCCCGCCTGGATCGCCGTGCTCGTGATCGCGCGCGAGTTCCTGGTGAGCGGCCTGCGCTCGATCGCAGCTTCAGAAGGTTTCACCATTGAAGCCAGCGACCTGGGTAAGTTTAAGACGCTGGTGCAGATTATCGCCATCGTGGCCGCGATCATTCAGCACAATTGGGAGCAATTCGCCCTGCCCGGGACCGCTTGGATGCTAAACGTCGAGATCATCGCCCGCACTGCGATGTGGTTCATGGTGGGCGTCTCCTTGATCTCTGCGTTTGATTACTTTGTGGCATTCTGGAGAAGGATTGACAGCCGCGCCACCCGCAGCCGCACCCGAAAACCGTTCGTGCTGAGTCGGCGCAAAAAGCGGATCGAATCCGGGGAGAATCCCACCAGATGATTGGCTTTAAAAGTCAAAAGCCCCTCGGATCGAGGGGCTTTTCGGTTGGATCAACTCTTACTTCGGCGACAGAGGCTTTGGTTTGGGTGTGGGTGCGGCCGCCGGGCTGTTTGCAGGGGTGACCTTTGGCGCGACAGCTCCCGCCGGCACAAACCATACAGCGACGGTGCGCGTCCCGGTCCTGCCTGCATCAGCAACTTGTACCCGACTTGGGTCAATGCCTTTATTTGAAGTCAGATAGATCTTCGCATTTTGCGCCCGAGTCATGCTGAGCCGCGCAGGCTCTGTGGCCGCGGCTGAACCGGCAAGGAGCACCGTGCTGTTCGCTTCATTCTGCAGGCGCAACGCAACTTGATCAAGGATCGCCTTCGCGGTGTTGTCCACATACACGCTGTTCGGCTTGAAGTTGAACTCTGACATTTTGCTGGTCATGGCCGGCGGCGGAGGCGCTTCCACATTTACTTTGGTCGCAGTTGCCCCGGACATCTTCCGGTCATCGGTGACAGTTGCCTGTACGGTAACCATCCCGGGCTGGGTGTTACGGGTCTCCAGCACCGCCGTACTCTCACGGTTGCTGATGCTGCCGCCATCGGCAGTGAAGGCATAGGCAAGCGGCCGGCCATCTTCACTGGAGGCTTGGCAGTTGATGGTGCTGCGTTCTCCCACGCGGACCGTGCTTGGGCTTGCGGAGCAGGAGATCACCGGCGCATGTGCTGCTGGGGCCATGGGCGGAGGAGGCGGGGCCATCTCTTCTTCCATCTCCACGATGTCGCCTACATTCACTGCATCGATGTTGCTGGTGATCATCGCCGTGCTGCTGTTGGCCGTGGTGAACAGTACCACCATCTCCGCGATCGACTTCCGGGGAAGCTCGTTCATCCGTTCTTTGGGAAAGGTTGGCTGGTCCACCGTGATCGCCGTGTCTTGCGTTGGTGGATCAAAGGACATTGCGTCGATAGTCTCGCGGCGCATGGCGTCATAGGTGCGTGTCACCCGGAAGTAGTCGCCGGACTTAACGCCCTTATTCTCACCCGCATCCAGATAGACCCGCGAACGTTGTCCGGGGACCATGTCAAACTGGTTTGCCTGGATGATCCTGGCCTTCATGCGTCCGTTGTCTGGCGCGAAGCGATTGAATTCCGTTTTTCCCCGGAGGCGCGGCGCGGGACGATCGGGCCACGGCACCACGATATCGCCGTCGGAGAAGCTGTCACAAGAAAGTTCCACCACGCCGATCGCGATGTTCTTCTCGATCCCCGTCACCCGCACGCGGCCGAGTTCCTGGTACATCTCGCCAAGTCTCTTTACCTCTGCGCGCTGTCCTTTGAAGGCTTCATAATTATTGGGATCTTTCACGTGGCGGATGATCTGATATTTCTGTCCCGGTTCGTAAGATCCGCCAATGAGGTATACAAAATCTCGCTGGCCGAAGTTTGTCTGATGCGGGGTCTCCCACCCTCCCACCAGGTGCTGGGTCGTGGAGATCGCCTTGGGGTTGATGTACCCGGAGCAGTACATGTCGCTTTCAGTCGGGGCAGATGCGCGCTCCACCAGATTGGTGCTCGCCAGTTGGGAGTTACCCGTAGCGGGGACAGACGGTGCCGCCTGGGCCCATGTAGAAGGTACACTCGCCACTACCAGACAGCCGGCCAGCAGCTGTGAAACAAAGCGCGGATTCTTCATTGCTCCTCCGATTTCAAAACCGTGGGACCGGGGAAAAGACACACACTCCCGCTTGCAACGTAGCACTGCATATTACCGGAAGCAATACACAGCTTGTTAACCATACCGATACCCAGACATCACGAAAGTTCCGCGTCCAGAGCAATCCTGTATTGAAATAGGGGAAGAGGGGCTATATTATCCGCGCCAATCTTTCCATGAATCTTCATGACTCAGCCATGGCGGCGCGGCTTCTGCGCCAACGACTCCCGCGCGTTTGCGTGGCCGTCACCGGCGCGAACCCGGTGGAGATGCTTGAGAAAGCGCAATCGGCGGTGCGCGATAACCCCTTTGTGGAGTTCAGGTTAGACTACCTGCCCAAGCCTGCGCTTTTCCTGCCGAAGCTCAAGGCCTTCATCGAGTACAACCCCCATGCGGTGCTCATCGCCACCTGTAGAAGGGCGAACAATGGGGGCAAGTTCAAAGGCACCATTGCCGCCCAGATTGAAATACTGGTGAAAGCTGCGGAGCTTGGTTGCCAGTTGGCGGACGTGGAGATTGAGTCAGCCGCGTACCTAAAGCCCCATGATTGGGAACACTTAAAGCGCAACGCCAGCGTCATCCTCTCATCCCATGACTTCAAGCGCACCAGCAGATTGGAAGAGACTTACGCCAAAATGACCCAGTACCCCGGCGATTTCTTCAAGATCGTCACCACCGCCAACTCGCTGTATGACAACGTGGTCATGATGAAGTTCCTGCAGCAGAAAAGCGACGAGCGTTATCTCATCGGAGTCTGCATGGGAGAACAGGGGATCATCAGCCGCATCTTGGGGGTGCGCGCCGGCAGCGCCTTCACCTTCGGGGCTGCAAACCCAGGCGAAGAGACTGCACCGGGACAGGTGTCTGCGCGCACATTGCACGAAACCTACCGCATCGATCGCGTGGAAGCTCCCACCCGGGTTTACGGCGTGGTGGGAGACCCAGTCTCGCATTCTCTTTCTCCGGCAATGATGAATGCAGCCTTTCGCCGGGAGACTCTGAACGCCGTTTACCTGGCATTGCACGCGAAATCCCTGGATGATTTGATGGCATGCGTGCGTGACACTCCCATCCATGGCTTCAGCGTGACCATGCCGTACAAAGAAGACATTCTCAAATATTTGGATAAGACGGACCCTATCTCGCAAAAGGTGGGCGCTTGCAATACCGTGATCCGTTCCCAGGAAGGCAAGCTTTATGGCTTTAATACCGATGTTGCGGGAGTGGTGCGGCCCCTGGAACTGCGATTCCAACTTCCGAATTCCAAGGTCTTGGTATTAGGCGCCGGCGGAGCGGCACGCGCAGCGGTCTTCGGATTAAAAGAGCGCGGCGTGGATGTCTACATCATGAATCGCACTCCGGCGGCCGCTCAGAAGCTCGCGAAGCAAGCCAAGGCGAAATTCATCGACCGGACAAAGCTGGCAAAGTTGAGCTTTGACTGCATCATCAACGCTACTCCGGTAGGGATGAAGGGCGAGGAAGAAAAGCCGCTGCTGAGTGAAAAAGAATTAAACACCCGCTATACGATGGACATGGTCTACAACACGGAGACGCGCTTTACCAAGATGGCGCGTGAAAAAGGCATTCATGTGATCAGCGGGATCGAGATGTTCGTCCAGCAGGGTGCCCGGCAGTTTGAGATCTGGACGGGCAAGCCCGCGCCCTTGGAAGAGATGCAACGCGTGGTCGAACATGCGGTCGAGCAACAGATTCAAGCGTCACTGCGGAACGTAAAACCCGCAAAGAACGGAAAACGCTAGGTCGTCATTTTTCGTCCCTGGCGATCTTTTTTTGCCGGCATCCATGCCCGTGCAGGAATCGTGTGGAACCATCAAGGATTCAACTGGGGATCGCCTTCGGCATCAATACGCTGATCGCTGATCCCGGCTGTTGTGGATCGCGGTTCCCGTTGGTGAACGCGTGGCGATAGACCTGATCGTAGATCTTGCCAACATGCTCCGGATTGCGGCTTTGCAGCAGATGCCGATGTCCCGATTCCGCCAATGCCCGGCGAAAATCCTCGTTACGCGCTAAAAACGCCAGTCGGTGAGCCAGGTCCCGTGCATCGCCGTACTGATACCAAAGGGATCCGCGGCCGTCGCGGCTGATGTCCCGGTTCGAAGGGGCGTCCGCCGCCAGCAAACATCGCTGGTGCAGCATCGCCTGGAGCGCCAGAAAGTTAACTTCCAGCGAAGACACCCGGTCCTGGGGAGATCGCAGAGAATTCTCTGAACCTGCCACAACGATGTGCGCCGAACCAATGGCACGCTCCGCATCCGCAGACGCCAGCACAAACACCGAATCTTCGATCTCCAGTCCATGGGCGATCGCTCGAACGTCATCCTCGCCGTGCTCATCATCGCCGGCGGTCACAAAAAGCCGCGCTGCTTCCACCTCACCGCGCACCTGGCTGAAGGCCTGCAGCAAAGTTGCCCTCATCTGGATGGTCTCTGCCGGGCTGGAAATGGGTCCCAGGTCCGCATAGATCGCGATCGCATCCCCGCTAAACCCAAATGCCTGTTCAAGCCAATGCGAGGCGAACTGAGGCTGGATCGTCTCCAGGAACAACGGATCCGGAACCACGAAGATGTCGTCTTCTTCTACTCCGCGATGCCTGCAGGCATGCCGCATCGCCTGCGAATGCACCACCACCGCGCTCGCGCGCCCCAGCGCGAATTGTTCCGCAGTCCGGAATGAACGGGCCATCCAGGAGCGTTCACCGCATTGCCCGCAGGTGATGGCATGGTCCTCCACGAATGCCCGAAGGTCATAAACCGTTGGACGATTGCTGCGAACGCTTGCCATCGCCGCGGGAAAGCAATGTGCGTGGACGATCTGCGCGTCGCACGAGTCCAGTTGGCGGCGCCATTTGCGAACGTCTTTCCAGGAATCGATCAGCGAGTGCTGGGAAGCTCGTTCCGCCACCGCTCCCGGCAACAATACTCCGGTCTCAGTGGTGGCATAGGGGTGCATGCCAACCGCCCGCTGGGCATCCATCAGCTCGGTAGCGGCTGCCGGGTCCTGGGAGGCATGTACTACTTCCCAGGCCCGCGCGCGTTCGCTAAGCCCGCTACGGATCGCCGTGGAATGCTTAGAGCGCGCTTCGATTCTGGGGGGCTGTTGTCCCGGCAACTTGAACCTCTTTTTTGGTGAGCTGCTCGATCTCGGAATATAAGACCACGCGGTTCCGACCATGATTCTTGGCGAAATATAACGCCTGGTCAGCACATTCGATCAGCCGCCGTTTGGGCTTCATCGCTTCCCGATACATGGCCACCCCAATGCTGATGCTGAGCGGCTTCTCCGGATTCGGCGATTTCACGAAAAATTTCGTCTGCTCCACTGACTTCCGGATGCGCTGGGCCACGCGGAACGCTTCCTCTTCGGTGGTATCCGGCAGGATCATCACGAACTCCTCGCCGCCGTAACGCGCCACCGTATCCACCTCACGCATGTCTTTCATGAGCACGGCGGAGACTTCACGCAAGACCTGATCGCCCACATGATGCCCGTAATGGTCATTCAGCGCCTTAAAATGGTCGATATCCAGCATCAGCAGCGCGAACGGTTCAGCTTTGCGCTCGCTGCGCTTCGTCTCAAGATCGAATTGCTGTTCAAAATATCCCCGCGTCTTGAGCCCGGTCAAGTGGTCAGTGAATGCGAACTGCAACAACCCCTCGTGGCCCTGTTCGCGGGTCAATAAGTTTTCCGCCACTCGGGAAAGTAACCACAGAAGCTGTGCATCTTCTGCGCTGAAAGGTTTATCGGTGGCGAACAATTGCATGCAGCCCATCACCCGATTGCGGACGAACAGCGGGACAACCAGCGCGTGCTGCGCCTGCGCCAGGGACAGGATGGCGTCCACCTCCGGGTGGTCACCGCGCGCGCAGATCACCGGTCGTGAGAAGCGCATCATCCAGCGGTTCAGGATGTCTCCCTCAGGAAGCTTTTCACGGGCGGCATCTGAGGCATTGCCACATGCCAGCCGCAATTCGAAACGCTCTTCCGCTTCACTCCAGAAGTAGATCAATCCGTGTTCGAATCCGGTGATCTGCCGTGCGCGGTCACACAACACATTCAAAGTGGCATCAAGCTGCATGGAAGAGCCGGAGATCATGCTGAACTGCAGCACAAGGTTCACATGCTCCGGCCGGCGCTGCATGGTTCCGGCGGAGAGCTCAGTGCACACTTCTACCACGAAGTCCTCTGGCGAAGCTGCGTTTTGTGGCTGGCTTGACATTTGGGGGTGCCCCGCAGAGGTCGCGAGGCTCTCCCGAGGACGAAGTGCGAGAGCTACCTCTGGTAACCATTAGATGCAATCCGGCGGCTCCGAAGCATCATGCCGAAAGTACAATCCAGAGTTCGTTATCCGGACAGCCCTTTTCCAAAAAAGCTGAACAAGATAAATAAATGCCCGCCAGTCACCGGTTAGATGCCGGTTTCTTCCGGTTTTCATCCTTGCTCCTTGGGAAATCCTGGGAGGGCGGCTGTAAGCTGTTGTCAATAAGGTATTTGCATTGCACGAAGAGTAGGGCTATCCTGAGTAGGTAGTAAAAACAGCGCTTCCTCTGAGCGCATGTTGCTTCGCCTGTCCACGCAAGAAAACTTGAAATTCTGTCGTCCTTAACATCGGGACGCGCTGCTTCGCGCCCCGTAACTTGGAGAGCAAAGAATGGCTTGGTACGCGTACTGCATCACCGAGCAACAGGCCTATATGGGCGATTCCCGCGCCCGTCGTCCCTTCCCGATCGAGAACCTACGTGGTATTCATGGCTCCCAGGTATTCGGCTACCCCAGCGGAGACTTTGCCGTGATCGTTACCGAACATGATCCTGACCATCCTATGACCCAGCAATCAGTGGTGGAGCATTCGCGCGTGGTCAGCGCCTGTTTTGGCCGCACCACCGTGCTTCCCTTCCGCTTTGGCACAGTCTTTGAGAATGATGATTCTCTGCGGCGCTCCGTCCGCGCCAATCGCAAACAATTTGTTGAAAGCGTGGACAAGCTGCGCGGCAAAGCTGAGATGCACGTAAAGCTGGTGGTAAAAGATGGCTCCATGCGCCATGCCATCAAGATCGATCTGCCGGCGGCGGTCGGCGGCGAATACCTCACCAAGCTGCGCGAGCGCGCTTCCATCCAACGCGAGCGCCAGACCAAGGCGCGGGCGCTTTCCACCCAGGTGAGCAAGCTGCTGCATCCGCTACAGGAAGAGGTCTCCTGCCGCCACAATGATGCCGGCGGAATGATGATCGATATCGCCCACCTCATTGACCATAAGTCCCTGGAAAAATATCAGAACCGCTTCCGCATCTCATCCGGCCAGCTCAAGGGCTGCCAGGTGGTGCTCAGCGGACCGTGGCCGCCTTACCACTTCATGCCCGGCAAGCTGAAACCCATCGACAACACTTAACTGATTGGTTTGTTCAGAAGCCCATTCTTCGGGATGGGCTTTTTGCTTTTGTCCTTCACTGGAAACTAGAAATCAAAAACTAGAAACGGCATTTCTGGTGGCCCACACATCGCGCCTTTCGTGGCGGTGGGTGGTCCAGTCAACCCTGCTGTTGGCTTGACTGGGTCACTTACGAATATGCCGACAGCCGGGTGTGCCCCATCCGAGGTCCCCGACGAGCGCAGATCGTTGGGATGGCGTCCTGAGTGAAGCGAAGGGTGGGCCTAACTACTAGCTCCCTGCAGAAAGTTCGGAAACCTGCAATCAGAAAAGTTCGGAAACCGTCTGCTAGGGCCGACCAGTTTTTTCTATCCATCAGAAAGATCTTATGTCGTTCACCCACCCTTCCGCCTCATTTCATTCGTCGTCAGGATGGGGCACCCATCGTATGATTGTGCTCGCGAAAAAAGCCTGGGTCACCCGGCGTGGTCAAGTAACCCTGGCGACTATAAGCTGGTTGGCTGTAGTTGCGTGAACTTCGGCGCACAAGTGGTCCAGAGCGGAGGTGGCAAAGCTCCACAAGACATAAGACCTGCTGCGCTTATCCAGGATATCCGTGCCCGGCAGTATAAAGACAATACAACCCAAACTCCCCACTAGAGGTGGTTATGCTGATAAAAACAGGAGCCTTCAGAGGGGCAATCATCGGGGCCGGGATAGCGGTCATTATGATCTCTCTTGACTTCATCAGACCGTTCTCGCCGAATGTAAATGCGTTCATCGAAAGGCTGGCGTTTAGAATCTGTCCCTTTTATGTGCTGGGCTTGACGAACTTCGTTACGAACAAAGCGTCATGGTTCCTAGCAACAATCCTGGGCAATGCTTTTTTGTACGGTCTTGTCGGTGCTGGTCTCGCGGCTGTCGCAAACCTCTTCAAACGCTTTAGCGTGTAATGGCGGGCTCCCTTCGATACGAGCGAAGATTCTCATGGCCCACTACGATGCGCCAATTCAAAACGTACGGCGGAATCATCTACAGTTACGACTCACCACCTTCATGTACGATTCAACGGCTACAGCTATGACGCACTTCGACGCGTGTTCATTCAGCGCAGCGTTTTCCGGCGACCATCTCGACTCAGCACGCCTCATGACCAATGCCTCGGGAGGCATCGTCCCCGGCAGCGAAGGCACCTTCCTTCCTTACGGACAGGAATTTGGTCCAACCACCAATTCCAACCATTACAAGTTTACCGGCAAAGAGCGGGATAGCGAGAGCGGGCTGGATTACTTTGGCGCGCGTTTCTACTCCAACGCTCACGGCCGATGGTTCTCACCCGACTGGGCAGACAAGCCGATCAGCGTCCCTTATGCCGAGTTCGGCGATCCCCAAAGCCTGAACCTGTACGGGTATGTAAGAAACAGTCCCATGAGCAAGGCGGATGCGGATGGGCATTGTCCCTGGTGTCCTCTTGCTATCGCGGCGGGTGGGCCTGTGGGCGTCGCAGTTGCTGGCGGTGTACTTTTGACGGCAGCCTACCTAGCCACTCCTCAGGGTAAGGCTGCTGCGACAAATGCAATGAATAGTCTAGGCCAGATGGTCACCACAGCCGTGCACGGTATCGACTCGATGGTCACTCGAGCGGATGACGCAGCTTCAAAGCAACCACCCCCCGTAATCATTGATGGGAATAAGCACCCAGAGACTGCCCAACATGTCGCCGATGCGCAGGCAGCAGGACATCCGTCAGAGGTTACACTCGATAGAGCGAATGCACCAGGCAACCGGAAGGATGCTTTAAGGGGAACCCCACCCGTGGCGGGTAAGCATCGGGATGAATATCCACCAGCAGCTACCAAAGAAGGGGGTGACAGTGCGAGTGTAAGAACCATAAGCGGCTCAGATAACAGCGGGGCTGGAGCTTCGTTCGGCAACCAAGTTCGACCGTACCCTGATGGAACCGTTGTTAAGATTATCCCTGTAAATGTGCCGAAACCTCCTAAGTAAGAATCAATGAATAGATACTCAAATATTAGAAAGCTTTGCAATATCGCACCCAATTCATTGGGGCGTAGCCTCGACTGTATCGATACGGGGAAGCTGTTTGAAGGACTGTCAAAGATAGGAGAAGAGCTGCAGTATCTCTTATCTGAGAAAAATGGTTTTTACGCTTTCGAGTCTGCTCTTCATGTTTTCCCATATGAACTAAATGGTTTCGGAGATCAGGATTTGGTTCGGTGGAATTCAAGAGAAACTTGGAAATCAAGTTATGGGCCGGAAATAGAATCGATATTCTGTTTTGCAGAGGACTTATTTGGCTATCAATTTTGCAGTAATGGAAAGTCGGTAAACCGTTTCGATCCTGAGACCGGCGATACTCAATATTTATGCGACAGCGTTGATGATTGGGCCCGCCTCATCATTTCCGATTGCAACGTTCAAACCGGATTCCCTGTAGCGCTCAAATGGAAGGAACAGAAGGGATCACTGCAACCCGGAAAGAGGCTCCTTCCCATATTCCCGTTTATAACGGACCAAGGGAGCTATGAAATTTCTAATCTTTATGAAATAGAAGCAGTAGCTGGAATGTTGAGTCGGGCCAGCTTCGCACGACAAATCAAACATCTCCCCGACAAGACCATTATCAAAATGGACGTAATTAATCCACCGAAGACCGATCCCCGATCTTGACCAAATGTGAGTTGCACATTCCTATTCTCCCTTTGAGAGAGGCGCTTGTGCGCCGGGTGCCCCATCCTGAGCGCAGCTCGCCGCTCGCACCAAAGTAGGCAGCCCGCTTCTCACACGAAGTATCCGCGTATGCAAAAGTTTGCATCTAACCGGACTCTGAAGCAGCAACTCTGGTTTTAGCAAGCTCTCAGGTGCAACGCTATGTCCTCTGCCCGGATCCTTGTCGTCGACGACGAGCCCAACGTCCTCTCCACCATTGTCGCCATCCTGGAACGTGAAGGTTATACCGTGGAGGGCACGGCGACCGGCGAAGATGCTCTCGATGTGCTCCATGCCCGCACCTTTGATCTGGTATTGACTGACCTGAAACTTCCGAGCGACGTCGACGGTCTGGAAATACTGAAGACTGTCCAACAGAAGTGGCCGCAGACCGTGACCGTGATGATGACCGGGTATGGGACCATTGAGACCGCGTTGAAAGCGATTCAGCTTGGCGCCTACGAATACCTGCTGAAGCCCGCCGAGATCTCTGAATTGAAGGCCGCGGTCCGGCGCTCGCTCGAACGCAAACGTTTCTCTGAGACGGACGCGCTCTATCGGCTTTCCAGCGAGATTGCGAACACCCGCCGGGTGAAGGCCATCAACCAGAAAGTTGCCAAAACCGCGCGCCAGGTCCTAAACCTGGCGCATGTGCAGGTGGTCTCCATCCTGGATGGCCGCGCCGAAGGCGGATGCAATGCAACCGCGCAGCTTCTCTTCATGCAGCCGGAGATCATGCGCCAGTTGCACCATGGCAAGGTGGTGATGACCAGGCAAAAAGATCGCCTCGCCACGGTGCCCGTCATCTCCGCGCGCTCCATGGCACTGGTGCCCGGAATCGTTCAAGACGAACTCGTCTGCGTGCTCTGCGCGGACAATGCGGCGGAGCCTTTTGACTTCCACTCCTCCGCCATGCGGTTCTTGGAATCGCTTGCCAACCAGACCGCGCTGGCGATCGCGAACGCGAACCACTATGCGGAGCTTGCGGCGCGCAATCATGAACTTGCCGCGGCAAATGAACGGCTGCAACGGTTGGACCGGTTCAAGTCACAGTTCCTCTCCATGACCTCGCATGAGCTGCGCACTCCGCTCAGCATCATTCTGGGTTACACCCAGATCGTGGCGGATCGTCTCAGCAACAAGATGGACGCTGACGAGCGCTCCATGATGCAGGATGCTGGCGCCTGCGAGCGTCTTCTGCGCATGGTGAATACCATGCTCGACCTGAGCCAGATCGAGGCGGGCAAGCTCAAGATGAGCTTCGCCACGCACGACGTTCGCAATGTCCTGCAGCGCTCCATAGAATTTTTCCGCGCTGAGGCGGTTTCGCGAGGCATCCACCTGCACTATGACGCTGGCGATCGTCCATTGTCCGCCCGGATGGATCCTGACCGTATTGAGCAGGTGGTCACCAATCTGATGGCGAACGCGCTGAAATTCACCCCGCGCGGCGGCCATGTGACTGTGGGCGCAAATCTTCGCCCGGATGTTGCCGCGGTTGAGATCTCGGTCTCCGATTCTGGCGTGGGTATCCGCCCCAGCGATCAATCAAAACTCTTCCAGGAGTTCTCGCGCGTGGGCGATGCTCGGAGCCGGAACACGCAAGGCGCCGGACTTGGACTGGCGATCGCGCAGCGCATCCTGGAAGCCCATGGCGGCAAGATCGCCCTCCATAGCGAACTAGGACGGGGTAGCACCTTCAGCTTCCGCCTGGGGGCGGTGGCGGCGGCGAGATCCGCCGGGGCCGGAGCGGCCGCTTAGAATTAGAGTGCTTAATCTTGGTAATCAACTACCAATCAGGACGAAAACGTAATATATAAATAAGTGGAGACCGAGAGCGGTCTCCAATAGGAGTTTTTTTTGAAACCCGTTCACGCCGCAGAGAAAGCCACTGGAACGCAGATGCAGACTGCTCCCTTGCGCCTGCGTGTCTTGATCGTCGACGAGGACTCAAACACCTCCCGCTTTGTGGGCAGCTATCTTGGCAGGCGTAACTTCGATGTGAACACGGCGGAGGGGCCGGAAGAAGCTTTGCGGCTGTTTCGGGCCTTCGATCCGAACTTGGTTTTGCTCGATATTTCCACCTCTGGTACAAATGGCCTGAACGCACTCGAGCGCTTTCGGCAGATCAAACCTGAAGTGGCGATCATCGTGGTCTCAGGCAACAGCGATCCGGAAATGATCTTTCGCGCATCCCGGCTCGGCGCGGACGACTTCCTGAACAAACCTGTGGACCTGAAAGAACTTGACCTTCGGGTGAACAAAGTGGCGGACAAACAGCGGTTAGTCACCGAGGTGAAGGATTTGCGCGAGCAAGTCCGGCAGCAGACGGATTATTCCATGCTTTTCGGCACCAGCCCCAAGATGGAAGATGTGAAGATGACCATCGAGAAGGTTGCCGACACCAATGCCACCGTGTTGATCCGGGGAGAAAGCGGAACCGGCAAGGAGATGGTAGCGCGCATGGTCTACGCGCAATCCATGCGCAATGAGAAATCTTTTGTGAAAGTGAATTGCGCGGCGATTCCCCATGAGTTGCTGGAAAGCGAACTCTTCGGATATGAACCGGGCGCATTCACCGGAGCCAACCGGCAGAAGCTGGGCAAATTCGACTTGGCGAATTCCGGCACCATATTCCTGGACGAAGTCAGCGAGATGCATCCCGCGCTGCAAGCTAAGCTGCTCCACGTGCTGCAGGATGGTGAGTTTGCCCGCTTGGGGGGCAAGCGCGATATCTCCGTCGATGTGCGGGTGCTTGCCGCCACCAACAAACCGCTAGAGCGTAGCGTGGCGGAAGGCGCTTTCCGCGAAGATCTGTTCTACCGTCTGAATGTAGTGACTATCCACATTCCCCCGCTGCGGGAGCGCCGCGAAGAGATCCCCGTCTTCCTCGACTTCTTCCTGCGCAAATACAGCGAGTACTACGTGAAGCACCCCGCACCCTTCAGTGATAACGCCATCAGCAAAATGATGGATTATCCCTGGCCGGGCAATATCCGCGAACTGGAAAATCTGGTGAAGCGGTACACCATTGTCGGCAATGAAGCGCAGATCATCCGCGAGCTCTCTACCCATAAGCCGATCGTGACTTCCTTCGGTATGGAGCCCCACAGCTACGCTCCCCAACAAACGAATGGAGCGTCAAGTCCGGCTGCGGCCGTGTTTCCGGCTTCATCTGACAAGGTGGAGGAGTTTCCCGGACTATTGGAGATTGGCAAGCGTGCAGCGATGCGCGCCGAACGTGAAGCTATCGAAAGAGTGCTCACGCAGACTCGTTGGAATCGAAGGCAGGCGGCTAAGATCCTCAAAATCAGTTACAAAGCGCTATTGAATAAGATGAAGTTGATGGAAGAGCAGGACCAGGCCAAAGCTGGGCAGCATCCTGCTTAGCGGTGGTACTTAAATTCCACTTCACTGTATGGAAAACTGCGAATTACCCCAATAAAGTCCTCATTTTCCTTTCTCTGCCCGCTTAAGCCGTTAAGAATCAGTAGCCTAGCTTTCAACAGAAGGGATCTCCACCGTTTGGTGGATGAAGTGCTACTTAGAATGACAACTAAAGAGGCATTACTCTTCCAATGAATCGCTTCCTCTTCCGAATCTCTAGCTCTGCTCGGCTTGACGTAAGTTTGTTCAGTCGGCACGACGTAGTCTGCCTTTCCTGACCCCTTCCAAATTGCGCCTCTTCAAAATTAGGTGGCTCACGCCGCCTTTTTTGTTTTTGGGAGAGGTTTTTCATCGTGCCGGGCGCTGGTAGAATCTCCGCTTACTCTTTCAAATTTGCAACGAAAACCGAGGGACTGCATTCTTAGCAGAAACACGATATGGAAAAGAAAAAGATTGAGACTTACAGGAAGCAGCTTGAGGAGCGGCAGCAAGCTTTGCGCAAGATCGTCGCCAGCACGGAGCAGGCCGGGCGCGACGCGGACGTGGGCACGGCACAAGACATCGCCGACCGCGCAGCCAGCTCTTACACCAAGGAATTCCTCTTCCACCAAAGCAATAGCGAGCGCAATACGCTCAACATGGTGGAGAGCGCACTGGGGCGCATTCGGGAGGGCATTTTTGGCGAGTGCATCAATTGCGGTAATGAGATCAATGCGAAACGGCTGGAAGCCGTTCCCTGGACGCGCTACTGCATAGCCTGCCAGGAGAAGATGGAGCGCGGCGAACTACAGGAACAGGCGAATGAGTAAAACATTCCCGGCAACAAAAAGCGCCGCTCAATGCGGCGCTTTTTTCTTCTCCTTTATTTAGGAGGAGGCTCTGGCTGTTGCTGCTGATCCTTCTTTTGGCCGCCAAACACGCCTTGCAGCAGATCGTTCACGGTGTCGGCTGGTTTTCGTTGCTGCTGCTTGTCATTCTGTGTTCCCGTCTGCTGTTGTTTTCCGCCGAGCGCTCCCAAAACCCCTTCCAGTCCAGAGCTCTGACCTTGTTCTCCGCCCGATTGCCGGCCTCCCAACGCGCCCAGTATCCCTTTTACGTTGAGTGAACCGGGATTGCCCAAAGTGGGCAATAGGTTCTGTAGTTTCATCTGCGCCAATGCATTCACATCAGGCACAAACTTCGGACTGGTGAGCGATCCCGAGACCTTCACCGGAATCACCAGTTCGCCTTTGGAATTTGCGAGGGCGGTCTGCAAGTATCCGCCGATGCCGGTACCGCCCACGGTCTGGCTGTACTGCTGAGAGAGGACCGCCATCATATTCATATCGATGGTTTGTGCAGCCAGATCGATCGCCCCTTTGCCCGCCAGAGTCCCGCCATCGATCGATGCCAGCAGGTTGTTGGTTCGCGCCACTCCGTTATGGATATTGAAATCCCCGGCCAGCTTCACGATGTTGGTGAACGGCTCCTGCTGCCTCCCTCCTTGAACGAATTTCCCGATGCTGGAGAGCTCGTGCAAGAGGTCGACGCCGGCAACTTTTCCATTCAACAGGCTAAGATTCACATTCCCGTTGAGCGTACGGGCGAAGTCGCTATTTCCGCTGGAAGTGAAAGAGGTATTCGCATTCGCGGCCAAGAGCCCATACAACACTTTCTTGACCGACGAAACCGAGGAGAGCAACTGATTGGCATCTACATGGTCAAGCTTGCTGCTGACGGTATAGGTGGAAGGCGTGGGCCGGGTGTCAATCACGATGGTGCCATCCGTGGTTCCACCGTAGATCTGCGCCGTAACCGGGGAGAGTCGGATCAAGCCTCGGTCGAGCATCACATTGGAGTGGGCATTGCTCAATTGAAGCTGGTCATAAATAACGTTGCTCACCTGCAAAGTCCCACTGCCGATGAGGCGATTGATCAACGGAGCTTCGGCGGGCGGAGCAGCCGCATTCGCCAAGGGAACCAGTGACAACGAGGCTTTCTTAACCGAAACAGGAGCGTTGACCATCAACTTTTGCCACTCGGTGGAGTCAAACTTATCTGCCGCCAGCGCGAACTGGACTTGTGGCGTGGTGTTGGGGCCGAGGTTTCGCAGCGTCACCTGTCCATTGGCATTGGTGGAGCCCAGCGAGAACGAGCCATTATTCAGGATGATGGAGTTCTGAGAGAACTGCAGGTCCGCATTGCGAATACTCACAGGCTGGGTGAAATTCGGCGTTCTGAGTGATGCATCTTTGAGGTTGCCGCTGCCGGAGTAAACCATTGCTGCCGGATTCTTCGTGGGACCTTTCACGGTAACGTCGAGCTGGATAGGGCCGTTGCCGCTCATGCCCTCCGCGGCAGAGACGCCGTAGGCTTTTGCGATGTTCAGCACTTCACCCAGTTGCGCGTGCTGGGTGCGAACGGTTGCCTCGACCGTGGAATTCGGAGCAGTGTAGTTCTGCATTGCGAATTTGAGTTGGACGGCGGTTGAGCCGGTGGTCGCGATGAAGCTGTTTGACTGCAACGATGACGGTGTCAAGGACAGGTCCACATTCGTGACCTGCACCGCCTGGGGCAAGTCCTTGCCAGTGATCACTAACTCGCGGGCGGAAACTTTTCCATTCAACGCGGGATTATTGGCGGCGCCTCGGGCAGAAACATCCGCGTCTACCTTGCCGGCCACCTGGATGCCGGGGCTGAATGCCACACCGAAGACACCAGCCAGCCGCGCGATCTCAGTCACGGATGCGTTCGATGTCGTGACATGCATATCCACTTGCGCCGGAGTAGGTCCGGCATTGAAGGTGCCAACCGCTGAAAGGGGAGTGCCGCCTAGCTTGAGATCGGCCTTGTCGACCCTGTAGACATCATTGTTCAGGTCAGCGGAGATGTTGTATTTCGCCGAGATGGGGTAGCCGATATCAGTGCCATTCACCCGCGCATCCTCTAACTTGAGGGCTCCATCCGATTTCAATCCTGAGTTGTCATTCTTCACGTGCGCGGTCCCACTCGCCGTGAATGCCATGTTATTGAGAGCAGCAGAGTTCAAGAACTTCTGGAGTCCAGCGAGCGAGACCTGATCGAGCGAGATCTCGCCATCGAATACCGTCTGCAGAGGCTGGTCCTGAAGCGGGCCACCTTTGCCCGCGATTCGGAGAGTCTCCTTACCATTGCCAGGCAGATGCGCCGCCAGATCGATCTTGAACGGCTTTCCTGGAGCATAGTCGTTCAAAGTCAGGTCAATATGGTCATAGAGGACGCGGGGCTGCCGCTTTTGGTAATCGGTGACCGCGATCTGTCCATTGGTGATCTCAAGCTTCGCAAGCGAGAGATCAGGTTGTGATGTTCCGCCCTGCTGCGGCAGAGCCTGCTGCGGCGGAGCTGATTGATTGGGCACGCTTCCTTTGCGGGTGGCTGAGGTATTGGGCGCGGGAGGAGCCGATCCGGGCTTGCCGAGTGTGGAGAAATTCCAGATTCCTTGTTGATCACGGATCAACTCGATGGTCGGATTGGCAAGCTCCAAGGCGTCCAGTTGAAGGTCGCCCCTAAGCAAAGGAATCAGCTTGGCAGAGACGAATAGCTCTTTCGCGGTGGCGAATGGGGTTTTGCCGACAAAATGTGGATCATCACCGACCAAAACGTCTTCCACCCGGATGCGGATGGGAAAAACCTTTAAGGACATATTGCCCAAGCGGACATTTCTGCCGGTGCGTTGCTGCAACTCAGACTGAATGCGGTCGTGATATTTATTCACGTTCACCAGGAACGGCAGGCTGAATACTGCGAGCATCAGCAAAACAACGACACTTCCAATAGCGATTGCAACTTTGCGCATGGTTACCTCCACCTCAAGACCGCAGAGCTCAGGAACTCAGGATTTTATAGGGGTTCCCTTAGTTGGACGCCGTGGCAGCAACACTATGTTGCACGCAAGTACAGGCACTTCAAAGGTTTGACGGTGTTACAGCAGCAACGATACACTTGATGTTCGTTCCCCGTCATTCCCCTCCTTAAGGAAAATCGTGCAAAGTTATACCCGTCGTCAGTTGAAGCAGGACCAGTTCGCAGTGGCTACCAAGGATGCTGTCCATTGGACAGTGGAGCACCGCAAGACCCTTACCATCGTTCTGGTGCTTTTAGGCATCCTCGCGCTTGCGGCGATCGGTGGTTTTGCCTACATCCAGAAGCAGAACGGCGTTGCCAGCCTGGAATACGGCGCTGCGATGCGGACCTACACCTCAGCGCTGCGCGCGAAAGATGCTCCTGTCTCCCCGGATGAGGCCACATACACCTCGGCGGTGGATCGGGCGAAGGCTGCAAACAAACAGTTTGCTTCGATTGCGGACCGCTTTGGCATGACCAAGGCAGGCAAAATAGCGCGGTATATGGCCGGCGTTACAGCTCTGGAAGCAGGCGACAACAAAGCGGCAGAAGATGATCTGAAGAAGGCCTCCGGCGGCGAAAAGGATATTTCTGCATTGTCGAAATATGCTCTGGCCTCACTCTACCGCTCCACCAATCGGGAAAACGATGCCGTCCAGATGTACAAAGATGTGATCGATGCGGATTCGGCAACCGTTCCCAAGGCCACGGCCCAGCTCGAGCTTGCCGGAATGTACGAAACTGAGAAGAAGAATGGCGAGGCTGCCAAGCTTTACGAAGATCTAAAGAAAAACAGTTCCAAGGAATCCGGGCTGCAAGAAGTGGCAGATGCCAAACTAAAGCTGCTTCAGGGCAGCACAAATAGCGGTCCGGCCAGCGTTCCGGCCCAGGCGGCAACTCCCAAGAAGTAGAAGAGGTCAGGCATCACCGTACGGGCGCATCGGCGCCCGTATTCTTTTGTGCTGAATAGGATGGATCTTGATTTCCCCTGTCCTGCGGCAACCCCCCGCGAAAAAGGGCATCTCTTTATGTGCGGCGTTATTTAGTCTTCGACGCAATCAAAAGGAGGTTTGCAAATGAAAGGTTTTCTCGCAGGTATCGGTATTGGTCTTGGACTGGGTCTTCTTTTTGCTCCCATGAGCGGTGAAGAGACCCGCGGCAACTTGGTGGACCGGGCAAATGATCTGGCTGACCAGGCTCGTGACGCAATGGATCAAGGTCGTGAGCGTGTGACTCGGGGCATCCAAGCGGTCAAGGGCCAGGCTGATCGCGCCACTGGCACCGAAGGGCCGAGCGTCTAACTCTTTTGGGCTGATGAGAAACCCGCCCTCCATGGGCGGGTTTTTTGTTTTGTTGCTCCAGTCGGCCATTGTCCTAAAACCTGTCCGTTGTCCCCGAAGCTGTGTGGTATAGTTCCGCTCTCCCCGGTTTCTGGGCTCCGAACAGGCTGTGCAATGTGCAGCGAATCAGACTTGATCAGGCGCATCCACGTAATGCGTAGTTATTTTTTGTCTTCCCCAAAAATCTTCCATTTTTGGAGCTGGGGTCACATGCAGAACAACAAAAAAGAACAAGGCTTCTCCCTTATAGAATTGCTGATCGTTGTGGCGATCATCCTGATCATTGCTGCAATCGCGATCCCAAACCTGATCCGCTCGAAGATCTCCGCCAATGAGGCTTCCGCTGTCAGCAATATAAGGACCATCAACACCGCCGAGCAGACATACAACATTACCTATCCGAATATCGGCTTTGCGGACGATCTGGCGAAACTGGGTTCAGGCAGCGGAACGGTCGGATCAATCTCCGCCGCACTTCTCGATGGCAACCTGGGTTGCGCGACCCAGCCCTGCGCCAAAAGCGGCTATCTGTTTTCGATCGCCAGCACCTCCGGCAGCCCGATCATCAGCCAATACACGGCGGTCGCGGTGCCCGCGAGCCTGGGAAATACTGGATTGCGGGGCTTTTGCTCCACGCAGCAGAGCGATATCAAGTTTGACAGTGCAGGTGGATCCAACTGCACTACGACTGTGCAGTGAACCCTCCCCCGGCCACTCTGCCTTGACAGTGAGTAGAGTGGCCTTTAAACTTTATCCTGCACCGTTGATCGACCCGCTTCTGCGCAGCACGTGATATGTGTCCGCAACTGGCCCTAGTGCCAGTTGTTCTATTTGCGGCGGTGCTCAATGTTAAATGCTTCAGAACCAGCATTTTAGAAGTTGGGTTTTACGGCCTCCTATGTTCATCAGTGTCACGGAACTTGAACTCCGCAAGATTGACTTCACGGAGTCTTTTGCCCCGGGCATGATTGAATTAGGTCCGGATTTTGTGCAAAGTCTGCCCTTCTTGGCAAAAGGACGGGCGGACCTGCTGGAAGAGAATCATGGTGGCAACCAAAAAGTACAGGACATCCGGCTGGTGGGTGACTTCTCTACCCAGGTAGAGATGAAATGCGCACGTTGCCTGGATCCGGTGCTGGAGGATGTTGCCCGTTCGTTTGATCTGCTGTACCGTCCCCTGAAGACGTTGGGTGCCGGTGAAGAGGTAGAGATCTCAGAGTCTGAGACGGAAATAGGCTACTACCAGGGCGAAGGCTTGCTGCTGGAAGATGCATTGAAAGAACAGCTCTTTTTGGCGCTGCCTGCCAAGGTGCTGTGCATGCCGGACTGCAAAGGCCTGTGCCCACATTGTGGGAAGAACATGAACGCCACTGAGTGCGGATGCACGGTGGAGATGAGCGATCCGCGATGGGCAGCGTTGGCTGAGATCAAGGACAAATTGAAGCAGTAGATCAGATCCCGGAACAAGAAGGTTTTTAGAAATGCCAAATCCAAAACGACGCCATTCCAAAACGCGCACCGCAAAGCGTCGCGCGCATGATTTTCTGACCGCACCCTCACTTTCTGAGTGCCCGAACTGCCACGAGAAGAAGCTGCCCCACCGCGCGTGCGCAAAGTGCGGCCATTACAAGGGGCGTGAGATCGTCGCCGTCGAGAAGTCCCGCTAATCGCCATGGATGTCTGCCCGCTGGCTCGGGCACGAACGCGGAGTCCGGCTTAAACCGAATGCAGACCGTCATTGCAGTGGACGCAATGGGATCAGACAAGGCGCCCAAGCCTGAGATCGAGGGCGCCATCCTGGCTGCCCGCCAGCTCGATGTGCGCGTGCTGCTGGTGGGCCGCGAGCCCCAGATCCGCGCTGAACTGGAACACCATCCTTCCGCATCCGATCTTGCTATTGAAGTGGTCCATGCCAGCGAAGTGATCGGCATGGATGAAAAAGCGGGGCAGGCGATCCGCTCCAAACGCGACTCCTCCATGCGGGTGGCCTTGCGGCTGGTGCGCGAGGGCCGCGCTGCGGGATTCATTACCGCCGGCAACACCGGCGCGGCTATGGCAACGGCCAAAATGGTGCTGGGCACGCTTCCCGGAGTGGACCGTCCTGGACTTGCCGCCGTCTTTCCTACATCGAAAGGTACCGCTGCGATCCTTTGCGACGTGGGCGCGAACGTGGATTGCAAGCCCAATAACCTGGTCGAATTCGCCGTGATGGGCGAGGTCTACTCGCGTAACATCTTCAAGATCCAGAAGCCACGCGTGGGGCTGCTCTCCGTGGGCGAAGAGGAGAGCAAAGGCAACGAGCTGACCAAGGAGACCTTTCCCTTCCTAAAAGAGCTGCACCTGAACTTTATTGGCAACGTGGAAGGACGAGACCTCTACAACGGACACGCCGATGTGATCGTGTGTGACGGCTTCATCGGCAACGTGGCATTGAAGGTCTCTGAAGGGCTGGTGGAGGCGATGCGCTTCCTGCTGAAAGAATCGTTGAAGTCCACCATCAGTTCACAGATGGGCGCACTTTTGTCGAAAAAGGCATTTGCGGATTTTAAGAAGCGGCTGGACTACTCCGAATATGGCGGAGCTCCGCTGCTGGGAGTGAAGGGCGTAGTCATTATCGGGCACGGATCATCCAACGCGAATGCGATCAAGAATGCGATCCGCGTAGCCGCCGAGTTCGTTGACACCAAGATCAATTCCAAGATCGAGCATGAGATCGGCGCGGCGCACGCGCATAAGATGGCGGCTGCGGAAAAGTCTTGACCGCTGAGGTCTTGACCGCTGGGGACACGAAGGGAGCAGAGGCTTCCGGATTCGCATCGATTCTTGCTTCAACCCGTCAGCGCGGCTCTCCGGCACTCGTCGCACCTGCACTGCTCGCGCAGGAAGTTCCAGGAATAGATCCCCGTACTGTGGCCGTCATTCCAGGCAAAGCTGATGGCGTACTTCCCCACCGGAGTAACTTCCGTAGGACGAGCGGGCTCGCGGAACATGGGCAGAGCGTTTTTTGGCTTGGGAGGCTCGCCATATTTTTGGCCGGTCTTTTCCCGCTCATCCTCGCAGGTGGCACAGGGGCAGGCATCGCGCAGCCACTGGAATCTGTAAGAGCTGCGGTGCCCGTCTTTCCAGTCGATCTCCATGCCGGTGCCGCCGGTCTTGTCCACGCGCACGGCTTGAGGTTCGGTTGAGGGTGGCATAAGACCAGTATAGAGGGCTTAATATCCTGCAATACCAAAGGCTGCAATCTGCTGCAGAAGATTCTCACTCGTCTCTTGCGGCAAGGCATCTTCCTTGGACTGCAGAACACTCGGGAATTCGTCGTATACGCGTCCGTCGAGCTGACGGCCCTTCAATTTCTTGCGGACTCCACCCCATTGCTTAAAGAAAAATGGAACTCCGAAAACGCGACACTGACGGCGAATAGAAATCACCCATTCCCGCTCTATAGGTCGGGCACCGGGGCCACTTTCTCCTCCAACAATCACCCAATGAATTCCGTCGAGGTTCACTTGACCCAGGTCTTCGAGTAAAGGTTCAATCGACAAAAAGCGACTTTTCACCGCAGCACTTTGGAGCGCCGCAATTCTCGGCACACCATGTTTTTTATTCTCTACGCTAACGCCCCAGAGGATATTAGGAGCGCTGGCAGCTGTGCTCAGTTTTGAATTCAAGAGGTCTCGCATGCGGTCTGCACGTTTTGTCAGCACCTGAAAAACATGCCAATGGGCCGCCACCATCACCGCAGCAACGGCCTGAATATATTCATCCGATACTCCGGTCTGAAAGAGATCACTCATTGAATTCACAAAAACCTTTTTGGGTTTTCGCCAAGTCAACGGCTCCAAAAGCTTTCCTGGGACAAGCCGTAAATCAAAACCTTGTTCATATGGATGATTAGGCACACCCCGGAACCTTTCGGCGAATGTGGAGGCATAACAGTGCTTACATCCGGGACTGATCTTTGTGCAGCCACGAACCGGGTTCCATGTGGCGTCGGTCCATTCGATAGCAGAATTTAATGACATTATTTCTGAGAGTATTTTTCGAAGATCCACTCTACTATCTGTTCGGCGGTTCCTTTATGCGAAGCGAAAAATAAGTAGTAGACAATCGCGTTGGTGCTATTTCTCATGGCTAGTGGTTTAGGGACTTTTTTGAAACCAGCTACTTTCCTCAGCCTTTCCCTAAAAGCATCGGCCAGTATTTCGTTCGTTCCAGTCTTTTCTTCATAGCCAAATAAGTTTCCGGAACTGCTGATCATCAACTCACGCCACGATTCGTCACCCCATAATGCATTCATCCGCGAAACATCTTCCGGCTTCACAGTAGACGGATCTTTATGCAAAACATTTCGATTAATGTCCATGACAGGGAAATTAATAAAAAGTTCTAATGATCTGAGATCTCCCGCTGCTTTTATAACCTTCCACTGCAGGTTTAGCTTGTAAGGATCCAAGATGCAAAGTCCACGACGATAATCTTCGAAGCGCAGCTTGGGAAAAACGTTTGACACGAGAATGTCATTGCAATCCCCTTCAAAAACGTCTACATCGCTTCGTCCAGCCACTTGCTCTCTGAGACCAGCTACTCTAGTTGCGTCTAAATCAATTAGAAAATGGTGTTTGAAAGGCGGGCTAACTAGAAGGGCATTTGTTGGACTTCCAGGAATCATCTCTCCGGAAGTCTTTGAAATATGCTTACCAGCTCCAGCAAAGGCGTCGATGTATGCGTGGTAGAGCGAGGGGCTTTCTTGCGCCGACAATATTTTGGAATATTCGGTGGCATAACGCTTGAGAATATCCAACTTGACCTCTGTCCAAGGTCCAATTTCATCAAGCTTCGGAGTAGAAAGTGTATTCGCCATCTGTTCGCTATTTGACCACTTCATGACTCTCAATGCAAGGATTTACAGCGGTATATTGCCGTGCTTCTTCGCGGGGTTCTTCTCCCGTTTGTTTTGCAGCATTTCCAGCGAATCAATCAGGCGCTTGCGGGTCTCGCGCGGCAGGATTACGCCGTCCACATAGCCGTGTTCGGCGGCGATATATGGATTGGCGAAGCGGTCGCGGAAGGCTTCCACAAGTTGGGAGCGTTCTCCGGCCACCAGCCGTTCGACCTCCTCCAGTTTCTCCGCCTCAGAACCGAAGCTGTTGTTTGCGCCGGTCTTAGCTTCAGCGTCCTGGCGGACCTTCTCCAGTTCGCGTTTATAGACGATGTTGACCGCGCCTTCCGGGCCCATGACCGCGATCTCCGCCGAAGGCCACGCATAATTCACGTCGGTGCGGATGTGCTTGGACGCCATCACGCAATAAGCCCCGCCATAAGCCTTGCGGGTGATCACCGTCATCTTGGGGACGGTAGCTTCGGCATAGGCGTACAGCAGCTTGGCGCCATGGCGGATGATGCCGCCATATTCCTGCTGCGTTCCGGGCAGAAATCCGGGCACATCTTCAAAGGTAATGAGAGGGATATTGAACGCATCACAGAAGCGAACAAATCTTGCTGCCTTGCCGGATGCGTTAATGTCCAGCACGCCGGCAAGAAACGCGGGCTGATTTGCCACGATCCCTACTGGCCTACCGTTCATCCGCGAAAATCCGACCACGATGTTCTTGGCGTAATGCTCATGCACCTCAAAGAAGTAGCCATCATCCACCACGCGGGTGATCACATCTTTGATGTCATAGGGCTGATTAGATTCGCTGGGCACGATGGTGTCCAGTTCAGCGTCCGCGCGATCGATCGGGTCAGCGCAGGCGCGGCGCGGCGGGTCGTCCAGATTGTTGGATGGCAAGAAGCCGAACAACTCTCGAACCATGCTCAGGCACTCGGCATCATCGTGCGCCATGAAGTGCGCCACGCCGGAGATCTCATTGTGTGTGGTGGCGCCTCCGAGCTGCTCTTTGGTGACTTCCTCATGCGTGACCGTCTTGATCACTTCCGGCCCGGTCACAAACATGTAAGAGGTTTTGTCCACCATCAGGGTGAAGTCAGTGATCGCCGGTGAATACACGGCTCCCCCGGCGCAGGGGCCCATCACCGCGCTGATCTGAGGGATGACTCCGCTTGCCAAGGTATTGCGCAGGAAGATATCCGCGTATCCGGCAAGCGACATCACGCCTTCCTGGATGCGCGCGCCACCAGAATCATTCAGTCCGATGATCGGCGCGCCTACACGCATCGCCATGTCCATGACCTTGACGATCTTGCCGGCGTTCGCTTCTGAAAGTGAGCCGCCGAATACGGTGAAATCCTGCGCAAAGACAAACACCAAGCGGCCTTCGATGCGGCCATAGCCGGTGATGAAGCCGTCTCCGATGAACTTCTGCTGCTCCATGCCGAAGTCGGTGCAGCGATGGGTCACGAATTTGTCCAGCTCCTCGAAGGAGCCTTCGTCGAGCAGGAACTCAACGCGCGCACGCGCGGACATCTTGCCTTCTTTATGCTGGCGCTCGCGGCGATCTGTGCCACCGCCTTGCTCGGCAAGCGTGTCCTTCCGCTTCAGCTCGGCTAACCTCTGTTCCAGATTCATGGCTGGATTATAGAGAAGCCGCTATATGCTCACTTCTTCCGTGGGCAGCGCCATTGCTTCTTCCCGCAACTTGTTGAAGAGGATGCTGGTGAGGTAGCGCTCGCCGGAGCTGGGAATCACTACAACAATCAGCTTGCCGGCATTCTCCTCGCGCTTGGCGACTTTGATCGCCGCAGCCACTGCCGCGCCGGAAGATATTCCCACTAGCAATCCCTCTTCTCTCGCCAATCGCGTTGCCATCTCCAACGATTCTTCAGTCGTCTCCTGGATGATCTCGTCGATCAGATCGGTTTTAAGGATCTCCGGTATAAAACCCGCACCAAGCCCTTGGAGCTTATGCGGGGAGGGTTTTCCTCCCGAAAGTACGGCACTGTCCGTGGGCTCCACGGCGACGATCTTGAATGATGGCTTCTTGGGCTTGATGTACTCGCCAACCCCGGTCAGGGTGCCGCCGGTTCCAACGCCTGAGATGAGGATGTCGACCCTGCCATCGGTGTCATCCCAGATCTCTGGGCCGGTGGTCTCAAAGTGGATCTTCGGATTGGCAGGATTCGAGAATTGCTGCAGCATCACGGCGTTCGGGGTCTTGGCGACAATCTCTTGGGCCTTCGCGATTGCGCCTTTCATGCCTTTTGGCCCCGGGGTCAGGACCAGTTCCGCGCCGAACGCGCGCAACAATACGCGGCGCTCTGTGGTCATCGTGTCCGGCAGCACGATGATGAGACGGTAGCCTCGGATAGCCGCGACAAATGCCAACCCAATACCGGTGTTGCCACTGGTTGGTTCCACCAAGACGGTCTTTCCCGGCGTGATCTTGCCGCCGGCTTCGGCATCCGTGATCATGCTCACGCCAATGCGGTCCTTCACGCTGCTGCAGGGATTAAAATTTTCGAGCTTCGCCACTACCGTAGCTTTGCAGCCAGCGGTTACTTTATTCAGGCGGACAAGCGGCGTTCTGCCAACTAATTCAGAAAGATCATTTGCGATGCGCATTCCGGCTCCGTTCAATGACTGGAAAAGTATATGGATGGAAAGCGCGCGGTGGAGATGCGAAAAAAACGCTTTGCAATATCCGCTCTCTATGAAATTGCTGCCGAGGATGAGACACACCGCAGTTTCCGGCGGCAAATCCGCGGACTTTGGGCATCAGCCGACGCTTTTTACCTGGAGAAAAGGCGAATTCGCTTGCCGGCCAGAAAAACCTCTCTTTTTAGCACTCTCCGGGGGCTCAGGACGTTCCAGTGTTGGTGGAATGAAACCATTTCCCGGCCGCATCGTCTAAACCACCAGCAGCATCCAACGTATAATCGGGTATTCACCAGCGGTTGCTGGGTGGAGTGCCGGAACAAGTCCTCATGTCAAAAAAGTTGAAAATTTTTATCGCCAGCCTCTCTGTAGCGACCATCCTGTTCGTGGTTGCCGGCCTGAAAGTGCAAGCTTCCTCGTCCAATGATGAGGGTGCTTACCGCCAGCTCGGCGTTTACAGTGAGGTCCTCTCCCGGATCCGCAGTGAGTATGTGGAAGAACCGAATTTCGCGCTGGTCACAGATGGCGCATTGCACGGTCTCCTCGACTCGCTGGATGCAAGTTCCAGTTATCTAAGTCCGGCTGAGTACAAGCGTTTCCGTGAGCGCAAGACCGCAGACATGAATGCCAATATAGGGGCGACCGTATCCAAGCGTTTTGGATATGCAGCGGTTGTTTCCGTGGTGCCGAACGGTCCGGCTGACCGGGCGAATATTGAGACGGGTGACATCATCGAATCGCTCGAAGGCCGCAGCACGAGAGAGATGTCTTTGGCTGAGATCCGGGCCGTGCTCGCCGGAGCAAAAGGCTCACAGGTCAATTTCGCCGTTGTGCGCCCGCGGCGGGCAGAGCCGCAGAAGCTCACCATCCAGCGTGACTTCATTACCCCGCCGGGCACCACCGACAAGATGCTCGAAAGCAACATTGGATACATCAAGCCGGGAGCATTGAGCAAAGGGAAAGCTCAGGAGATCGCGGCGAAGATCAAGCAGATGCAAGGGAGCGGCGCGAAGAAACTGGTGCTGGACTTGCGCAGCAACTCCGAAGGCGACGAGAACGAAGGGGTGGAAGTGGCGAATCTCTTCCTGGATCGCGGCATGATCTCTTATATCTCCGGCCAGAAGTACAAACGCGAAGACTTTAATGCAGACCCGAAAAAGCACATGACCAAGATGCCGTTGGTAGTGCTGGTGAACCGTGGTACAGCCGGCCCGGCGGAGATTGTTGCGGCGGCGGTGCTTGAGAACGGGCGCGGCGATGTGGTGGGCGACAAGACCTTTGGCATGGGCTCCGTGCAGAAGTTGATTGAGATCCAGGACGGCTCCGCACTGATGCTTTCTATCGCCAAGTACTACACGCCGAACGGCAAGGCGATCCAGGATTCCGCGATCACCCCCAACATCATGGTGCCGGACGTTGAAGACCTCGATTCAGCTTCCTCAGAAGATGACGGAGGCAATGAGAATGCTACCGCCGAGCAGCAGCAGGAAGCAGCCGAAAAGAAGGCCACGCAGCAACGATCCGATGAGCAATTGCAGCGTGCGGTGGCTGTGCTAAAGAACAAGAATTCTTAATATCTGTCCGTAGTGAAGTGCCCCGCCTTGCCGATGCGAGACGGGGCTTTGCTTTCTATGGTTCTCCGCGACACCAGTGCGACGGAAGTCTCTGAAAAAGCTGCTATGCTGGCGAAAACCGGCGAGCCTAAGCCATGAAGTTCCTCACCTCAGAACCGCCGCCCCGCCGGGCAGGCGAACGAAAATACTTTAGCCAGATCGTATTTGGCCTGCTTGTGCTGCTCGCGGCAGCAGTCGGAGCCGTGAGCGGGCTGCTGCTGGTGTACTCAACCGACCTTCCCCAAGTGAGCGAACTCGAGCGTTACCGCCCGAGCGCAATGACTGAGTTGTATGACGATCAAGGCCGCGTGATCGGCACCTTTGCGCTGCAGCGCCGGGTGATCGCATCCTATGAGGATTTCCCAAAGCTTTTACGTGACGCAGTCACCTCGATAGAGGATAAGGATTTTGATAAGCACTGGGGCATCGACCTTCGCCGAGTCGTGGGCGCCGCCTTTCGTGACGTCACAACCGGGACTCGCGCTCAGGGTGCCTCTACTTTGACCATGCAACTCTCACGCAATCTCTTTCTTTCGCCCGAACGGCACTTCAACCGCAAGTTTCAGGAGATCATCCTTGCCATCCAGATCGAGCGGCGCTTTACCAAACCGCAGATCTTCACTCTTTATGCGAACCAGATCTATTTAGGGCACGGGGCTTACGGATTTGCCGCTGGTTCTGAATTTTATTTCGGCAAAAAGCCAAAAGACCTGACCGTGGAGGAGGCTGCGCTGCTCGCCAGTCTGCCCAAGTCGCCAACAATCTATTCTCCCATCTTGAATCCCCAGAATGCCTTGCGGCGCCGAAACCTGGTGATCAACGCCATGATGGAAGATGGGAAGATCACCGCGGCGCAGGCGGCTGGCGCAAAATCCAAGCCCATCACGCTGAACTTGCAGCAACCTGTGAACTCGATAGCGCCAAACTTTGTGGAAGAGATCCGCCGCTACCTGGAAAAAACTTACGGCAGCGAGGAGGTCCACCAAAATGGCCTGCGCGTGTATACCACGCTTAACCTCGATCTCCAGAAAAATGCGGTGCGGGCCTGCCTGGACGGCGTGGCCGCCTATGAGCGGCGCCACGGCTGGAAGGGCAAGCTGAAAAACATCTTGGATGAAGGCGTGCCTCTTCAGAAATATCATCATCCCGATTGGGACAACGCTGTTGAGCCGGGTTCTTACATTCATGCTTTGGTCACGGAATCCAGCGCCCGGGGCGCCACAGTTCTTTTTGGGCGCTACTCCGCAGATCTGACTCCAGCGGCTTTCAAATGGACCGGCAAGAAAACCGCGTCAGGATTTCTGCGTGCCGGCGATATTGTTTACATCCACGTAGTGTCCTTGAATCTCGGCGACTCTGCCGAAGCAAAGGTCACTCTTGAGCAGGATACTGGCGCGCAAGTAGCTTTGATGGCGATCGACAACTCTACCGGTGATATTAAGGCGATGGTCGGCAGTCGTGATTATGCTGAATCAAAATTCAATCGTGCCACTCAAGCGATGCGACAGGTGGGATCATCGTTCAAGCCATACGTTTACACCGCGGCCCTTGATAACGGCCTGATCTCGCTGGATGACTACATCCTGGACACGCCAACGACTTTCAATACCCCCGGTGGCCCGTATACACCGTCCAATTATGACGGTAAATTCTGGGGCAATATCCCGTTTAGAAAAGCAGTCGCCAACTCGCGCAACATCCCCGCTTTGAAGATCGCGGAAAAGGTAGGCATCAAGACCGTGATCGAGTATGCCCACAAGTTCGGCGTGACTTCGGATATCAAGCCGTTCTTGCCAGTGGCTCTGGGGGCGGCGGAGATCACGCTGTTTGAGCAGACCGCCGCATTTGCCGTTTTTCCGAATGACGGTGTCAGGGTGGCTCCGCGCTATATCCGTAAGGTGATGGATTATGACGGGCACGTTCGCGAAGAAGATTTCGCGGATGTTAAAGATGTCATCAGCCCGCGCATCGCGCGCACAATGGTCTCACTGCTCGAAGGCGTGGTGAAGGAAGGCACTGCCACTGCGGCGCTCAAGTTGAAACATCCACTCGCGGGGAAGACGGGTACCACAAATAACTTTACGGATGCATGGTTTCTCGGATTCTCTCCTTCCATCACCTGTGGTGTATGGATGGGCTTCGACGAAAAGAAGACCTTGGGCGCGAAAGAGACCGGCGGACAGGCAGCGCTCCCGATCTGGATCGATTTCATGAGAGTGGCGCTTCAGGGGCGTGATTCTGAGAAATTTCTGCCGGTCACTCCTGTAGATGCAAAACCAGCCGAGCACCCCCAGAGCGCGGTGGCCAAGGTCGAACCATCTTTGTCGGGAGCGGCACGCCAATGATGCGCCTCGCCCGATTCATCCTCATGGGCCTGGTTTTGGTGTTGGTCGCAATGGTCAGCGCGCTGGTTGCAATGCGATTTGCGATCCATGGCTCAGAAGTCTCAGTCCCCAAGTTCACCGGGCTCCCGCCGCAACAGGCCGAGATGTTAGCTGCGTCCAATGGCCTGGTCATGGGCGTGGAGGATAAATTCTTTTCCTCAGAGATCCCGGAAGGGAGGATCGTTTCCCAGTCTCCTCTTGCGGGAACAAAAGTCCGACGGGGTTGGCGGGTGAGGCTGGCTTTGAGCCTGGGCCCACAGCGCTCGGAGATCCCCAATCTGGTAGGCCAGAGCTCCCGGGCAGCGGAGATCGATCTCCATCGACGCGGATTGGATCTAGCCTCCATGTCCAGCGCCGACCTTCCCGCGGAGATACCCGGGCAGGTGATCAGCCAGAATCCTCCGGCGAATGCCGGCGCCGCCAGCCCAAAGATAAGCCTGCTGCTCTCCGCGCCAAGCGAGGATCATGCCTTTGTGATGCCAAGCTTCCTGGGTAAACACTTTGCAGATGCGACCGAGCTTGTGCAGTCTGCGGGGTTCGCAGTCAACAAAGTGAGCACGCTACAGGAGCTGCAGCCATCACTTGACGTGAGCGGATTGCCGGCGGGAGTCATTGTGAAGCAGGTCCCAGCGCCGGGGCAGAAAATTCTCAGCGGTCAGGAAATCTCTTTCCAGATCACACGTTAATGCGCTGCAGGATCGCGGCAAAGAATCCGTCGCAGGGGTGAACACCGGGAATCGTCCGCATGAAGGCTCCGCTGCACAATGAGTCAGGGTTTGCCCACGCCAGCTCATCTTGCGCCTGAAGTTCTTTCAACTCAGAGCGGCAGTCCAGCAGCTCGAAGCCCGGGTTCGACTGCATCGCCCGCATGACCACATCTTCATTTTCTTCGCGCTCCAGGGAACAGGTTGAATAGACCAACTGTCCGCCGGTAAGCACCTGGTTCATCGCAGATTGGAGGATCGAGAACTGCCGAGACGGCAGCTCGCGCAGATCGCTTCTTCTTAGCTTCCACTTGATCTCCGGGTTTCTTGCCAGCGTCCCGGTCCCGCTACAGGGCACGTCTGCCAGCACTCGGTTGAATCGTTCGTGGAATGGCAGATGCGTGACATCCGCAGCCAGTATGCTGACATTGCCGGCGCGGACGAGATTTTGCATGATGCGGGCACGATGCTGGTAAAGCTCTACGGCAACGATCCGCGCCTGCGGATTTCGTTGCGCAATCAACGATGTCTTGCCGCCAGGGGCAGCGCAGCAATCCAGTATGCGGGCGCCGGGAGCTGCGTCCTTACCCATCAATAGTGCCACCAACTGCGAGGCTTCATCCTGGATCGTCACCCCGCCTTGCAGGTATGCATCACTTTTTGTGAGGTCACCGCTCACACATCGACGTGCACCGGCCACGATCTTGCCGGGAGCGCATTCGACTCTCTGAAGTATCAATCCTGCTGCTGCATGATCGTTATTCATGCGGATGGTCAAAGCGGGAACTGATTGGTTGTACTCACATATCTTGCGAGTCTGCTCAAACCCGAACCGGGCCAGCCATCTTTTGACGATCCAGTCAGGATGAGAGAAATGATGAGCGAGCCTATCCGGAGTGAGCTCCTGAACAGATTCGCTCTGAGCCGCTTCGACTGCGGGTGCGATGTTACGCAATACCGCGTTGACCAGAGGCGCTGCTGAGCGTTTTCTCGCCCGCTTTACAAGTTCCACACTTTCATTCACGGCAGCCCTGGCAGGGATACGCTCCAAATACTGGATCTGATATGTGCCCAGACGCAACGCTATCAGCACTTCCACATCGAGCTTGGCAAGAAGCCTTCCTCCGCCGATCTGTTGAGCAATGGCGAAATCAAGCTTTGACTGCCACCGCAATATCCCCATCACCAACTGCATGGCAAGGGCATGATCGATCGAAGACAGGCCCTTGAACTGTTTAGCATGGAGAAGCTCTGCGGCGAAGGCATCTTGAGTCGTGACGCGCAACAATATGTCAAATGCGGCGGCGCGTGCGGCAGAGACCGCCATCTCAATTGCCCAGCAATTCGCCTGGCTTAGGCTTATAGCCGTTAATGAATTCGCGCGCGGTTATGCTGCGCTTCCCTGCGAACTGCGATTCGAGGACAGTCAACATGGAGTTCTTCCCACATCCTGCACGCAACGCATCACCTTGCACCACGATCTCACCGCATGTGAGCTGCGAGCCACTATTCTCGGGCTTAGCTGAAAGTATGTTTAAAGTCTTTCCCCTAAACGTGGTGAACGCGCCCGGCCAGGGCTGAAATCCACGCAAGCGATCATGGATGGTCTGGGCTGAGAGCTTGAAATCGATGCGTCCATCTTCTTTCTTCAGGATGGGCGCCAGGCTGGCAAAGGATTCGTCCTGCGGTTGCGGTTTGATGGTTTGTCCTTCGAGTCCGCGCAGGGTTTGCACTATCAACTCGGCGCCTGCTGCCGCAAGCCGCGGAGCCAGGGTCAATGATGTGTCCGACTCACTGATCGATTCCTGCTGCTGCATCAGGATGCCGCCGGTATCAAGGCCTTCGTCGAGCAGCATCGTGGTATTCCCGGTAATGCTTTCGCCTTTTGCGATCGCCCACTGGATCGGCGCCGCGCCGCGGTATTTCGGGAGCAACGACGCGTGCAGATTTATGTTCCCGAGCGGCGGCATTTCCAACATCCATTTTGGTATCAGCTTGCCGTATCCTACGACGACGATCGCTTCCGGTGAGATCTCCTGCAATCCCCGGCGAAAAGTCTCATTGTTACGGATCTTTTCCGGCTGCTCCACGCGAAGTCCCATTTTGAGTGCCGAGAGTTTTATCGGCGAAAAACTCATTCCCATCCCGCGTCCGCGGGGACGATCCGGCTGCGTGACCACGAGCTCTATGTGGAATCCGACGGTTGCCAAGCGCTCCAGTGTTGGCACGGCGAATTGCGGCGTGCCGCAGAAAACAATCTTCAAATCCACTCACCCAGCTTCACAAGTTTCTTGATCTTCCGTTTGATCAGGTCACGTTTCAGAGCGCTTACATGGGAGATGAACAGCTTTCCGTTGAGGTGATCAATCTCATGGAGGAATGCGCGCGCCAGCAGGCCTTCTCCGCTGGTCTCAAACCATTCACCGTCCGCATCCTGGGCTCGGACCGTCACTCGATTGGCGCGACTAACAGTCTCACGAAAATCCGGCAGGCTCAGGCAGCCCTCGCCGCTGCTCTGCTTGCCTTCCTGCTTGATGATCTCCGGATTGATGATCACGATCTTCGCATCCGGATCCTCCTTAAAGGTCACGTCGATCACAGCGATGCGTTTGTTGATGCCGATCTGCGGGGCGGCGAGCCCCACGCCGTGCGCTGCGTACATGGATTCGAACATGTCATCGAGCATGGCCTTCAACTTGTCATCAAAAACTGTGACTTTTTGTGCCGGAGCATCAAGTACAGGATCACCATATTTCACGATGGGATAAATCTTCGGGGTCCGTTTCGACAAACTTTCTACCTTCCTCAGAAATTCTTGACTTGATCGCAATAGCCCTGAAAATTGCGTTTCAGTTCGAGCATGGAATCACCACCGAACTTCTCCAGCACACCGCGCGCAAGCGTTAACGCCACCATCGCCTCCGCAGCGACTCCCGCGGCGGGGACCACGCAGACATCCGAGCGCTCATAGGCCGCCTTGACCATCTCACGAGTCTCATAATCCACTGACTGTAGCGGACGCCGCAAGGTAGAGATGGGTTTCAAATATCCTCGAACGACAACGTCTTCTCCATTGGAGATGCCCCCTTCGATGCCGCCGGCATTATTCCGCGATCGGGTGAAGCGTGAGTAGGAGTTGGTGCGTGAAGCATCTGCACCGGCCGCACTATAGCCGATCTCATCATGCACGGCGGATCCTGGGGCGCCCGCTGCTTCAATACCGCGACCGATCTCCACGGCTTTGACCGCCTGCAGTGACATCACCGCGGCGGCCAGTTGAGCGTCCAGGCGCTCGTCCCAGTTGGCATAAGTGCCGATTCCCGGCGGAACATTGTGCGCGACCACCTCAAACACGCCGCCAACGGAATCGCCGGAGCGCAACACTTTATCTACTTCTTCCTTCATGCGCTGTTCCGCGCCGGCATCGGCGCAGTTGAGCAGTATTTCATTGCGTTTGTAAAGATCGAAAATCTCGTCCCAGGCAACCGTTCTATCCAGCTTAGCCGCTCCCACCTGGATCACATGGCTCAAGACTTCGATCCCAATCTCCCGCAGCAGCAATTTGGCGATCCCGCCCAGCGCCACTCGCGAGGTGGATTCACGTGCTGACGCCCGCTCCAGAACGTACCTCGCCTCCGGCAGGTTGTACTTGATCGAGCCCGCCAGGTCCGCATGTCCAGGACGAGGCGACTTTACAGCCTTGTGCTTCGCGGGATCGCCCGCTTCCACCGGAAGTGCTTCCTGCCAGTTCTGCCAATCCTTATTGGGGATCTGCACCGTTATTGGCGATCCAATCGTCTTCCCGTGGCGCACCCCGGAAAGGAAATGCACCCGATCGGTCTCAATACGCATGCGTCCCCCGCGACCAAAGCCTTGTTGGCGCCTCCAGAGCTCCCGATCCAGGAACTCTGCATCTATCTTTAGGCCGGCGGGAACTCCCGAAAGCACTGCCGTAAGGGCCTCGCCGTGTGATTCGCCGGAGGTGAAAAATCGCAACATAAACGAACTTTCGATTG
>JBBSFV010000023.1:0-49957 GCA_038254775.1 Terriglobales bacterium | reverse complement strand
TGTGGAAAACTTTCCTCGAGGGGGCACCCAATGGCACACGACTTCAGTCCGGTGAAAATCGCTCATGAACGAGGGGCTTGGCCCTGGAGATAAAACCGCCATTCTGATTGGGTTGCGCAGTGTTATTTGGGACCCGACGGAAAGTCGAGTGCCCTTGAGTTTCGCGCTACTGATCTCAGCTGGGGCTAAAGTCGGGTGGCCTGTGCGTTAAAAAAATCGATTTTGTACAAGCAAATCCCGCATCTCACCTTCCAGCAGTTCCTCGGGCCCCGCAAGAAAAACACCAAGACAGACAAATCAGAATTTTCCAAAGGAGATTCCATGCATACAAGACGTTCGCGTTTGATCGTCTGGTCCGTGTTCCTCGTCCTGTGCCTTCCGTGCCTAGCATTCGGCGCAGGTTGGTCAACATCCGGCACGCAGATCCTCACTCCCGCAGGCACTTCTTACAACATCTCAGGAGTCAATTGGTATGGCTTTGAGACCAGCGGCGGAGTAGTCCATGGCATGTACGCGAAAGATTACAAATACATCCTGGACGAAGTGAAGTCCTACGGCTACAACACGGTGCGCATCCCGTTTTCAAATGCCATGTGGGAGACCGACCCCAAGCCGGGATCGAATACCATCAGCGCCTGCGCGGACTGCCAAGGCAAGCGCGCCCGAGACATCCTTGCGCTGATCATTAATTATGCGGGCTCGATCGGCCTGCATGTGATCCTGGACAATCATCGCTCCGAGGCCGGCAATTCAGCGGAAGCGAATGGCTTGTGGTACTACTCTTCCGGTAGCAGCAATTATCCTGAGAGCTCGTGGATCAATGATTGGGTCAACATCCAGAAGTGGCTGCACGGAACCAAAATGACCAGCGGAGCCACGGACGTTGTGACTGTAACGCTAAATGCTTCTGACGGTTTTCCCACGGTGATGGGATTCGATCTGCGCAATGAGCCGCACACGGCTTGCACGCACACAGGCTGTAACTATCTCAGTGGCTCAACCTGGGGCAGCGGCGATGGCATCAGCCCGTCGCAAAATCCGAATCCCAATCCGTTCTCTCCTTCGTGCGTTGCGGGATCCTCCTGCCATGACTGGAGACTGGCGGCAGAACGCGCGGGAGACTCGGTATTTGGCGACGCACTCGCGAATGGTTGGGGCTATCCACTGGTCATTGTGGAAGGCATCTCGCAGTACCCAACTGCCACCGGCACCCAAGCAGCAGGCCCCTACGACTTTGACTTCTGGGGCGGTCAACTGCAAGGTGTGAACGGCAATGCCGGCAATGCCGGCGCACCCGTGGTGCTGAATGCGGGCGGCAATGCAACTTCACTCGGCGCGGCAATTAACAATCAGGTGGTGTACTCGCCGCACGATTACGGCCCAGCCGAATATCAGCAGGGATGGTTCAATTCCAGCACCTGTTATTACACCGGCTGTTCCTCCTCAAGCCTGGCGGATTTTTGGACTGCGCATTGGGCCTACATCAATGTTGGGCAAGTGAATCCATCGTGGCCTGGGCACGCTTCCTATCCTTGGGGCAACACTGGCGCTGCTGCTTACACCACTGCTCCCATCTATATCGGCGAGTTCGGTACCGGCAACACCAGTACGGACGTGAACTCGACCGGCAATGGCTCGCAAGGACAGTGGTTCACTGACATGATGAACTTCATCCAAAGCAGCCAGAGCACTACCACCAGCAACAACTCCGGGATCGTGGTGCGCAACCTGCATTTCACTTACTGGGCCTTCAATGCGGAAGATGGCTACGCTTTGCTGGGGTCGAATTACACCGGCATCGCATTGCCGCAGAAGGAGTACACCTTCCTGTGCAGCGTCCAGACTGGCCCGAACGCATTGCCTAAAGGCACTGGCTCGGGGCAATGTGGAAGCACCGGAGCATTGCCGGCGGGTCAATGATCCATTTTTCGGCAAAAGAGGGCATCGCCTGGCGATGCCCTTTTTTACTGCGTTCACGGATCTAGGATGGGGGATGAAATCCGAACTTGAGCCGCTAGCAAGGTTTGATCCTGCCGGCGAAATGCAGCGAGTGACAGCGAGAGATCTTTTTGATCTCGCGTAAGTTGAAGCTATGGCGGAGAGAGTGGGATTCGAACCCACGTTAGAGTTTCCCCTAAACACGCTTTCCAAGCGTGCGCCTTCAGCCACTCGGCCATCTCTCCGGCTATGGATCGGGAAGGAACTACTTCGCTATTTTAATGCAACGCGATGCTGCCAATGCGGGCGCTCCTTTACGCGACGCTACGCTAGATAAGAATTCATACTAGATAGAACTCATATTAGAAAGGAATTCGCTGTTCTGCTTGGTCTTGCCAAGTTTATCGATCAGCAGTTCCATCGCTTCAACCGGCGAAAGTGGATTGAGCACCTTACGCAACACCCAAATGCGAGCCAGGTCCTCTTTCGGGATCAGCAATTCTTCCTTGCGAGTTCCGGAACGTTGGATATCGATCGCCGGGAAAACACGTTTGTCCACCAGTTTTCGGTCGAGCAGCACTTCCATGTTGCCGGTGCCTTTGAATTCCTCAAAGATCACATCGTCCATGCGGGAGCCGGTTTCCACCAGCGCTGTAGCGATGATGGTGAGCGATCCGCCTTCCTCAATGTTGCGGGCGGCGCCAAAAAACCGCTTCGGCCTTTGCAGTGCGTTTGAATCGACGCCACCGGAGAGGACTTTGCCGGAGGGCGGGACGATGGTGTTGTAGGCGCGCGCCAGGCGGGTGATGGAATCGAGCAGGATCACCACGTCGCGCTTGTGTTCGACCAGGCGTTTTGCCTTTTCAATCACCATTTCCGCGACTTGCACGTGGCGGGCGGCGGGCTCGTCGAAGGTGGAGGAAATAACCTCTCCTTTGACCGACCGCTGCATGTCCGTGACCTCTTCCGGACGCTCGTCGATGAGCAGAACGATGAGCACCACTTCCGGATGATTGGTGGTCACGGAGTTGGCGATGGTCTGCAGCAACATGGTCTTACCGGTACGCGGCGGAGCCACGATCAATCCACGCTGTCCTTTTCCTATAGGAGTAAGCAGATCCATGACGCGACCGCTGATGTTCTCGCGGGCAGTCTCCTGCTTGATGCGCTCCTGGGGATACAGAGGGGTGAGGTTGTCGAACAGGATTTTGTTACGGGCTTCATCGGGAGACTCGAAGTTCACCGCTTCGATCTTCACCAGCGCGAAGTACTTCTCGCCTTCATGAGGTGGGCGCACTTGTCCGCTCACGGTGTCACCGGTCTTCAGATCAAATTTGCGGATCTGTGATGGCGAGACATAGATGTCGTCAGGGCCGGGCAGATAGTTGTAATCCGGAGAACGCAGGAAACCATAACCATCCGGCAGGATCTCAAGTACGCCTTCAGCAAAGATATGACCTTCTTTTTCACTCTGCGCCTGCAGGATCTTAAAGATCAGGTCTTGCTTTCGGAGTCCGCTGGCGCCAGGCAGGTCGAGTGTGCGGGCGATCTTTGTGAGCTCCGTGATGTTCTTCTCTTTTAATTCAGAAATCGTCAATTTTTCACCTACAGGATTGGGTTTTCAAAGGGAGGTATGTTCAGGCAGGATTTTAGAAACTTCGCCGCGCGGGCGCGCGGCGAAGCAATCACATTATGCGGCTTTGCGCTGGTCTTCGGCAAATCTCTCATTTGCCGCCATCACGCGAGCTGTTTCGCGCGCTTTGCCGAACCGGACCAGAACGTCATTCATGGTTTCCTGCACCCGGGTGTTAGGACGATGGAATTTACGCGTCGCCTTTGAGACCAACTGGCAAAGCATGTATCTATTTTGTACCGGAGCCAGTGCTCCATAAATCAGATTAGACCGCATATTCTTGCCAACTTTCGCTTCAAATTTGGAGAGCAGCGCCAATCCACAAGGCTCGGCTTTGGACTGCATCATTCATGCTTTGACTGTCTCGGGAGTTGCAGGGCTACTTACAATCTGGCCGGATACGGAGTAGATGCGGAACTGCCGAAGAAGGTTGCTATTTAAGTATTTTGTTGAAACCGCTCGACGTAGGAAACTCGTTTCCATTCCCGCCGTTCGATACCTTAAATGGAGACCTCGAAGGAGGTCAACACCTATTTTGATCCCTAAAAGCCAGCGTGATTTTATTTTGTCTAAGTACGTGATAATGCAGCAGCTTACGATTTTCGGCAACCCCTCAACCACCTTAGTACTCCAACATCTTAAGTGTTTGCAAAGTGGTAAATAAAAACAAAAGACCTGAAACAAACGGTAGGTGACCGAATGCTTTGGACGATTTTTGTGATTCTACTGGTTCTTTGGCTGGTGGGCGTAGTCAGTAGCTATACGCTAGGTGGGTTTATCCACCTGCTTCTGCTGTTGGCAGTTGTCGCTTTGGTATTCCAGCTGATGAGTGGGCGGCGAGCTGTTTAACCTAACTTGAGGAGGAAGATATGAATAAAGACGAAATCAAAGGCAAATTGGATGACGTGAAGGGCCGGGCGAAACGCCAGGCAGGTGAGTGGACCGGCGACGAGAAGCTACAGGGCGAAGGCCTGGCTGACCAAGCGAAAGGCAAAGTACAAAATGCCTGGGGCAAGGTCAAAGACGGCGCGCACGATCTAAAGAAGGACGTCGAAAATCCCGATGCGGATCGTCCGGTGAAAAAGGATGATCGCGTAGCCTGATCAGTTCTACGTTGAATATTCCAGGCGGTCCAAAAAGGGCCGCCCTTATCTTTTTATAGGACGGTCTTCGTTTCAATCACGATCGAGCCGGCTTCGTCTATCTGAACCCTCATCCCGGGGGGAACAAAGGTTGTGGCGCTGTATTCGGTCACAATTGCAGCACCCTTGTTCCATTTCCGAGCCGCAAGGAATTCTCTTTTTATCACTTTTGCACGCCGTATTCTGCCGGCGTAATAGACATTTCGAAGCTCTGAGTCGGGCTTCTCTTTGTAGGGAACAAAATCAGAAAGATTTTGATTGACTGCCGGAATCGATGCTCGCAGACGAATCGTGACGATCTCAACCTCACCATCCCGTTGCATGTAGCCGTAACGTCGTTGGTGCTCGGAATGAAACCGCTCAAGGGCGCGATAATCGTTCTCCACGTTCAGTTCGAATCCTTGGCCTTTGTAGCGCAAGTCAAGGCTCGACCGCATCCGGATCCGTCCGGGCCACTTTTCAAAAGTGAATTCCTGATGGGCGCGCCGCTCAAGCTTCGCCACTTCCCTCTTTAGCAGATCCTTCGGCAGTTTGCCATTCGCCGTAAAGAGCAGCGTACGTGAATAATCTTTGACAACATCACTCACCAGGATGCCGAGTGCGGAGAGTCCGCCAGGCATGCGCGGTACGATGACGCGAGGTATCCCCAATTCGGCAGCCAGCTCGCAGGCGTGCAACGCACCAGCTCCCCCGAACGCTATAAGCGTGTAATCCCGTGTGTCATATCCTTTCTCGATCGACACCAATCGAATGGCTTTTTCCATGGTTGCATTCACCACGCGGATCACCCCCTCGGCGAATTGCTCCAGGCGCAATCGAGAGCCGGAGTGCTTCAGCCATTCGGCTGTGACGCGGCGCGTACGCTCGAGGTCAAGAGTGAAGTCACCACCTAGAAAGCGGTCAGCGGGCAGTCTGCCAAGCAAAAGATTGCAATCTGTGACGGTGGGCTGAGATCCGCGGCCATAACAGATCGGACCAGGATCGGCGCCTGCCGATTCCGGCCCAACACGCAACCCGCCTGCGAGATCGAAGCGGGCGAGGGAGCCTCCGCCGGCGCCCACGGTATGGATATTCAACATGGGAATGTGCACCGGAAATCCTGCGACTTCAGCTTCATTGGTGGTTCGTGGCAGGCCGTCCACCAGGCAAACATCGGTCGAGGTTCCGCCCATATCAAAGGCGATGATGCGAGTGAATCCGCTCTGTGCCGCCATCGCCGCTGCTCCGACTACGCCACCCGCGGGGCCGGAGAGCACGGTCCGCACCGGCTCGCTCGCCGCATTTTCGAGTGATGTGAGCCCGCCGTTGGATTGCATCACGAAGATGCGGCCGCGGCTCATGTTTTTGCGCAGGTTTTCAAAGTATTTCTGCACCACTGGCTGCAGATAGGCGTTCACCACCACGGTGGAGGCGCGCTCGTATTCGCGGAACTCGGGAAGTATCTGATGTGAGATCGAGATCGGCAATGCTAACCCGCTCAGTGCCGCCGCTACTTGCTCTTCATTGGCGGGATTGGCATAACAGAAAAGTAACGAGAGCGCGATCGCCTCGGGAGACTGCGATGCGATCTTCTTCGTGAGTTCCCAAAGCTCGTCGTCACTTGGCGCGTAAACCTTTTTTCCGGCCTTGTCCGTACGCTCGTGAACCCCAAAGCGAAGTTCAGGCGGAACCAGTGGTTCGATCGCGTCGAAACACAAATCGTAAAGTTTTGGCCGCGCTTGCCTGCCAATCTGGATGGAATCTTCAAATCCCGCAGTTGTGACAAAAGCGATCCTTGCGCCTTTGCGTTGCAACAACCCGTTGGTACCCACGGTGGTTCCGTGCAGCAAGAGAACTTCGCCTTGGGAAGTCACTCGGCTCACGGCTTCCGCGATCGCCAGCGAAGGGTCCGCGGGCGTGGAGAATACTTTGAGCATCTTTAACACGCCGCGCTCGATCCACACGCAATCGGTAAAAGTGCCACCGGTATCAATAGCGATGCGGAGCGGGACGGAATTGGCTGACCGAGGCAAGCGGCGATTCTAACGATTGACTAGCAGGTCTGCTGCCACAAAGACAAAGAAAACCACTGCGATGACGCCGTTCATAGTGAAAAAAGCGGCATTCATTTTAGTGAGGTCATTTGCCCGTACCAGCGAGTGCTCATAGGCGAGCAGCACAGCGACGGCGAACAAACCTGCCAGTGCGATCTTGCCCAGGCCAAAAACCAGGAAAAGTAATGCCAGCAAGACTATGACCTGAAAATGGAGGGCCTTCGCGATCAACAGCGCGTTCTGGATTCCGAAAGACTGGGGGATGGAATTGAGACCGGAGCGGCGATCGAAGTCGAGATCCTGGCATGCGTACAGCACATCAAAGCCGCCCACCCAGAGGGTGACTGCGGCGGTCAAGATCAGGATGCGAATATCAAGAAAGCCAGTGACCGCGATCCATGCAGCCGCGGGCGCGATGCCAAGCGCCAATCCCAGCACAAGGTGAGACCACCGGGTAAAGCGCTTGGTGAAGGAGTAGAAGAGCACTACCGCAAGGGCCACAGGTGAAAGATAGAGCGTGAGCGCGTTCAACTTTGCTGACGCGATCACGAACACCGCGCACCAAAAGATAATGAATGCGACCACGAACCCTTTCGATAAATGCCCTGCAGGAATCGCTCGGGCCGCGGTGCGCGGGTTCTGCGCATCCATAGCGGCGTCTACCAGGCGATTGAAAGCCATGGCCGCAGAGCGCGCCGAGACCATGCATACCACGATCCACAAAAGCTTGTGCCACTCAGGGATCCCGCGGGCGGCAAGCATGGCGCCGGAAAGGGCGAACGGTAGCGCGAAGATCGAGTGTTCCCACTTGATCATTTCAAGCGTTGTTTTGGTGTTTTGGAAAAGAGACACTTCTTCGTCCCACCCGAAGAAACAAAGAGCACAAAAAATCTCACTGCTGAATGACTGAGATTCTGAAAACTACTTGAACAGCTCGTATCCGGCGAAGAAGTAGCTGAGCTCCTGTTTAGCGGTATCTTCAGCGTCAGAGCCGTGGACCGCATTGGCTTCAATGCTGGCTGCCCACTTTTTGCGGATGGTGCCCTCTTCGGCATTCGCCGGATTGGTAGCACCCATCAGCTTGCGCCAGTCCAAAATAGCGTTCTCTTTTTCGAGCGCCATCACGATGATGGGGCCGTCGGACATAAAGTGGCATAGCGAATTAAAAAAAGGCTTGCCGGAGTGCACAGCGTAAAAGCCTTCAGCCTGTTCTTCCGTGATCTCCATCATGCGCATGCCGATGATGCGAAAGCCCTGCGCGTGGATGCTGTTAAGAATGTCTCCGGTGGCGCTGCGCTTGACTGCGTCCGGCTTGATGATGGCAAGAGTACGTTGCTGCGTCTTCATTGATTCTCTTTCCAAAATAAGTTTGATTGTGGACAAACGCGCTTATCCATTCGTCTTGATTCCTTTTTGTTTCATGACGCTGATCATGGTGTCGCCAAGAAGCGCCGGCGATCTCACCACTGTGATACCCGCAGCTTCAAGTGCCTTCATCTTTTCTGCCGCAGTGCCGTGCCCGCCGGAGATAATGGCGCCAGCGTGGCCCATGCGACGCCCCGGGGGGGCAGTCTGCCCGGCGATGAATGCGACCACGGGTTTCTTCACGTGCGCCTTCACGAATTCCGCCGCGAGTTCCTCCGCATTCCCGCCAATCTCACCGATCATGATGATTGCTTCGGTCTGGGGATCATCATTCAGCAGCCGCATGGCATCGGTGTGAGTGGTGCCGATGATGGGATCGCCGCCAATGCCGATCGCAGTCGACTGTCCTACTCCGCGGGTGGTGAGCTGATAAACGGCTTCATAGGTCAAAGTTCCCGAGCGGGAGACGATGCCGACGTTGCCTTCTTTGTGGATCTTGCCTGGCATGATGCCAATTTTCGCTTTGCCCGGTGAGATCACACCCGGACAGTTGGGACCCACCAGTCGAGACTTCCCTTTGCTTTTCACAAACTCCCAAGCTTTTATCATGTCATCCACGGGAATGCCTTCCGTAATGGCAACGATCAGCGGGATCTCGGAATCAGCGGCTTCCATGATTGCGTCGGCGGCGAACGGAGGAGGAACAAAGATGACGGTGGCGTTGGCTGCTGTTTCCTTCACCGCATCGGCAACGGTGTTGAACACCGGCCATCCCTCATGCGTGGTGCCTCCCTTGCCGGGAGTGACGCCACCCACAACATTGGTGCCGTATTCCGCGCAGCCTTTCGCATGGAAGGTGCCTTCCCGGCCAGTGATGCCTTGTACGATCAGGCGCGTGCTCTTATCAACCAGAACCGCCATTACCGCACCCCCTCGGCCGCCGCTACCACTTTTTCCGCTGCATCCTTCATGGTCTCGGCCACCTGGAAGTTCAATCCGGAGTTCTTCAAGATCTCGCGCCCTTGTTCTACATTGGTGCCTTCCAGCCTCAGCACCAGGGGAAGCGCAAGATTGGTCTTCTTGGCTGCTTCGACAACGCCTTGGGCCAGCATGTCCACCCGCAGGATGCCGCCAAAGATGTTGATGAGGATGGCTTTCACGTTTTTGTCACTCAACAGGATCCGGAAAGCATTCGCCACCTGCTCGGCATTGGCGCCGCCGCCCACGTCTAAAAAATTTGCCGGAGAGCCACCCGCATATTTAATGATGTCCATGGTCGCCATCGCCAGCCCCGCTCCGTTGACCATGCAGGCGATGTTGCCATCCAGCTTGATGTAATTCAGGCTGAATTTTGATGCCTCCACCTCGAGCGGGTCTTCTTCCGCAGTGTCGCGGAGCTCTTTCATGTCCTTGTGGCGGAAGAGCGCGTTGTCGTCAAAATTGATCTTGGCATCCAGGGCGAAGAGACGGCCGTCGGTGGTGGTGATAAAAGGATTGATCTCAAACAGCGATGAGTCGGTCTCTTCATACGCTTTATAAAGCGCAGTCATGAACTTGACCGCTTGTGGTATCTGCTCACCTTTCAAACCGAGCCCAAATGCAAGCTTGCGCGCCTGGTACGCCTGAAAGCCAACCGCGGGATCGATCACTTCTTTGAGGATCTTCTCCGGTGTTTTGGCCGCGACTTCTTCAATGTCCATGCCGCCTTCGGTGGAAGCCATGAACACATTCCGTGCACTGCCGCGATCGAGCACGATGCCGAGATACAGTTCGCGCTCGATGGGCAGCGTCTCTTCGATCAATAGGCGGCGAACCATTTGGCCTTCGGATGTGGTCTGGTGGGTGACCAGTTGCATGCCTAGGATCTTGTTGATGTTGGCGATGGCCTCATCCATATTCTTTGAGACCTTCACACCGCCGCCTTTGCCACGACCCCCGGCGTGGATCTGGGCTTTGACCACCACCCCGCCCGCGCCTTCGCTGAACAAGCGCTTGGCAATGGTTTCTGCTTCGTCTCGGGTGGATGCCATTTCCCCGCGCGGGATGGCGACTCCGTATTTGGACAAGATTGCTTTTGCCTGATACTCGTGGATTTTCATGTGTGTGGGTTATAGCGGGCGTAACAAGTGGCTCAGGGAACCTGTGATTCTATAGGAGCGGGCGCGGGAGCGGCAATCGTTTGGCGGCGGGTATATAAAAAACGCGGCGCAGCCTAAGCCGCGCCGCGTTTTTGATCAAAAGAAAATCAGTGGTTGTCAGTGGTGTTCTTCTTCGTGCTCTTGTGTTTCTTGGTGGATTTGTTGTTATTGGATGTAGCGGCATTGCAGTTCGCACTGATCATGCTCACTGACTCCGCACGGAACTGGCGGTCACCAGAAACAGAAGCGCTTCCCGCCTGATCTGATTGTGGCAATTCGCCGCCAGCATTGATGCTGGTGGTATTGACACTGGTGTCAGTGTTGCTGCTGATCCCCGTGCCGGTGGAACCGGTGGTGATAGAAGCGGTATTGCTGCCCGTGGTGCCGGTGCTTCCGCTTACCGTGCCCGTGGTGCCGGGAGTGGTGGAAGTGGTTCCGGACACGGACGCCGTGTTCGATCCTGCGTTGCCGCTGATGGAGCCAGCGGTATTGCCGGTTGTGGAAGCGGTGGATGGTGTGCTGGTGGTGCTGCCACTCATCGTTCCGGTTGTGCTCGGGGTGCTGCCAGGCGTGGTGGAAGTGGTTCCTGACACCGATCCCGCGCCGGCATTGCCGCTGATGGAGCCAGCGGTATTGCCGCTGGCAGTGCTGGTGGAGGCGTTACCGCTCGCGCCGGTGCTGGTATTCGCGGAGGCCGAGCCGGTGTTCGAGCCCGGTGTGCCGCTGACCGATCCTGATGCGGTGCCGCTGGGAGTGCTGGTGGTGTTGCTGCCCATGGTGCCAACCGCATTCGCGCCGGTGCCGGTAGCTGCGCCAGTCCCGGTGGTCCCGGTAGCCGAGGTGTTGCTGCCTGTGGTGTTGATGGAACCGCTGGCGGAGGTAGTGCCCGCACCGGTGTTCGAAGTGGTATTCGATGCAGTCGCGCCGGTGCCAATTCCGCTGACAGAAGGATTTGTGGAAGTGCTGCCGACCGAAGTGCTACCCACATTCGAGCTGCTGCCCATACCCGAGGCATTCGTGATGCCGGTGTTGCTGGAAGAGACGCTCGAGCTCCAGTCACCGGTCAGTTTCACGCGATGTCCGAGGTGATTGGGGAGCTCAGCCTGCAAGCTGCCGGAAGGAACGACGGTTGTGCTGCGTCCATTCTTGCCGTTGGTTACAACAAAATTTCCATCCGTCCCCTGCTGCAGGCATCCGGTGATGCTCTGTGCCTGGCTATGCTGAGAGGCGGTGGTGTTGCCGGTTGCGGTGCTGCCGTAGCTGCCGGAGTTCTGTGAAGCGGAACCTGACGGAGATGAGGAGGTGCCGCTCATGCCGGTGGAGCTGCCGCTCTGGCCGGAGGCGCTGCCGCTGCCAGTGTTGCCGGTAGCAGTGCCAGCCTGGCTGTTGGTGCTGTTCGGCGAGCTGTTGGTTCCGGTGGTTGTGTCCTGCGGAGTCGTGCCGGGATTGGTGCTGTCTTCGCGCTGCGTGCTGCTGGCTGTTCCCGACTGGGGCCCTGTTGTGGAGGGCGATGTCGTTTGCGTCTGCGCGATCGCCAAGCCGGCGAAGAGCGTCAGTGTCGCAAATGAGAATGTGACTTTTTTCATTTGGTCTCCTGTGAGGCAAGTGGCTAAGCGAAGGGTGCCGCCATCTTCTGCTCTGATTGCACGAGCAGAAACGGAGTTGCACCACTCCAGAGTTCCGCAACGCTTCGCAGGACTAAGGTTGCTTAGTACTTTGCGTGCGGTCGTGCTTGAATTTGCCCGAGTGGCGCGGGGTCTGCTCTACTGTTGGAACCCTCATGCTAGTAGACGCGTTGCATCGAATCGCCAATCATCGCGAGTCTCTCTCCAGAGATGAGGCACGCTCCGTCATGTCTCATGTTCTGGCGGGTCAAGCCACAGACGCGCAGATAGCGGCGCTGCTGGTGGCGCTACACATGAAGGGCGAGACCGTGGACGAGATCGTTGGATTTGCCGAAGCCATCCGCGCAGCCGCAACACCTATCTATGCGGCGGAGGATTCCGCGCTCGACGTCTCCGGCACCGAGCGGGACGCACTGATTGACACCTGTGGCACCGGCGGTGACACCAGCGGGACGTTCAATATATCCACGGCAACGGCGTTGACCGTCGCAGGCACCGGGGTACGCGTGGCCAAGCACGGCAATCGCGGCATTACCTCAAAGTGCGGATCAGCGGATGTGATCGAGGCGCTCGGCGTGAACATCGATTTGCCACCGGCGAAGATGGGTGAATGCCTGAAGGCGATCGGCATCGCATTCTTGTTTGCGCCGGCGATGCACTCCGCGATGAAGTATGTACAGCCCGCGCGTCGAGAGTTGCATTTGCGCACAGTCTTCAATCTGCTGGGACCGCTGACGAATCCGGCGAAGGCCTCAGCTCAAGTGGTGGGTGTGTATGCGGAGTCACTGGTGCCCAAGCTTGCGCATGCGCTGAATCTTTTGGGATTGCGGCGCGCGCTGGTCGTCCATGGTTGCGACGGCCTGGACGAGATCACCATCACGGGACCGACCAAGATCGGCGAAGTCCGTGAGGGCTGGGTGAAGACCTATGAGATCACGCCTGACGATTTTGGGATGAAGCGCGCGCCGCTTTCGGAGATCATGGGCGGCGACGTGCATGACAACGCGCAGATCATTCGCGATATTCTGGAGGGGAAAAAATCCGCCAAGCGCGATGTGGTGCTGCTGAACGCTGCTGCGGCTTTGGTTGCCGCCGGCCGCGCAGACACTCTATTGGAGGCAATGCCCAAGGCGGTGGAGTCGCTTGATTCCGGCGCGGCGAAGAAGAAATTGGAAGAATTAAAACGGTTCACCAACGAGAGTGCTGTTTCAGCATGACATATTCTTGCTTCCTCTTTGCTTGCTTCCGAATCCATCCGTAGTAAGCTTTCTCATCTCCGCACTAAGAACTTTTGAGGCGTTATGCCGCGTTACGAATATCGCAACCTCACTCCGCTAGCCGCCGCTGACGTCGCCTATGACAATTGGGTGAAGTGGCTGGACGAGCAGTTCCAGAACAAAGAGATCGACCAGCGCAGCCAGATCGTGCGCGACACACTCCATGAGTTGTACTTTGGCAAGCCTTATAAGGATCCGGGAGTGGGTGCGGACTTTAGCACGCAAACGGCGGTGCATAGCCTGGATCCTCGCAATGCTACGCTCGAGCCCGAATATTATGGCGACATCGATGCCGCACGCTATGCCGTTCTCAAGCCGCTGATCTGGTTTTGGATGATGTTTGACCGCTCCCCGGTAGGCTTGAATCACGCCCTGGGATTTCGCGTTCGCGCCATGCTGGCGAAACACATCTTTAAACATATCGGCAAGAACGTGAAGATCTTCCATGGCGTGGAGGTCAGCTTCGGCTATAACCTGACCGTGGAAGACAACTGCGTGATCCACAAGTTCGTACTGCTGGACGATCGCGGGGAGATCATCTTGCGTGAAGGGACCTCCGTCTCTGATTATGCGAACATCTACTCTCACACGCACGATCTGAATGACGGCATGATCGTCACGAATCATCGGACGGAGATCGGGCCCAAGGCGCGTATCACGTATCATGCGACGGTGCTGAGCGGGGTGAAGGTGGGCGAACACGGGCTGGTCGGTTCCATGGGAGTCGCCACTAAAGACGTGCCGGATTACAACATCGTAGTAGGCGTGCCGGCGAAAACGGTAAAGGTAAAGACGATTGCGCCTGAAGGCGCGCAAAAAGTCGCCAAGTAACTTGAACCCTATGCGATTCGATCGAACCGGCATACAACGAGTTTCGGCGCGATTTTTCCCCTTTTTACCGTGGTAACATCAAGAGAATCCAGCCTCTGATGTCTAACATTCCACAATCCTCCGGCAAAAAGCGTGTGCTCAGTGGCATGCGGGCGACGGGAAAGTTGCATCTCGGCAACTATGTGGGCGCGCTTGCGAATTGGGTCAAGCTTCAGGACCAATACGAGTGTTATTTTTTCATCGCGGATTGGCACGCGCTAACCACAGACTATGCTGACACCTCGCGGGTGAAAGAAAACTCTCTTCAAGTGACCATGGACTGGCTGGCCGCCGGTCTCGATCCGGAAAAGTGCGTGATGTTCATCCAATCACACGTGCCGCAACATGCGGAGCTGCATCTTTTGCTCTCCATGATCACCCCGCTCGGCTGGCTGGAACGCGTGCCCACGTATAAGGAGCAACAGCAGCAACTCAAAGAGAAGGACTTGAACACCTACGGATTCCTGGGATACCCCTTGCTCCAGTCGGCTGACATCCTGATGTACCAGGCAGACTTCGTCCCCGTCGGCGAGGACCAGGTGGCGCACATCGAGCTCACTCGCGAAGTCACGCGACGCTTTAATCACCTTTATAAGAGTCCCAATCATCGCGATGTCCAGAGCGAAGTCTTCCCCGAGCCGCAGCCATTGCTTACAAGATCACCAAAGCTTCCTGGCACCGATGGCCGCAAGATGTCCAAGTCCTACGGCAATTACATCTTGATGAGTGATCCGGAGCCCATCGTACGCGCAAAATTGAAGACGATGGTCACTGATCCCGCACGTGTGCGCCGCAACGATCCCGGCAATCCGGATGTGTGCCCGGTGGGCGATCTGCATAAGATCTTTAGTGACGCGCAGATAAACGCGGATGTCCAAGTGGGCTGCCGTAGCGCGGGTATTGGATGCATCCAGTGCAAGACCTGGGCTGCCGATAGCTTGATTAAAACCATTGCGCCCATGCAGGAGCGAAGGCGAAGCTTTGAGGACAATCCGCGTCTGGCATGGGAGATCATTGAAGCAGGCAACAAACGCGCAGAGAAACGCGCCGAAGAAACCATGACGCAAGTCCGCGCGGCTATGAAGATGTCAAAAGAATACGAAGCACCGAAGCCGGAAGCTGATTCCGCTACCAAAGCATAAATGACAGACCAGCAACAGTCCGCGAGTACCGCCCAACCCGCAAAGTCGGAGAGCATCTCGCCTTTCTCTGTCTCCGTGCAGGACGTCTATGATGGGCCGCTTGATCTGCTGCTGGACCTTATCCGCAAGCAGAACATTGATATCTATGACATCCCCATCGCGAAGCTCACAGCGCAGTATCTTACGTACGTAGAGCGCATCAAGGGCTTGGATGTGGATGTGGCGTCAGAGTTCATCTACATGGCTTCCCTGCTGATCCATATCAAGTCCAAGATGCTGCTGCCGCGTGACCCGGATGCAGCCCCGGGCGAAGAAGGCGATCCGCGCGAGGAGCTGGTGCAACGACTACTCGAGCATGAGCGCTTTAAAGGTGCCGCACAAATGCTGTTGCAGAAGCAACACATTGAAGAAGCGGTGCTCACTAATTCCGCGCTTAAAGATTTTAAGGATGATGAAGGCACAGAGCCGGAGATCGCCGCCGATGTGATCGACCTGGCGCGCACCTTCCAGCAGATACTCGACCGTGCCACGAATCGCCCAGTTTTATTGGTGGATGAAGAAACGGTCACCGTCGGTCAAATGATCGAATACATTCGTCGACGGCTATTGATGGAAGAGAAACCACTTCGGCTGAAGCGCCTCTTGCAGCACACGACATCACACAACGCATTGGTGTGCACTTTTTTGGCGCTGCTCGAATTAGTCCGATTGCAGGCGATCCTTTTGCGGCAGGACCGCGTTTTCAGTGACATTATCATTAAGAAGCACGCCATGTTTGACTCCGTGATGGGCGATGAAGCCGTGCGGGACGATTGGCGATAAAATCTGAAGGACTGCCAGGCCCTATGTCAGCAGATACTGAATGAGCATCAAGAGCAAGATCGAAGCAATCATTTACGCGGCGGAAGAGCCAGTTACGCTCGACCAGATCGGCGAAGTGCTGCGCCACAGCGGACTCATCGAGCAAGTCCTCCAGGACGACTATGCCACCTCCGAAGCTGCTCAGGAGCAGGCATTTGAAAATGTCTCTGAGGAAGCGACGCCGCAGGAAGCCGATTCCAAAGCCGGCGAGAAAGCTCTGCGCTTAAAGATCCGTGCCCAGTTGCAAAAGATCGTGAACCAACTCACGGACGAATACGCGAACAGCGAGCGCTCCATTGAGATCAAGCAGGTTGCGAGCGGCTATCGCATGGCGACCAAGCCCGAACATCATGACGTTGTCCGCATCTTCGCCAAGAGCCTTAAGCCGCCGATGCGTCTTTCCCTGCAGGCGCTTGAAACACTGGCGGTCATCGCATACAAGCAGCCGGTCACCGCTCCAGAGATCTCTGACATCCGCGGCGTGGATTCAAACGGGGTGATTGCCACGCTCATTGACAAAAAACTGGTCACAACCGCTGGACGCAAGCAGGTGATTGGCCGCCCTATCCTCTATAAGACGACGAAGGACTTTTTGTTAAAGTTCGGCTTGAAGGATGTCTCGGAACTGCCAAGTATGGAAGAGTTCGAAAAGATGACCGTAGGACAGGGGCAGGAAGATCTTTTTTCCCGGGACGCACATATTGCGGACGCGACTGGCGTGCCCGACGTGCCCGATGCCCCGGAGGTTCCGCGTGAAGAATCATCCAATGCTGAAGGAACCGCCCACAAAGCGGAGGCCTGATGCCGCAGGAACGTTTGCAGAAGATCATCGCTGCCGCCGGTATAACCTCCCGGCGCAAAGCGGAGGAGTTGATCACCTCCGGGGCGGTAACGCTGAACGGCACAATCGTGACCGAACTTGGCACTAAAGCCGATCCCATCACTGACCATATCAAGGTGAGCGGCAAACTGCTGCGCGGTCCGGAACAGCTCAAGTACCTGGTGGTGAACAAACCCAAGGGGTATATGACAACAATGTCAGACCCAGAAGGGCGTGCCACTGTCCTCGATCTGCTCAAAGGCGTCAAGACCCGCCTCTATCCCGTGGGCCGCCTGGATTACAACAGCGAAGGTCTGTTGCTGCTCACGAACGATGGTGATCTGGCGCAGAAACTGATGCACGCTTCGTCTCACGTAGAAAAAACGTATCTGGTAAAAGTGAGCGGAGTTCCAGAAGAGTCCAAGTTGCAGAAGCTGCGAGACGGAGTAATGATCGAAGAAGGCGACCGCGGTTCAGGCAGGATCCGCACGGCGCCCGCACGGATCAAACTTTTCAGAGATGCGGAGAACCCCTGGTTTGAAGTCACGCTGATCGAAGGTCGCAATCGTCAGCTCCGGAAGATGTTTGAAGTGATCGGACACCACGTGGAAAAGATCCGCCGCATCAATTACGGCCCGCTACAGCTCGATGTTGAGCCCGGTGAATTTCGCGAGTTGGGCCCCTACGAGATCTCCGCATTGAAAGCCGCCGCAGAAGGTCGCACGTCGCGACGCCCGCGGAAACAAGTGCGCGAGCGTAAGCGGTCGATCAAAAAGATGTAGCAACAGCCTTCTGATATCGAGAGCCGGGAGGAGTGCGGCAAATCAAGTGATGCCGGCATCTTTGGTAAGCAATCGAACCAACTCTTCTCGAGTTCTCGAACTGCCGATCTGGTCCCTAAAATCTTCATCCATGAGCTTGCGGGCGAGTTTGGACATGACCTGCATGTGCTTTCCGGGCTCATTTTTCATCGCCAGCATGATGACCGCGCGGACCGGGACCGTGCTTGCTTCTTCCCATATCATCGGCTCTTTCAGCCGAAGTACAGCGATCGAGCTATGGCTTACGGACTTGCTCTTGCAATGCGGCATGGAGAAACCAAGGCCCATGTCCGTTGAATAAGTTGCTTCGCGATCCCAAATGGCATCTTCCACGCCGTCTGGGTCTTCTGTCCGTTCCGTTTGATGTAAAAGATCCACCAGCTCCCGAATCGCCTCTTCACGGTTCTTGCTGTGGCTTTCGATGATGACCAACTCTAGCTCGATCAGTGGACGTTCGCTCCCATTGAGAACAAATTTATCGATGAGCGTCTCTACTTCTTCAGCGGTAGCCAATTCAAGCGCGTCTTCTACCAGGCGCGCGCAATCTGCCGATGAGAGCGCTGCAAGCCTTTGCTTCGTGAAGAGAACCTCATTCGGAGCCATACTGATCTCATCCAGCCCCAACCCCGCCAAGAGTGGGAGGTTCCTCGCGCCCCCGCCCATCTCACCACAAAGTCCGATCCACTTCCCGTGCTGCTTTACCTGCACACATATCTGGCGAAGAAGCCGCAGGAATGCAGGATGCCGAGCATTCGCCAGATGATTTACCTTTGGGTTACCTCGGTCCGCGGCAAACAGATATTGCACCAGATCATTGGATCCGATGCTGCAGAAATCCACTTCCGCCGCGATCTTGTCGAGGACCGGCACCACCGAAGGGACTTCGATCATGATCCCGAGTTCGATAGAAACGTCGAACGCCTGGCCTCTCGATGTTAGATCCCGCTTCACTTGTTCAAACTGTTCCCTGACCCAATGAACCTCTTCCAGGACTGAGATCATTGGGATCATGATCCGCACCTTGCCGAACACTGAGGCGCGCATCATCGCTCGCAGTTGGTCCAGAAAGAGATCAAGGTTGTCCTTATATAAACGGACTCCGCGATGGCCCAGGAACGGGTTTTGCTCTTGAGCGAACGGGAGATAAGCCGCCGGCTTGTCTCCTCCAATGTCGAATGTTCGCAGGATGACACTTTTGGCTCCAGCACTTTTTGCGGCACTCGCATAGATCTCGAACTGCTCGGCTTCCGTGGGTGGAGTGTCTTTGCCGAGAAAAAGCATCTCTGTCCGAAACAAGCCGATGCCGTCACACCCTTTTTGAAAAGCTGATTTCACTTCGATATCTGAAGTGACATTCGCACCCACTTCCAACTGCTTGCCGTCCGCGGTAGTGCCCGTAATAGTTGCGAATCTGCCGGCTTTTTCAGTGCGCAGCTCCGCAATTGCTCTTTGCTTCCGGTAAAAATCCTGGACAGCGGAAGTCAGAGAAAGTAGAAGGCCCCGGGATCCATCCAGAAGCACCTCTTGCCCAGCATGAAAGGTTCGCTTTACTTCGGCAGCGCCAGTAACGGCGGCGATCCCGAGCGTTCGGCAGAGGATTGTGACGTGCGACGTCTTCTGCTCTTCCCCAAAAACAATTCCCTGGAGATGTGTCCGATCCATCCTCAAAAGGACTTGTGCGTCAATTCCTTCTGCCATGAGGATCGCGGGCCCGTTCAACACCAGTGCATCTTTTTCACCATCGTTCCCATAGATGAGTTGGTAGATACGTGAACAAACCGCCAGGACGTCGGCGGCGCGGGCGCGAATATATTCGCTCTTGGACTGGGTGAAAGTATCAGCAAAATCTTTGGCAGCCAACACGATTGCATCGCTGGCCGTCTTAGACTGTTGCGCGTAGTGATCAACTTTTTCCATGAAGGCGGGATCATCCAGAATCCCCAAGTGCGTCTTGAGGATGCCGCATGCAGTTTCTGAAGCGCTTCGCTCGATCAGCTCCTGCAACTCATGCCGCAATGCAGCTCGCGCCGAGGCTAGCTTCCGTCTCTCGTCGTCAATGTTTCCCGCTGGATCGTGTTTTCCGATCTCCGGCAGAACCGTCCCAACGGCGATCACTAATGCGCCCTGACCAATCCCTTTGCTGAGCGGGATCCCATAGACGGTTTGGACTTCCAGCTTTCGCAAAGAGCGTGGCAGAGATTTCTTCTTGGCCTCGAACGCCGGGGAAACTTCTTCCTGAGACTGTAAATCTTTTTCCAGATAGGAACGGGTTGCAACAGAGGCTGCTTGCTCATCTGTACCTGCGAACCGGAGAAGGCATTCATCGCCAAGCAGGACATCTGCACTGATCAGGGAAAGCACGCTCTTTAGATTGGCGACTCGAGAATTGCGACGATTGGTCAGGTTTGCTTCCGCTTGAAAGCGACCTGCAATCTCTGCAATGTGACTGCAAGGCCTGGCATGCAGTCCATTGGCAAGTGGGCAGAGAAAGCTGAATTCAGGCGGCATGAGATCAGGTCTGGATCCTGGACAAGACAGCCTTCGCGTCTTTGATTGCGTCCTTTACTGAGACGCGGACGATCTGCTTTCCCTCAAAGCGTTCTTTCTTCTCGACTTCAATGTCTGTGGCAAAAACCACTCCATCTGCTTGCCGAATGTCATTCGCAGAGAGCTCGTTCTCAATACCCATCGCACCCTGGGTCTCCACCTTGATCTCATGTCCCAATGCTTTGGCGGTTTTTTCCAACTGCTCTGCCGCCATATAGGTGTGGGCGATCCCTGTGGGACAAGCAGTGATGGCCACTATCTTCATTTCGTCTCCTCACGAGCACTGATTGGGAACCACGCTTTTACAACAATGATAGCGAGCGCCGTGACGACTGCGCCCGCAACAATCGCCAGCACGTAGGCTAGTTTGTGGTCCACCACCGGTAGAACGATGGGGCCGCCGTGCGGGGCGTGATCACCCACTGCGCCGATCATGGCAGTGACCGCAGCTACTATGGAACCCAGAACTATACAAGGGATCACGCGCAGCGGGTCCGCCGCCGCAAATGGTATTGCCCCTTCGGTGATACCGATCATACCCATCGCTAAGGCGGCTGTTCCAGCCTCGCGTTCTTCTTCACTCCAGATCTTTCTTCGCAGGACGGTTGCCAACCCCATGCCTAATGGCGGGGTACATATTGCGGCGGCACAGGCGCCCATCACTTGAAAGTTCCCTTCACGGATCATGGCCGCACCAAAGAAAAACGCGGTCTTGTTGATCGGGCCGCCCATATCCACTGCGATCATTGCGCCCAGGATCATTGCCAGAAATATCGCATTGCCCGCATTCATCGATTGAAGCAGCCCGCCGGCACTTGTCATCACGCTTGCGATCGGAATGCCAATAAGCTTTAGCATCATGACCCCGACCACCAATGAAGAGACGATTGGAATGATCAGGATCGGCATGATGGGACGCAGATACTTATGGGCGGGAAGCTTTTTGATCCATTGCACCAGATAGCCGGCAATCAATCCGGCAAGCAGAGCACCCAAAAATCCCGCTTTCACTTCTCCGGCAAAAAATCCTCCCACAAAACCCGGCACCAGGCCAGGCTTACCGGCGATGCCGTAGGAGATGTACCCAGCTAATACCGGAAGCATCAATGCGAATGATGCGTTGCCGATGTCCAGGATCAGTTTTAGCGTGGGAGAGTTGGAAAAATCAGGACCAGCAACCGACATTGGAGCAAAAGCGATCGCGGCGGCGATCAAAATACCCCCGCATGCGATGAAAGGGATGGCAAATGAAACCCCTGTCAGTAAATGCTGCCGCAGTGATTTGAGGAAGTCCATCATAGTGGAGCTCGTGGCAGTTAACAGCATAGGCCAAAGACTGCTGCACCTGAAATTTATACCTTACCGATGATCACAGCGAAGTTCAGGCAAGGTACAAGCCTTTGCTTCATGGGCAAGACCGATTCATGACCCTCGATAACCCACGAAAGCTCTACTTAGCAGCGGCTATCGATGTTACTTCAATCTTTGCGCTTTCCTCATACCTGCATAGAGCATCGCTGCGCCAAAGACAAGCAAAACGATCCCCCACGACAAGTTCACGTTCCATCCCAGCGAGCGCTCGTAAATGGATTTATCTCCAAAGATGCCGTAGCCGGTGAGCAGTAGTCCCAATATCGCGAACATGGCTCCCACCGGAGTGCGAATGTCGAGTCCCATGTAATCTCCTTTAGTAAAAAACGATGTTAAGCAGCAACGTTGCGCCCAGGACCACCGCGCCGAGCGTTGCTGGCTTCATATACCATGGTATGTTCTCTTCGCGCGGTCTCTCGGTAAGTGAATAGACCAACCCCACCAACTCCTTCTCCTCGCGCGGAGTGGTTACCAAACTGATGAGGATAGTAGCGGAGAAACAAGCCGTGAACGCGGCAATCGCCGTCCAAAAATTCTGCGCCATCTCACTCGGATAGGTATGGACGATACTCAGCCATCCCCCCTTCACTCCCACAGCAGCTCCTTCCGGCAGGGTCAGCCCATGATGTAGTGCGGCTGCAAGCGTTCCGCCCAGCAGTCCGAAGAATGCGCCATTGGCGGTGGCACGCTTCCAGAACATACCCAAAAGGAACGTTGCAAAGAGCGGCGCATTTACAAATGCGAAGATGAGTTGCAATACGTCCATGATGTTATTGAATTGAGTGGCGACGTAAGCCGCCAATACTGACGCCGCGATCCCAAAGATGGTAGTCATCCTGCCCATCCAGAGGTAATGCTCATCAGAAGCAGTCTTGTTGATGTAGGCCTGGTAAATGTCATAGGTCCAAACGGTATTGAATGCCGTAACATTGCCGGCCATGCCGGACATAAAGCTAGCCAGCAGCGCGGTTAATCCCAAGCCCAGCACGCCGGTAGGAAAATAGTGCAATAGCATCATCGGAATAGCGAGGTCGTAATCGAGTAGCGGTTTCCCGTTTCCGTCAAGCCGAGGCTTTCCCGTACTCTCATCGATCTTTGCCGGAATAAGTCCTTTTCCGGATTCCATTTGACCGGCCTGCACCGAGTTGGCAGAATGTATCGCCTTGGGCACGACCGAGATCGCGATCAACCCGGGCAAGATCACCAGGAAGGGGAACAACATCTTGGGGAACGCCGCGATCAATGGAGTACGGCGTGCGGCTCCCATCGAATCCGCCGCCATCGCCCGTTGCACCACCAGGAAATCCGTGCACCAGTATCCGAATGAGAGCACGAAGCCCAGGCCCATTGCCAAGCCGAATACCTCAACGCCTAACGGATTAGTATTCGCATGGCTAAGTCCGCGCCAAGAATGGGTGAAGGTTGCGGGCAGCGTCTGCTTGATGCCCGCCCAACCACCCACATCCTTAAGCCCTATCACCACCAGCGGCAGGAAGCCGGCAACGATAAGAAAAAATTGCAGGACCTCGTTGTAAATCGCGCTCGTGAGCCCGCCCAGAAAGATGTATCCCAGGACGATCACGGCGGAAAGAACGATAGAGAAATGAAAGATGTAATGTGGATCGAAGCCCAGGCCCGAGAACATCCGGTCAAAGATATGCAGTACCTGAATCAGTTTCGCCATCGCATACATAGAAATACCGGACGAGAACACGGTCATGATCGCGAAGCTGACCGCGTTCAACCCGCGCGTCTTTTCATCGAATCGCAGGCTCAGATATTCCGGGACCGAGCGCGCTCGCGATCCGTAATAGAAGGGCATCATGAATACACCGACAAAAACCATCGCGGGAATCGCACCGATCCAGTAAAAGTGGCTGGTGGCAATCCCGTACTTGGCTCCCGACGCCGCCATCCCGATGACCTCCTGGGCCCCAAGATTCGCGGAGATGAATGCCAGTCCGCAAACCCACGCCGGAATCGCCTGTCCGGCTTGGAAAAAGTCCTTCGAAGTCTTCATGTAACGCTTTAGCGCAAAGCCGATGCCAAGCACAAAGATGAAGTACACCATCATTACGATCCAGTCGATCGCCGTTAGATTCACGCAATACTCTCCTAAAGATTGATTGCCCCCTTGCTCCGGGCGACATGCTCCATCGATCCGCTACTGCGAATCCGTTGTAAAGCGGTACACCGTGGTCGAGTGGAAGTGTTCTCCCGGCTTCAGCACAGTGGAGGGAAAGTCCGGGTGGTTCGGCGAGTCAGGAAAATGTTGCGTCTCCAGGCAGAGACCATATCTATGTTGATACACCTTACCGTTTTTTCCATGGTTCGAGCCATCCAGAAAATTTCCGCTATAAAACTGCACTCCCGGCTCGGTGGTGAATACTTCCATCTTGCGTCCGGAAGTGGGTTCGATCACTTCCGCGGCGAGAGTGAGTTTACCTCCGCCGGAATCGAGAACGAAATTGTGGTCATATCCGCCTCCACTTTTTAGCTGCTCGTCTTCCTGGCCGATATGCTCGCCAACGGCGGTGGCTTGGGTGAAGTCAAACGGTGTGCCCGACACTTTACGAAGTTCGCCGGTGGGTATCAACGTCGCGTCCACGGGAGTGAACCGTGAGGCGTAAAGCTTTAGCTTATGCTTGAGGATGTCTCCATTTCCCTGCCCCGCGAGATTGAAATAACTGTGGTTGGTGAGGTTTAGCACCGTATCCTTGTCAGTGGATGCGGAGTATTCGATCTTCAACTGGTTCTCATTCGTGAGCGTGAACTCCACATCAGCCGTCAAAGTCCCTGGATAACCTTCTTTACCGTCTTTGCTGACATAGTGGATGGCCAGGTGCGCGCCATCGCCATCCGCATGGTCCTTGCCGGACCAGACGCGTTTATCAAAGCCGCGTATGCCGCCATGCAAAGCATTGGGCCCGTTGTTGATGGGAACGTGATATTCCTTGCCATCCAATCTAAAGGTGCCCTTAGCGATGCGATTGCCATAGCGGCCGATAGTGGCGCCAAAATATGGGTTATTCTTTTCCAAATACCCACTCAGCGTGTCATAGCCCAGCACTACATCGTCCATGTGTCCTTTGCGGTCAGGCACCTTGATCGAGACGATTGTGCCGCCATAGTTTGAGATCTGCACCTCAACACCGTTCTTATTCTTCAATGTGTAAAGGAACACTTTTTTGCCGTCGGGACCCTTGCCGAATGGCTTCTTTTTAACGGCAGGATGGGTGTGAGGCGCGGAATAGAAGAGGCTGAGCATGATGATCAAAGCGAGTGATTTCAAGGTGTTCTACCCTCATCGAGTGAAGTAAGATTGTACTCTCGTGATTTCAAGCATCTATAACCGACGCTCACGTAGTTGCCAGAACCTTTCTGTCCTGCTTTTGGCGATCTCATTCTTTAGCAACAGCTCCACGTGTCGCGCTCAGGTTGGCGCAACCGCGCAAGCTCCCGCTACCGCCCCCACGCAGGAAACATTCAAGAACCCGTTGCTGAACTCGGGGCCAGATCCATGGATCATCCAGCAAGGCGACACCTACTACTACATGAATACCACCGGTTCGAACCTGACCATTTGGAAGACGCATGATCCAGTGGACCTGCGTCACGCGGAAAAAAGGGTGGTATGGACTCCGCCGGCCACAGGCCCTTACTCGCATGAGATCTGGGCGCCCGAGCTCCACTTTCTGAAGGGCAAGTGGTACATCTACTTCGGCGCCGATGCTGGCCGAAATGAAGACCATCGCATTTGGGTTTTGGAGAATCCTTCGGCGGATCCGCTTCATGGTGAGTGGACGATGAAGGGAAAACTTGCAGATGTCTCCGATAAGTGGGCCATCGACCCCTCGGTGTTTGAGCAGGATGGCCGCACCTATCTTATCTGGTCGGGCTGGCCGGGCAATGAGAACGGGATGCAGAACATCTACATTGCGGCCATGAAAGACCCGTGGACACTGGCGGGACAAAGGGTCCTGCTTTCGACGCCGGATTATCCCTGGGAAAGAGTTGGCGACGCCACTTGGACGTTGCAACCCGGCGATCCTCCGCACATCGATGTGAATGAAGGTCCGGAGATCCTGAGGCACGGCAATAAATTGTTCTTGGTCTACTCCGCTGCCGCTTGCTGGACGGACCATTACGCGCTGGGCATGCTGACTGCCGAGACCGGCAGCGACCTGCTCAAACCTGCATCCTGGAAAAAGTCTCCCCGTCCCGTTTTTGAATCTTCTGCGCAGAGTCATGCGTTCGGCACCGGACACAATTCCTTCTTTCAGTCCTCGCAAGGGCACGAGGATTGGATCATTTACCATGCAAACCCTAAGCCGCATCAAGGCTGCGGCGATCAACGCTCGCCTCGCGCACAACGCTTTCAGTGGAAACCGGATGGCACTCCGGATTTTGGCACTCCAGTGTCCATCGATTCCCGGATCCCTGCACCCTCGCGATGAGATCTCTGCTTTGGATTCAGTCGCTTATTTATGCTGCGGTGTCACCACTCGCACGGATTTCCAATCGTTTTGAGAAGAACCGAATCCATAGAGCATGACTTTGAAATCTTTTACGAACCCGGGAATGTTCTTTTGCATTCCTACTTCACCATTTACGAGAAAAAGAAAATCGTCGCCTTTTCGCGCGATGCCCAAGGTTGGGTCTGAGAACTTGATTCCTAACTTGTGATTATCCAGCTGCTGGCTCGGTTCGTTCGCGCGCATGAGCCACGCCTCCAATCGTCCATCGCTGCGAAGGATCCATTCCAGCCGGTTGAGATCGGAGCCCCCGAAAAGAAGCGCGACCACCGCAAACCCCGTGTCATCCGCTGAGCCTCTGGTAGGCAGTCTTTTGCCTACTTTGGCCAGTTTTGCGTCCACAATGAAGCGTTCGCCGGAGAACATCGGTTTGGAACGGATCCCCGCACGCGAGTTATTGACGCCCTTCATGTGGAGCTCACCTTTCTCCACCTTGACGGAAACGCCCGGATCACCTTCAAAAGAAAATTTTTCCCAACGTGCCTGGTCAATATCTCCTCCTTCAAAAGTGGCGAGCCACTCCTGCAGTTGAGGCGCGGAGGGCGGCTGCGCGGGCGCAGGTTGTTGCGCGGGCGCTTGCTCCGCAAGCACCAGGGCCACCACAAGTAGAAACGAAGATTTGAACGGCAAGGGAAATCTCATAGCATCACCTCAATCAGATCAGAACAAGGTTTTAGCAAGTCTTTGTACAAGCTGCTGCCGCTCTAGTTTTTCCTGGTCTTTATCCTGTTCATTCAATGCCTTGAACCGTTGAAGCTCTTGTTCTGCTTCTTCTCTTCGTTTCAAGCGGTTGTACATGCGGCCCAAATGGTAGTGGGCTTCAGTCAAGGCCGGATCCAGCTTCACCGCTTGTGCGAGCTCAGTGGCGGCGGCCTGGTATTCGTGCTTCAAGGCATAAAGTTTTCCCAACTCAAGATGTGCCGGCGCAAAACCCGGGTCCATCTCGATGCAGCGCTTCAATTCCCGTTCCGCTGCTGTGACGTTGGGGGGATACTGTCTGGCCATCGCCTCTGCCATCATCTCGTGCAGCACTGCCGTATGAGGAGAGAGCACGATCCCTCGCTGATAGTGCGTCTCCGCTTCTTTGTAATTGCCCAGGAGTAGATCCGTCACGCCCAGGAAGACAGCAGCAGGAGCATAGTGTTGGTCCAGGCTTTCCGAGCGCAGAAAGGAGGATTGAGCATCCGCGTTCTTATGGTCTTCAAGTTGCGCGAAACCGAGCGCAAACCATAATTTCGCCGACTTGGGGAATTTCTCCAAGGCCTCCTTCAAGCGCAGCACTGCTCCTTGAGGTGCTTTGGTATTGGTCAAAAGCATCCCGTAGCGAAAGCGGTAATCCTCGTTTGCTGGTTCGCGATCGATTGCCAATCGCATCGCCGGAATCGCATTTTCCGGACGTCCGGTCGCTTCATATACTTTCGCCAGCTCGCTGTAGATCTCACCACTCTGGACTCCACTCGCAACTGCGGCTTCCAGGGTTTTTCCGGCGTCGGGCAGATGATTCAAGGCCCTCTGCGCCTTGGCGAGCAGAATGACCGCAGCGGGATCTTTCGGATCCGAAAGATTCACTTCTTGCAATTCAGCCACGGCCTCTGAATATAAGCCGACGTTCAGCAACGCAGCTCCTAGATCACGGCGCTTCACCGCTTCTTCCCGGAAACCCTTTGCCTCCGCAGTCTGCTTATATTTGAGATAGCCCACTCGCGCGCGTTGGGCGTCATTCAGTCGGCAGTCAACCATGATCAGCGCCCGTTCCGTTTCAATATCCGGAGTGAGCTCTTCCGCGTGTTGCAGAAGTTCCCGTGCGGAGTTGAGGTCGTCCCGTTTGCCGGAGACGAAGCGAATATCCGCCAGGTTCAGCAACGCAGCGGGTTGATCAGGATCAGATTGCAGAGAGCGTTCGAACTGGAGCGCGGCATCCTGCTTACGTCCCAGCCGAAGCAAGACTGCCCCGTAGTTATTCCGGGCTTGGGGCGAGTTTCCTTGGTGCGCGACGGCGGCCCGAAAATGCCTCTCAGCGGTTTGCAAATCTCCCTCTCGGTCAGCGATCACGCCCAAATATGTATGCGCATCAGCAGCCTGTGGATCCAAGACGAGTAGGCGGGTGAACAAAACTTTGGCGTGCTGAAGATCATTCTTCTCAAGAGCGATCGAGCCCTCCTGCAACAGTGAGGAGGCGGCAGCGCGCTTATCTGGGGCACGCTGTTGTGAGTTGGCCACCGGAGATGCAGCAGCGAGCACGAAAAAGATCATGAATGCGATCTCACACGGCTGCGGCGCCCGAATCATAGCTTCATCATAAATCCGCGAGGCCTGACTGGCCTCGCGGACGGACGGGGCCTCTTTAAAAGATGAACCGTAACCCTAACTGCAAAGTGCGGGGCGCGAAAACGGTAGTATCGTTCACCACGTTAGAGACGCCGAAATTCGGACCCGCGTTTAGATCTCCATTCGGCTGGAAAAACCGGTGTCGATTGAGGAGATTGAATGCTTCGATCCGGAACTCGAGAGCAGTCGTCTCCGTGATCGCCGTCTTCTTCAGTAGATTGATGTCTTCGCGGTAGAACGGCTGCGTCCTGGCATTCGTCAAGACCGCCGGCGCGGTGCCGAAGAACTTCATCGGATCTGCGTAGTAGGCGGCATAGGCTGCACTGCCGATCGCTGCTCCGCCGGGAGCCGCGCCATAGACTGGGGGCAGGCTGAAAGCGGCAGGATTCACCGCTTGGTAGCTCAGTGTAGAGGAAGGGACTCCGAGAAGGATCGCTTGCCCTGGGACCAGGTTGGGGCGAATGCCTCCTTGATAACCAACCAGGTTCAGAAAATCACCATAGCCATCCCCTGCATCAGAGACCACCAGGGGGACGCCGGATTGGTAGCGGGTGATCCCTCCAAGTTGCCAGCCGCCCAAGATTCGATCGACCGCTCCACCTCGATTGAGGTAGCGGTGGTTCCTGCCAAAGGGCAACTCCAGGAGAAAATTCAACACCAGCACGTGTGTGATGTCGTTCGGGTCGGTCGCACGCACGGAGCGCGGATTGAACGGATTCTGCAGCGTCCCATCCAGCGGTGACCCGCCGCCGGTGATCGATTCTGAGGCATTTGTGATCTCGTGAGACCAAGTATAGGAAGCACCGAACTGGATCCCGTTCGCGAATCGCCTCTCTAATTTTGCTTGCAGCGCGTTGTAGTAATCGCGGCCCAGGCTTTCCAATTGGCTGTTGATGTTGCCATACTGCGGGAATGGCCGCAGCGCCTGCGCGACGGTTCCGTCGAACGGCACTGAAGCCCCGCTTGAAGAGTCCGCAAAAAATCCGGAACTCGGGATGGTGACACCCACACTCGAAGCATAAGCTCTGTCTGAGGCCGTCACGCTGCTCAGGTTCTTCCTGAGCAATGCATCGCCCAGCTTCAGATCATTCAGTGGCAGCGCGTTCACTCGCAGGAAATTGGAAGTCAGCCGCTGGCCCACATGCCCAAGGTATGCAAGATCGAAGGCCAGGTTCGGCGCAATCTCATATTGCATATCTAACGTATATTGCTGCACCAATCCCGGACGGAAATGAGTGTTGTAGAACTCCACATCGCTCCCGATGAATTGCCCGTTGGGATTCACCGCAGGCGCCGCCGGATATGTGCTTAAAAATGCAGTCGACTGCAATCCATTCGGCGTGAGCAATTGTGCAGTGCTGTAACCCTGGGTTCCACCCAAGATATTGCCGTTGTATTGGATCGGGGCATAGTAAATACCGTATCCCCCGCGCACGACTATCTTAGCGAACGGAGAGTAAGCGAAGCCAAGACGCGGACCGAAGTTCCCGTAGTAGGGGCTCACCAATCCGGCATTGGAAGCTTTCAAGCCTCCCTGACCTCCGGCCCCGACCAATGCGCCGGGGAGCTTGACAGCCGGATTCATTACTTTGGGATCAAATCCCCGCAGGTAATTATGTGCCTCGGTGCGGGGGAAAGGCAGTTCATAGCGGACACCCAGATTGAGCGAAAGCTTTTGCGTTACCTTGTAATCGTCATTCGCGAAGAAGGATGGATACACATAACGGTAAGCCGGGCTCACCGAATGGATGGTGTCGAAGGAGAATTCCGTGGCGCCAGTGATCAAGCTCGCGATCGGCCAGCCCTGGTGTCCGGGATCATTCAACGCGGTCTGGTCGCCTCGGAAATTAAAAGAGCCGCCTGGATCGATAAATTGGGTGACGTTGAATCGCGTCATCCTGTCATCGAAGCCGAATTTGAAGGTGTGCTTCCCTTTGACCCAGGTAACCACATCACTGATCTCCAACGCATTGTCCGTCTGGTGGTCGCTGAAGAAAGTGGAACCTACCTCCTGATAAGCCCGAGGATCGTTGCCGGTCACTACATCTCCATAACCAGGAAACCCGATCCGTGGGAAACCAATATTCTGAGTCGCCAGCGCGGGGATACCGAGCGAACTGGTTTGGAATGGAACGCTGGTGTTGTGATTTGCAACATCCACCCGGGTGAAACCGATGTTCAAGTGGTTCAGTAGAGTATTGCTAAGCGTCAGATCGTCCTGAAGGCGGGCATAATGCGACTTGAAGAATTGCTCCCACACTCCATTGGCGGTATAGGGTATAGGGAATCGGGGAAACTGGCCCGTGGGCTTGAAGCTGTGCAGATTGCGTAAAGAGTAACTGGCGGACAGGTGCTGCCGGTCGGAGATCGCGTAATCGCCCTTCGCAACATAGTTGTTCATGTTCGTCGGGTTCACGGTATTGGCATGGAAGTTATGGAAAACGCCATCCTTAGTGGGCTTGGGCCAATTCTGCAGAATGGCAAGGCCGGCAGGATCGATCACGGTTTTTCCCGTGCCCGCGTTCGAGTAAAGATCCAGGCGGTTGCCCGGGATCGCCGGGCGCCCTGGAGGAGCAACCGTCGGATCGTAGATCTGCACCGGGCCGCCAAAGAATTGCAGCACGTAAGGATCTGTAAGCAGCTCAGAGAAATCGCCGGTACGCATCTTCAAAGTAGGTACTGAGATGTCTACGGTCTCGCCCTGGCTGAAGCGGTACCCTTCATAATTAAAAAACCAGAATGCCTTATCGTGTCCGTTGTAGATATGGGGGATCACGATCGGTCCGCCGATATTGAAGCCGAAATCATTCTGGCGATCGCGGTCGCGAGGGATCTTGGGCGTCGCTGCGTTATGAACGTAGGAGTTCGCTTCCAGCCATTCATTGCGGAAGAGCTCATAGCCTTCTCCATGCAGCTTGTTGGTGCCGGACTTAATGGTGAAATTCACCACGCCTCCACCTGCTGCGCCGTATTCGGCTGAATAGCTGCTGGTGCTCAGGGTGAATTCCTGGTACGCATTCGGCCCCGGCGCAACTTCTGAGAAAAAAGTCCCGTTCTGCGCGCGACGCGTGCCCGCGCCATCGATCAGGATGTCAGTGTTCCCGGCCTGATTGCCGGCGACGTGAAACTGCGAGGCGTCAGTGCCTCTTCCCTGCTGTGAGGTATTGGCGGAGGTCACGCTGCTATCTAGAAAAATGAATGCCAGAGGAGTACGCCCGCCACTCTCGGCATTGACCGCCAGCGGCAGCTCCTTCACTTGCTTTTCCGTTACGTTCGTCTGGATGACCGCACTCTCCGTCTGGATGACCGGTACCGCCGACGTGACCGTCACCTGTTCGGATATTTGACCCACTTGCAGCTGAACATTCACGGTCCGGGTGACTTGCACCGCCACCACCACATTATTAAAAGTGGCGGTCTTGAAGCCCGTTCGTTCTACAACCACTTTGTAGGGATCGGCTTTCAGCTCGGGGATGGTGAATGCGCCTTGCGCTGTGGTGCGCGTCTCGTGGACCTCACTTGTATTCAGGTCCTCCGCTGTCACCTTCGCGTCCGATACTACTGCGCCGGCACTATCAGTGACTGTTCCATTGATCTGACCACGGTCACTCTGTGCAACGAGTGGCAATGCAGCGAGAAGAACCAGAAACACGACGAGCTTGGACCGAACATTCATTGCGTCCTCCGCAAAGCGTACAGTGAATGGAAGCCCCACCTGTACGAGCCGGTGCAGGTCTTCGTTTAGCAAATGTAATCGTTTACAAAAATTAGACGCGCGAAACCTTATTTGAAACTTTGCCGCTTGTCAAACGAAAATCAACGTCATCGCCGTTCCTCTGTTCAAGGCCGCGAAGCAGCCGCTCTTGCAGCCTTGCCGGTAAGTTCCCGGATGATCTGAATCTCCCGTTCCCGATAAGGCTTGCCATCCGGATGAAATACATCATGGAACCAGATCGTAGGGGGCGCCAGAACATATGGCCGTTGCCAGGAGTCCCAAGGAAAATAAGTCTGGGTCTTACCAGCGACGAATCCCCAATTGACTGCCCCGACATGATGCGCTTTGGCGATGGGTAAGATGGTATCGAAGGTGCTTCCTGCCGACCGTGCCATGTACTCTGTGCAGATGATGGGCCGGTGATAACCCTCGAGGGTGCGGACGTGCTTTTCAAATCCCTCCGGCCAGTCGTAATCATGGAATGAGATCACATCTGACTGCCCAAGTTGGACCTGCTGGATAGGATTCAGCTTCTCCGCCGGCGCCCACTCACCGTCCCACACGCCGCTGGTCAATGGCTGCATGGGGTGCGCCGAGCGGGCCCATTCAAAGACCTGGGGAAGCAGCGTTGCAACCAGTTCCTTCTTATTCTTAGGCTCCAGATCTGACCAGGGGGGGCCATTGGTATTGTTCGGCTCATTCCAAACGTCCCAGGCCAGCACGCGCGGATCGTTGGCGAACGCGCCTACAACTCCTTGGACATATGCTTTCAATCGCGGATACTGCTTCGTATCTTGAAGCGCGGCCGCGCCCGGAGATTGCACCCAACCGGAATTATGCACTCCAGGTATTGGAGGGTGCTGAGGTCCGAGCTTGGGATCTGGGCCCCAAACAGAGTCAAAGAGGACGAAAATAGGCCGGATGTGGTGCTTGGCCGCGATGCTCAGGAAGACATCGAGTCGTTTCCGAAACCCCGCCGGATCCTGCTGCCACAACAAGTCATGGAGGAAGACGCGCATGGTATTCATCCCGATGCTCTCTGCCCAGCCGAATTCTTTATCGATCTGCTCGGGATTGAAAGTCTCCGGCTGCCACATCTCGAGTTCGTTGATGGCATCCGCGGGAACGTAATTGCTGCCAACGATCCATCCCTGCTGCTGGTACCAGTTGTTTGCTTTTTCCGCCGGCCAGCGCTGTTGAGCATTTGCGGCCGCCATCAGGACCACAATGAGCGGGATCAATCGCAGGTTCTTCACAAGTCTCACGTTTCCCCCATTTCGCACTTATTGCGCCTAGCCCGGATCTAGAAACGTCGGCCACGCGAAAATGTAATCGTTTACAGGCCCTCTTTCTAGTCACCTTGCGGACGCTTGTCAAGCGCCCGGTAGAAAGGTGTCTTTATTGCTTGCGGACTTTGTGAGACGAGATAGGCGCCGTCGATTCCCGCAATACCAGGTTGGTCCCAATGCCGATGATCCTTCCCTTGCGCGATCTTCCTTCCACTGCCTCAAAGAGTGCTTCAAATGCTCTGCGACCGATCTCCTCACGCGAAAGCCTGATAGTGGTCAATGGAGGCTGGGTATATTGGCACAGGTCGATGTCGTCAAACCCGATCATGGAAATATCTTTGGGGACGCTTAAGCGCGCGTGGGTAATGGCGTGCATCGCTCCGATCGCAGTCAGATCATTGGAGCAAAGCACCGCGGTGGGCGGACTCTTCGAGGCCAGCAAAGATGCCATCGCACGCTGCCCCCCGTCCACCCGGTGATTCCCTTCCACAATGATCGCGCGTTGCCCCTTGCGGTCGCCCTCCAACTGTGCGGCGCGCTCAAATGCGGAGCGGCGCATCCGCGCGGACTTTAGAGTGGACGGACCGCTGATGAAGGCGATGCGGCGGTGTCCTAGCGATTTCAGGTGCTGCACCGCTTCCTGGATGCCGATGCGGTAATTCACGCTGATGTCGCTCATCAGCGGCTTAGTATTGCCTGTGTCAAAAAAAACGATCGGAAGTTTGCGGCGTGAGAGATCGTCGATCAGATGGGGCGCCATCTCTGAGGTCATGATGGCGACTCCGTCCACTTTGCGTTCGATGATCCGTCTTACGCACATCGCCATTCTTTCCAGGTTGTAGTCTGTGTTGGCGACGATCACCTCATATCCATGCTGGATCGCGCAGTTCTCAAAGCTCTTCATCAGTTCGGGAAAGAATGGATTGGCGATGTCAGAGATGATCAACCCGAACAGATGACTCCTGCCGGAGACCAGCGCTCGCGCATGGACATTGCGGTAGTAGCCAAGTTCACTCACCGCTTTCCACACCCGTTCCGCGGTCTTGGGAGTGACTTGCGAACTGCGGTTGATCACTCGCGAGACCGTTGCGGTTGACAGTTTGGCCTTGTCTGCCACTTGTTTGATGTTCATAACGAACTTGGATCTCTGCGTGACCTCGGTCAGACGAACCTCGCCATAAGCGAGTGAACAGAGGCGATCACGGAGTGGGATTGTATTCCTGCCAGTCAAAAAAGCGAGTGCGATACGATTTTCGCCGGCCTCTCGCCTCTGTCTCTATTCCATACAATGACTGTTTTCGATACGGTTGAAGGCTTCCCCAAAAGCCAAGAGAACGACTTAAACATCACGGAATCAACATCGTAGGAAGTCCTCTGCTTTGGCAGAATCCTTGCTCATGCAATAGCAGAGGTTACACCCATGAGGCGTGTTTTCGCTTCGTTGCTTATCATCATTGCTTACCTTACCGGATCCGCGCTCGCGCAGTCGGCCGCAACCACTCAGGACACAACCCCGGACGCAACCCTTAAGCTCCTGTGGACCATGCGTAACACCGGCGGACCGATTGTCGAAGATTCCAGCTTGGCCGGTCACAACGGAGCGCTTGTAGGCAATGCCTATTTCAAGCAGGACCCCCCAGATCGCAGACTCCGTACAGATCACAGATTCAACCGGATACATCAGGGCAGATCACAGCCCAGATCTTGAGCCGGCACGGGGTACCGTGGAAACCTGGTTCAAGGCGGATGTAATGCGTGATCAGGATCTATTCGTCAAAACCACTCTGAAGATGGTCCGCAGCGGCGTGGAAGGCGAGAAAGCCGTCTACGGAGTGCACCTTCTGGCCAACGGCAAACTTCTGGGATTCATCTTGAATGACACTCCCAGCACCAATGGCTGGACAATGGTTTCCACCCCTTCAGGGCTTGTGAACGCCGGGGAATGGCATCTTATGGCGCTGCGATGGGATGGCAAGAGAGTCTCAATCTTCCTTGACGGTCAGTTATATGCGAACAAGGGTTACCTGGAACTTCCCGGCATTGGCCTGAGCTACTCCGGCGAAACCCCTTTCACCATGGGATTTGGCACCTACTGGGATAACAGCCCTGATCATGGCTTCCTGGGAAGCTTTGGCGAAACCAGGATCTACGATCGCGCACTTACCAACGAAGAACTGGCAGCACGGATCGGTAGAAGTCCCATACGCTGATCGATCACTGAATACCGTTTTCAGGTTGACACTCGACTCGAGGATTTGCTTCGGGCAAACACTTTCATTGTGGAGTCCAATGCGGATGCGCAGTGAACAATCCCTGCACGAATCCGATCTGGTAGATCAGGAACAGCCCGAAGCCTACACTCAACAAGCCAAAAGCGATTGCCGTTCCTCGCACCAGCGGCGACGAGGCATGTCCCCGTATGAATGGCGTGGCAATCGCCATGGTGATGAGCATCATGCCGGCAATGGTGCCCACACCAAAGATGAAGAGATAGCTGATTGCCCATGCGGGACTACGGATGGTGGTTAAAACCAACAATGCGACCGCTGCCGATCCCGCCAAACCATGCACAACTCCTACCACCAGAGGCCTCATCAGCTGATAGAGACTTATCTTGCCGAAGGTCTGGTCCAACCATGCCACCGGCGGCGCCGACAGACTATGCGGATGTGTCTCCCGCCCATGCACGTGAGCATGATCATGAATGTAGTCACCATCGATGTGGGCATGGGAGTGGGCATGTCCTCTCGTGCTGATGGTCTCGCGGATCCAGCGCATCATGCCGGTCAGGTTCATCACGCCCAGCAGTACCAGCATCACCCCGACTGAAAATTCCATGGAAAGCCCAAGCCGTGGCGGGATCACCACACTGAAGAGGATGATGGCTGAGCCCACCGCTAAAATGGTGATGGTGTGGCCGATGCCCCATGCCATGCCAATCAAGGCTGCCTGGCGTCCGCTACGCTCCCGGGTAACGATGGTGGTAATGGCAATCACATGGTCTGGGTCCGTGGCATGACGCATCCCAAGAAAAAAGCCCAACGCGACGATTGCGAGCAGACTGGTCATAACACCTTGCAGTTGATCGCTATCTAGATTGAGACAGCGGTGGGTGCCTCATGGCTCCGCGACTTCAAGTACTGCAGCCACTCAGCAAAGCCTTTACCGGACTTGGCGGAGACCTCAAATACCTGCATACCGGGGCGTACGGCTTGAATATTTTTAAGCGCGGCATCGCGATCGAAGTCGCAAGCCTGAGCGAGATCCATCTTTGTGATAACCGCTACGTCCGCAGTATTGAAGATAGTGGGATATTTAAGAGGCTTGTCTTCACCTTCGGTCACTGAGAGCAGCACCAGCCGGAGGTCTTCACCGAGATCGTAGCTCGATGGGCAGACCATGTTGCCGACGTTTTCCACGAAGAGGATGTCAAGGCTGTTGAGGTCCCAGCCTTCTAATGCTGTTTCAATCATCTGAGCGTCCAGGTGGCAGATGGTGCCAGTGGTGATCTGCTTGACTGGAACTTGCGAGCGGGCGAGCCGGGCGGCATCATTCTCTGTTGCTAGGTCCCCCACCAAAGCGGCCACTCGAAAGTCCACGCGCAACTCAGTCAGCATGCGCTCCAGGATGGTTGTCTTTCCCGCGCCCGGACTGGAGACCAGGCTGATGACATAGACGCCGGCATCATGAAAGCGCTTACGCAGCGCACGCGCTAGAAGATCATTCTGCTTAAGAACTTTTTCGCGGACTTCTACCAGTCGGGGTTGAGTGCTCATGCAGAAATCTCCAAGGCAAAAATCTCCAGCTCCCTACCGCTCAACACTTTCGGAGTGGCTGTATCGCAGACCGGACAGCAAAAATTCTGGATCGCCACTAAGGTGCGTTCCTCGCAGCAGGAAGGACAATACACCACCACCGCGATGTCTTCCACCACCAGGGGCGCATATTCCGCGCAGGTACCTTCGCGCGCCAGTTCGTACGCGAAAGAGAGCGCCTCTTTATCTACCCCGGAAAGCGGGCCAAGTCTCAGATGGACTGCTTTCACCTGGACTCCGCCGCGCCGCTCCACTTCCTGAGTGACTCCCTCAATGATGCTTAGCGCGATCGAGAGCTCATGCATGATTTTTTGTGCCGCGTGCTACATAGAACTTATCTTGATGTACCGCTTGATGTCCGGAAAGACTGTGATCATGGCAGCGATCGCTGCCAACAAGGTTACGCTGCCTACAATTTTTTTAACACTCATGATATCTACCTCCCAGCTTTAGATGCCGAATCCGCAGTTTGAGCGAGCACTCTCGTAAGCAGTGACTCCACCATTTTCACCGCCTCAGGCACCGCCGCCTGGACCGGTGCGCTCAATCCCATCTGACCTTCATTTTCGGGCCCGAATGTCTCCGGTTCACAGCCTACCAGCAGAATACGCGCCTTCAGCTCGCCCCCCATGGTCTTGACCAGGCGAAAAACCTTGACTGGATCCATAGTATGGGAATCAAAGCATTCCTCGGAGCGCTCTGCGGCATGCAACTCACCCAAGTCAGGTTCGATGGTGTAAAGCGTTCCGGGTGTTCCGCCGCGCTGGGTACAATCCACCAGGATCACGCTTTCCAGATCTTCCATCAGCGCATACGCCAGGTCAAAACTGCGTATGCCAAAATCTTTTATCTGCACCCCTTCCGGCTGCTTGCGAGTATCCAGGTTACGGACTACTTCGACGCCAAAGGCGTCATCCCCCAAAAAAATATTACCGATGCCCGCAACTAGAACCCGCGCCGGCATCTCTACTGCTCCTTTTTCTGGTCCAACCCAAGGGAGAGGGGCTCCACCTCGTCGAGTGAAAAGAAAAAACGATGACCTGGTTGCCGCAAGTCACCCAGATCGCGGCCCGGATCGTCTTCGATCACGACTGCCAGATGGATCTGGTCCTCAAAATCCTGTTCGATGGCCTCAATGATCGCGATCTTTCCCCTCAACACCATGTCAAAGATGTCAGCCCTTTTGTGCGGACAGAGTCGCACACGGTCGCCGACCTTGAGCTCGACGCCAAAGACACGCACCGATTCCGGACGGGGCTTCTCCGCAAGAGGATTCCAGTCGCTCATGCTTTCTTCTCCGTTTGCGGCGCGGATGGCGCCGCGGCGCGAGGTCGCAGATTGCGCATGGCACCGTGCACTTTCATCAATTGTTCTTGTGGCATTAATTCTGTACGTTCCAATATCTGGCGGGCACGTTCGTCACCGTGGCGCATCTCGCGCTTCTCCTCATCGGTCAAGGTCATCACCCGAAGTGTGAGCATCTCGTCCATCTCAGTGCCATCAAAGAAATCGCCGGCGCTCTCCGGAGCAACCTGCGGATAGTCGTACAGGATGATCGGCGAGGAAAGCAAAGTATCGTGTTCACCTTCCGCCCCCACCAGCACGGGAAACACGCCAATGTTGCGGCACCCCGCCACGGCTTCGCGATGCTCCTCCGCTGGTTCCAACAGCGAGATGAACTCGCCTTGCTGAACGTGAAGGATGGTATGCGCGGATATCAGCGAACGCAGCGAAGCAGCTTCCTGGTCATTTGTGAAACTCTGGTCGAGCGGCGTCAGGTTCTTGAGACCGGCACGCAGTCTAAAAACTCCGCCAGGCAAGCGCTCAGCCGAAATCTCCAGCGAGCCTTCCACCGCATGTTGGGTGATCACCACCACCCCGGCAGGGCCTGCAGCGCCGCTCACCACTTCCCATGCACGCATCTTCGGGAAATCGAACGCGACAGTACGAGGTGCTGCGAGGAGTTCCGAAAATTTTAAAGCAGGGGTGGTTACATCACGCTCCACTGCCTCTTGCCATGTTTGAAAGCGCCTCCCATCCACCTCCAGCGCTTCAACCACGCGATACTGCGGCTCCTCACCACTTATTCCCGACTGGGGAGAAATGAGCTCTCCCGCCTCGCGCGATTGAAAATGCAGGAATCGGACTTTGAGACAGACCTCACAGCCTTCACCGGCAACAACCAGACACTCGGTCTGCGAACTCCATGCATCCGTGCCGACCTGCGCTTCAGCGTAAGAGCTCGGATAAAGCGTGCCAAAGTTCCAGCGCTGCCGGTTCTTGATCGCAGAGGCCCGATACGGATACAAGATGTATCCCTCATAGAGCACCGAAGTCGCGATCTTCTCCACCAACTCAGGGTTCATGACCGGACGTTCTCCTCGGCGGAGGCAAGGATCTCCTCAAGCGCTTTTTCCCAGGTGGGGATGCCATTTCGGACCTTGTATCGGTAAAGACGATCGAAGATATCGCGATGCAGGCAGAGCCACGCGGAGTTCGGATAATAATGGTCCATCATCTGCTGCCAAACTTTCACGGGCAGCCGGAATTTGGCCTCACGCTCCCATGAGATCTGCGACACTTGCATGCCGTTCTCGCCATCGGCATGAAACACTGAGCCGCTGAAGAGCAACAGCAATGGCACTTCGCCATCTTGAAGGCCGTGAAAATATTTGGTGGCTGCAACATTCAAGTCAAAGGTGCAGGGCACGGGGAGATCCACCATGCTAGTCCCGGTAAATCCGGGCACGATGACGCTCGAATGTGTCCAGAGCATGCTGCGCAGCGTCTGTCCCCAACGTTCAGGCTCGCCGAAAAGGTCGGATAGGCGCGCGCGGTCCTCCGGAGTGTAGTGTCGCCGCGTCGCCTCGATCTGAATCTGGCAGCGGAGTGCGACGGTATGGATCTCCTCTGCAGGATCCGTGTTGGTGATGCGCACCTTGAGCGCCAGCAGCGGTGCCGCCGAGTAAGGTACCGCCTCGGCGCTCTCAACCTGGAAATGCAAGTCAGGCATTGGGCCTCTGCTGGCGAACGCTTGACCGCTCCGCCAATTCGGCAAAGAATCCCTCGACGGCTTTCCACACCTCGGTGCCACCTGAGAGGCCGCGCCAATGCGCGCGGATTATTCCCACTAATTTGTAACATTCATCGATGGGGACAAGGTAGTACCTGTGCGGCTCGGTCACCCGATTCAAAAGTAAAGCCTCTACATCGGGCTCCATTTTTTCCAGCGCCGGATTCTCCCGCACAATGTCACCCCAGCGGTCCAGATCGAGCAAAGATTCCGTTGCGCCCGCCGGACTGGGATACATCGCGACCATTTTTCCGGAAGCGCTATGCAAGGTGAAGAAGGCCAGGTTGATGGGGATCATCAGGTCTGCCCATTGTTCCTCTGTCATGCGAAAATCCGGCAAGCAGACACCGTTGCGCGGCACACGAAGGTATTTCGTCGCTCCCTGCCCGGGAAAGAGTAGTGAACAAGCGTCACAGGCGCAGATCAGCTCACGCTTGGCGGGGTCGAACAGGTGCTGGTGCTGTTCCCGAAGTTCCAGGCTGCACATCTCGCAGCGTTCCGCCGCACTCCGAGGACGAACGAACTGCCGGAGCGCCGCGATAGTACTGTTTTTTGGGGATTGCGTGGCATCCATAGATCAGGCCCTCATGCTGCCACTCACACTTGCGGGCTGCCGTTCTTGGTCAGCAGCATTTCGAGCGGAACGAACTGGCTCTTTGCTTCTTCTTCCGCCATTTCGATCGATAGCTCGACCAGGTCAGGAGCGGCTTCATAGATCGCCTTTTCGGTCTCCGTCTTCAGAGTAGCAGCGCCTGAGCCACAGCCGTGCCCAGCCTTCAGCCTTAGCCGCACCACGCCTTCACTCATCGCCAGAAGTTCGATCTCATTGCCGTGAGCCCGGGCGGAGGATTTCAGTTGCTCTACCGCGCGATTCACGCGAGTCTCGAAATCATCGGGATGCAGCCCGTAGAGCAGCAGCAGGCTACTCACCAGATCATCCTTCGCCAAAGCGTCGAGGATGCCCGGGTCCTTCCCTTTCGCAACCATCTCGACCATTTTCTCGATGCCGGCACCGTGCAGTTCCATCACGGACTCCAGCAACTCTCTGGTGCTGGCACGCAGATCGGGATCAGCCACCTCCTCGATCTTGCGTGTCAGCCCCTCAATGCGTTGTATGCGTTGTTGAAAGCCTTTGTCCTGAGTCATCCTTTGTCCGGGGCTATTCCTGTACGCCAAACATAGGTGAGTGCTTCGTCTCCAGCACTTTTCCATTGCCCAGGTACATATGCACGCCGCAGGGCAGGCATGGATCGAAGCTCCGCACCGCGCGCATGATGTCAATGCCCTTAAACTTATCCGGGCCGTTCTCCTCGAAGATCGGCGTGTTCTGCACCGCATCTTCATACGGGCCAGGCGTTCCATATATATCCCGCGGATTAGCGTTCCATGGGGTGGGTGGATAGGGGTGATAATTCGCGATCTTGCCATCGCGGATCACAACGTGGTGAGAGAGCACGCCGCGGACCGCTTCGTGGAAGCCGCAGCCAATGGCTTCTTCCGGTACCTTGAACTCCGTCCATGTCTTGGTGCGTCCGGCATGAAGTTCCGCCAACGCCTTCTCCACGAAATGCAACGCACATGCCGCGGCATACGCCTGGAAGTAAGTGCGGGCGCGGTCACGCTCGATGGCATTGCTCCATTTGGGGATCTTCCACTCGAACTCGACCTCAGGTTTCATGGCCGTCTTGGGCAGGTAGATCTTTACGCTATGGCCCGTGGCCTTCACGTATCCAATGTCCACCAGATTCGCCAAAGCCGTGGACCAGAGGCGGGCGATGGGACCGCCGCCGGTGTCCAGTGCCAGATAATCTTTCGTCCGCTTGTCATACCACCGTGGTGACATCACCCAGGTGTATTTTCCGTTGAAATCGCGCTTTTGCGGGCGCGGTGTCGTGGTCTGGTTCCAGGGGTGCCGCTGGTCCACCGGATTGCCCAGCGGATCGTTTTTCACGAAGGTCTCGCCATCTTGCCAATCGTCGTAGAAGGAGCTCCCCAGCAGGATGCGGATGTTGAGGTTGATATCCACCAGATCATGAGTGACTGCTTGACCATCTACGATCACGCCGGGGGTTACATACATATCCTTGCCCCACTTTGACATGTTCTTGTAGGTGTAATCGCAGTTGTCTGGATCGTTGAATGATCCCCAACAGCCGAGGAGGATGCGCCTCTGACCGACTTTTTCATAACCCGGCAGCGCTTCGTAGAAAAAGTCAAAGAGGTCGTCGTGCAAAGGCACTACCTTCTTCATGAACTCTACGTACTTCATCAGCCGGACAAGGTAGTCAGTGAAAAGTTGAACGGTTGGCACCGTTCCCACGCCCCCGGGGTACAGCGTTGAGGGATGCACATGGCGTCCTTCCATCAGGCAGAACATCTCGCGGGTGTAGCGGCTCACATGCAACGTCTCGCGATAAAACTCGCCGGTAAAAGGATTGAGCGCCGTCATGATGTCCGCAATAGTGCGGTAGCCATGCTTATCGGCATTCGGGGCAGCCGTTCTCTGGGCTTTGTCCCAGACACCCGGATTAGTCTCCTTCACCATCTGCTCGCAGAAATCTACGCCCACCAGGTTGTCCTGAAAGATATTGTGGTCGAACATGTATTCTGCGGCTTCGCCTAGATTTACGATCCACTCCGCCATTGCGGGCGGGCGGATCCCGAATGCCATGTTTTGCGCGTAGCAGGCACAGGTTGCGTGATTGTCGCCACAGATGCCGCAGATGCGGCTGGTGATGAAGTGGGCATCGCGAGGATCTTTGCCCTTCATGAAAATACTGTAGCCGCGGAAGATCGAAGAGGTGCTGTAACACTCAGCCACTTCGCGGTTCTCAAAATCGATCTTGGTGAAGATCCCCAGGCTGCCCACGATCCTTGTGATCGGGTCCCAGTTCATATCCACCAGGTTCCTCGACTTCGTCTTATCGTCTTTAAACGGCGCGGTGATGGTGCCCATGTTCTCGTGTCCTCTCGATCAATAAGATCTGGGTTGATAGCCGGTGGTGAGTTTAGTTCCAGGATGCCGCCACTTTGGTTCCTTGTTCGCGGTGCTCTGGGTGAAATTGCGTAGCGCCTTGATCACGCCGCCATACATCTTTACCGTGTTGGAAGAGACGAGTGAGCCTGGAGGCGCGTCCATAAAGGGCATGAACTTATCCGGGAAACCGGGCATGGTGCAGCCGATGCAGATGCCGCCTACATTGGGGCAGCCGCCGATGCCGGCCATCCAGCCGCGCTTGGTCACGTTGCAGTTGACCACCGGACCCCAGCATCCGATTTTTACCAGGCATTCGGGCTTTCCATATTCTTCAGTGAACTGGCCTTGCTCGTAATAACCGCCACGGTCGCAGCCCTCGTGCACGGTTTTCCCGAACAGCCAAGTGGGCCTGCCTTCTTTATCGAGCGGGATCATGGGAGCAAGACCAGCTACTTGATAAAGCAGGTAGAGAAGCGTCTCCATGAAGTTATCCGGTTGAACTGGGCACCCGGGCACGTTGACGATTGGAATGCCTGCTTTGGACTTCCAGTCCCATCCCAGATAGTCATTCAATCCCATACATCCCGTCGGATTGCCCTCCATGGCATGAATGCCGCCATATGCAGAGCACGTGCCGGCAGTCACCACGGCTAGAGCCTTCGGTGCCAGTCGGTCGATCCAGTCACAGGTCGGAATGGGCTGTCCGGTAGCTGAGTCTGTTCCCAGTGCCGCCCAGTAACCTTCCTTTTTAATCTTTTCGTTTGGAATGGAACCTTCCACCACCATCACGAAGGGATCCAACTGGCCCTTTTCCGCCATATACCAGAACTTCAGGAAGTCGTCGCCGTTCTCATACGCCAGCACTGGATTGTGTACATGCACTTTGGGCAATCCCGGGATCGCACCCAAGATCACATCCTCAATGCTTGGCTGAGTTGCGGCGGTGATCGAGACCGAATCGCCATCGCATCCCAATCCGGCTGTGATCCAAAGGATGTGTACATCCTTCACGGGGGACGGCTTCTGCGTCTTGCGGCCGTACGGTACAGCATCTGCGGGCATGGGGGGTCTCTCCTTACAAAGTCAATAAATCAAAGGTTCAGTCCGATCAAATGGACGGGTGATAAACGGGAAGGCGCAACACAGTACGGAACAATCGAGGGAACCAGGAATTGGCGGCTCGATAAAACCAGAATTGCAGGATTGGTTAGAGTACACATGTCACGAGAGCTTGCTCGCAACATCGGATTGGGCGAAAAAAACATGCTGCCCAACTCCTAAGAAAAATCTATGCTAGTGACCGCGCGACCATGATGTCAAGAAGCTGGACACTTTATTTTGCTCGATCAACTATTTTTCTCATCAACTATTTTGCTCATCAACTCTCATTCGGCTCTGGCGTAGCGCCAAATGAATAGTCAGGTACATCAAGCCGTGTTTACTTCGTGCTCCCTGCTGACGCGGTGATGATCTCCCGCGGCATGATCATCTCCCGATTCAGATGGCGTCCGTAAGCGTAATACGCCGCGCATGCTCCCTCAGCGGAAACCATGGTTGCTCCCAGCGGCCGCTGCGGCGTGCACTGCGTACCGAATGCCGGGCAGTCGTGCGGCTTCTTGATGCCCTTCAATATCTGTCCGCTGATGCAGATTGACGGTTCTTTGGTGTCAATCTCCTTTACGTCGAATATCCGCTCCGCGTCATGGTCCCGGAATTCGTAGCGCAGCTTGTAACCGCTCTTTGAGATGCTTCCAATGCCGCGCCACTTCCGGTCGCAGATCTCAAATACATTATTCACCAGCTTTCGTGCCGGTTCATTGCCGTTGCGGGTAAGGGCGCGAGCATACTGGTTCTCAACTTCCGCGCGGCCTGATTCCAATTGCCGCACTGTCATCAAAGTCCCTTCCAAAATATCCAGCGGCTCAAAACCGGTGATGGCTATGGGTACCTTGTAACGCGCGCTGAGCGGCTCATATTCTTGATAGCCCATGATGGCGCACACGTGTCCCGGTCCCAGAAATCCTTGAACTCGATTCTGCGGAGACTGCAAGATCGCCGCGATCGCCGGCGGGACCAGTACATGCGAGACCAGGATCGAGACGTTATTGATTCCCTCCAGCTTGGCTCGCCATACCAGCATGGCATTTGCGGGTGCCGTAGTCTCAAAGCCGATGGCAAAGAATACGACCTGCTTATCAGGATGCGCGCGCGCGATCTTCAGGCAATCAAGGGGCGAATAGACGATTCTGACGTCAGCGCCCTTGGATTTGAGCGTGAATAGATCGCCATCCGAGCCCGGCACCCGCAGCATATCTCCAAAAGAACAGAAGATCACTGCGGGCTTCGCGGCGATGGCGTGCGCCTTGTCGATCATCTCCAGCGGAGTCACGCAGACCGGACACCCGGGACCATGTACCAGTTCAATGCTTGCGGGCAGCAGATAATCCAGGCCATGCTTCACGATGGAATGGGTCTGGCCGCCGCAGACTTCCATGATCACCCAGGGCCGCGTCTGGATCCGGCGGATCTCATTCACGATCTTTGCAGCCACTTCCCCGTTACGATACTCGTCAAGATATTTCATTCTTCCGACTCCCCGGTGCGTTCATGCACCACCGGCGCATGCAGCTCGGTAAGTTGGTCCATCTCTTCCAGCAATTGATAAGTGCGGGCTGCTTCTTCCTCATCCACCCGGCTGATAGCAAAACCTACGTGGACCAGCACATAGTCGCCTACCTGGGTCTCCGGCACATACTCCAGGCAAGCCTCGCGAACGATCCCGCCAAACTGGACTTTGGCCATGCGCATACCGCGTTGCTCGAAGGACTCAACCACTTTTCCCGGTATCGCCAGGCACATCTTGGGTCTCCTTTATTCAGCCCGCTTGGTGCGTTGTTGCCATCACTACTTGGTCCAAACCGGGCAAATGCTGCAAAAAAAGTCGCGCAGGCTCCATCCTACTCCAGTTCGAAAAGGGTTTGGGTCCAGAGCTTCACCTTCATAGCGTCGGATTCAAAGCCTCCGAATTTTATCAACATTGCTCCGGGCACAGTAGGGAGAAAAGAAAAGGCGCTCCAGAATGAGTACCTATAAATACCTGCGTTGATTGGTTGCGGGGGCAGGACTCGAACCTGCGACCTTTGGGCTATGAGAGCAACTCACAATATGATTTAACGAGTTGCGAGGACAGAAAAGAGCAACGAAGCATTGAACAGAACTTCACCGAAACTGATATGCACGGAAGCGGACATTGCTGCTTTGCGTCATATCGACAAATTTCCCAGGCTGAGCGGACGGGTTCTGCTGGTTATGCGGTGCCTGCGCCAGAGAAACAATAGCAAACGAAACGACTGACGCCGCAAAGAGCGAGGACTTAAGTAAAAAGCCGCTTTCGGTTCGTTTGAAAATGGGCATTTGGATGAAGTTTATAACCGGTCAGCACCCAAGTCACTTGAGAAGCTTTCCCCCACGCTTGGGTCAGAACATCTGCTGCCTTCGTCGTCCAGTTGAAGCGGCAATCTGGCAGGCGTAGCATCTGCTCTTCTGGAAGTACAATTGTCGCGTTCTAAACAGCCGGGTTAGGTAGTCACTATTTTTTGTTGAAAACACTTCAACACTTCTCGGTTCACTCCCAACCTGGGTTTTCGCTAGGGGATCTCCTAGATATTGCGTGAGGCACCGTTGATTGTTTTTGATGCTGCACATCGAGCCATTCACTTTCCGGAAGACCGCCGATTTCGCATTTGGGTCAGTTCACGAACGCTGTTAGTCGCTCTCGGATTGGTGCTGTGCCCGTTGTTGATTGCATGGCTACAGCATGCGATCTTCGGTCTGCCGCAACTTGCGCCTTCAACAGCATCTGCCGAAGGTGCTCCGAGCGGGCCTCATGGGTTTCCTTTCTGGGTCCGGTGGTGTCATTTTTCTAACCTCTTCTTCCTGTTCATGCTGATCCGCAGCGGACTATCGATCCTCATGGATCATCCCCGGCTCTACTGGAATGACCATTGCACTCCCGGTACGGAATGGATCCGTTTCACGCCGCTTGAAGTTCCGAGGGACCGCATCTGGACCGCCAAAGAAGACGCCAGGTATCTCTCTCCGCTTGTCTCCACCCCGGGCTATCGCCATACCGTGGGGATCGCGCGCTCATGGCACTTCATCACGGTGTACGGCTTTGTGCTGACAGGAGTCTTTTTCGTCATCGGGCTCTTGACTAGTACGCAGTGGGAGCGACTTGTACCCACTTCCCTAGCGGTCTTCGTACAGGCATGGAACACTTTTGTTCTGTATGCCAACTTCCACTTTCCTCCTGAGCCAAACGGTTTCTACGGTTACAACGCCTTGCAGCAGATCGCTTACTTCTCCACCGTTTTTGTGATGTCCCCATTGGCGATTATGACGGGAATGGCAATGTCACCGGCACTCGTTAATAGATTTCCGCAGTATGTAAAGATCTTTGGCGGCAGGCAAGGGGCGCGCTCCATCCACTTCCTTGTTCTGGTTGCATTCGTCGGTTTTATCGTGGTCCACATTACCCTGATCGCACTTACAGGCTTTTTGCGAAACATGAACCACATAGTCCTGGGGACGGACGATCTTCGTCCGGACGGGATGATTCTAGGCTTCGTTGGAATAGCTGTTGTGCTGCTTTCCTGGGTCTTCGCACATTACATCTCATGGTTCTTCCCGCGCGGACTGCAGCATGCACAGGAGGCAGTCACTCATCCCGTCATGCTGCTCACGCTCGACCGGCTGACCCCGCGTGAACACTACACGGCGAAAGATATTTCGCCGCACTTCTGGCCGAACGGAAAGATGCCTGTACGCGAGGACTGGAAGCAGCTTGCCGCGGCGAACTTCAAGGATTACAGACTCAAGGTCACAGGCCTGGTGGAGAACCCGGTTGAGCTTTCGTTGGAGGACCTGCGCATGCTCGGAATGGAAGAGAACATCACCATGCATCATTGCATCCAGGGATGGTCGGGCATCGCGCAATGGGGAGGTGTGTCCATGCGTAAGCTTATAGAGCACGTGAAACCGCTCCCATCGGCCGAGGTAGTCGCGTTTTATTCTTTCGGCGGATCACTTTATGGAGATCTTTACTATGACACTCAGGCCATCATGAATGTACTCAAGCCACAGTGCCTTCTGGCGTTCTCCATGAACGGCGTCGCGCTTCCCGAAGAGTATGGCGCGCCTCTGCGGTTGCGGGTGGAAAATCATCTGGGCTACAAGATGGTAAAGTGGATCGAGCGCATCGAATTCGTCGCTTCTGAGAAACTTTTGGGCGAAGGGGAAGGCGGGATCAACGAAGATGATGAATACTTCGATTTGCTCCCCAACATTTAGCAAGAAGTGACAAACCATCGGGCGGAACACGTCTTCTTGTTGATCAGCCGTTTTCGCATGAATTGGTTGCTAGCCCACCTGCCGCCCACATTGGTTTGGGCGGCTTACGTCGCGGTCAACAGCTTTTTGACCATAGTCATGCTTACGCTGCTGGCTTTGCTGACACACAATCCTTTTGTGTTCCCATCTTTGGGCCGACGGCTTATCTCTTCTTCTTTAACCCATTGCTGAATCATCCACTCCGCGCAATGCCGTACTCGGCCATGCCATCGGGCTGCTTTGCGGCTTCGCTGCCTATAGAGTCACGGGAATGCACGCCTTCCCGGAAGGGTTCGACGGCGAAGTCTACTGGCCCCGCATTCTCGCTTCCGCCCTTGCGCTTTCGCTTACTGGGGCGCTAATGGTCCTGCTGCGCGTCAATCATCCGCCAGCTGGGGCCACCACAATGATTGTCTCCCTAGGAATCCTGGCCAAACCTGAATATCTTCCAATCATTGAGATCGCTGTAGTCCTTCTTGCAGCCCAGGCGTTCGCCATCAACAGGCTTGCGGGGTTGCCCTACCCCATTTGGCGAGGTCACGGATCGCCGGCTAAAGACATTCCGTAAGATCCACGAAGAATGCAAGTCAGATCCCGATGGCTAGGTCATGGTCGCGCGCCGCTACAGGTGTACCGATGCTTGGTCCAGCATCGAATAACCGAGAGAGGTTGCGTATGACAACGGAAGGTTTTGGGGAAGACGGCACCATGCTGAAGGACTTTGCGCAATTCGACCTTGCCAAGGAGATGATGGACTCTGAGCGGACAAAACCTTGGCAGAACGGTCACACGGCCAGGACGCTGTTCAAGAAAGCAGACTTTAGGATGGTGCTGATATCCATGGAGAAAGGGTCCATTTTGAAGGAGCATCATGCCGACGGCACAATCTCAGTGCAGGTGTTGAAAGGATCGATACGCTTTATCGCCAAAGGTGAGACGCACACTTTGCAGGAAAACGGTGTAGTGACGCTTGGCGCGTCAATCAAGCATCAAGTCGAGGGGCTCGAAGACTCCGCGTTTCTACTGACTATATCTTGGCCGGACGAGCAGAAACTTCTGCAAATGAAGCATAGGGGCTATGGAGCTTAGCAAATCTCCACGTTGTTCCAAACTGCGAACAGTAGCCTCAAAAACGGGCCAAACTAATTTACCGGGTTTTGCTTTGAAGAAGAGGAACTCGAAGGGAATGAGATTCTTAGCGGGTAGTCGACAATAAACGATTGGTTGCGGGGGCAGGATTTGAACCTGCGACCT
>JBBSFV010000022.1:0-49990 GCA_038254775.1 Terriglobales bacterium | reverse complement strand
TCCCAAGGGTTTGGCTGTTCGCCAATTAAAGCGGTACGTGAGCTGGGTTTAGAACGTCGCGAGACAGTTCGGTCCCTATCTGGTGTGGGCGTAGGAGATTTGAGGGGGCCTGTCCTTAGTACGAGAGGACCGGGATGGACGAACCTCTTGTGTTCCAGTTGTCATGCCAATGGCACGGCTGGGTAGCGAAGTTCGGTTGTGATAACCGCTGAATGCATATAAGCGGGAAGCACGCCCCAAGATGAGATCTCCCAACCCAAAAGGGGAAAGAAGGGCACAGGAAGACCACCTGTTTGATAGGCTCGATGTGGAAGCACAGTAATGTGCGCAGCTTACGAGTACTAATCGCCCGTTCGGCTTGACCATAAAATTTACTCAGCGCACAAGCAATCAACTTGTGACGCCCGTAAGATCAAGCGACCTTGCAAATATCTACCACACTCTATTCAGTCGTGAGGCTTCGACCTCATCTGCTCTTTTAAAAAGGATCTCGCGCGCACCAGGCTGACACCTGTGCCCTGCGGAACGGGGGATGACGTTCCTGCAGCTGCGAAACGAAGTCGGTGATCTTACCGCGGGGGTTCCACCCGTTCCCATCCCGAACACGGAAGTTAAGCCCCGCCGGGCCGATTGTACTGCAACGTAATGGTTGTGGGAGAGTAGGTCATCGCCGGCACTATAAAGGCCAATCAATGAAAGTTGATTGGCCTTTTCCTTTTTAGCCCGGTTCCTGGTTTCTCGTTTCTCGTGAAAGGCAAAATCATTTCTCACCGCAAAAGGCGCGGAGGCGCTGAGTGAGCATCGGCATCCCTAGTCGGGCAGGCCAATTCGCCGAGGAACAGGCCGAAAAACATCCGCTAAGGACATATCCGCTTTCACCAAAGACGACAGTAAGCCGGGTGTTGAAAAATCCGCGTTGACAGAGGATGACCGAAAGTGACGCACCTTCTCTTCTGAGACCTGCACCGCGTCTCGCATCATGTTTGCATTGCTCTCGCGCACCCAGCCCCCTTAAATCCAGGGTTGTGCAATATTGCTCAGACGCATTTTCCGTTCAATGGTATTTTGGTGTTACACGGTCCTGATTTTCCCCAGTCGAACAAAAGCTCTCTCAACAAGAAGGTGGTCGGTATGCGTAGTTTGATGAATCGCAAGATCTGGTTCACAGCAATTTTGCTCCTCATGGTCATGATCTCCATCGGATGCGGCGGCGATCCTGATGCGGCGCCGGTAAATCCCGGCACGCCACTGTCGCTGCCCACCGTGACTGCGGTCACTCCGCCGAGTGGTTCGACCTTGGTCTGTCCGAACACCGCGATCATCACCGCAACGTTCAGCAAAGCGATGAACGGAGCGACCATCAACGCCACCACATTTACCCTCACAGGTCCCGGAGGCGCCGTCGCGGGTGCCGTCAGCTACGTGACCGCCACGAACGTTGCTACATTCACTCCCACCGTAGCGCTGGCGATAAACACCTCTTACACCGCCACCATCACCACTGGCGCCGCCGACACGTTCGGCAACCATTTAGCCGCCAACTTCCCTTGGACCTTTACTACCGGTCCTATTTGCGTACCTCCGCCACTACCGGGAGTCTCGCCCTTGGGGACTGCTTGCAACTTCGGCATCCTGGGCGCAACTCCGGTGGTGAGCAGCATCGGACCCACAATAGTCACGGGCGGCGACGTGGGCATTTGGCCCGCAGCGTCCATAACGGGATTTCCGCCGGCGACTCTCACAGGCGTGAAACACGCAGGCGACGCAGTTGCGATGCAGGCGCAGAGCGACTTAACCACGGCCTATAACAATGCAGCCGCAGCCGCGGGCGGAGCCATACTCCCGGCCGATGCGGGTGGCCTGACTTTGGCGCCGGGCGTTTACAAGACGACCAGTGCTCAGCCGTCACTCGGGATCACCGGCAACCTGACCCTCTCTGGTCCAGCGACTGGTGTATGGATCTTCCAGATCGTCTCAACGGTCACCACTGCCAGCGGCAATAGCCAGATCATCATGTCCGGCGGCGGCTTATCGAAGAACGTCTTCTGGGTGGTCGGCAGTTCGGCGACGCTCGGGACCAACACTACCTTTGCCGGAAACATCATGGCGCAGGCATCCATCACCCTCAATACCGGAGCAACGCTGAATGGCCGGGCGCTGGCAAGAACCGGCGCAGTCACGCTGGACAGCAATATCGTGAACGTACCCACTTGCCCGTAAACCGATCAGCGGTGGATGGGCCTTCACGGGCCGGTCCACCCGCGCATGGGTAGAAACGAAACACAATTTCTTTAGAAGTTCGAAGGAGTACTCGCATGACATCTCATTCACAGGATCATCCCGCTCGGGTCTCAGGGTTGTTGGCGGTCATTATTTTTATGATCTGCACCTTCGTCACCGTCGCGACCGCACAGGACCAGCCTCCCCCAAAGTGGGAAGTGTTCGGCGGCTACTCCATGTACTACCCCTACGGCACGATCCATGGCCGGCTCCCGGGAGCGCTTCTGCCGCTATCCAGCCAGATCGAGACCAATCCTCGCGGCGTGGGCGGCAGCCTGACTTATAACTTCAACCGCTGGGCCGGCTTCACGGCCGATTCCGGTTACCACTGGGGAAGTGGTGAAACCACTGCGCAAAAGACGATCGACGATGCGCGTTTCTTCAATCTTTCCTTCGGGCCCAAGGTGACTTACCGCCGGAATCATTTTGCTCCCTTCGCGGAGGTATTAGTCGGTTGGCATCGACTCGACTCAGAGTTGTTTGGTGTTAGCAGCAAGGTCGGTGTGATTGCCGGTGGCGGCTTGGACATTCCCTTCCGTAGGCATATCGCATTGCGCTTGTTGCAGGTGGATTACGTCGGCTCCACTCATCACTATGGCCTGCCAGGAGTGGATCGATCCACGCGGCTCAATGGCGGACGCGCCCAGGCCGGAGTGACCTTCATGTTCGGGGGTACTCCCGAAGCCCTGGTTTTGGCTACATGCTCGGCGAGCCCCAGCGAAGTGATGCCAGGTGAGCCGGTTAACGTTACCGTCACCCCCAGCAACTTTGATCCGAATCACACCCTGACTTACGACTGGAGCGCTACTGCGGGCCATGTCAACGGCACAAGCACCACTGGAACGGTGGATACCTCAGGGTTGGCAGCGGGCAGTTACACCGTCACCGCACGCGTGAAAGACGCAAGGCGCAGGAACAATGGCGAAGCTACCTGCAACTCTAGTTTCACGGTCAAAGAGTTGGCGAAGAACCCGCCGACTATCACCTGCGCAGCAAATCCTTCGACGGTGCAGGTAGGTGGCAGCTCGACGATCACTTCAAACGCCAAGAGTCCGGATGGACGGCCATTGACTTACAGTTACACCTCGAATGCAGGCAGCATCTCCGGAACAACAGAGACCGCGAACCTGAATACCAGCGGTGCCTCGTCAGGAGCCATCACCGTCACCTGCAACACCCTAGATGATCGCGGAATGTCGGCGTCAAGCATGACGACGGTAAACGTGGAAGCGCCAATGCCTACACCTCCGCCAGCGACGACACCGCAAGCCAGCAAAATCAACCAGATCGACTTCAAGAAGAACAGCCCGCGCGTCGACAACGCCGCCAAGGCGATTCTCGACGAAGTGGCTCTACGCATGCAGCGCGATTCCGATGCGCGACTGGTACTGGTGGGAGAATCCGCTTCTGGCGAGGCAGCCGCTACCCGGCTCGCATCTCAGCGCGGTTTTAATACCAAGGCCTATCTCGTGAAGGAAAAAGGGATCGACGCGAACCGGATCGATGTCCGCACCGGAAACTCCGGCAATATGCAGACTGAGATCTGGCTGGTCCCCGCGGGAACCACCTTCAATAATGAAGGCACGATGGCCGCGACTGAACGAGCCGCGCGGAAGAAAAAATAGGTACCTTGCCGACACCCCCACTCAACGAAAATCGCGTTGAGTGGGCCACCCGCCACCGGGGCTAAAGCCCCATTCCTTTGTTGCGTGGACGCCGGGCTGAAGCCCGGCTCTTCCACCGTCCCCACTCGTGGACGCCGGGCTGAAGCCCGGCTCTTCCACCGTCCCCACTCAACGAAAAGCACGTTAAGAGGGCCACCCGCCGTCTTAGGAAGACATCGCCAGGCTAAAGCCGGGCCCTTCCAAATCTATATCTCAGCCAGGCATCGGTAGAAAAACTGAGGCGAGGGGGCAACTCTGGCTGGAATGCGCCTGAGGTATTAAGGCAAGAAAATTTGCTCGACGCGGGGGCAAACTAGGACATAATCCTAACGCCCACGTTGCCCCGGCGTTGGCAGGAGACACCATGACAGGATTTGGAGTAGCACCGGCAAAAGCGCCGCAGCCCGAACCGCAGATCGTTCCACAAACCCCAGAGAGTGATCCGAATTTTTTGATCGCGAAACAGGATGTACAGGCCGGGATCCGTCGCGGAGCAAATTGGTTTTATTGGATCGCGGGATTGTCGGTGGTGAATTCCGTGATGGCGATGGCGGGCACCAACGGCCGCTTCATCGTCGGGTTAGGCGTCACCGATCTAATCGGCTCCATCTCGCGTGACCTGGGAACAACAGGCGCGATGGCGGGATTGATCGTGAATGCCTTCGCGGTGGGCGTCTTTGTGATGCTGGGCGTGTTTGCCAACAAACATCAGAAGTGGGCATTCATTGCGGGAATGGCGTTGTACACCGCGGACGCAGCCCTTCTGGTAGCTGCGCAGCAATGGCTTTCCATCGCCTTCCACGCCTGGGTGCTCTATTCGCTGTGGAACGGTTTCAGCCGTATCGCTGAGAATGAAGAGTTGACGCAGCGCTTCCAGCTGCACACCATCTAGCTTTCTTGAAACCCTAAAAAAAGGCCGGCTCCATGCCGGCTTTTTTTACTGCAGGTGGTGCGTCTTGTCCTGGCCGGTAGGTACGTGGTGCGTCTCGTCGTTGTAGATGGTCTCAATGAACTTGTCAGAGTCCACGAATGGGCCGGACCACTTTGCCCAATCGGCAAGGACTTTCTGCTGTTTCAGCTGCTCGAGCGTCTTGCCTTGGGACATGGCGGAGCGCACGGCGGCCGAGGTGTCCTTCAGCATCTGTAGGAATTTCTTTACGTCATCGAGCGTGGATAGCGGGCCGTGGCCGGGAATGATCTTTGCGTCGGCGGGGATCTGAGGGACCAACTGCTCCAGGCCGGCGATCATGCCGCGCACGCTGCCGCCGCTCTCTAGATCGACGAAGGGAAAACCATAGGTCACAAAGTCATCGCCCATGTGGATGACGTTGGACTTGGGAAAGAAGATCACGGCGTCCCCGTCAGTATGTCCGTTGGCAATGTGCAGCGCGCGAATGTCCTCGCCATTGAGGTGGACTGAGGCGGTGCTGTCAAAGGTGATCACCGGCAGCGCGCTCTTGGCGGCAGGTTCGGTCTTGTTGCCGAGCACATTGCCGCCTTCTTGCATGCGCTTGCGCACATTGTCATGCGCGATGATGGTGGAGTTCTCCCCCATCAGGCGATTTCCGCCGACGTGGTCGCCATGCCAATGAGTGTTGATGATGAAGCGCACCGGCTTGTCCGTGATGCCGGCGATGGCGGCGCGGATCTTGGGCACCAGCGGCTCGAACTCGTCATCCACCACGACCACACCGTCATCTCCGACGGAGACTCCGATGTTGCCGCCCGCTCCCTGTAGCATGTAAACCGAGCCCGCAACCTTGACCACTTTCATCTCTACTTTCGAGTAGTCGGCGTTTTGGGCGAAGGTTATGGAGGCAAACAGGAAGAAAATCGGCGCGAGGAACCGGGCAGCTTTCATGGCGAGCAGCTTACAGGTTGGAAGCTCGCTGCCGCAACCCAGTCACGAGTCCGCTGAGTTGGGATTGCTGGAAGAGCCAAATAGCGGCGATTCCCGCAGCTCCAGCGCGCACGCAGTGGCTGGCATTGACAGCGTTCACCCCGCCCAGCGCGAGCACCGGCATGCGCGGGTTCGCAGCCGAGGTGCGATGGCAGATCGCGCTGAGTGCGTCTAAGCCAATGCCGGATGAATCGCCCTTGCCGAAGACCGGGCCGAAGACGGCGAAGTCGGCGCCGTGCGATTCGGCGAGCTGCACCTCTTGAAGCGAGTGGCAGGAGACGGCGATCACAGGCTGGGTGATGCCGGCGCAATGGAAGAGGACTCGGGCGTCGCTGGCGGAGATGTCGTCGGCGCGAAGATGGACGCCGTCGGCGCCGCAGGCGATGGCTATATCGATCCGCGAGTTGATCAAGAGCCTGGTACGGGAGCCGCCGGGGACCGCTTTACGCGCACGCTCCGCAAGATGCAGCAGCTCACGCGGGGAGAGGTCCTTCTCGCGGAGCTGGATGAAGTCCACGCCCGCGGCGGAGGCCCGGCGGATGGAGTCGAGCAAGGCGCTTTGGCGCGCAGGCTCATCGCCGGAGAACCGGCGTCGGTCGGTTATGTAGTACAAGATCAAGGCGAACCATTTGAGCGTTCGCCTCCGGCATTGTCAAACCGCCGAGCTCGGTCAGCCAACCGCAGGCGTCAGCAGAGACTCTATCGTTGAGTGACTTTGGCCAACCAGATCGTCTGGATGTTTTTGTTAGCGCTGCCCATCGCCTCCGTGGCGTGGACGGTCACCCATGAAGAAGTGCTGCGCGAGCCCCGAGAATTTTGCGTGCGTCAAAGTGAACAGTGCCGCAACCTGTTCATCCGAAAATTCTTCTATCTCTTCACCTGCGAGTATTGCTTCAGCCACTACATCGCGCTGATCTTCATGCTGGTCGCCGGCTTCAAGATGCTCTTTACCGACTGGCGCGGCTATCTGATCGCATGGTTCGCGCTGGTCTGGGTAGCGAACTTCTACATGAGCGCCTTTGGCAGGCTGCGCCTGGACATCAAGCGCGATCGCGTGGAGATAAAAGGCGTAGAGCATGAGGTGAAGCAGAAAACGGGCGAAGAGAAAGTGGCATAGGGAGGCACGGAGGCCCGCTCGCATCTTTTGCTCCCACCCTTGCTCGCGCTTTCGCGCTGCGCAAGAATGGGGCACCCGTCCGGAGCTAAAGAACATTCGTTTGTCCCTTAAGAATTCTCGGTGTCTTCGTGCCTCCGTGGTGGGTTTACGGCAATGTCTTTGCGATCTCCGGGCCTTCCTCTTTGCCATTGCGCTTGAGCTGCATGGGCTCCAGTTGTTTGGAAAGATTTTCCCGCAGGATCTCAAAGCCTTCTTCCGGCGTGTCCGCGAACTGGAAGAGGTCCATGTCTTTGGGGGCGATGGCGCCCCAATCCGCCAACGCCTGAAAGTCCACAATGCGGTTCCAGTACTCGCGGCCATAGATGACCACAGTGATCTTCTTTGCCAGCTTGTTGGTCTGGGCGAGGGTGAGCAGCTCAAAAAGTTCATCCATGGTGCCAAAGCCGCCGGGGAAGACCACTAACGCCTTTGCCAGATAGGCGAACCAATATTTGCGCATGAAGAAGTAATGAAACTCAAAGTTGAGTTCAGGGGTGATGTACGGGTTGGGCATCTGCTCAAAGGGCAGCCGGATATTAAGTCCGATGGTCTTGCCTCCCGCCTCATAGGCACCGAGGTTCGCCGCCTCCATGATGCCGGGGCCGCCACCGGAGGTGACCACGAAACGTTTACGCTTGGATGGAATGTCCATGCTCCACTTGGTGAGCATGTAGGCGAGCTTGCGGGCATCTTCGTAATAGCGCGCCATCTCAACCGCTGCCTTGGCGCGCTTCATGTTGAGTGAGAGCTCGCCGCGGGAGTCCACGCCGGTAATGGCGGAGAGCTCTTCCTGCTCGTCGAGCACTGCGTCCACCGGGGCGGGCTGCTCTTCCGGAGGGGCCGGCTTGGCAGAGCCGGACTTCTCCAGCAGCGCCATCTGGCCCTCCGCGGAGGAGAGGCTGGCAAAACGTGCCGAGCCAAAAAAGACCACTGTGTCCTGAACGCGCTCTTTGCGAAAGCGTGCCAGCGGCTCCCAGTACTCGGCAAGGATGCGCAGGCTGCGGCCATCCGGACCGTTGAGGAACGCGGGATTCTCATACGCAAGCTTGTTGCGGAATGGTTGCGGCGGCGTCTTAGAAGGCGGTGCGATCTTGCCAGGCTTTTTGCTCATAAGGAATTACACAGAATACAGAACCCCGCCTTGAGTTGCTATGAGGAGTTCATGATCAGGAAGTCTGTGAGGAGTTACTTTTCTTCGCGATAATGGACCGCTTCCCAGATGCCCATCCAAAGGTTCACCAGCCCCAGGCCGCTGACAGCGCCGCGCACGAAGGGGTGCTCCACCAGGTGTTTCAGCGCGGGATGGCCCAGGGTGAGGTTGTTCTGCTGCCAGAATGGATGCCATGGGACTACCAGCAGAACCATGCCCAACTCGATGTAAAAGATGACCTCAATGCAGAGCAGAAGGCGCGTCATCCAGAGCTGTGCTCGGGAGGGCGCAGGTTTAGCCGTAGCTTGATCGATGGCGGCGGGATCCAAAATTGGGGGCGCGGTTTCAGCCATGTAAGTAAGTTTGTTGCTGCTGCCGCTGTTCTGATTTTACACGCGGAGTTCAGGGCTTCAGTGCTTTCACCCGGTCCGCAACGTCACGATAGTCGATGTTAGAGCTGTAGCACTCCATGAATGCGATATAAGCTGCCTTGGTATTGCCCGCGAGCTCCTGCGCATTGCCCAGATCGTAATGGACGGCGAGGCGGCTGTCCTCTTCCAAAGGAAGCTTGAGCGCCTTTTCATACCAGCGCACCGCCGCCTGGGGCACATCTTTTTCCACCAGACACTGAGCGAGCCAGGTGTATGCCTGGACCGGCTGGGTGAAGGGATGTCCCTTCTCAATGGCGTGGCAAACTTTTTGTAACTCGCCGATGGCCTCATCCAGAAGCCCCATTTCCTTAAAGGCGATACCCAGGTTGTAATGCGTGTCCGGGTCTTCCGCCTGCCCCGCGGTCTCCTCCACGTCATCTTTGAATTCAGCAAACATGTCCGTGAGCGCAGAGGTCTCTTCGTGAGCAGCCAAAGTGGAAGGCTCTATCTGCATCACGGGTGGAGGTGCTGCAACCACAGGAGGCGGAGCAGGAGGCGGAGCGGAAATAGCTTGAGGCGGCGGAGCAGCCTTCTCCGGGGATGCCGCCTTTGCCGCAGGTGCGGGAGCAAAGTCACCCAGCGCATCTTCAAGATCGGATACCAGGTCGCCCAGGAAGTCTTCGCTCTCAGCGGGCGGCGCGGGCGCTTGAGCGGGCGCTGGAACGGGCGGCGATGCGACTTGGGCTATGGGTGCAGGTACGGCTTCAATCGGTGGAGTCACCACGGGGGCTTCAATGATCGGTGGCGCAACTTGGGCGATGGGTGCTGGTACCACTTCGATCGGTGGAGTCACCACGGGGGCTTCAATGACCGGGAGCGCGGTTTGAGCGACTGGTACAGGTGCTTCGACCACCGGTGGCGCGGTTTGAGCGACTGGTACAGGCACTGCTTCCGCCGCGGGAGCTTCCAGCTCTGCGGGCGGTGCATCGTCAGAAAAACTTTCAAACGTGAATTCTGAAACGCCAGGCGGCGGGGCTTGAGCCGCAGGAACCGCCGCGGATGCAGCCGCACTGCTTCCGGCGGCAATCTCTGCCTGGAAGGCTGCCAGGAGCGGAGAAGCGGGATCGATCGCCACCAGCCGTTGCGTGGCAGCGGAGGCCTCCGTCCACATACTTTGGCTGATGTAGAAGTTGATCTCTTCCACCACCGCCTTGGTATCCGGCGATGCGGGCTCGACGATCGCAGGTGGCGCCGCAGCCTGGGGATGTTCGACCGTCAGCATCTCTTCCCACTCGGCGTGGGCTTCCGCATGAGTCTCCGCGGGAGCAGCAGTAGCCGGCTCGGGAATCGCGGTATCAGCGAAGCTGGGTGTATCGAATTCAACCGGAGCCGCCGCAGGTGCCGCAGACATCTCCGGCACGGCTGCGGAAAAGCTCTCTGACACGGGCGTGGGTGCGGTTGCCGAGGCAGCTTCGAAGACAGGTGCGGGCGGAGGAGCGGCGACTCCGAACATGTCACCGAATGCATCCGCGGTCAGCTCTTCACCGGCGGATTTCTCTGACTCAAAAAGGTGCGCAACGCTGCTTGCCATGAAGCCGCCAGACGCGGCTGCTTTTCCTTCTAAGGCGCCTGAGGAAAAGTCTTGGGCGGCGGCGGAAAGTTTGACAGATGCAGCCGCGGCCCGCTGTGGCTGCGCCGGTTTGCCGCCCTGTGTCTGCAGATACTGTGTGGCGAGCTCCGCATATTTCAGTGACTCCACGGTAAACCCGTGCTCGGCATACACCTCCCGCACAATGGTGGCTGCCCGCGCAGCATCCGCAAACCTTTGTACCTTGGGATACAGCGCTGCCAGCCGCAGATTGATCTGATAATCGCGCGGAGCTTTTTCCAGGCCCGCTTCCAAAGGAGCGATCGCCTTGGGCGGCAGATTGTAGGACTCAAAAAGTTCGGAATCAGTGAGCGCGGCGCGGACGGCGGCGGCGATATCTTCGGGATAGGGATGCTGGATCACCGGAGCATGGTGCTCGGGATCGATGGCATCCATCATGATGGCCTGCGAGCCTAGCTCGGCGGAGAGCGGGGCGGAAGCGGGATCGGTGCCCAGCATCGCAACCACCTGTTTGTGGTTCTGCGCATGCAGCGGGTTCTCAGGCTCTGCCTGTGCCAGTTCCTGGTAGAGGTCTCGCGCCATCTCCAGCTTGCCCTCGCCCACGTATGCGTGCGCCAGGAGCTCCATCAGCTCGGCATCATGGCTGCGGTCATTGAGCTTTATCAGCAGATGACGCACGGATTCAAGCGCCGGAGCACTGTCCTTGATCTTAGAAATGGTTGTGGTCAGCGTGCGCTGCAGCCCGGCCTTATTGGTGGCGATGAACTGGTCAGCGTGAGTGGCATACAGCTGAAGCGCCTCCACGTGCCGGCCCGCGTTCATCAGCGCGTCAGTGTACCAATTCATGGCGTTCAGGTCTTTGTGCTGGCCGATCAAATTGGTGGCCAGTGGCCCCGCCTCATCCAGCTTGGACATCAGCAGATACGCACGCAACATGGCGCGCAGCGCATTCACATTATTTTCGTGATCGGGGATCTGGGTGAGGTATCGCAGCGCGTTGGCGCCGTCACCGGATTCCGCCGCGATAGTGCCGCGCAGCAGAAGCGCATCCACGTTGCTGCTGGAGATCGAGAGCACGCGGGCAAGGGCTTCGTCCGCCTGATCCATGGACTGCTTGGCATAGAGCGATTGCGCCGCGCTGAGATAGATATCGCAGGCATCGGCTTTCTTGCCGAGCTTCATGTACAGGTCCGCCAGCTTGGTCTGCATGGCGGTATTGTCCGGGTCGAGTTCCAATATCTTCTGGAAGACTTTGGCGGCGTCCTCATTCTTGCCGGACTTCAGATAGCCTTCCGCCACTTGGACATACTGCGCGCGGGCGTCGTTGTAGAGGCCCTGCGCGGTGTAAAGCTCAGCCAGGCGCTGGATGTTCGACATCTCGCTGGGGTTCAGCTTGCTGAGCTTCTTGTACATGGCGATGGCTTTTACGGTGAAGCCTTCCGCCGCGTACGCGTCGCCGACCTTCTTGAAGTAATCGACTGCCTTGTCGTTATGGCCGATGCGGGTGTTGAGGTCGCCTATGGTGTTGAGAACAGTGAGGTCCTTGGGGTCCTCTTTGATGATCTTTTCGTAGTCAGCAATGGCGTTCTGCAGCTTGCCCTGCTGGACGTTCTTCTCCGCCGATGCGAGGACCTTCGCCTTATTGAATCCGAAACCAAGAGCCATAGGATTGCCGGGTGCCTATTGAGAAGCCGAAGGCGCTATTTTAGACGCGAATCTGCTCTGAGGGTGGGCATAAAATTAGCACGAAAGAAGAGCGAGGACAGTAAGAGATTCGCCGGAGAAAAAGCGAACCTCCCTTAATCATTCCGCCCTGGCGCCCACCGGGAGAGCGCCCTTCTTGGGACGGCGGTTTGACTGCAGCACCTTCTTGCGAAGCCGCAGGCTTTTAGGGGTTACTTCCACGAATTCATCGTCGGCAATGAACTCGATGGCCTGCTCCAGATTGAGCTGCTTATGGGGCACCAGCCGGATAGCCTCATCCGCGCCGGAGGAACGCATGTTGGTCTGCTTCTTCTCGCGGACCACGTTCACGTCCAGGTCAGCGTCTCGGGCGTTCTCGCCAATGATCATGCCTTCATACACTTCAATCCCAGGGCCGGTAAACAACTCTCCGCGTTCTTGCAGGTTATAAAGCGCGTAAGAGGTGGTCACGCCAGAACGGTCTGAGACCAGCGCGCCGGTGAGGCGGTGCGGGATCTCACCCAGCCATTCCAAATAGCCGTCAAACAATGAATTCATCACAATGGTGCCGCGAGTATCGGTCAAAAGCTCGGAGCGCAATCCGATCAGCCCGCGGCTGGGCACACGGAACTCCAGGCGCACGCGGCCGTAGCCGTGGTTGTGCATCTTCGCCATCTGCGCCTTGCGTTGTCCCAGTTTTTCGATCACCACGCCCACGAACGCTTCAGGGATGTCCACGGTCAGCAGTTCCACCGGCTCCATCAGCTTGCCGTTCAAATTCTTGGTAACGATCTCCGGCTTTCCCACCATCAACTCAAAGCCTTCGCGGCGCATCATCTCGATCAGGATGGAGAGCTGCAGCTCGCCGCGGCCCATGACTTTGAGGGTCTCGGGCGAATCGGTATCTTCCACGCGCAGGGAGACGTTGGTCAGCAGCTCACGCATCAAGCGGTCACGCAGATTGCGCGAGGTCACGTACTGGCCTTCGCGGCCCGCCAGCGGTGAGGTGTTCACCGTAAAGTGCATCGCGATGGTGGGTTCATCAATGGTGATGGGCGGTAACGGCTCCGGGTTCTCCGCCGAGGTGATGGTCTCGCCTATGGTGATGCCTTCCACGCCGGCGATGGCAACAATGTCGCCCAATTCGGTCTTCTCAATATCCACGCGCTTCAGCCCGCTGAAAGAGAAGAGCTTGGTGATGCGCGTCTTCTGCATCGAGCCATCGCGTTTGGCGATCACCACATCCTCCCCGGCATGCAGCGTGCCGTTGAATACGCGCGCGATCGCCAGGCGGCCAAGATAGTCACTGTAATCGAGGTTTGCCACCAGGATTTGCAGTGCATGGTCCGGATCGCCCTGGGGCTCCGGGGTGGTTTTCAGGATCGCGTCAAACAATGGCTGCAGATCGGTGCCCGGTCTCGCCAGATCGGCGGTGCAGGTGCCAAGCTTTGCATTTGTATACAGCACCGGAAAACTGAGCTGGTCCTCGCGGGCATCCAGGTCAATGAAGAGGTCATATACCTCATTCAATACCTCCTGGGCGCGCGCGTCCGGGCGGTCGATCTTATTGATCACCAGGATCGGCGGAAGTCCCTGCTCCAGCGCTTTGGATAACACATAACGGGTCTGCGGCAGCGGACCTTCGCTGGCATCCACCAACAGCATCACGCCATCCACCATCTTGAGCGCGCGTTCCACTTCGCCGCCAAAATCGCTGTGGCCCGGCGTGTCCACAATGTTGATCTTGATGTGGTGGTACAAAACGGCGGTATTCTTGGCCAGGATGGTGATGCCGCGCTCGCGCTCCAGGTCATTAGAATCCATGACCCGGTCGGCTACCACCTCATTCGCACGGAACGTCCCGCTTTGGCGCAGCATGGCATCCACAAGAGTGGTCTTGCCGTGGTCCACGTGCGCAATAATGGCAATGTTACGAATGCTCAAAATCTCTTCCCTCTGGACAAACAAAAAGGGCGGCGCTTGCGGGCCACCCTTCCTTCGTACCCCTTTGTGCTGATCGATCCTGGTGCGCTATCTACGCTTGCTTTTGGAGCTTGCGATCAGACAGCCTGGACGTTCTCGGCCTGCCAGCCCTTCGGTCCTTTTACCACATTGAACTGCACCTGCTGCCCCTCTTTTAGGCTGCGGAAACCGCCTGCCTGGATGGCGGAGAAGTGGACGAATACGTCCTCACCGTTCTGGCGGCTGATGAAACCAAAACCCTTTGCGTCGTTGAACCACTTTACTGTTCCTGTTTCCATGTAGCAGGTACTTCCTTCTGTTTCGAATTACGCTGAGTTGGATCGGAGGATGACTGAGGCAGGCACAACCCTTGCGGAACTGCTCACGACCGTTGCAACTAACGCAACTATATTGTACCTGAAACCCCGGTTGCGGGTGAATCCGAAGTGGAATGCAGGCCTGAGGAAGGTCCGGAAACCCGTTGGGTGAGGGTTCGCCGCCAGGCGCGGGGACTGGCTCAATCGGCGGGAGCGGTCTCATTCGGCCCAATCTCGCGAAGGGTCACGCTTTGTTATCGTCTTCGTTTTCCGCGTGGGGATCCCAGGTCAGGGAGACTCCGGAGCCCTCGCCCACTTCGCCAGAGAGGGGTTTGCCCTCGTAATCATCGGGATCCACGCCCGCCAGTTCCATCTTGCGCCGCTGGATGTCGCGCAGGTCACGCAGTATCTGGGCCTCGGCTTCCACGTAATCCTCTTCGCTGATATCGCCATTGTCGAGCGAGACCTGAAGATTGAGCAGCTCTTCTTTCAGAGGGGCATCGTCCGTGTACTGTTCCTCGGCGACCTTGATGATCGTTTTTAGAACGAAGCGAAAGCCGTCCATCGGGAGTGAAAGCAGAGTGAAGATCACTGTTAGTTAGCCGTGCCTCTTTCAAGTTTGAGGCGGATGTTCACAAAGTTGTACGGCGGCCAGGGGCCGGTGTACTTGAAATTCAGCCTGCCGGAAAATTTCTGCGCCACGGCATTCACCGCAGAATCAAACTCCGCCTCACGCTCGCGCTGGATGAGGAAGGCGGCATTCATGGTCATCTTGTCGCCGATGGGCTTATTGTCGCGGGAGGCGACGCAGACCAATTTCAATCCGTCATATATCTGGCGAACGTATTCGGCGGAGCGCTCGGCAAGGGCTTTATCGATCATGCGGCCGAGCTGCATACGGGCGAAATAAGTGGATTGCAGGTGCTTGCGCGTAAGTTCCATGTGGAAGCGGTGGATCTCTTCATGATCGCGCTTGAGCTCTTCCACCACGCTGTCACGGTCCCAGGTGACTTTCAACCCGAATTCCAGCTTGCCGGACATCTGTTTCAGCACGTCCTTAAGCGAGGGATAGATGGACTTGAGCACCTGCTTGATGTCGTCATCCGTGCGGAAGACCGTGCCGAAGCTCATGGGAATGATGGTGTGGCTCTTCATAACACTCTCGATCACATGTTCATGGGCGAGGGCGTTTTCGCGAGTGGGATCGAAGATGAATACCGAGGTCTTGCTGACCACCGCGGCAACATCCCCATGATGGACGGTGTAGACCGACTCGCTGGATGCACCCATGCCGGTCTTGCCGAAGGTTGCGGCCTCATTGCCTTCGATGATGCCGTAGACGTAGCGCCCTTCCTGGACGCCACGACCCGGATTCTCTTGCCGTGTGGCAATGTTCACGGGCTGGCGAAGCTCATCCGATTGCGCATTGGATGGCGGTGCGACGGCTCGAACACCGGCCCGCCTTTCCGGCTTTTGCGCGGCGGATTTACTTTTCGTTTTTTTGGTCGGGGTCTTTTGCGGGCTCATTGTCATTCCTCAACAACGCGTTGGTGGTGCCTAGAAACTCCTGGATATCGATGGGTTTGAACAGCACCCGGATGTTATTACTTTTCGCGTGGTCCGCGGTCTCAATGCTGGCATAGCCGGTAAGCAGCACCGAGGGCACGTCTGGCCGGCGCACGCGCGCCGCTTCGATCACCTCAAATCCGGTGTGCTGCTGCTCCAGCGAGAAATCACAGAGCACAAGGTCGAAGTCAATGGTTTCGATGGCGGTCTTGGCTTCCTTTGAAGTGATGCAGGCGGTCACGTCATAGCCCTGCTGCTCCAGGATCATGCGATAGGTGAACAGCACCGAGGCTTCGTCATCAACGATGAGGACCCGCGACTTGCTGGGTGCGGTCTTGCTTGTAGATGTCATCGTACGACTGGTAGCTCGATCTTGAAGACCGTGCCCTTTCCGGGTTTGCTCTTTACCGCTAGCTTGCCACGATGGTTACTGATGATCCCTTTGACGATCCAGAGACCCAGACCCGTACCCTTTTCACCTTTGGTGGTCACAAACGGTTCGAATATGCTGCGCAGCATCTCTTTGGGAATGCCGCTGCCGGTATCTGCAATGGTGATGCGAACCATGCCATGCAGACCGTCACGCGAGGGAACGTGTCTTGTCCGGACGATCAATTTGCCGCCATTCGGCATACTGTCCCGGGCGTTGATGACCATGTTCGAGAACACCTGGCGCAACTGGTCAGAGGAAACCACCGCCTGGGGCAGCTCTCCGAATCGCGTATCCGCTTCAATATTCGTGCGTTGCAACTGGCGATTTAATAGCAGCAGGGTATCTTCGAGCAGCGTGTTCACGTCGATGGGCTTGACCGCCTCATTATTGCGGTACAGCCCCAACATCTGCCGAACGATGCGGGCGACGCGCTCCGTCTCCGCCTTCAAAATGTCATAGACCGGAGCTGCCTCCGGCTGCACGCGACCCGCCAGCAGGTAGATGGCGTTCTTGATGGCCTCCATCGGGTTGTTGACTTCATGCGCGATGGTGGCGGCCAACTGGCCGGTGGCGGCAAACTTCTCCATCTCCAGGATGCGGCGTTCGAGTTTTAATTGCTCCAGTTTGCGGACCGCGGAATAATCACGCAATACGGTGACGGTATAAGCCACCTGTCCACGCTCGTCATAGATCTTGCCGGAGCGGGAGTCAAACTCGATATCGCTGCGCGTTTCCGGATCCACGAAATGCAGTGACTGGTTCTCAGAGTTGGCGAACGAGAAAGTGAAGGCGCTGATGTAGGCGTCGAGCACTGCGGTGTTCTTGACCCGGACCGGGTCTGACATGTCCGAGCTGGCGAACAGGCGCTGTGCCAAAGGATCGAGCAGGACCGGCTTGGCGTCACTGTCGCAGACCACGATCGGGTCGCCCACGTTCTCGATGATCAGGTTCAGGCGGTCGCGATCCTGGCGCACTACATCTTCCGCGGTGCTCAGCTTCTCATAATTGGACTGGAGTTCCTGGTCAGCGCGGCGAAGGTCGGTCACGTCACGCATCACGGTGACCATGCCGATCTGGTTGCCATCTGACCCGAATGAGGGCGCGCACACCGCCTCAAACAGCAACTCTTCACCTTCCATGGCATCAACCAGGGTCAGATCGCGATGCATCTCCCCGCCAGACATTGCCATGGAGGAGAGCATTGCCGAGAAGAGCATGTTGTTGAGTTCCACCGCGCGAACCAGGCCTTCGGTGGTCTCTTCCGGTAAGCGGAAGAAGCGCGCTGAAGCCTGGTTCTGCATGACCACGCGGTGCTGTGCGTCTGAAAGGATGACTGGGTCCGCCATGCTCTTCATGACGGTATCCATTTGGGAGATCGTGGTATCCATCTCGCGCATGCGGTGGTAATAGTGTTCAAGCTTGAAGAGGCGGGCGAGATAGCGGTTGGCCAACTCCGTCATGGAGGTCAGTTGAGTGACCTCCTTCGCCGTCGGCTTCTTGTGCAACTCCACCACCACCAGCGCGGCATAGCTGCGCATCTCGCAGGTCTTACACACCTGGTCTTCAAGATTCAACCGGCGTTCGTGGCGTTCATTTTCCGTTGCCAGACAATCCGTGCGCCGCGCACGCTCAGCTTCCCAGCAAGGAGAGGCGTTGCGGAAGATGAGCGGCTGGGCGAAAAGCGGCTTAGAAAAAAACGAGGATCTAGACAATATCGCTGGCTTGAACCCATGAAAGGCGGTGGCAATAGGATGGTCCGCGGCGTAGATCGAGGTGCGGAACTTCTCGATGTATTCGTCATTACAGCGCAGGGCGGCTACCGGGGCAAGTTCGCCGGTCTCAAAGTTGGCGGCCAGGACCAGCGCGCGGGTATAGCCAAGCTTTACGATCTCTTCCAGCAGGATGGGATAGATCTCCTCCGAACGCTCCGCATGAAGCAGGCGCAGGGCGGCGGGGACGCGGGAATCCTCAAGCAGATCCCCGCCATTCCTGTTTGCTTCGACAGTACGTAACCGTAGCTCGGCCGTCGCCACCCGGGATCATCCTCCTGCGGACTAGCGGCGCGCGCCACCGCGGCGCGCTGCGGTCCGCTTCACCGCGCGACGTGGCGTTGAAACAGTGGGTTCCGGCAAGGATGCGGAAGAGTAATTTTCCGGTCCCAGTTCGCCCGGAGCTTCCGGTGTCGGACGGGATACCAGTCCCGTCAGACCGACGGCGTCTGCGTACTTCAGGTAGGTATCGATCGACGCTACCACCACGCGCGCTTCAACCGTGATCAGATCGATGCCCACCAGCGAGATGCGGACCCAAGCGTCAATGACGATACCTTTATCCAGTACCCGATCCAGCACGTCAATAAGACTTGAGCCGCCCGATACACGCTCAACTGCCATTTGAAAGTCTCCTTGAAATTCCTTAAAACTTTAAGCCGCCGCTTTAACGGCGGTTGGTCTTTGCCCTTCGATTCCTTGCTGGTACCACGCCGGTTCGGGCGTTCGACCGTTCTGCCGGGGGAACGCTGCTCGGCAGCGCGGGGGTCAACGGCGCGGGCGCCGTCAGGTTGGGGTCATATTTCCACCAGTTCAACCCGATCTGTTCTGCCTTATCAACCGAGCAGACCAGAAGGCGGATCCGAATGGTGAGCAATTCGACATTCGCAAGCGACACACGAATGTCGCCCGCTATGACCAGGCCCTTGTCGAGCACGCGGTCCAGGATGTCGATCAGGTTAGTGGTGCCGGATACAGTGGGAACTCGTTGCATGAGGCTTTTCTAGTCCGCCTGCCTACAAAATCCAAACCAAGGCTGGAAAACGATAATAAACGAAACTTCGTTTTCGTGCCCATGTACTGAACTATTTTTGGATGTCTTGAGCTAGTATTTGCACCGCGCGTAGCCGGGGGGGCCTGCCTACAGCAGAGACTACGCAACCCGAGTTAGGATGAGTTTTCCCCGAAGCAGAGTTGCTCGCTCAAATTTCTTTTTTTGACTGCGGCGCTGTTCTAAAGATTTATCGCTAAGCGCTTAGATAGTTACCCTTTTCAACTTCTTTTTCCGTTAAACTTGCAGGGTTTTTGGCACCGTTGGTGACAACATCCTCCAGCCGCCGGCGTCCGTGGGGGTGCGTGCGTGAAAGACATCGAACGCGAAGAACGGCTTAAAATGGATTTCCGCCTGGCTTTCAATCGAGACATGACGGCGGAAGAAAAAAAGCTGTTGCTTTGGGCGGAGACGGTTGCTCCCTCAGCCCCTCCAGATGAGGACGAGAGCGACTCGCAGGCAGCGAAAGTAGGCTGACATCCTGCTCCACCGCTAATCGTCCAGAACTTAAGGCTAATCGTCCAGGAGTTTTCCGAGCGGTCCCAAGTCGAGGTTCAAGTCCTCCGGCCGAAGATCAAAGGCGGCGGTCAACTCCAATATCTTCGCTTCCAGCTTCATCAGCGCTATGCCCATGTCTTCCACTTGGGTCTCATTGAGAGAATTTCCTTCCATACGCCGGATCGCCTGACGCTCCAGAAGTCGCCGCAGAAGCTCCACCAGAGTCAGAACTAACCGTGCAAGTCCCTGCTCGATGTTGTCAGAGTTGCAATCGATGCGCTGCTGCGTACCGGAGGCGGCTGTCGCAAGTTGGCGCTTAAGATCGGCGACCGCAGTCTCCACATCATCGGGCGTGACTTTGCGCGCGTCGCTCATGGCGTGCCGCTCGACTGAAGGGGCTTGGCAGGCAGGCCAGGGTAACACTGAACAAACGCAGCCGGGGCCCACGGGCCAGAGATATGCGCCTGTGGCATGGTGGCCAGAACGATCCCGCGAAACTCAGCGCTCTCCGTGCGCTGGATCAGCGCATGAAGCATCTCTGGTTTTTCAGGGCTCTTCGCCGGAGAATGTTTCCACTCCAGCGCCGGAGCCGCATGCTGGAGGTAGCGGATGATCTCTTCGACCGCGCTATGGTTTGCGCGGAGAGATTGCAGGTAGGCGGTGCCGGAGGTGCGGTCCTTCTGCGCTGGAAGTTTGGGCAGCGTGATATTCATCTGCACCGTGCCGCGCAATCGTTCGAGCTCCGCGGCGTATTCCTTGCCGTGCTCCTGCAAGAATGCGCGCAGTGCGGCATCATCCAGCAGCAAGGTAGGGAAGCGGAAGGGGATGATGGTGGCTTGCTTCAGCGCTGAACTGATCACGGAAAAGAACGCCAGAACGTCCGCTTTCAGTTTTTCCGGGTCATCGGTCTTCACTTCCTGATGGACGGAATAGAGGCATACCGGATCCGAGCCGGAGGCGATCACACTCTCGCCGCGCACGCCGGGTTGCGGTGGCGCAAATGGCTGCGCCGCTTCCAGCATCCCGTAAAGAAGCAGCATCTAGCGGTTGCGTCCGCGCAATGAATGCGGGATCCCGGCGGCATCAAGGTGCTTCATCGCCGTCTCCACTGAGGTTAGTACAAGATTCAGTCCCAGGTAGACCAGGTCGACCCCGGCGAGCGAGATCACAATACTGCCCTGCACCACCACTCCGGTATTCAAGACCGAGTCCAGGATCTCCAGCAATGAGATCTCTGCATCCGGGTCACCGGACCCGATGGGGGCTTGCTGCGAGATGGTATCTGCGGTCACGCTCTCATGCTAACCGGAAACGAAGGAATATGGCGGCCAAGGCCCGGTGGCTTCGATGCGGCGACTGTCGTCCCACCGGTTGGCCCACTTTTTCAGCAGGGAATCCCACTGTTTTTGCTTGCCGCGCGGCAGCAGGAATGATGCCTGCCACATCAACCCCGGTTGATTGCCGCTCACCTTGCCGGTGGCTGCGCTGGCACGGCAGATCTTGGCGAGTTCAGCCGCGAATTCTTTGATCTCCTCGTCGGCCCCGCGATTCTCCGCCGAGTGCATCAATGTCGCCTTCTTCTGCAGATAATCCTTTCCCGAAGCCGCGGTGATCACCGCCGCCGCCGCGCGCGAGGTCTCACGAAAGACTTTTACTCCCCACTCGTCCGCTCCGGAAACGCGTTTCAGCGCCGCAGCTAAGGATTTCTTCTGCTCCAGGATGTGCTGCTGCAATGATTCGCGGGAGAGGAACACCGTGCCGAAGCGCGCGGGAAGGACAGAAGCATGCTCCGCGATCTCAGCCATGGCGCGCTGGTGCCGTACGCTGGCATCGGCAAGCCATTCCAGATCTTCCATGTTCGCATTCAGCTTCGCGCCGAATTCTTCCGCATCCACCGCGGCGATCCAGCAGAGCAGGTCCCCTACCTTTACGGCATGAACGCGGCTGTCGCCATCCATCCCCGCCGCTAAGATGGAAGCCGGCTTGGCTTGCGTGGCGGATACGCCGTAGAGATATAGTCCATGGCCAAAAGACGCTGTGGCGCGCGCCGCGGGCTTCTTCGGCGCACGGGCCGGCTTTGCCGATCTCTTCGCGGGTTTTATGCGAGCTGCCATATCGATTGCGGGCGAGTAAACGCCTCCAGAGCCTCCCGTCCGGCAACCTCTTCCGGATAGTTCTTCACTATATATATAGTGTGGCCGCGAAAGCTGCGCTTCAATTGTGACAAAGTCGCGCGCTGCCATCGCTCCGCCCGCGCGCATCGCGGGCACGCCTTTCCTTTGAGCGGCTTTTTTTCAATAATCACGCGATTCACAAAGATCCCGCCCACAGCGATGTTCAGTTGGTTGACTGATGTCAATAATCGTAAAGTCTGCTGTTTAGGAAGAGGTTCCGGCAACATGACCGCGAAAGCCATTGCCCGCTTTGGGTCCTGCATCCGTTTCACCAGTTCGCGTACCTGCTGGCCGAGTGTGGCGATCTCCACCGCCACATCTTGCGCGAGCGGCAGTGTACGGTGCGGCGCCAGGCTTTTCAACAACAGCCGCGCCCAAAGCTGCATGCGCTCGGGCATGCGCAGCAATTCCAAAGCGTGGCCCGTCGGCGCCATATCGATCACCACCGTCGCTTCTTCCTTCGCCAGATCGAGGATCTTAAAGATGGCAAAGATCTCGTCCACGCCGGGGGGAACGATATCAAGCAGCGCGGAAAAGACCTCTCGGTCGAACGATAAATCTACGTGCAGCCCGCCGGATTCTCCGCTCATGGCATTGGCGATCTTGCGCTGCATCTCTTCCGCCCATTCGCGGAACTCGGCGAGGGAGTCCACTTCAATGGCATGCAGATGTTTGTCTCCCAGCACCACCACTGGGCGCGATGGCACCTCCATGTTGAAAACATCGTCGAGCGAGGGCGCGGGGTCGGTCGAGCAGACCGTGACATTTTTTTTTGGGACCACGGCGCGTTGGTGGACCGCGAGCGCCGCGGAAATAGTGGTTTTCCCAACGCCACCTTTTCCCAAGGTGAAAGAAAGCTGTGTCTGCAACTCCGGCCAGGAAGCGCGCTTCACCTTTGGCGCGGCGCCTGCGCGAGGAGCGGCCGCGGTGATGCGTAACGGCTTCTTGGCGAAGACGTGGCCAGAGAAGCGCAAAAGATCTGCGGCCCCCAGGATCGGCTGTCCCGGGTCCTCGCCGGTATAGACCCGCAATCCGGAAAAATTTTCGGCGGCACTTTTGAGCGCGTCTTTATACATTGCCACCCGGTTGCGGCAGCTCTCGCACGTAGTCTTATCCGTGACCACGCGATTCAGCACCAACGCGGTCACGCGCATCTTTGATCCACCCGCTTCCAGCGCGTCTGCTGAGCGCGCCGCTTCATTCAGTGAGAATTTTTCCGGCGACGTCACCAGAAAGACATCCGAGTTCTCCGCGGAGAGCGCCTGCTGCACGGAGTCAACCGTCTCGCGCCATTTGGTAAGGAATGCCTCTTCGATCCCGGCATTCCTGCCTCCAAATCGCTGCGCCAGCCACTGGTCACGGCTGCCGGCTACATCCAGAAAATGCAGAAACTTCGCGAAGTGCTGCGGCATCTCGAAGAGCCGTAGGGTGTGCCCGATGGGCGCAGTGTCCACGATGATGTGGTCATATTCACTGGAGTTGAGCAGGTCGTCAATGGCGAGAAGTGCCGCCACCTCCGCCATGCCCGGGAGCGTGGTATCCAGCAGCGGCTCGATCTCCTCGCGAGAGAAGAGCGTACCCGCTTCCATCAGGTTGAGCACTGAATCCCGGTACGGTTCCAAAAATTCGCGGAAGCGCTGCTCGGCATTGATCTGCCAGGCCCAGAGCTTGCCTTTGGTTTTGATCCGCATCGGCTTGTCTGGAAGTTTTACCTGCAGAATATCTGCCGTTGAATGCGCGGGGTCAGTGCTGAGCAGCAACACGGATTTTCGGGGATGCAGCGCGGCCGTCCGAAGCGCATAGGCGGTGGAGACCGTGGTCTTTCCCACCCCGCCTTTCCCGATAAAAAACGATAGCTCCGGCATGGCGAAGATTGTAATGCGGAGGCTTCAGTACAATCGGCGGGATGCGAACCGTGCTGGCTATCTTCCTGCTGCTCTGCTCATCCTTTGCTCACGCCACCAAGCTGCGGGAAGAGACCAGGCAGGCGTTTTCCAGGTATGACCAGCAATTGCAGCAGCGCTTCCAGCGGGCCCTGAAAAGCCCGTCTTTTCATAGCGCGAAGCAAGGCGAGGTGGCGATCGCCGCCGTGCCCGGCGTGCCGGAGATCCCCGGTGGCATCATCCACGATTGGGTTGGGGTCGTTTTTGTTCCCGGTACGACACTGGCCAAGGCGCTGGCGCTGCTCGAGGATTATGACCACCATAAAGACGTTTATAAGTCTGAAGTCGTCGATTCAAGACTGTTAAGCCAAAAGGGCGATGAGTTCCGCTCCTATATGCGTTTTTATAAGAAGAAGATTATCGGCGTGACGCTCAACACCGAACATCTTGCCCGTTGGGTGCAGACTTCGCCCACGACCGCGTACAGCATCTCGCATAGCACCAAGATCGCCGAGGTGGAAGATGCAGGCACGAATCACGAACGGGAAAAGCCGCCTGGCGATGACAACGGCTTTCTTTGGGCACTCAACTCCTACTGGACGCTCGTTCAAAAAGATGGCGGCGTGTACGTACAGTGTGAAGCGGTCTCACTCACTCGCGACATTCCCTCCGGACTAGGATGGATCGTGAAGCCGTTCATCACCGAGGTGCCAAAAGAATCTCTGCACAACACCCTGGACTCCACTCGCCGGGCGCTCATCTCCGGAAGGTAGAATCGGTTTACACTCAAACCCTATGCTCAAATATCTAGTGATAGCCGCCATGATGATCGGTTCAACCCCCTCCCCCGCTGAAGAGGCAAAAACGCCAACACCCAAGCCGCCCGTCGCCAAGAAGGTCCCGAAAGAGACCAGGATCAACGGTGACGTTCTGAAAGACGACTATTTCTGGCTTCGCGAAAAGAGCAAGCCTGAGGTTCGCGAGTACATCGAAGCGGAAAACGCTTATACAGACGCGGTGATGGCGCCAACCAAGCCACTGCAGGCCAAGCTGTACAAAGAGCTGCTCAGCCATGTGAAAGAGACGGACGAGTCAGTCCCTAATCCCGAGGGCGGCTGGATGTACTACTCGCGGGTGGTGGAAGGCAAGCAGTATCCCATTCTTGCGCGCAAGCATGGCGCCGGGGCGGCGGAACAGATCACCGTTGACGTGAACGAACTCGCGAGCGGCGAAAAGTTTATGGCGCTCGGCGCTTATCAGATCAGTGACGATGGCAACTTTGCCGCATATTCCACTGATAACACCGGCTTCCGCCAGTATCGGTTGAATATCAAGGACCTGCGCACCGGTGCGGTATTGCCGGAGCACGTTGAGAAGACCAACTCCATTGCCTGGGCCAATGACAACAAGACCATTTTTTATGTAGTGGAAGATTCAGCCAAGCGCCCGTACCGGCTTTATAAACACCTGCTCGGCACGGACACCGCCAAAGACGAACTTATCTACGAAGAAAAAGATGAGTCGTACAACGTGGACGTGTACAAGGCGCGCGACAAGCAATTTCTGTTCATGGTACTGGGCAGCCACACCACTTCTGAGACTCGCTTTCTTGACGCTAACACTCCGACCGGAGCATGGAAGACGATCGCACCCCGCATTCACGAGCAGGAGTATTACGTAGACAGCCGCGGCGACCGGTTCTACATCCGCACCAACAAAGATGGCCGCAATTTCAGCATCGCTACCGCTCCGGTCGCGGATCCCGGGCGTGAGAATTGGAAGACGATCGTGCCCTATCGCCCCGCGGTGATGATCGACGACTTCGACGTCTTCTCCAACTTCCTGGTGCTGACCGAGCGGGAGAACGGCTTGCCTGAGATCAGCGTGACTGACCTGCGCACCAGCAAGTCCGACCGTGTTCGGTTCCCGGAGGCCGTCTATGTCGCCGCAGTCGGCCCCAACAAGGAATTCAACGCCACCAGCTTGCGGTATATCTACCAGTCACCTATCACTCCGCCTTCCACCTTTGACTATGACATGGAGAAAAAGCAGTCCACGCTGCTCAAGGAGAATCAAGTTCCCGGGGGCTTTGATCGCAACAATTATGTGGTCGAACGACTTTGGGCTCCCTCCTATGATGGCGTAAAGGTTCCAGTCACCGTTTTTTACCGCAAGGGCGTGAAGAAGGATGGCACCGCTCCGCTCTATCAGTACGCGTACGGCTCCTACGGCATTCCGCTGAATGTCACTTTCTCATCGAACCGTTTGGCGCTGCTGGATCGCGGAGTGGTGATCGCGCTGGCGCACATCCGCGGCGGAGGCGACCTGGGCAAGCCCTGGCATGATGCCGGCCGCATGCTGAACAAGATGAATACCTTCAAGGACTTTATCGCTGCGGCGGATTTTCTGGTGCAAAACAAATATGCCGCCAAGGACCGTATCGCCATCGAAGGAGGAAGTGCCGGTGGATTGCTGATGGGTGCGGTCACCAACATGCGCCCGATCTGTGGAAGGCAGTGCTCACCAAAGTCCCATTCGTGGACGTGATGAATACCATGCTGGATGCCACGCTCCCGCTCACCGTGGGTGAATATGAAGAGTGGGGCAATCCTAACCAGAAGGCTTACTACGGATACATGCGGCAGTATTCGCCGTATGACAATCTTGCGGCCAAGGACTACCCCAACATCCTGGTAAAGACCAGCTTCAATGACAGCCAGGTCATGTACTGGGAGCCCGCGAAATACGTGGCTAAGTTACGCACGCTCAAGACCGACCACAACACTCTGCTGCTCAAGACCAACATGGCGGCAGGGCACGGCGGTTCGTCAGGACGATACGATTACCTGCACGATATCGCTTTCGACTACGCCTACATCCTCACGCAATTGGGAGTGGAACGACCGTGATCGGGCGCGCGATTTATAAAACCGAGGCGCGTAGCGCCGAAATTTGTTAGCCCAGCCCGTAAGGGCTGGGATAGCATGTGTCCGGATTTCGAGCGCCGTAGGCGCGACACATGCCGCATACCTACAACCAAATGATCGTGCACGTCGTCTTTAGCACCAAGGAACGCCGTCCGCTGATCAAAGAACCCAAAAAGATGTGGGCCTACATGGCCGGCATCTGCCGAAACATCCACGTGGAATCGCTGGCCATAGGCGGAATGCCGGACCATACGCATCTATTGATAAACATTCCCACGGATGTCGCCATGGCGAAGGTCGTCAACCAGTTGAAGTCAAATTCGTCAAAGTGGGCGAAGGCAGGAAACCCGTTATTCGCATGGCAACAGGGGTTCGCCGCCTTCAGCGTGAGCGCCTCGAACGTGGGTGCGGTTAAGGATTACATCCGTACGCAAGAAGAGCACCATCGCAAACGGAGTTTTGAGGGCGAGTTTCTCGCCTTGTTGCGGAAACATGGCGTACCTTACGATCTGAAATTTGTGTTTGGCTAGTGTCGCGCCTACGACGCTTTTGCTTTTTTGGGGACCGGCTCCCAGCCCTTACGGGCTGGGCTAACGAATTCCGGCGCTACGCGCCTGAGCCCCGGCACGTGAAAAGTTGGAAGTTGTGCCAAAGTTCGGAACAGTGCCGATTCGTCGCCTTCGGAACAGTGCCGATCCGTCGCCTAATGTTCAGGTTTCACGAATGGCAAAAGATGTTTGGTGTATTTAATCAAGCTAAATATTCGGCGCCACTTTGGCGCTCCTGACATAAAAAAACCGGCGCATATAGCGCCGGTTTTTTAGGCCCCAAGTAACCTACCGCGTCGCCGGCGCGGGCTGTTGCTGTGCCGGTGCTGCCCCGCCAAAGTTTACTTTTGGCACCACGCGTGATCCTTCGTCCGCGCGGAAGTATGCGTCATTCACCTTGAATCCCGCAAAGCCCGCAAAGAAGCTGTTGGGGAAGGTCTGTACCGTGGTGTTGTAGTCCTGCAGCGTGTCGTTGTATCGCTTACGCTCCACGGCAATGCGGTTCTCCGTGCCCGCCAGTTCATCCTGCAAGCGGAGGAAGTTCTCATTCGAGCGCAACTGCGGATAATTCTCCACCACCGCCAGCAGGCGGCCGATGGCGCCATCTAAAGAGTTGTTGGCGGCGATCTTTGCCGACGGGTCTTTCGCATTCAGCAGCGCGGCGCGGGCGTTGGCGATGTCACCAAACACCTTTTCTTCATGCGCGGCAAACGCCTTCACCGTCTCCACCAGGTTGGGGATAAGGTCCGCGCGTCGTTGCAGTACCACGTCCACTTGTGACCAGGAGGACTTGACCGCTTCGTTCTTTGAGACCAGCGAATTCTTGGTGCTCACATACATCCCGCCAAAGATCAGCAGGACGATCAGAATGACTGCAATAACGATGATCCCTTTACCCATAATGTTCTCCTGTCATTGATACCAAACTCATATTGATACGAAACTCATATTGATACGAAACTCATATTGCAAAAGATTCCTAGACCTTCGACGAAGGCAGGCGCCGGTCCACCTCTCCTGTCACTCGCTTGACCCCGATCAAAAAACCCTCAAAGGTGGCGGCAACGTCCACATCGCTCTTTTTGCGCTTGCCTTCACGCACTTCAAGCACGGTGTTGAACGGAGTCGGATCGAAATCGAGTTGCGCCGCCAATCGCGCGATCACCTCGCGGCGGCTGTGCGGCACTTCCTGCTTCATCACCAGCAAGCTATGCCGGAACAAAGTAGAGAAGCTGGAGAATGCAGCGGTCAGCAATCCCAGCCGTTCTTCGTCATCCTTGGCGCCCACAAAAAATTGCCGCAATCGCAGCAGATTGGTGCGCAATTCGCGCTCTACCTGTAAGCCATGCAGGTCCATCGGCAGTTCCATCCCGGTCAGCAGGTCAGGGCCAAAAAGCGCACGGTGCCGGCTCTTCATGTCCGTGAGTTCAATGGCAAAGACATCTGCCGAGCGTTCCAGCTCTTCCACGGAGAAGAAAATGGGTCGCGGCTGTTTGTGTTGTGCCCACCAGGCCAACACTGGGCCCACCGCTTTCAATTCCGCGATATCCAATTTGTGCGTAAGGCACAGGACATTCAGATCAGAAAAATCAGCGTGAAACTCCTGCGACGCCGCGGACCCATACAGCACAACACTCGCCAGTGTCTCGCCCAGGGCAGTTTGCAGCCGCGTGACTAATTCATCCAGGTTTTTTTGTTGTGCCGCACTGATCGCCATAAGTAGCTCCACTCACCTTACCAGCTTCCGCTGGCGCCGCCGCCGCCGGAGGACCCACCACCGAAACCGCCAAATCCTCCTCCACCGCCGCCACCGAAGCCGCCACCACCAAAGCCGCCGCCACCACCAAAGCCTCCGCCGTAATAGCCTCCGCCACTCCGACGCACTCCTCCGCCAAACAGCAAGCGCAAGAAAAATGGCCCAATGAGAAAAAATAGCAACAGAATCACCCAGATCGGCGGCGAACCGCCAGTGTCCTGTGACCTTTGCCGAAGCTGGGGCGCTCCGGTAAGCGTTACCCCGGAATCTGCGGCGATGGTCTGCGCGATCCGACTCTCCATCTGCAACAACGCAGGGCCATAGCTATTCGCGCGCAGGTAAGGCACCATCTCCCGGCCAAATCCGCCCACTTTGCCGTCCGGCAGGATGCCCTCCAGCCCATAACCCACTTCCGTTCGATACTTGTGGTCCGCCACAGCCAGCACTACCAGCACGCCGCGATCTTTCTTATCGCCCACGCCCCATTTTTTGAACAGCTCCACGGAAAATGTCTCTATGTCGCTGCCATCTAAGGACTTAATCGTTACTATTGCCAGGTCCGAATGGGTCTTTTGCTTCACTTCAAGGGCGAGCGCGTTGATGCGCTGGGCTGAGTTGCCGTCAACCACCCCGGCATAGTCGTTCAAATAATTGCTAGGAGAGAGGTCAGAAACCTTTTCCGCCGGCGCTGCGGCTGTGAATGCCAGCAGCGCGATGAGCAAAGCGGCGAATCTTGGCGCGGGGTGTCTTGTTTTGAACAATTAAGTGATTTCCCTGGGGGGAGTACGTATTTTATCTGCGCCACTCCCCCCCAATACAGGATACGATTTATCTCACCAATTTAGATACATCGGCAAGATATGTCACCTTCAAGCTCCAGCGGCACAGCCATCGGACTCGGCATGGTCCTCCCAAAACTGTTGTTCATCAACGGCGCGGAGCAGCGTGAGATCCAGTTGTCCCTGATGCCATTCCGCATCGGCCGCAAGACCGGCAAGGACCTTGAGATCCCTGATCCGCGCGTCTCGCGTGACCACGCGGAGATCGTCTGCGAGAACGGTGATTTCTTCTTGATCGATACCGGCAGCAAGCTGGGCACATTCGTGAATGGTGACCGCGTGGAGCGCAAGCGGCTCACGCGGAATGATCGCATCGATTTCGGCGTGGGCGTGGGCGCTCAACTGGTCTTTGAGCCCGTGAGTGATAAATCATCGGCCGCCCGCGAGTTCCTGAGCCAGATCTCAGTCATCTCAGTGCCGGAAAAGCAATCCGATCTTGAGAAGCTCGCATTGTTCCTGGAAGCCGCGCGCAAGTTGAACACCAGTGGCGCGCTGGATGAGATCCTCTTGTCTCTGATCGGGACCACCTTAAAGCTGACCAACGCGGAGCGGGGATTTGTCTTCCTGCGTCATCGTACTGGTGAGCTGCAGCTCGCAGCCGCATGCACGGCAAAGGGTGAGCGGCTTTTCAGTGATGAGACCATCTCCCATTCCATCCTTGCTGAGGCGGCCACCGCAGCTTCAGAATTTGTGATCACGGACACTACAAAATTCAGTGAGACGGCAGCTCGGCAAAGCATTATCGCCCATGACCTGCGCACTGTGATCGCGATCCCCTTACGCAAGGCGCATGCCCAGCAGATGACGACCGGCCCCATCACCGGGGAAGACGTAGTCGGTGTCTTGTATCTGGACGCACGCTTCGTCTCAGGCAACATCAGCAAAGTGAGCCATGACATTTTGGGCGTCATCGCGCGTGAAGCCGCCGCGCTGGTGGAAAGCACCCACTTGGCGCTGGCCGAAGCTGACAGCCGCAAATATCAGCAGGAATTAAACATCGCAGCCGCCATCCAGCAGCGCTTGATGACGGTCACGCTCCCGGAGCTGCATTACGCTGACCTCACTGCAAAGAGCATTCCCTGCCGCGATATCGGCGGCGACTTCTTTGACGTGATCAGCACCAATGAAGGCCTTACCGTGGTGCTGACGGACGTCTCCGGCAAGGGCATCTCCGCCGCCATCCTCGCCTCCATCCTTCAGGGCTTGGTCTATGCCCAGGTGATGGCCCATGTCTCGCTGGAGGATATTGTGAGTTCTGCAAACCGCTTTCTATGCCAGCGCATGGCCGGTGAAAAATATGCCACCATGGTCATCGTGCGCGTGACGCCCGATGGAGAAGTCTGTTACGTGAATTGCGGACACGTGCCACCGGTCGTGGTGCGCCAGGGCAAGGTGTTGCGGCTCACGGAAGGCAGCATGCCGATCGGCTTATTTGCCGACGCGGAATACAAGAGTCACTGCACAAAGCTCGAACCCGGCGACCGTATCGTTCTGGTCTCGGATGGTGTCACGGAAGCGGAGAATCCCACCGGTGACATGTTCGGTGAGGACCGCCTGGAGCAGGCAGCCCTGGGACACGGACCTTGCTTCGACCGCATCTTTGACGCGATGCGCAACTACTGTGGCGAGCTGGCATTGACCGATGATTGCACTTTGCTCGAACTTTCCTATCAGGCGAACACCAAGGCCGCTGAAGCAACCATGCGCTTCTAGCTCGCAGCACCCCGCAAAAAGAGAAAAAGCGCGCCTTGAGGGCGCGCTTTTTATCTGTCCGAAGCGTTCCGGGTAGTCAACTACGGACTGACGGTGATAGTAGTGCTCGAATTGAAGACAGCGCCTCCGCTGTTCCAGGCCTGCACCACCACAAAATGCTTACCGGACGTCATCGCCAGTGAGGTATCAATGGCATTGACGTTGTTAATGCTGTACTTCTCCACGTTGTCCACGTAGATCTTGATCGCCACGATCGGCGTCGCGCTCGTGGTCTTCGCCACAACATGCACCGGCGAAGCCACGGTCGATCCGTTCGTTGGCGAACATATCGTTACCGAGGGGCTGGTGCTGCTTGCCGTACAAGCCGTGGTGCTGCCACTCACGGTGATGTTGCGCGAGCTGTTGAACACCGCACCGGTGGAGTCCCACGCCTGGACCACCAGCAGATGATTGCCACCTGCCAGCGCTACGCTGGTATTGATCTGGTTCACGTTGTTGATGCTGTACATCTGCGTTCCGTCCACATAGATCTTCATGGCGGCGATCGGATTTGTACTGTAGGCGCTTGCGCTCACAGCAACCGGTGACGCCACCGTCGACCCTTGCGTCGGGGTACAGATGTTCACGTTCGGACTGGTCGCGGTATTCAGCGCGCAGCCACCGCTCGTTCCGCCGGAGACTGTGATCGTCTCGCTTGCTTTGAAAACTTGCCCAGCGGTGTTCCACGCCTGCACCACGATAAAGTGGCTTCCCGCCGCCATGGTCAGGCTCTGGTTGAGCTGGCTTACGTTGCCTTTGTATGCCAGCGTGTTGTCCACGTAGATCGCCATTGCGCTCACCGTGCTCGAACTGGTGGTTCCGGCAACAATGTTGACCGGAGAAGCCACGGTGGCGCCGTTTGCCGGTGAGCAGATGGTGACGGATGGATTCACCGTACTCAGCGTGCACGGACCGGTTGTGCTCCCGGAGACCGTGATGTTCTCTGCGGAGTTAAATACCTGTCCGGCATTGTTCCATGCTTGGACCACCACGCGGTGACTTCCCGCGGCCATGGCCACGTTCTGGTTGAGCTGGCTCACGCTGCCCTTGTAGGCCAGTGTGTTGTCCACGTAGATCGCCATAGCCGTCACCGTGCTGGAACTTGTGGTCCCGGCAACAATGTTGACCGGAGAAGAGACGGTGGCGCCGTTTGCCGGTGAGCAGATGGTGACGGATGGATTAACGCTACTCAGGGCGCAGCCACCGCCACCTGATACCGTGATGGTTTCGCTGGACTGGAATTTGCGGCCTTGACTGTCGGTAGCGACTACCGTCATGTTGTGCATCCCACTTGGCATGGAAATGTTTGAGACGAAGTTACTGGTATTCGCCGAATAGACCTGCTGATTATCGAGCAGAACAGTCAGGTTGGTCACGCTGGCGGCGCTGTCGGTTGTTCCCACGCCCACCTTGACCGGCGAAGTAACGGTTGAGCCGTTCGCAGGGAAGCAGATCGTCACTGACGGGTCGGCGGTATTCAGCGTACATGCCGAATTGTCTACCGGCAGCTCGATGGTGGCGCTGTCAGTAAGCCCGCTGCTGTCTGTGACGGTTAAGGTGATCACGTAGGAATATTTGTCAAAGGTGCCATGGTCTTCGACCACGAAACTGCCACTGCTACCAAAGGCGTCGGGATAAACGTGATAGTGCGCGTTATGGTGCAGGAGGATCGTCCAGTGCAGTGAATTGCCGCTGAGGGTGCCGTCATCCTGGTCAGTGCCGGTGCCGGTAAAAGTTACCGTCTGGCCGATCTTTAACACGGTCCCATTCGCGGGGGAAGTGATCGTCGCCGTGGGCGCCGTGCTGCCCACCGTGACTTTCACCGTTGCAGCGGTGGAAAGATTCGCGGTATTCTTCACCGTTAGTACCGCGTTGAAGGTCTTCACCCCGGTGTAGGTGTAAGTGTGCGCTGGATTCGCGCTCGTCGAAGTGCTACCGTCCCCAAAGTCCCAACTGTAAGTCAGGCTCCCGCCATTCGGATCTGAGCTTCCGGCGCTGCTGAATTGCACCGTGAGTGGCGAGTACCCGTTCGACGGACTGACGGCTGCTTGCGCCACCGGCGCTTTAGCCGCGTTGTTGTACTTGATGCGCATGATCGCGCCATTGGACAAGCTGCTGTAATAAAGACTGCCATCCGGGCCGAGCGCCATGTACACCGGCGCGGTGATCCCGGTCGCAAAGAACTTCACATCACTGAGCGTGCCATCGGTATTCACCGCGGCGCTCTGGATCCAGTCGGAGCTGTAATCGGCGAAGAATGCGCGACTTTGATACTCAGTCGGATACACGCTCGCACGGTACACCGGGCCCATCGTCACCGTTGAACCAACATCGCGCCCATACGTGTACTGCGGCAGCGTAACGGAGCTCGCAGGCACAAGCGCGCATTGCGCGGAAAAGTCCGTCTGATACTCGGGTTCCGGGTTGTTACCCTCATAGCACGGCCAGCCAAAATTCTTGCCGCGTCCGTAATCCACTTCTTCGTAGCGGAACCAGCCCACGTCGCCAACGTACACTTTGCCCGTCGCGCTATCGATGCTGAAGCGAAACGGATTACGCAAGCCCATGGAGTAGATCTTCGAGCGGTTGGAGTTGGTGCCATCGTCCCAGGGATTGTCACCCGGCGCAGTTCCGTCTGAATTGATGCGCAGGATCTTGCCGTTCAGGCTTTTCAAGTTTTGCGCGCGGAATGCATTCGAGTTGTCGATCTTATAGGTGGAACCCTCGCCCACGGAGACGTACAACTTGCCATCGGGCCCAAATGCCAGATGGTCAATGGTGTGCGCTCCCATGTCATTGGGCATACAGTCCGAACCATCTGGCGGCTCCACGCACGGAGCCGTGCTTACCTTGCCCAGGATGGCGGTCTCACTGCTCGCGATCGCTACATCCGGATTGTTCGGGTCTGCCTGCACTCGGGTCACCCGTTCAGTACGAGGGTCACTGGATGAAGTATTGCCAAGATTCTCGTAAACATAGGCAAGATACACATAACCGTTTTGCGAGAAGTTTGGGTCCAGCGCCAACCCGATCAGGCCGCGATCGACGGCGCTATTTACATGATTGCTGATGTCAATGAACGGGGTCGAAAGCACCTGCCCGTTCTTCACAATGCGGACAACACCGCTTTTGTGCCATACGAACATGCGTCCGTCCGGCGCCCAGGCAAATCCAATAGGGTAGTACGGCGCCATCTGTACTGCGACTTCCTGGGTGAACCGTGTGTCGTTGAATGTGGCTTGAGCGAAGGCGGAAACGCTGGTCGCGAGCACGACTAGCGTAAGTAGGCAGAGAGTAAAACGCCTGTAGAAATGCATTGTGTGAGATCCCCGGAAACTTGAAGTTCGGAGGTTCACAAGAGAGCAGGGGGTCTCCTGTTACCGCGCCGGCATGCAGCAGAACTGGTCAGCTGCTTACATTCCTTAAAGATGCTGCGCTCACATCCGGAGTTGGCGAATTGATAAACAAAATGAAAAAAGTTTACTGAATATGTAATCGTTACCGAGTAAACAACCCTCGAGGCGCAAATCGGCGTCATTCGCCTCGATTTCTGGCTTGAATTTCACTGTTCTTAATCGGATTTAACCGATTCAGTACCTCCTTCCATGCTCAAACTGGCCCCCACGGATGGGGTGCCACTTACTTCTGCGTGGCCGTCGCCTTTTCCAACTCACCCGCCGTGGTGTCTATCCAGCTCGCCTCATCGGCTAATGCTTTCGCCACTCGCTGGACCTCGGCTTCCGCGTCCGCATACCGTTTCTCCTCGATCGCCTCGCGGATGCCGGGCATCGTCTTCGCCCCATAGCCGGTGTACCAGCCCGGTGCATAGAGCAAGTGCTTGAACCAGGGACGGCGCTTCAATCCATCATTGTTCGTGAGTTGGCGCTCCGCTTGGATCAAACGCTCATTGATGGCCGTCATTGAAGCCTCGGCGACTCCGCGCTCTTGCGCCCCGCTCAAGGCCTTTTTGTACCGATCGGCGCTGCGCGTGAGTGCATCCAGGGCATTCTCCAGCGGCGCAAAGTTGATGTGCGGCGGCACCGCTTCCGTCTTGGGCGCCACTTGCGGCCGGCGAGGGTCATTCACCGCAGCGAATACGCCATCTTGCAACTGCTGGTTTTGCTCTTGGACCTCATCTTGTTTGTTCTTGAGGAGTGTTTGCAGTTGCTTTGAATACTTTCGCGCGGTATCGGCAAGCCCGCTGAATTCATAGGGCAGGATGTCAGCGTCCGCAAAACGCATCACCGCCAGCCCAATGGTTTGTGAGAGAGCGCGGCCATAGACAAAAGTAGTGTCAGAAAAATGGGTGTACCAATAAAAATCGTCATAGATCGAGTGGTAGATCCCGCCATCATCCTCTCCGCCATAGCCTATGTCGAGGGTGGCCATACCCAGGTGGTCGAGAAAAACGGTGTAATCCGAGCCTGAGCCCAGCGCGCCGATACGCAGATCGCCACGGGTGCGCGCCTCGGAGCGGTCATCCGCCGATTTCGCATTCGCGATCGTAGTCGCTTGCAGGCGTTTCCAGGCAGAGACCTTCGCCTCCGGGTCCCGCACATCTTTCGCCACTTCATTCACAAGATGCTCCAGGCTGTGCGATCCACTCGCCCCCAGGTATCCCCGGCCGTTGCCATCACTATTGATATAGATCGCGCCATGTTGCTTCAACTCCTCTGCATGGAACTCGCCCCACTCGGTGGAGCCGAGCAGCATGGGTTCCTCGCCGTCCCACGCGCAGTAGATAATGGTCCGCTTCGGCTTCCATCCCTGCTTGCGCAGTTCGCCCAACGCACGCGCCTCTTCCAGCAGTGCCATCTGCCCGGACTCCGGGTCCTCCGCGCCGTTCACCCAGGCGTCATGATGGTTTCCCCGTACGATCCATTGGTCAGGTGCGCTCGAGCCCGGCATCCGCGCCACCACGTCATACACTTTCTTGATGTCCCAGTTTGACTTCACCACCAGGTGCACCTTTGCCGGCCCCGCGCCTATGTGGTAGGTGATGGGCAAGCCTCCGCGCCACTCCTCCGGCGCCACCGGGCCGCCAAGCGCAGCCAGCAGCGGCTGCGCATCAGCGTACGAGATCGGCAGCACCGGGATCTTGGTGATGGATTGCGAATCTTCTAACTTCAGCCGCTTGGTATCCGGCTTCGCGCCTACCCCGGGGGTGAGCGGGTCACCGGGATAAAGCGGCATGTCCATCACGCTGCCCCGCTGCACTCCATCTTTCGGACGCATCGGTCCATCGGGAAAAGTCTGGTCCACCGCATATCCGTCGTCTTTCGGGTCGGAGTAGATCAGGCACCCGATAGCGCCATGCTCTGCTGCCACCTTGGGCTTGATGCCGCGCCATGAATTGCCGTATTTCGCGATCACGATCGCACCCTTCACGCTGATGCCGAGCCGATCGAGCTTCTCATAATCGGCGGGCAGCCCGTAATTCACAAAGACCAGCGGCGCGGTCACATCGCCGTCATGCGAGTAAGCGTTGTACGTGGGTAGCTGCTCGCTTTTCTGGTTGCTGGTGGGATCATTCGCCAGCGCCGGTTCTTCCAGCTTTGCCGTGAATCGTGTGGGGGCCACCAGCTCCACCAGCCGGGTCTTCGGGGTGGGAAACAGCACGTCAAAGGTCTCGATCTGCGCCTCCCAGCCATATTCCTTGAAGCGCGCCAGGATCCACTCCGCATTGTCCTTGTCATACGGAGAGCCCACGTGATGCGGCCGCGCGGAGAGCCGGCGCATGGACTCGCGCATATTGTCCGGGCTGGGGATCTGCTTGAACTTCTCCTCCCATTCCCGTTCGGACCGGGTGCTTTCAGCGGTGAATCCGGTCAGCGTGGCGGACGCAGGCTGTTCAGCGCTTCGCGCGGGAGTAAGAAATACTAAAAGGCACAACACGACAGCAGAGGCGATTCGGCGCATAGGAGCTCCTCAAGAGGTGGCACTAAGATTGCGCGCCGATTGTAAATCCTCCAGGCTATTCGTACCGAGCGCTTCCACGGGAGCGATGCATTCAGCCGCGTAAGGGCGCGATCTCTGCGGCGCGAAGTCGAAGGATCTATGCATTCAGCCGCGTAGCCGCGACATTCGTTAGCCCAGCCCGTAAGGGCTGGGTAGGCGTCGGGAAAACAAAGCGCCGTAGGCGCGACACCAACCTATGCCTTCCCCTGCGACCGCCCATCATAAGATCAGTTCGCGGAAGGACGCCACTCGTACGGCGTTCTTCCATCCACCAGTTGCTCCGGCACCGGCTCGAAGCCCGAGGCATCGGGAAGCTCGGCGAGGTGTTCTTTGGCGATCCAGAGCGCGCCGTGGGCGGCATATTTTTGCATGTGTCCGGCCACGTCGATCGCCTCATCGCTGATATCTTCCATGTTCTTCTCATCCGGGAAGATGACCTCACCGCTATTCACCCCGCAGCGCACTCCAAAACCGGTACGCAGCTGATGCACCCCATTGTTGAACCAGGGCAGTTCGGTGAGCACCGCTTTTCCCGCGCCCACGGCATCTTCCGTCGTGTTGAAGGCGCACATGATGCCATCCGGGGTCCATGCCACTTTCCAGATGTTGTTCGCCTTCAAGATGCGCTCAACGAACTTTTTATATTCCGAGAAGGCATGCTCGATCACCAGCTTGTCTTCGCCGATCTTCATCTTGGTGGATCCGATCACGTCAATGGAGAGGAAGGAGAGATGGCGCTTCTCCTTGAACAAGACTTTTTGCGCTTCCGCATATTCGCGCAGTAGGTTTAATCGATTCGAGGCAACTCGCTCTTCCACTTCCATGGTGACCGCTTGCGGTCCCTTGAGCTGCCCGCGAACATATTCCGTCTTCGCCCAGTGCTCCAGCTTTTCCATCGGAAGCAGCATCAGCTTGCGAATGCCGAAGGCTAGTGCGGCGAAAATGAGCATCACCATGTTCCATCCGCTCACCACCGCGCGGAAGGTGAAGACCTTTTCCCACAACGCCAGCGACGGCGAAACAATGCCCGTCACAAAACCGCCGATGGCGGTGCCCTCCACCACCTGTGGCCGGATCAATCCCCCGGTCAACGCGAAATAAAACAGAAAACTCAACGGCACGGTCAGGCTTGCCAGGGAGAAAAGGATGCGGAACGTTCGAATCCCCAAATATCCGTTCTTGCCGATCTTCGGCGGAGCCTGGGGTTCCAGGTGCGACCCGCTCTTTAAGGCTGAGCCTATTTTGCTGACTCGCTGCGCCGATGGCATGCGCGCCGGCGCCACCGCTGAAGCCGCGGCCTGCGCTCCGCTCATGCGCATCGCTGAACCCGGCGCATGCAGCGTGGACGGCACCGTGGCAGAGATGACGGTGTTCGTTAACGCCGGATTGCGCACCTGTTCGGAGACCAGGTCCCGGGTGCTGAGCGATGTTTGGATCACCTTCAGCCGGTCCGTCACCTCTTTCGCCGTGGGACGGTGGGTTGCTTTCTTTGAGACGCACTGCTGGATCAAGCGCTCCAGTTGGATCGGCACTGCCGGGTTCAAGCTTGTAGGCGGCTTCGGCTCCTCATTCAGCAGCTTCGCCAGCGTCGTTTGCACCGTCGGCCCCTGAAATGGGCTCTTGCCGGTCGCCATCTCATACAGCACTACCCCGAAGGAGAAGACGTCGCTCTTGCCATCCACCTCAGTCCCCAATGCCTGTTCCGGTGACATGTGGGTCACGGTGCCCATCACCGTTCCCATCTGGGTCTTGAAAAGATCTGCGCTGGTGGCTTCCGGATCATTGTCCGGGCCCTTGAGCTTGGCCAGTCCAAAATCGAGGATCTTGGCTTGCCCACGCGGAGTCACCATCACGTTCTCCGCCTTCATATCGCGGTGGATCACGCCTTTTTCATGTGCTAGAGCCAGGGCGTCAGAGATCTGGAGAGCGATCTCACACAGGGTCACGATCTCCATGGGGCGCTCATTGATGATGCTCTTGAGCGTCTTGCCTTCGATGTACTCCATCACCAGGTAGCGGGTATTCTCTTCCACCCCGAACTGGTGGATGGTCATGATCGCGGGATGTTGCAGGCGTGACGCCGCTTTCGCCTCGCGGAAGAACCGCGCAACGCTCTCCTCGCTGGAATCGCCGCTGGTGAGCAGCGTCTTGATCGCGACCCAGCGATCGAGTTCGGTGTCTTTGGCGCGGTACACCACGCCCATACCGCCCTCGCCCAGCTTGTCTTCGATCTCGTAATGCCCGAACCGCTTACCGATCATTCTGCCTCGAGTGGGGGAACCGAAGAAGTGTACTCTGGAACCAGGCCGGATTCTCAGTTTCAATGGCTTTTTTGTTGATTTCCGCCCCCATCAGAAGCGTATATCCACGCCAAAAGTGACCACTTGGGAGCGGTAAGCGCCGTTCTGCTGGGCTGGCGAAGCTGCAGTCTGCGTGTCGAAATAGTCATAGCGAACAAACGGGCGCGCCCGCTTCATGTTCTTCGCAAGTTGCACTCCGAAGCTTCCTGCCGGGCCGAAGTTCGGCTTCGGGCCGGTCGGTGTTGAGACCCGCTGCGGGCCAAAGCTGCCATCGGAATCAAAAGTGAAGGCATGCGGCAATTGCCAGATGAAATGCGCCACCGCCGAGGCCCGATGGTAAAGCCCGGGCGCGAAGAATCCCGCGGAGCCCGGTCCCGATGCCGGGTCGGCGACCAGTCGGCTGTCATGGCCAAAGCCGAATATGTCATAGCGCGCACCCGCTTCCAGCCGGACTTTCTCTCGCTGGATCCACGTGGGCACAATGCTTACGCTTCCGGAATTCGATACCGGATCCAACTCCGGTTGACCGGGAACATGGATCGCGAACATCGCATGGCCATACTCAGCGTTGAAGCGTACGCGATGCCGTAAGTCATACGTCACCGCCACCGCCTGGCGATGGAAGGTCACGCTGTCATGCACCGCCAGCGGCGTATAGTCCGCTGCTCGCCGGCTGAAAGAAAGGTCCACCCGCCACGGCCCATTCAAGATCACCGGATGCAGGTCATAGATGAAATAAGTCGCCATTCCCGGTGAAGCGGCCGCAGAGCTGGTGACCGCCGCGCCCCCGCCCACCGTCATCCTTAACCATGGATTGACGGCGAATGTCGCGCGCGCCAGGGTCTCACTGATCAGAGCGCGGCTGCCAAATGTGCTGAGCACGGAATTGCTGGTCAAAGACTGCGATGTCGTGTTCGCGATTTCCACTCTCACGTCCGGATGCGCGCTGAAGGCCACGGTGGTGCCATAGCGCAGGACTTTGGTCGCCGTGGTAGGAAAGGGAGCAGGCGCAATGTCATTGTCGTCTTCAAAGCCGAACCGGAACCGCAGCTCCGGACGCAGCGTCTCCCGCAGGCTACTGCGAAGCTCTCGGCTGTCATTGTTGTCCGGCACCACGCGTAGAAGTTGCAACGACCTCGCGTTATGTCCTAAGCCATGTTCCACCGCGGCCAGGGTAAAGCTGGCGTCGGGATCGGAGTTGTGCTCTTGCAGCAATTGGGCAAGCACCATCCGCGAGCGCTGCAACTCTCCTGACCAGTACAACGTCTGTCCCAGGCCCAGGCGGACTTCGCGCGCATCCGCTCCGTTCTTCTCCGCTAACTCGTACGTCGAGATCGAATCCGGATACTTGCGCGACCATGCCAGTACCCGGGCTTTTGTCAGCAGCAGTTCTCCGCGCTGTTTTTGCTCCAGATCATTGCGCGCCAACAACGTGTCCGCATACGCCAGTGATTCCTCATACTTTCGGGCCCAGGAGAGTACGCGAACATATTCGATGCCCTCCGCTCCCAGATTCAGCGTGTGGTCCGATCCCGCTTCCAGGGCCTGCAACAGCTCGCGATACTCTGCCAGCGACGCTTGATAGTTCTTCGCCCAGGAGAGCACTCGCGCCCGCTCCGCGCGATATTCCAGCGCCTCCGGCTTTGCTTGCAGCAGGGCTCCATATTCCGCTCCCGATTCATCAAAGTGGTTGCTCCAGGAGAGCACTCGCGCTAACTGCAATCGAGCGGGCTGGTTCGCGGGATCCGCCGCCAGGATCCGGTGATAATCTTCGATCGCCTTCGGGTAGTCCTGCTTCGCCGCTGCCACTTCAGCCTCGGCTGTCAGCCGGGTCACGTCGTCGGGAAGCACTGAAAGCATCGGAAGATCCGCCCCAGGCGGCAACTTGGAGGTAAACGTTTGCGGGGATTCCATCGTCTTCGCTGCCGCTGCGGGTAGCGGAGCAGGCGCAGCCCGGGATACCATCGGCGCTGGTTTGCGAGCGGGCATCGCCCCCGCCAGTTCTTTCAATGCGTTCCGCACCTCGGGATCCAATCCGTCGATCCGTTGTGCGGTGAGGAAGGATGCCTGTGCCTCTTCCTTGCGCTGCATCCACATCAGCACGAACCCTCTTCCCGCATGGGCCTCAAAGCTCTCCGGATGCCGCTGCAATATCCGGTTGTACATCTCCAGCGCCGCCGGCAATTGGCCTTGCCACGAAGTGACTTTCGCGATCCCCACTTGTGCGTTGACATTCTTTGGGTCAGCCTGCAACACCACTTGGTACTGGTTCATCGCCTCCGGGAAGCGTTGCGCGAAGCTCAAGGTGCGCGCATATTCAAGGCGCATGCTGATGCTGCTGGGAAACTTTTCCAGATAGTGTTCCAGCACCGCGATCGCTCCCGCACTGTCTTTTTTCCATAACAGCGTGTTCGCCAGTCCCAATACATAATCGGGATTCTGGGGCTGCGCCGCGATCAAGACCCGATACTGGCCCACCGATTCGTCAAAGCGCGCCGTCCACGCCAAAGCGCGCGCAAATGCTAAACGCGTCTCTTCAGACGCGGCATTCAGGCGCACCGCATTGCCAAGCCACTGCGCCGCCTTGGGGAAGTCGTGCGGCGTGCCGTTCAAATAGCACAGGCCCAGGAACCTTGAGCGCGCAAAGTCCTGCTCCAGATGCGCTCCGGATCTCATGGCGCGCTCATACTCGGTGCGGGCTACGTTCAGTCTGCCGTCACTTGCGTGCTGGTCAGCTGACTTCAGCAGCTCATCAACGGCTTGCGCGTTTGCCGCGGGCGCCAGCGCCAGCAGCAACAGGAGTGGTAACCATCTCCGCATGCGTCTGCTCCAAAAAGACTTTTTGTAAAGCGTAATAAACCTGCTTGAAATACGGTTGGGGCTGCACCTTCTCCCAACCCTGCCACTGAATGCGCTGTGCCGCCGGAAGCGTGCCATGGTCCATCGCGGGCAGGGTCGCAACCATCTTCGCGTCTGACCGGCTGGGATCGGCGCTTGCAAACTCGAGCAGTGAAACATCCACTCCCGGCGTCGGCGTGCTCATCAACTGGGCCTGATCGTTGAATCCAGCGAACGCCTGGTGGCTGGAAGGGTCTGTGATCTGCAATTTTCCCCAGGGGATGCGCACCACGATCGCGCGCGCCTTCGCGTCTGAATACCATTCGGCGATCGTTCCCGGTGCACGGTCTTTCACGTCCGTTGCCGCCCGCAGCAGGCTGCGGCTATAGCGTTGGCCGGCAAAGCTGGTGCCATCGCGCGCAAATCGCCGCCGGTTTGTCTCCACGATCATCTCTTCGAATCCGCCCGTCGGCTCCAGGCGCGCATGGAATGAGCGCCGATACACCAGCTCCGTCTCATTGGGCACGCCTACTTTCGGCACCAACCCATAAGGGTTGTAGTCGCTGGCAATGAGCAACTTTGCCGATGCCGGCGTGATCTCCAGCACAAAGTCCGCGCCGTTCTGGATGGACACCCCGTACGGCAGGGTTTTTACGCCTCCATTGCCCGGCATGGTATTCAGCGCCACCACGTAGCTGGCTTGCTCTTTCTTCTTGCCGGTTGCGCAGTTCACGCAGGCGCCATTCAGTTTCAGATACAGGAAGGATTCATCCGCCGCGCCCTGCACCGACTGCACCGCGCCCCTTCCCCCGCTGTACAGTGTCTTCTCGCCCGCCCAGGAATTCACGTCGCTGAACAGATGGGCTTTTGCCGTTTGAAAACCGATCAGCCCGTAGTATTTCTCCGGGTCCAGCACATCCTGCCACAATGCAGCCCGCTCTTCGGGATGCTGAAAGTCCGCGCGCAGCCAGTTGTGCTTGTACCACTCATCCACCAATGAGAACACCACCCCACCCGCGCATCCTGCTTCGCGGATACTGCGTGAGAGCTGGGCCACGATCTGCGCTTGTTGCGCCTCTCCGTGGCCGCCGTGGTGCCAGCCGCCGGGGTGGAAGTGCGAGATGCCGATCGAATTCGGCACACCGTATTCCGTCACCACCAGCGGATGCCGTACATGCGCCCGTAGCTCCTGCAAATATCCGAACACCGGGTTCGGCCCTTCGCTGTCCCGCGCCTTCTGGTACTGCGGATCGAACAGCAGAAAATCCGGATAGTAGGGATATACGTGATAGGACGCGAAGAAGCCTGCCTGCAAAGCAGGTGTGGGATAGTAATTCGCTTCATCGATGGAGGCAGTGTCATTGTCATCCTCAAGCTGGTTCGGGATGGTCAACTTTTCGCCGCGCTTGATGCGGTACTTCACCTCTTCGAGATTGGGCGCTTCCGTCGGGTGGTAAAGCGGATCCAGCGGAGGCCAGTTCACGATCGCCACCGGATGTTGCCACCCGTATGTCTCGGTCTCATAGCTCACCAGATACTCCAGTATCTGCGCGAACCAGACCTCTGTGGGATTGCCCTTCGGCACATTGATGTACTTGCCCTCGAACCGCGTCCGCCCGGGATTGGAGAGGTTCGTCTGCAGCGCCACGCTGGCTTCCAGCTCGCGGCCCAGCAGGATCGCTCCCACATGCTCCGCTATGTCACTGTCATAAATGCCACTGCCACGTGCGTGTTTCAACGGCACATTGCCGTGGCCGTGGATCGCATCCACCGCATAGCGGATCTCAGCCTCACTCTCTTTCACAAAGTCCGCGTCATAAAGGTCTTTGCCTGCGGGATCGCTGAACCAGATCTGCTGGTAGAGCACCAGCTTGCCTCCAGCGCTCACGTGGTGCCGGTAAGCGCGATAAAACGACGGTGGAAGCAGGGTATAAGCGCGGATCACATTCGCGTTCAAAGCCTCCGCATCCTGCAGCCACTTGGCGTAGATCTGGCCATCCATCGGCGGCGACGAGGGATAGTACCCGGGGCTGCCCGGGCCCAGGTTCACGCCGGCAATGTACATCGGCTGCCATTGCCCATTTTCCATCCGCCACATCTTCTGGTCTGCCGCGCGGAAACGCGCTTGCACCTGCGCCGGCTTTGCCGGAGTGCCAAAAGCCAGGGCCACCGGATCGTTCGCAAACCCTTCCAGTCCGTACAGCTCATCCAGGGCCACTCGCGCGGCATGGCCGTAATTCTTGTCTGAAAGTAGGTCCTCATAGATCACGGCCGCATCGAAGTTGCGGCCCTCCTGGCGAAGCGCGCCCGCGGAGACGATCTGCACATTGGGGTCCTTTTCTCGCGCTCCTAAATGCTTTCGCAACAGGTCGTAATCGAGCTTGCCCCGCCCCGTCTCGAGCGCGATGAATGCATTTCCCAAACGCGCCTCCTCGATCCGGGGATCGATGCGCAACGCGCGCGTGAAATAAAACGCCGCTTCGTCGAAACGGCGCAGCTTGAAGTTCGACCAGCCGCACATCGTAAGTACGTCCGTCGAATTAGGGGCGATGGCATATGCCGCTCCGAACTCCTCCACCGCTTTGTCATATCTCTGCGCGTGATAATAGGAAATGCCCTGCTCGTAATGCGGGCGGTATTGCGGCTTCCACTTGAACTCCCACAGCCCCACTGCCACGAAGATGAAGAGCATCCCCATCAGTACTCGATTGGTGATCAGCTCGCCGAATTTAAACAACGGCCGTCTCCTGGGGCTTTAGCCCGGTGTGTACCACCAGCTCCCATTTGCGCCTTCCGGTGAAATATTGCAGGACGCCTTGCGCGCGATAGAAAGTGGTGAGTTGCCGGTAGCCAAAGTTCTCCACGAAGGCGTAGCCCACCAGAGTAAGAAGATCCAGGAAGCTGGGATAGCGCCGCACCGTGATCTCTGACAGCAGCACTGACGCGATCGATAGCAGGGTCCCATAACCCACCGCCAGGAACATAAGCAGGAAGAACAGCCGCAGCGGCATGGCGCCCACCAGGAAAGAGAACGGGATCAGGATCGTTCCCACCGCCTCCACCACGCAGCCGATCGCCTCCACGTAAGCATGGAACGGCATGCTCAGCATTCCCATCCAGCCAAACTTTGGATTGCCCAGCATCCGGTGGTGCTTCATCACCGTCTGCATCAGCCCCAGTTGCCACCGTCGCCGTTGCCGCGCAAGCATGCGCATCGAGCTCGGCGCCTCCGTCCAGCAGATGGGATCGGTGGTGAACACCATCCGGTAATTCCACTTCTTTTCGCGAAGCATGTGGTGCAGCCGCGCGATGATGTCAATGTCCTCCGTCACCATCTCCGGATTGAACCCACCGGCTTCCACCACCGACTCTTTATGCAAGAGGCAGAATGCGCCGGAGCAGATGAATGTGGCGTTCAAAAAATTCCACGCCGGGCGGCCGAACAGGAATGTGCGCAGATATTCCACCACCTGGCAGCGCTCGATCCAGCTTCCCGGCAGCCGCACCTCGGCTACATCTCCATCCTTGAGCACTGAGCCGTTTGCGATCCTCACCACCCCGCCGCTCACCACGGTGTTAACCGCTGAACTCATCACCGGCTCCATCAGCCGCAGCAGCGCGTCTCCCTCGATGATGGAGTCCGCATCCACGGTGCAGAAATATGGGCTGCGCGCCACGTTGATGCCCGCATTGAGCGCGTCCGCCTTGCCGCCATTCGGTTTTATCAGCAGCAGCAGTCCAGGATGCTCAGGGTTGTAATAGAAGACCGGCGGCCCGCTCGCCGCCAGGCTCTCGCGATAGACCAGGTCCATCTTGATCAGATTAAAAGCTTCGATCAGCCGCACAGCCGTCCCATCCGAAGAGCCATCGTCCACAACGATGATCTCCTTCTCCGGATAATTCAGCCGCATCAGGGATCGCACCGTCTGCAGGATCGCGGCTTGCTCGTTGTAGGCGGGAACGATCAGCGCTACCGGCGGCGTAGCCGGTGAATGCAGCAGGGCCGCATAATTTCCCGCCGCCGCCACCTTCGAGTGCATGCTCACCGCATAGAGCGAAATGAACATCAGCATCGTGTAGATCACGTTCGCCGCCAGAAAGTACAGCAGAATGACGGTATTCAGATAATCGAAAACATGGAGCAGGGTATTGTGCATGCTAGGCGCTTCCCGCCGGATTGGACGGTATGGCTTCTCCGCTGTAGGCCCGCAACAACGCCAGCGCCCGCTGGCTCGCGGTGGTTTGGCTGCTGTTCGCGATCGCGTCCAGCACCTGGATGAATTCGTCGGTGGGCGAGAGTGACAGGCAATCGATCAATGCCACCTGCACCCGGGTATTCGTCACCGTGGCTAACGCCGCCGTCAGCACGGAGGTTTTGTGCAGCATCGTCAACTTGTCACAGGCGGCAAGCGCCAGCCCGGCATCGTCATGCTGGTTGGCGATCGCCGCCAGCAGGTCACGGACGTAGCCGCCGCGCTGGATCTCATCCGCGATCGCCTCACACGCATACTGGTCCGTGCAATCCACAAAGAATTTGAGCAACTTGTCCAGTCCCACGCTGCCGATCGCCGCCAGGGTCTGCACCGCGGCTTCACGCACCCGCCACTTGGTGTCGGAAAGCCGTTCCAGCACATCGTCCGCAAGCTCCTCAAAGCTGCGGTGGCGGATGGCGCGCAGCGTGTGCATGCGCACAAATTCATTCTCATCGCGCAGCAGCGAACGGATCGTCACCAGCGATTCACCATCATTGAAGAATCGGATGATGTGCGCTGAGCGGGCCCGCACGTCCGCAAAACTGTCACAAGACACCTGTTGCAGCATGGCGCGGTACAGCGCGGGTGAAAAATCATTCCTCGCCGGCATGCCACTCTTCTTCATGTGCTTGCGGCAGATCTCGGCTATCGTGTCCACCACGAACAGGCGCACGCGTTGTTGTGGGTGCGTCAACCACGGCAAAAAATAATCCAGGTCCGTGACCTCATACTTCGCCAGCGCCCCCCGGATGTCACGCAGCGAGACATCATGCAGGCTGATCACCGCCTGATGCAGCTCCTCGCAAAGCAAGGTCACCGCCCCCGCATCCCGCTTTGCCGCCAGGTGGGAGACCGCGATCTTCCGCACCATTGCCGCCGGGTCTTGCAACGCCTCGGCTAAAAACGGGCGGCAGCGTTGCAGCGGCAGCTTGGCCAGGTTCTCGATGGCGGCTGCCCTGGGGATCGCGATCACTCGCGTCTTGCGCACCGGATCCAGCCAATGCATCGTTCGCAGCTCCTGGGAATCGCCGGCCTCGCCCCCTGCGGACCGCCGGATCAATATCTCCGCCACTGTCTTGCCAAAAGCCGCCCGCGCCCACTGGTCCACATAATTCAGGCCGTACAGCAGCTCCACCGCTTGCACATTCCCCGCAGCCGCGTGCTTGCCCAGCTCCTCGGCAATGGCTACGCGCTCCGGTTCCGCGGTCCCCGTCGCCAGCATCTCCAGCGCGGAGCCCACTGTCACCCCGTTCCGGGCTGCGTCCTTTATGACCGGGATGTAACGCGCCCGCGCTGCATCTTTAGCCATAAAGTAACGGTGGCGCTGCACCCGGCGCCGCCCCAGAAACATCAGGAAGACCACGATCAATGCGAACACAAGCGCGCAAGCCCACAACAGCAGGGATTCCAGGTCCTCGATGAACATCCGGCCAGCCTTTGAAATGCGTAGCTATCGCTACGTGTAATTGGGGGGAAGAGAAGGTGACAAAGTATATGTCACTAGGCGGGTTTATCGCCGGGTACTTTCGTTCGCCGGGCGAAATAAAACGATTTAGGAAGAGGTCGCGGTGATACACCGCGTGATGAAAGCCGTTAGGACCGGCTGATTTTCTGAAGAGCAGTATGTGGATTAAGCCTTGATTGCGGCCCGGGGCAGCGGTCTTTCAACATCCCGTTGTCGCTGACCCAGCCGCCAGCTTCAGCTCCAGCACATCGCCAGGCGATGGATTCCATCCGCACCCGTTCAGCCTCTTCCACCATCCTTTTTAGCTCCGGGAAATTCACTGGCTTGGAGAGATACTCGTTGAATCCGACTTGCAATAACCTTTGTCGGTCACCGTTCATGGCAAACGCGCTCAGCGCGATCACCGTCAGCGAAAGCGAATCGTGAATCCCGGATCCGCCGTATCGTCTCCAGCCCATCCATCACCGGCATTTGGATGTCCAGCAGCGCCAGCTCCACGTCGGACGATTCCAGGCATGCCAAAGCTTCCGCGCCATTCTGGCTCTCGTACACTGAGTGGCCCCACATCTCCAAGATCTCACGCAACAGCTCGCGGCTGGCCAGGTTGTCTTCAGCAATAAGGATGTTCATGCCACTCCTTTTTTTCTGGCCGGCCCCGGCATCGCTACTGCGCCCGCGCCGCCATTGTCAGCGTCTGCTTGAACTCATGCAGGATCGACGCATCCCACCAGCCACGTTCGATCTCCGTCTGCATCACCCCCAGCGCCTCCTGCGGACCCATCGCGCGCTTGTAAGGGCGCACCGTGGTGAGCGCGTCATACACATCCACGATCTGCAATACCCGCGCCGTCAGCGGGATATCTTCTCCGCGCAAGCCGTCCGGATATCCTGTGCCATCCATCTTCTCGTGATGGTGCCGGATGATAGGCAGCACAAGATGCATCGATCGCAGCGGCTGGCAGATGCGTTCACCCACCACCGGATGCTCCTGGATGATCAGCCGCTCCTCCACGGTGAGCGCCGCAGGCTTCAGCAGGATCGCGTCCGGCACCGCTACTTTGCCTATGTCATGCACAACCCCCGCGCGCCGCAATGCCGTCACCTGCTCTTCCGGCAGATTCATGCGCTGGGCAAGCCTCACTGAATACTGTGAAAGCCGCTCGCAATGCCCTTGCGTATACGGATCTTTTCCTTCGATGCTTCGCGCCAGCGTGAACAGCACCGTCTCCGCTCGCTCCAGTTCATCGGTGTAACGCTTCTTGCCCAGCAGCGAATGCACCCGCGCCAGCAGCTCTGAGCGGTCCACCGGTTTGCTCAGAAAGTCATCCGCTCCAGCTTTCAGCCCTTCTATTCGGTCTCGCATGGCGGAAAGCCCGGTCAGCAGGATCACCGGGATCAAACGCGTCTCGGCATCGTTCTTCAGTTGCCGGCACACCTCAAATCCGTTCACCAGTGGCATTCCCACGTCCAGCAGGACCAGGTCAGGCCTTTCATATTCAAGTTGCCGCAGGCAGGCACGCCCGTCCGCTGCGGTAGAAACGTGCAAATCCTCGGCGGCTAAAAGCTCCGTCATTAACTCCCGGATCGCCAGGTCGTCATCCACCACCAGCACACTATCCATTGCAACAGGCCCCCGCTCCTCCCGATGCGCCGGCTCGCGCGGACCTGAGATTCGCTTCTTCCACCTTGCTACGTGGGCGCGGGCGGGTCAACCAAAGTAGCCGGAATATGTGGGTGCCCGTCCCTAATTGGAACCTAAGTTCCCGCGCGACGTCGCCGCATCGTCACTGGTGGAAGAGCGGCGCTTTAGCGCCGCGTCACAGCAAATAAGATTGTTCGGCTTTAGCCGCTGCCGGTGGAAGAGCGGCGCTTTAGCGCCGCGTCACAG
>JBBSFV010000021.1:0-50905 GCA_038254775.1 Terriglobales bacterium | reverse complement strand
CGTGGCGACGTTCAGGAACATATTGTAGAATTCAGGATCGTAGGCGATGCGATATCCACCGCGTATGACCGTCTTGTCCTGTCCGAATAGACCCTGCCAGATGCGCGGAGTCCAGGCAAAGCCAATGTTCGGGCCGAAGTTGTTGTAGTCTTCGGGGATTTTGGCGATGGTGCGCTGCGCCAGCGGCAAGGTGGTATCAAAGAATGCCGTTGACGGGTTGGATTCACGAGTGACGGTGAGGGTGTGCAGCAAGTTGATCGCCTGCTGGTTCCATTCCCAACGCAGTCCCAGGTTCAAAGTCAGGTTGTCTTTGATCTTCCAGTCATCCTGGAAGTAATAAGCCATATCCTGTTCCTTGAACTGGAAGGTGAAAGGTCCATCTGTAAGTTGGAAGGTGTTCGGCGTATTCGCCAGAAAGTTGGAGAAAGCGCAAGCGGTCCTGAAAGTAGGATTGGTGCTGGAAGTCCCAGCTCCCGTGATTGCGCCGAAACGCGCGCAGCCCGAGTTCCCACGGAAGGTAAACGTTCCGTTCACGTTCGGCAGGAATCCATTTGGCGAATCCTGACGATCATATTCTCCACCGAACTTCAAGGTGTGGCGTCCGCGCACCCAGGTCGCATTGTCCTGATACTGGGTGTTCTTGATCAATCGCCCCTGCGGCAGGTTGCTTTGCAGGCCGAAAGTCATGCTATTGCCGGCGCTGCTGAATGAGATACCCGAAGGGCAGCTGAATACAGTTGCACGGGTGCAACCGGTGGTGCCGCCTTCAAAGCCGAAATCCGCACGTGAGTAGTTGAAGCGGAATTGGTTGATAAAGGAGTTAGTCCAGTTACGGACCCAATCTGCGCCGATCTGGTAGGTCTTGCCGGGTACATCCACCACCTGACCCGCAGCAAAGCGCCCAGTCACATTAGTATCTGCCGTGTCTTCATAGATGTAGCGCGTGAAGAAGCGGTCCTTAGAACCGATCTGCCAGTCAAAGCGCCCGGTGCCTTGGCGATCCTTAAAGAGACTCGTCAAGTTGCGGGTAACGCCACCAAACTCCACCGGAACGATGGTGGTGCCGTTGGAGACGTTAAGTATCTGGGTTGCACCGGTGACGGTCGGATTACCCGCCTTGATAGCGAAGGGTCCGAACTTCTGCAGTTCAGCTACTCCAGCGCTTCCCGGAAATGCAGCTGCTAATGAGGCAACACCGGCTGCAGTCGGAGTGATGGCGTTACCCGAGTTTGCAGGAGTGCCGCCCTGACGGATCTGGTCTTCCTGATAGGAAGTGAAGAACCACATCTTGTCTTTCCAGATCGGGCCGCCGAAGGTGCCGCCATAGCGGTTTTCGCTATAGCGAGAGACCTTGGCTTTTTTGCAGCCTTTGCCGTCTGGATCGAGCGTAGCGTCCGTCCCGGTCGGTCCCGGCGCAAATACGGTCGGAGTTCCGACCGGTTTACCCTTGGGGCAGAATCCCAGGATGGGGCTCTTTTCCTGGTTTGCCAGCGAATCCGTAAAGCTGCCGGTATAAAAATCATAGCCCGTGCCGTGGAAAGCATTGGTGCCGGCCTTGGTCACATAGTTCACGACCGAGCCCATGTTGCGGCCGTACTCGGCGCTGAAATTGTTGGTGACGATCTGGAACTCGGCGATCACGTCCTGGTTGCCCAGGAAAAGTGAAGGGCCGCCGACGGAGTTGTCGTTATTCGCCTGACCATCGATCTGGAAGTTGTTGGAACGGCCACGCTGTCCGTTGACGGAGAGATCCGTGCCGTTGCTGTTGGAGAAGCTTGCGTCGCCAGGTGAGACCACGCCGGGGACAAACAACGCCAGCGCGTCAAAGCCGCTGCCGATGCCGGGGATGTCACTAGCCTTACGAGACTCAAAGCTGTTGGTGATCTGCGAGGTCGTGTTCTCGACGAGCGGTGCCGTGCCTTCCACGTTGACCACTTCGCCTTCATTGCCGACGCCGAGCGATTGTGCCGGCAGCGCCGTCTCGCGACCGAGCTGCACTTCCACGCCAGAGATCTGGGTTGTGCGGAACTTCGGCGATTCGATCTTGACTGAATACGCACCGATCGGGAGTCCACCGAGGCGGAACGAGCCGAGGTTGTTGGATGTTGTCGTGGATGTGGCACCAGTGCCTACCTGTGTGGCAGTCACTTTTGCTCCGGAGATCACAGCGCCTTGCTGATCCAGAACCGTACCTGAGATTGCGCCGGTGGTGACCTGCGCGACCGCAAAGGTGGCGGTAAAGATAAGCAGGAAACTGAGTACCAGTGTCCCGACTTTACTAAAGCCAGATTGCATCTTGCCTCCTAAAAATTGACCATTTTTTGGGAAAACGGCATTCCCATAACTGCAGCTCGCATGCCAAACTGCCGTTCTAGGTACCTTATTGAAAATTAAGAGCTTAGCTGTATTACTTCCCAAGTCCCATACGCGGAATCACAGAGTATTCTTAATTAGCTATGGAATTCCATAGTTGCTGGCCATCATTTGATCGCGCGAGCCGCCTAACACTTAACGATGCTAGAATCAGCTGGATTTTATGACCCGATTGCAACAACCTACCGTCATCGCAACCCCGGAGACTGGTACGGAAAAGCCCATACAAATGCTCGACCTTTCCCGCCAATATCGAACCATTGGTGAGGAGGTCATGCGAGCCATTGAAATGGTGTGTGCTTCGCAGCACTTTGTGATGGGCAAGCCAGTCACGGACTTTGAAGCCGCTGCTGCCACATATCTGGGTTGCGAACAAGCCATCGGCTGCGCTTCCGGGACAGACGCATTGTGGCTGGCACTCACCGCGGTCGGGGTAGGGCCGGGCGACGAAGTGATCACCACTCCGTTCACATTTTTCGCCACCGCAAGCGCCATCACTCGATCAGGGGCGCGGCCGGTCTTTGCGGATGTAGATCCGGGCACCTTGAATCTCTCCGCGCAAGCCGTGGAAAAGCGTATTCGCAACGCTCATTCAGCGCGCCTTAAAGCCATCCTTCCAGTCCATCTTTACGGCCAATGCGCGAACATGGACGAGCTGCAGCGGGTGGCAGGGGACCATGGATTGAAAGTGGTAGAGGATGCGGCGCAGGCATTCGGCGCTTCGTGGCGGGGCAAGCGGGCAGGCAGCCTTAGCGATGCCGCCACTTTCAGCTTCTATCCCACCAAGAATCTTAGTTGTTATGGCGATGGCGGGTTAGTCTCCACGCAAACTTCTGCCTACGCAGATCGCGCGCGGCTCCTGCGCAATCACGGCAGCCTCCGGCGCTATTATCACGAGGAGATCGGATGGAACAGCCGGCTTGATTCGATCCAGGCGGCCATCCTGGGCGTGAAGCTTCAGTACATTGACGAATGGAATAACCAACGCCGGGAGCGGGCAGCCGCATATGACCTGTTGCTCAAATCCGCCGGGCTGCTTTCCCGTGAAAATCGCGGGAGCGCTGCTCCTGTCACAATCTTGCAATGCCTTCCTGAGGCCCATCACATCTATCACCAATATGTGGTGCGGGTGCAGCGACGTGACTCATTGCGGCAGTTCCTGACGCAGCGCAAGATCGGCTCGGAGATCTACTATCCTGTGCCACTGCATCTCCAACAATGTTTTCTCTATTTGGGCTACGGGGAAGGCAGCATGCCGGAGAGTGAACGCGCCGCGAAGGATGTGCTTGCATTACCGATCTACCCGGAGATCACGGCGGAAGAACAAGCCACGGTAGTCAATGCCATCGCGGAGTTCTACTCCTAGGGTCACGCTACCTGCAGGCGTGATTGGACATTGCAGCGGGCGAGCATCGCCGTATACCGGTACTTATCGCGCAACAGAAGTTTCGTTTCCGGATGCGCGCGCATCGCTTCCGCTGCCATTGCGTAGTAACCGGCTTGAAAGGCAGCATAAGCGATCACGTAATCGTGGACACGCTCCTGAGCGTTGTCACCCGATGCTTTGTGATAAGCGTTGAGAAGACAGCCGGCAGCATCCGGAGTAAGCCCCCACTCCACAATCGTCCCTGCTAGGTCCCAAGCGATATCGCAAGGCCCGGGAAAGAAGTGGCCATCGCCGTGAGCGGCGGCATCGAGCTTCAAGAGTCGGCAGTCACCACGCAAAGGCAGCAGCCACTCGTGCGGCATCATGCGGGAATCCGTGATCACCGGATGCACTACTTCAAGGCAAAAATCTTTTGCCAACTCCGTGCCGGTTATCTGATGGAAGTTGTGCCTCACCATGGTCTCCAGCGGGAGGGGGTCGACATGGGAGGCGCGAAAAGCGCCGGCGCGGAACGCTATGTAGTTCGCGATCTGATGAAGCAGCCCTTCGGAAATGTCTTCAGCGGAGAGCACAGCCCCCTTTAGGAATGGGTAAGCGGTAAAGCCATCGCCCGCGGCTTGCGCGTTCGGTCCGAATCCCGCCTCTCCGATAACAGCCGCCCGGGTACAGACTGCGGCGCCGTAACGGCCCAGCCCTTCATATTTGAAAAGGGTGCCGCGGTCTTTGGAAAGGAATCGCGGGTTTGACATCCACACCGACGGCCAGTTCTGTTCATCTGCGTACGGAGTGCCAGTATAAAGCGATGGCGTGAAAATCTCTTTCCGCCACTCGCCCCAATGGATTGGGTGCTCAGCCTTTTCCGGAACCTGTCGCGTGAACTTGGCGTGCATGGAACGATAGCTGTTCCAGCGCCATTCCGCATCGGGCGCGATCAAATCCTTGGCATCCACACTGCGGCTACTGACAAATAAGATGTTCTCTGTGGGCACGCCGAGCGAGCGCAGCGCATCACCGACCGAAAGGAAAGTAGACCCGCTCAGGCCAGGGCCTTCATCCACGACGTAAAAGGTGCCGGAGCGCTGCTGCAAGCGGCGAACAAATGCTGTTTCCTCTTCGCTGAATCGTATTGCGCGATCGAACGGGTGGCCTGATGGACGCACTGTCATGCGTTCGACCGCTCGCCCAACGGTTCGCTTGCGCAGTACCGCTGTGACGACTGAGCTTAAAGTAGTTCCGATGCTGCGGATGCCGATGACCCCTGCAGCCGACCCTGGCAATTCTTCAGACTTGAGCAGATCAACGTAATCAAGAGGATGGATCCCGTAGTAGCAGAACCCCTCTGGAGGAGATACCCGGACAATGAATGGCGCTTCGATGCCATTGCATAAGCTGCTCGCCTGCGCGACTGCGACCAAACTATGTTTGGGATCAAGCAACGCTTCAGACAGCACATCCGTTACCTGCATCATCCTTGGCAGGTGCGGTGAGTCGTCATCAGCCAAGGCGCACTCCAACTCCCCCGCGCGCAGCAATGACGAGACCAGCGCATCCTTCAGATGTTGTCCGCTGGCGAACGCCATTGAGTGCAGTTCGCATTGCAGACTTTCCAGAAGGCGAACCCCGGCGAGCAGCTGCCGCACTTCACGGAAGACGAGCATTCTCACCCTCTGACCCTTAGGCTTTAAGCCGCGTCTTTCTTCTTACTTCCCCGTTGAGCGCGCTGCGAGCGGGAGACGTCGCCATCCTTATCAATGAAATAGAGGAACTGGTTATCGCGTTCTACTGCTTTTTTGACCAAGATCTTCGTCTCGCCTTCGCCGGATTTGGCCTTGGAGCAGACATTTCCTTCACCGTCTATGAAGTAGAGGAATTTCTTGTAATCGCGTTCGAGATTGAGGTTCTTTACTTTTTCAGCCATGAACCGTTGGATTCACCGGTAAATCAAGCTGATGCCTGACTGGCAGCAGAATTCCTGCTGCTTTTTCCGCTCAGCGGCGATGTTTATGGGTTGGCAAAGGAGGTGGGGTTTCGCCTGGGGCAGTGATCCTGCGCACAATCACTCCATTCATTTTGAATTTACGCTGATAAAGCTTCCCGGTTTCGTCCTTTTGCTGGGCTATAAAGACCGGCAAAATACCCTCTTTGCCAAAATCCTCTTTGGTCAGCACAAATGGCAAGATCCCCTCAAACCGGTCACGAAAGGCAGTCTCATAGCGGCTGCGTTTGCGATTCCACGTGAAAACTCGTAACTGATTGTAATCAAACGGCATACCATCCTTCGGCTCGGACATCAAAACGGCATATTGAGGAATCTGCTTTCCCGCCTCTTGGCCCTCACCATCAACTTGATTGATCACGAACGCCGCCACGATCCGTTGTCCTTCTGCGTATTGCGCGATTTCGAGCGGGACCTCCACGTCTAAGCCCCGCCCCAACACCCAACCCACCCGCTTGGCAGAGTCTCGGACCAGCCACCAGTCTTCAAGTGGATCATTCAGAGACCCCGCCGGCGGGGGATGCTTGCCAGGAGAATTCCTGGTTTTGGAGCGAGAGAGGGCTTCGCTAGTCTTTCTGATCTCGCCCTCCTCCGGCTCCTTTACTTCCGCATCCTTATCTCTCAGCTTGTCTTCCTGGACATCCGACTTCTGCGAAGCCATGGACCGGAGCCCGCTCCTGGCTGTGACTGAGCGTTGCAGCAGATCAAGTTTGTCGCCTTCTTTGACTTGATAAAGGCGCTCGGCGTCCCGCGCGGGTTGAACATGCATGTTTAAGACGCGCCGCACGATGGCCGTGGCCTGAGGTGGCTTGCTTAAGGCATTTTTTGCCAAAGAAGCGAACTGATCGAAAATCTGCTGATTCACCAGATAACGGAGTTCCATCCAACCTTCAACACCGGAAGGAGTGCGGACGCGGACGAATCGCTTATTACCGCTGTGATCCAGGATGCGGACTTTATCACCATTGTTGACTAGTCCGACTTTGTTGTAGACCGCAGCCACGCGGTCTCGAAGCGCCACTTGGGGCACGGCCACATAAGCGTGCTCCGCAATGTCACCTTCAGGGTCATGCCTGCACCCGCTCATGAACACGGCGAAAAAGGCCACGAGCAGAATAAGCTGTTTCATCGGGCGAATGAAAAGATGGAAGATAGTTTTGCTCACAGCGGGCCAGCGCGATTCTAAAGCATGGATTGCTTGGGATAATTCATGCGGCATTTTTCAACTGGAAAAAAGCTAAGAAAATATGGTCGGCTCGGAGACGAGGGAAGCCTGAGACCTGGCATGGTTCATCATTTAAACGCGATGCCCGAGGGATTGGTTCCCGCAGTGGCCGTTCCAGCTTGCACCAACGCGCCCGCAGTGGATGCACTGAATGAATAAAACGTGATCCCTGGACTATTAAAGCTTGTAGCGTAAAGGAACTTGCCACTCGGCTCGATCCGCAAGGACGTTGGACTGGCAGCACACGTGGTTGTCGAAGCTGGGCAGACCGTAAAAGGGCTGCCGACAACCGCCGTTAAGGCACCCGTGTTCAACACCGCGAATGCGGAGACACTGTTGCCATCGCGGTTCGCGGTGTAGATAAAACTTCCCGCTGTATCGATTGCGATCGCGATCGGCGACACTTGACCGCCGCTTGGGCCAGCCGCAAACGCGCTGGTGCCACTCAGGGGTGTGAGCGCCCCTGAAGTGGTGTTCACCGCATAGACATCCACGTTATTCACGCCATCGGCAACGTATGCGAAATTGCCGGAGGGGGAGAAAACGATCGCCTGCGGACGAGCACCGCTGATGGGAGCTAGATTGCTGACAAAGCGCAAAGTTCCATCAGTACTGATCTGCCAGAGATCGACCCCAAGCGAATCTTCGGCTACATAGAGGAATTTGCCGTTGGGATGGGCTGTGACTCCGGATGCGGTTCCATTCGCAGTGTCCAAATAAGGCGAGCCCGCGAGTGGGGTAAGAATGCCATTGTTGCTATCAATGGTATAGGCGTCCACATCATTGCTTCCGGAGTTCGCCACATAGAGGAACTTGTTCGTGATATCCACGGTGAGTGCCGTAGGATTGGTTCCGGCGGTGAAAGGCGAACCCGCAACAGCAGTCAGCGCACCGGTAGCATTAGCCACGAATCCGGAAACGCCACCGCCATCGTTCGCGCTATACACAAATTTACCGCTGACGGTGATCAAGGCCGCAGCTCCATCGCCTTTGGGCGCGGCACCCGTGGTTGCAGTAGAAGCGGAGGTAAGCCCGCCGGAGGTACTATCGATGGTCAATACAGAGATGCTGCCGGCATTGCCGCCATTGAAGTTCGCGACGTAAGCAGCTTTCGCAGTCGAGGTGGGGGTATCAATGCGTGGCACAAAAAAGTTCTTACAGCCGGGCATCATCAAGGCCAGGGCGGAAATCAGCAATACTGCGGCTGGGCGGAAGAACCTCATTCCCGGTGATTTTATACTGCTGTCCAGCTGCAATCCACACTGCACTTCGGAAAGGAAACCGATTTGATCAAGCGAGTCCTGCCCGCGATCCTGTTATTGCTCAGTTGTTCCGCATGGCCACAAAAAGCTTCGCTCGCGGTTACTCATCATGTGATGGAGCGAAACATCCGCGCCCATGAAGAGTTCCTCGCCAGTGACGCTCTGCAGGGGCGCGGCAGCGCGACCCGGGATGAGTGGATAGCCGCTACGTATGTAGCCACGCAGTTCCGGCAATTCGGGTTGGACCCTGCCGGAGATCCGGCAGGCGAGAACCCCTACATCCAGACCGTCAGCTTGACCTCCACTCCGAATCAGGTTGAACTCAGCGCCGGCGAGACCCATCTGCAACACGGGCGCGATATGGCGATCCTGCTTCTCGCAAATACGAAAGTCTCCGCCGCGCTGAATAAAGTACAAGTTGGCGCGATCGCGCAAAAAGGGAGCGCTGCTTTTATTCACCTGACCGAGGGTGCGAATGATCCTTCGGTGCGAGATCAAATCCGTAAACCTCTTCAACAAGGTGCCGCAGTCGTTTTATTCGCTTATTCCGAACAGCTCAAGCACCGATTCCAGGCGACGCTCATTCAGGAGGTACGGGTCGATCCTGCTCATGCCGGCACCATTCTGTTATTAGGGCCGGAAGCAACAAAAGCTTTTGAATCGCTTCCAGATGGGATCGCGATAAATATCTCCAGCAGCGGCGATGACACCCCGAAATTTACTTACAACACTATCGGCATGGTGAAAGGGAGTGACCCTGCGCGCAGGAGTGAAGCCATCCTCATCACCGCCCATGTGGACCATCTCGGAATCCATCTAAAACAAGCGGGAGATAACATCTTTAATGGAGCCGATGACGATGCCTCCGGAGTGGTGGCAGTGCTTGAGTTGGCTCGGGCCGTGGCCGCTGCCAAACCAAAGCGCACGGTCTACTTTGTCACTTTTGGAAGCGAAGAGACGGGAGGAGCAGGAGCGCAGTTCTTCCTGCAGCATCCTCCGGTAGCGCTCTCAAATATCGTGGCGAATCTCGAATTCGAGATGATCGGCAGGCCAGACCCGAAGGTTGCACCGGACACCCTTTGGCTCACCGGATTTGACCGCTCCAACCTGGGGCCCATGCTGGCTCAACACGGAGCACGCCTGGTGGGAGATCCACATCCGGCGGAACAATTCTTTACCCGCTCGGATAATTACGCGCTGGCAAAACGAGGCGTGATCGCACACACGGTCTCAAGCTTTGGATTACACAAGGAATATCACTCCCCGGCCGACGACATTGCGCATCTCGATGTGCAGCATATGACTCGGGCAATCCAGTCCATGGTGAAGCCGGTAATCTGGCTTGGAAATTCTGAATTCAAACCGAAGTGGAATGAGGGGAAGAAGCCCTAGTTGGGCTGTTCCGGCTTCTTTTTGCGCTTGATGCGGAGCTGCGCGATCGGCTTGCGTCCGGCGAATCCTTCTTCCATGCCGTGCCAGTGGGCGATCTCATGCGACTCGCCATACTTCCAGCAGAGCAGCACCGTCTCGCCTTCCACCATGCAGGGAAAGTCAAGCAGGCCGGTGTCGAGATCCTTCACCTGAACGCCGGTAGAGTGAATCTCATCGATCGTGTCCTTCAGGCTGAGTATTGCTTTCTCGCGTTCCGCCTTCCGGCGAGCGAGATACTCCACGTCCAGGAACGTGCCACCATTCAAGAACACTTTATGGCCGATGCCTTCGAATTCTTCGTCGGCATCTTCCATGGTCTGCTTGGCGTCCATGGCGCGCTTCAGGAGCGAATCCAAGACCGGCAGTATGGTGTTTGCTTCTTCGAATGTGAAAGTCTTTTCTGGCATTTCTCTATTGGATGCATCCGCCGGTTGTTCCGACGCACGACGCAAGTTTAATCGACCGGGACTGAAACGTGAGTGACTTTGGTCCCGTGCAACAAAACTTCAGTACCGGATTCTGTGCTGATCTGGAGCATGCGATCGAGCGCCACGCCTGCCCAACGCTTTACCTCAGGCTTCACTTTGATGCGGTTGACAACGTTTCCCTCAACCAGATTCTCAAGCACCCAGCACAGGTGTTGTGGTGAGATGCGGAACATAGTGGTGCAAAGGCATCCGGCGTCATCGAGAGTGATCACCATCTTGTCTTCACCGGAGAATTCCCTGGCCATGCGATTCACTAAGTGGATCTCCGTGCCCACGGCAAATCTGGTGCCGCGCGGGGCATCTTTAATGATCTTAATGAGCTTCTCCGTAGAGCCAAGCTGGTCTGCCCTCTGGCAAGTCTCCCAGCGGCACTCGGGGTGAACAATCACGCGAATGCCGGGATACCTGGCACGAACATTTTCCACATGCTCAGGCAAAAACCTTTGATGTACGGAGCAATGGCCCTTCCACAAGATGACTTTGGCTTTGCGTAAGCGCTCGGGTGTGTTGCCGCCCATGATCTGGAAAGGATCCCAAATTGTCATTTCGCTCAGCGGGATTCCCAGGGCAAATGCTGTATTGCGGCCTAAGTGCTGGTCGGGAAGAAAGAGCACCTTGGGAGTTCGATCAAATCCCCACCGAAAGGCCCCCGGAGCATTCGATGAGGTGCAGACCAATCCGCCACGTTCACCGCAAAAAGCTTTGATCGCCGCGGTAGAGTTCATGTACGTCATGGGAGTAATGCCGCCGCCGGCATCGTCCAAACCCAGCTTCACCAACTGTTCCCAGCAGTCTTCCACTTGGCCGATCTCCGCCATGTCCGCCATGGAGCATCCGGCGTTCAGATCGGGAAGGATCACTTGCTGGTCCGGGCGTCCGAGCACATCGGCGCTCTCCGCCATGAAATGCACTCCGCAGAAGACGACGTATTTCGCGTCCAGCTCAGAGCAGATGCGCGAGAGCTTGAAGCTGTCTCCGGTGTGGTCCGCAAAGCGAATGACTTCATCGCGTTGGTAGTGGTGCCCCAGGATGACCACATCCTTGCCAAGCAGCGCACGCGCCGCCGTGATGCGCGCATCCATGGTGTTATCCGGGAGGACAAGGTAGTTGTCGAGCGAACACCCAGGTGCATTCAGGGTCGTTGTAGCCAATCTGTTTTCCGCCTTCAGTCCCGCATGCGCGGAACGGAGATGTTGAAAGCTTTCTGCCAGCTCCAGTGAGTCCACTGCGCTTACGCGCCCGACCTACGGGGTTGTTGAAGCTGCCTTACTACATTCGATGTACCGCGAACTCGCACGATGCGTTATTAAGTGACTGAGAATGTCTTTCTATTGTACAACTTGCAGCGATCTGATCCATTCATGAGGGCTGCGGATGTAGATTATCTGAGATATGGCAGACATTCACGCACATCGGCATCCGCATACGCACCCCCATCCAGACCCTCACCACGAGCACCATTTCTCGTCGAGCGACCTGGTCCGCGACATCGTGATCGGTATGGCGGATGGATTGACCGTCCCCTTCGCGCTCGCAGCCGGCCTGAGCGCGATCGCTCAAACACACATCGTCGTGATCGCGGGTGGGGCGGAGATCGCCGCCGGATCCATTGCCATGGGGCTGGGTGGGTTTCTGGCTGGGCGCGGGGATTCCGAACATTATGTGAGCGAACGCGCGCGCGAGCAGCGCGAGATTATCGAGAAGACCGCCGCTGAAGAAGCTGAGATCTATGAAATCTTTCGTGAATATGGAGTGAGTGAACTTGAGACAAAGCCGGTACTGGAAGCGCTGAAGCGAGATCCTGAAGCCTGGGTGGACTTCATGATGAAGTTCGAGCTGGGCCTTGTCGAGCCGGACAAGAACCGCGCGATGACCAGCGGCGGGACAATCGCGCTCTCCTACATCTTCGGAGGGCTGATCCCGCTTTTTCCCTACATCCTTATGACTGATGCGCATCGGGCGTTGCTGTTCTCCGCCGCCATCACAGTGCTTGCGCTCGCGGTGTTTGGATTTGTGAAAGGACGCGTGACCGGCATCACGCCCATCCGCAGCGCCATGCAGACGGTTTTGATCGGCGGCACTGCGGCAGCGGCGGCATTCGGGTTGGCTCGACTGTTCCAGGCGGGATGAGTTTCACCTCAAATATGCTGTGGTATCGAAGATAAGCTGTGCTTTACCAGAGTTCGCAGTGCGAACACTATGGCGAATAGCCCGATCTGATGCCATGATCGAAGCTCCAAAGTCTTGATCAAAGTGCCAGCCACCATTAAAGACAATGCTGTAAGTCCGCCCTCGGCCACTTTGCGCTGTGCGTAGCGCATGTCCGCCATCCATATGAGGGATGCGAATGCCTGTGCCGTATAGATGGAAATAACAATCGCGCCCACCGCATTAATGGCTATGACTGAGATGCCCGCGAGTGTCATGCTGCTCGCATCGGGGATTTGGGGGCGTCGCCGATCTCCGCATCTTTGATCGCCGCATTGTCTATCTCTCGCTGCAGGAAGAAATTCAACACTGTTCGCAGCACGACTATCGCAGCCAATTGCCCGATGTCGTTCCAGCTTGGCGCAATGGCCGTCCGCAGGATGTCAGCAGCCAGCTCGAATTCCAGCGCCAGCGCCAGCCACCTTCCCAGCCGCAACCGGACGTGCTCTTTCGCCTGTTGCGAGGCAGCGCGGCGGAAGAACAGAAGCAAGGACGCCCCGATCGCCTCGATCGCTGCAATGCCAATGATAATGGCAGCGCCGGCCTCGATCCCAGCGGCAAGATAGAAGGTCCATGATTTAAAAAGCTGCTCCACAGCTTTTCTGATGCTACAGTCGCGGCGCAGGTGTGCCGTTCGTTTGAAAGCGTTGCGATCTGCATTTATCCTGCTCGCGCCATGAAAACTGTCTTCCGGTTGCCGCTTCTTCTCATGATCTCCCTATCAGCTTTTGGACAAGGCTTCACTATTGAGCAGGTGATGAGTGCTCCCTTTCCCTCCGGCCTGATCGCTGCAAAAAAAGTTCCGCGGGTGGCGTGGATCTTCGATAACAAAGGCGAGCGGAACCTATGGGTTGCGGATGCACCCGACTTCACTCCCCAGCAAGTCACACACTACAAAGGGGACGAAGGCCAGCAGTTAGCGAGCCTGCGCCTGACTCCGGATGGAAAGACCGTCGTGTATGCCCGCGGCAGCGAAGTGAATGGGACGGCAGCTGCCGCTAATCCCAACAGCCTGACAAAATCTCCGAAGCAACAGGTTTGGGCAGCGGATGTAAGCGGAGGAGAGCCGCGCTTACTGGGTGATCTCGGCTGTGATGAGGAAGGTTGCGAGGACATTCAAATCTCACCCGACGGCAAGGATGCCGTTTGGGCAACGAAGCACCATCTTTGGATGGCGCCGGTCGCCAGCGGCAAAAAAGCCGAGCAGATCGAAGAGATGAATGGCAACAATGACACGCCGCGCTGGTCCCCGGATGGTACTCGCATCGCGTTCCACTCTGGGCGTAAGGATCACGGATACATCGCTGTATTCGAGTTAAGTACGCAAAAGATCACTTACCTGGCGCCCAGCGTAGATCGTGATGCGGCCCCACAGTGGTCTCCAGATGGAAAACAGATCGCATTCATCCGGCTCCCGGGAAGCGAATACAGGCACGCGCTGATTCCGCTCACGCCGCAGCCGTGGGCCATCTGGATCGCAGACCCTTTGACCGGTACGGGCCGTGAGCTCTGGCATAGCGGCGCTGCCATGGATGACTCCCTTCCCGTCTTCGCATTCGAATCCTTACAGTTCACCTCGGCGGGCCGCATCATCTTCGACTCCGAAGAGGATGGCCGCAATCATCTCTATTCGATCGCGCTTAAGGGTGGACAGCCGCAACTGCTCACGCCCGGCGATTTCGATGTAGAGGACGTGCAGCTCAGTGCCGATGGAAAAAGCGTCTTGTACAGTTCAAACCAGGGGGATGTTGATCGGCGCCATATCTGGAGGGTCAGCGTAACCGGCGGCGCGCCGCAGTCCTTGACGAAAGGAGAGACCATTGAATGGAACCCGGTGGAGACCGTCGATGGCAAGAATGTGTTGTGCTTGGGTTCGACCGCAACCTCACCGTCAATGCCGTATCGCGTCACCAGCCGCGGACGCGAACTGATCGCAAAGGACGCTATCCCTTCCGACTTCCCCGAGAAGGAACTGGTTACGCCCAAGCAGGTGATATTCAAAAGCGAGGATGGCGTCGTGCTTCATGGGCAACTCTTCTTGCCAAAGAACCAGCAGACGCGGGGCCCGGCGCTGATCTTTACCCATGGCGGACCGCCGCGCCAGATGCTGCTCGGCTTCCACTACATGCAGTACTACTACGGTGCTTACGCGGCAAATCAGTACCTGGCAAGCAAAGGCTACACCGTTCTCTCTGTAAATTATCGTTTGGGCATCATGTATGGCCGCGCCTTCCGCGTCCCCGCGAATGCGGGTTGGCGAGGATCGTCTGAATATAAAGATGTCGTGGCCGGGGCGCGTTATCTGCAAGGCCTGAACACGGTGGACCCCAAACGCATTGGATTGTGGGGCGGGTCCTATGGCGGGCTGCTCACTGCGTTAGGTCTCGCGCGCAACTCGGACATCTTCCGCGCCGGCGTTGACTTTCATGGCGTGCATGATTGGTCCGTCTTTTTGCCGCAATGGGAGGACAACGCCCGCTCCGCTCCCGACCTGAAAGAGGCGATCGCTCTGGCCTTCAAATCTTCTCCGGACGCGGACGTGGCCACTTGGCGCTCTCCGGTGCTGCTGATCCACGGGGATGACGACCGCAATGTGGCTTTTCAACAAACCACAGACCTGGTGCAGCGCCTCAGAAAACAGAATGTCGCGTTTGAACAGATGATCATCCCCGACGAGATCCACGATCTGCTGAAGTGGGGTGATTGGGTTCGCGCTTACAAAGCAATGGGCGAATTCTTCGACCGAAATCTTTCGCCCAATGCGGCAACCGCGAAACAGAAATGATCAGGACAAACAAGTAAGCTGAGATGGACAGATGATCCCGGAGATTTGCCGGCGGTCAGAGGGCGACGGAGGTCTCGCGCCTCCACTGATCGAAGTGGCTGTGCAGAGAGCTGTACTGCTTAGCGATCGGCATTTCAAAACGCGCGCCGGGAAGAACGAACCATACCAGCACTATTAGCGACGTTCGCCATGCCAGGAGGCGCACCTGCAGCGCTTCCCGGCGGAGTTGGACGGAAAATGGGTCTCGGGCGATCTCAGGCGCTGAAGCATATCTCATCAATAAAGACGCATCCTTTGAGATTTTCCGCAAATATCTGAGAGCGACCAACGCGCGCTTGCGCTGCAGCCTGCGAAAATCCCGGGCTGATACCAGTTCCCGCAACTGACGCGCCTCTTCCGGGTCCACCAGTCGCCGGAAAGATTGCACATCGATCCCAACAAAAACATCTTCGGGTCCGGCAACGCGACTCTTCCGAGCAAAGACCAGCAAAAGCAGCAGCGCCAGAGCAACCGCCGGCATGAGTATGAAGATCATGGCAGCCTGACCTCCGCTAACTGAGTTCTCCAGTTATTGAGAACGACCATGGTCTCGGCGTTCGCTGAAACGCGAGGGGAAACGCTGCTGAGCGGGATCCAAACATAGATCACCCAGATCAAGGTCGCCACCAAATAACTCAAAGGCTTCAATAATTGCAGGACCTGGCTTAGGACTTCGCCGAAGTGAAGATGCAACGTGCTCAAAACGAGATTCGACGTTGCGATCACCGCAAAACCGAGCATGGCTCCGAATACCTGGTTCTTCCAATTCACCTTCAGCGTCTCGCAAAACGCGATCATGGAGATCAACAAGCCGCACTGCACAAACCGGATGCTTCGCTCAAATCCTAGAACCAGCCTGGTGATCTGGATGGAGCCGGCATCCATAGCCGGATCTGAAAACAAGACACTGATGATGACAAGCATTGCCGCTGTCCACTGAAAGCCACACCGTCCAAGTTTTTTCCATTCCGGAACATCATTCAGCAATAGATTCCCCAGCTCCCGGGTCACTAGAATGGCGAGCACCGCGCTTACCAATTCGCATGCCCAATAGGAATAGAAGTAATGGCTTAAGCTCTCTTTCAATACCAGCGCCAAGACCGCCGACCGCAGCACGCCGAACGCCATGTAGCATGCGAAACACACCATCGCCTTCGCCAACTCTTTTTTCAGCAGGCCGATCAAAGCCGCCGATTGAAGGCAGGTGGTTGAGATCCAGATGATATGGAAGATCGAATCAGGTACTTGCATGAGGGCTGCGCAAGCTTAACTCTGAACTTGGCAGCCCTCAAGGGGGTCAGCTCCAGGGGAGAAGGCAAAACTCCGTCACTCGCGGCGCCCACCATCATGATGTTGAGTTCAGCGCATGGCCTGGGAGATGCTGCCCGTTGCCGTGAGGTGGGGATCTCAGCTTTTCTTACCAAGCCGGTGCGGCAATCTGACCTGCTGGACGCGATCGCCACCGCGATGGGGTTGGGCCCAAATCCTGCGCCTATCGCGGCGCCACAACAGCACCGGGCGGGTATGCCCCTTCATGTGCTGCTGGCGGAGGACAACCTTACCAATCAGAAGATCGTGGTGCGATTGCTGAAGAAGTGGGGTGACAGAGTCACGATCGCCAACAATGGGCGTGAAGCCGTCGCTCATGCCTTGAAGACGCGATTTGATGTGGTGCTCATGGATGTGCAGATGCCTGAGATGAATGGCTTTGAGGCGACCGCCGCCATCCGCGAAGCTGAACGAGAGAGCGGCGCTCGCATTCCGATCATCGCTTTGACCGCGCATTCCATGGAAGGTGATCGTGAAAGATGCCTGGCAGCGGGAATGGACGACTATCTTTCCAAACCCATTCGCGCGCGGGAGCTGCTGGAAAAGTTGGCCGTGCATGGTTCCACAGAGATCCCGGAAGAAGTGTCAGCGTCCTCCGCTTATCGGGACCCTTGCATCTTCGATCGTAACGAATTCCTTTCCCGGCTGGAGGGCGATGAAGTCTTCGTTGCCGAACTGTTAACCATCTTTAGCTCGAGTTCTCCCCGGCAACTTGAGGCCATCCGCCGCGCCTTGGGCTCGAACGATCATTATGCGCTGGAGATTGCCGCTCACTCATTACGGGGCTCTGCCGCCAACATCGGCGCCGCGCGCTTGGCCATCGCCGCGGAAAGGTTAGAGCTGGCAGCGGAAGAAAAGCGTCAACAGGATTGTGCCGCTCTTTCACTTGTCGTGGAGAGCGAGATGCACCAGCTTGAGGCCATATTGAGGGAGGAGGAAGCCCTTGCACATGAAAATCGTGGTCGCTGATGACGACCCTGTATTCCTGCACCTGGTCACCGCCAAGCTGAAAAGCGTGGGTTTCTATCCCATCACAGCCTCTGATGCCATTCAGGCATTCATCGCCATCCAGCGCCATGTGCCCTCGGCTGTTGTGCTTGACATGAAGATGCCCGGGGGGTCTGCCGAAGCTGTGTTGAATTCCATGAAGCGGTCCACCAAGACCCAGCACATTCCAGTGATCGTTGTCAGCGCGTCGACTGACGCGAAGACCGCAGAACTCTCTCGCCGGCTGGGCGCCGACGCATTCCTTCCCAAGCCGGTCTGCATGCAACATCTGTCCGATGAGCTGCTTCGGCTGGTGGGGCTCGGGACTGAAGGATCCGAATTGACCAACAAAGTTGGCAGCGAGATAAAAGTTCTGGTTGCGGACGATGACATTCTGAGCCGCAGGCTGCTGCAGCGGGCTTTGTCCGGATGGGATTTTCGGATCGTCACCGCCGAGGATGGGAGCTCCGCATGGCAATCCTTAGACTCCTCCGATCCGCCGCACATCGCGATCCTCGATTGGATGATGCCCGGCATGGATGGCCTTGAACTCTGCCGCCGCTTGCGCCAGCATCCACGTGAGACGTACACCTATGTGATCCTGCTGACGGGCAAAGGGGCGAAGGAAGATTTAGTCCGTGGCTTGGATGCCGGCGCCGATGATTACATCGTGAAGCCCTTCCATGCCGGTGAATTGCGCGTGCGCCTGGCAGCCGGACGAAGGATCGTAGAGTTGCAGGAAGACCTGTTGAACGCGCGAGCGGCATTGCATCATCGTTCCCTCCCGCGATTTTCCGAGCCCGTACTGCACTAAAAGGCGCGGCATCTGCAATCGACTAGTCGCGCTTCTCCCGATGCCGGATCGACTCCGGGGACCTTTGCGAATCAAGCGGGAGCACCTGGATGTTCCAGGTGACCGGCACGGTTGTCGGCAAGTAGCAGATCTTCTCGTCGCACGCTTGGTATTTAAACTCCCCTTGCAATCGGACCAGCTTGCCTTGTTGCACTGACTCGATGAATGGCCGGTCTGCGGAGATCGTGACGTCCTGGGTGATCCGGAAGGCCCCTTCGAAGACCGGCACTCGCTCTTTGATCGCGGGAAGAAATAGGACCTTGGGCGTTGGATACACTACGCGACTAAACTTGGCGTCCGTGGTTGGCTCCAGCTTTAACTCGATCGGCTTGTACCCTTTCACCCCTGGGGCATACACATGGAGGTTTGGAGCCAAATGAACTTCAACCACCAGTGACAAACGGCTGCCGGGTATGGCCACCTGGTCAGATTGCTGGAGCATCAATGAGATATGCGGAGCATCAACATTTCTTTCCACCTGCTCCGTAAGTTCTGGAAAAAGCTTGCCGATCAGATTGCCGGCGGTGAAACGATCCGTGTAGGCGGCCTCAAAATACTTCTCCTGGATCCGACCTTTCGGGTCTACAAAAATAAAACCAGGATGCGACATGCCCGCGGTCATGCCTTTCGCCTCCACGTTCAGCACGTGGAACTTGCGAATGATCTCTGATTTAGGATCGGCAAGAAGGGGGAAAGTGATCTTCTGGCGGTGGGCAAACTCCTGCAGTATCTCCGGACTGTCATAGCTGATCGCCGCGATCCCAATACCGTGTTCCTTGAACCGCTGCTGCGCTTTTTGCAACTGGACCAGTTGCATCTTGCAGAAGGGTCACCAGTCAGCGGAGCGGAAGAAGAGCAGGACGGTCCCGTTCTTGCCGGCCAGCGTCTGGTTTGTTTGCTCGTGGCCGAATTGATCATGTGCCTGAAATCGAGGTGCGATCTCGCCCTCGCTTAGCCCCATGCCAATGTTCTTGGCACCAGTCTGGCCGATCTCACCGCTCCAAGCGATCCCTGCGATGAAAACGCACACGATGATCAACAGATTCTTGAGCCCGCTTTTCACGCTTAAGTCTCCTTAAAAAACCTTATCATTCACATCTAAACAGATGGCACAACTTTGTCAAAAGTTACCGATTTACATCGAACTTACGTCTCAGGTTGGGATATTGCGGACGCTCATCTTGAAGAAATGTAACTTTTTGCTCCCGACTAGTATCGATTCCTCATGCTGGCGAGCACAGTCCGCGCAGTGAAACCTCCTGGTCGGGATGAGGCGGCGCTCATCACCAGGATATTGGAGGGAGAAACCGCGCTTTTTCAAGAACTGATCCTGCCCTACCATCGCCTTGTCTATGTCACGGCTTATGCCATCGTGTGCAACAAGGAAGATGCCGAAGATATCTCGCAAGAGGCTATCCTTAAATCCTTCCGTTATCTTGCAAGTTTTCGCGGCGAAGCCAAATTCTCCACCTGGTTGACGCAGATCACAGCGAATGAAGCCCGTATGCGGCTTCGTCGTGATAAGAGAGCAAAGTTTGATTCGCTGGACGGTGACGATGACAACGACGACTTCTGTCCCATTCAGTTGCGAGACTGGCGAGAGATTCCCTCAGAGGCTTTGGAGAACAGCGAACTTCGAGAGGAGCTGGCGAAGGCGCTCACGAGCCTTCCAGCTAAATACAGGGAGATACTTGTGGTCCGGGATGTGCAACAATTGAATATTGAGGAAACGGCGGTCGCGCTAGGCATTTCGGTGGCCCAGGTGAAGACCCGGCTGCATCGCGCGAGGATGCGCATGCGGGACTTGCTGGCGCCTAAATTGTTGCTAAAGACCAAGCGGAGCTTATTCAAGAAAGGCTTGAATCCATGGCGTTAAGCTGCAATGACATCTGGCTTGAAGTATCCAATTATCTGGACGATGATCTGGATCCGCTGCTGCGGCGGCAGATCGAACTGCACCTGGAGAATTGCCGCCATTGCGCCACCCTAGTCGATAGCACTCGCAATGTTCTTATCCTGATCGCGGACGAGCGCACCTTCACCTTGCCATCCGGATTTTCTGAGAGGCTGTCGCAGCGATTAGAGATCGAGCTTGCGAAACATGCTTGACCTGAACCAAGCGTACGAGTTCGTGGCCGAAATGATCACCAGCCGGGGCCGCGTCGAAAGGAACTTGAGCGTATGACGAATGCTGAACTCGCCTTTAAAGTGACACCAGAAGATGAGATGGAAGAGACTAGACCAAGGGTCCGTACCAGATTCCCCGTTCGGACCCTGGCGGTGGGTGCCGGAGTGCTTCAGTCAGGCTGTATTCTTTTCATTTTTTTGAACAGCTTTCGGGTGTGGATGGGCCTCACCGCGGTCACTGCCGCCAGCGCTTCTTTCGTCCATTCAGCGCCGGTACGTTACGGCCTGGCTGCGATCTCATTGCTGGGCGCGGCCCTTACCCTGGGTTCAGTGATCAATGCACATTATCTGCGAAACTTGCCGTCTGCTCGTTGGAGGCGCAGGCCTCTGGCCGCCAAAGAGATTTTGGCAAACCTTATAAGCGTGTCCGCGTCTGGGTTGGCGATCTTGATGGTATGGTCTGAGGTCGTGATGCACCATCGGTTTCATCCCTGAATATTACCCATCATTAGTTCTGACACTTGGGTTTTGACACTTCATGCCTCACTCTTGTAAGCTGACCAAGATGAACCGTTCCACTCAAACCCGCTCCGCCGCTACCATGTGCTGCTGCATGTGTATGTGTATGTGCGTCCAGGAGCGGCAGCGCGGAGATTGATTTAGCAACATATCGAACTCTAAGGCCGCTCTTTCCGGAGCGGCTTTTCACGTTTACAGCCGCTCCCTTCTGAACCGCCCATTCATTCAAAGGAGAAACATGGCAACGACTGTAAGCGAATTCGCACCATCTTCTGACGCGACGTCCAGCGTCCGGGCGTTCGGCATCTTTTACGAACAACAGCAGTGGTTCAAACCGCTCTTTGCCAAGCTTGAGGAGCGAGGAATACCCTTCGCACGAATCGACGCCACGCAGCATCATTTCGATCTATCTGAGACCTCGACAGACGGCAGCGCCTTCGGATTATTTTTTAACCGAATGTCGCCTTCCGCGTACCATCGCGGCAACGGGAACGGCATCTTTTACACGCTCTATCTGCTGGAACATTTGGAACGGCTGGGCACACGCGTCATAAATGGATCGAAGGCGTTTCGTTACGAGACCTCCAAGGCGCTTCAACTCTCCCTGCTCAACGCCTTGCACCTTCCCTATCCTCGTGCGCGAGTTATTAATCACGCGTCGCAAGCTGCGATTGCGTCTGAAGGGCTCCGTTTTCCGGTGGTTGTGAAGCCGAATATCGGCGGCAGCGGCAAAGGAGTCACCCGGTTTGATTCTCGCGAGCGGCTCGAAGAGGCGGTTCGCGACGGCGCCATCGATCTTGGTTTGGACAGCACGGCTCTGGTGCAGGAGTTCATTGCCGCGCAGGGCAATCACATTGTTCGAGTCGAGGTGGTTGGAGGCAAATATCTTTACGCGATCAAGGTCCACCTTACGGGCGAGACCTTCGATCTATGCCCGGCGGACATCTGCCGTACCCCGGACGACGTTGCGCTGACCCCGAATTCCGCGTGCGTGGTGGAAGCGCATAAGGCGGGATTGCGGATCGAGGCGTACACACCACCAGCGGAGGTCATCGCAAACGTTGAACGCATCATGCAAACTGCGGGCATCGACGTAGGCGGCGTGGAATATATCACCGACGCACGGGATGGCAGCCTCTTATATTACGACATCAACGCCCTCTCGAATTTTGTATCCGACGGGCCCACGCTCCTGGGCTTTGATCCCTTTGACAGACTCGTCGATTTTCTTCTCAAGGAGGCACGCTGATGCGCTACGGATACTGGCTTCCCGTTTTTGGCGGTTGGTTACGAAATGTGGAGGACGAGAACATGTCCGCGTCCTGGGAGTATGTTTCCCGCCTGGCCCGGCGCAGCGAACAGATCGGGTTCGATCTCACACTGATCGCTGAGCTGAATCTCAATGACATTAAGGGCGTTGATGCTCCCGCTTTGGACGCATGGTCCACGGCGGCGGCACTTGCTGCCGTGACGGAGCATCTGGAGCTGATGGTGGCAGTCCGCCCTACCTTCCATAATCCCGCGCTACTGGCAAAGCAGGCGGCGAACATCGACCACATCTCCAACGGACGGCTCTCGCTCAATGTGGTCTCAGCGTGGTGGGCGGAGGAGGCAAGCAAGTATGGGCTGCACTTTGATAAGCACGACGATCGGTACGCGCGCACCTCTGAGTGGCTGGATGTTGTGGATGCGGCATGGAAGCAACCGCGCTTCAGCTATGCAGGCAAATATTACAACGTGCAGGAGAACGTGCTTCAGCCAAAACCGGTGCAAAACCGCCCCCGCCCCACAATCTATGCGGGCGGAGAATCAGAAACGGCGAAGAACCTGATTGCAAATAAATGCGATGCCTACGTGATGCATGGTGACCCGCCGGAGCGGATCGCAGCAAAGATCGCAGACCTGCAGGTGCGCCGCCCAGATACGCTTCCACCGCTCCAATTCGGGGTCTCCGGTTACGTGATCGTGCGCGAGACTGAGCGTGAAGCACAGGAGGAACTCAAGCGCATCACAGACGTGCAGCAATCCGCTGCGGGCTATGGCAACTATCAACAGTGGCTCGCCAACACGCAGCTTGAACAACGCGTGTCACTGGAAGATTATTCCGTCTCCAATCGGGGGCTGCGTTCAGGGTTGGTTGGCACCCCGGAGCAAGTGGCGGAACGTATCTACCAGTTCGAGCGCGCGGGCACTGATCTGCTCCTGCTGCAATTCAGTCCTCAACTGGAGGAAATGGAGCGCTTTAGTGAGGCGGTTATCGGGAAAGCCGTTGCTTCATTGCACCATCTCCCTGGCCTTAGCGGCGAATCCTCAGCGAAGGAGGCGAACTCCGGATCGTAGGCTGCAGCGGCTGATTTCGGCATTCGGTTGAATTCAGCCGCAGCGACGCAGTTATCCTATTTGCGTTATGTGAACGCAAGCGGATGATTGAATTGCTGGGCGACGAGCGCCTATGCGGGCAAATAGCTCTATCAAAAACACTGTGTAACTTTTTAGAGGCTCTTGAATCTCACGAAGCGTCTACACATTATTGATGGAAAGGAATGCAAATTCAAAGAGTTTGGGATCCAAACATGAACATCAATGACGAAAAGCGATTCAGGAGATCTTCCCGGCGCGAATTCCTCAAGCTGGCTCCTCTTGTGGCACTAGGCGCCTTCGCGGTGCCACGTTTTCGGGACCCCCTTCTCATGGAAGGACTTGAACTGACGGATTGGTTTTCAGCCAGGCTCTTTCGCCCGGGGCATTTGGCGCGGACATTCTCCAACTCTCAAGTGACACCGATTGAAAAATTTCCCTTGAATAGTTATGAGGACGACGATCCCGAAGTCGATCTTGAGAACTGGACCCTGAGCGTAAGTGGCGAGGTGAGATCGCCCGGCGAATATACCTTGGCACAGATCCAGAAACTTCCTCGTTTCATGCAAAACACTCGGCACATATGCGTGGAGGGCTGGGACGTGATCGGCAACTTTGGCGGTGCCCGCCTGTCCGGACTTCTGAACGCCATAGGCGCGGATACCAAAGCCAAATTCATCTATTTTGAATGTGCTGATGGCTACTACGAATCCCTGGACATGGCGACGGCGCTTCATCCCCAGTCGCTGCTCTGTTATGAGATGTACGGCAAACCGCTGGAGCGGGAGCGCGGGGCGCCGGTACGGCTCGCGCTACCCACAAAGATCGGCTACAAATCTGCGAAATACTTAACGAGTCTCCGCGTCACGAATGTCCTTCAGAAAAAAGGCTACTGGGAAGATCAGGGCTACGACTGGCACTACGGGCTATAACTTATGGCGACACGCGCAACATTCATCCCGGATTCTTTCCTCGCCCGCTTTCGCACTGGGGCAGGCAAACAGGTGGTGGCGGTATTCGAACAGCCAGCGGTGGTCCGCTGGACTCATTGGGTGAGCGGGTTCGCGGTGGTCATCCTCATCGCCAGCGGCATCCAGATATTTTTCGCGTTTCCCAGCTTTGGCGCCAAGATCCCGCAACAGGATCTATTTGAGATCAAGGATCACGGATCCCTCACTTCGATCGGGGGAGTATTTCACGCGCTGTCTCTCGGCAGGTGGCTGGCGGGAGCGGAACAGTGGCATTTTACTTTTATGTGGTTGTTCGCGCTCTCCGGCATCGCTTACATCGCCCATGCGATCGTGACCGGAAGATGGCGCAAAGTGTTGTTCACGCCACGGGATATACCCGGAGTCTGGCCTATGGCGCGGCACTATTTTCTCTTCGGGGAAAAGCCGCCGCTCACCGAACAATACAATCCGCTACAGAAACTGGCGTATTCCTCCACTATCTTTTTCGGTGCTGTCTCACTATTGAGCGGATTGGTGATGTGGAAGCCGGTGCAATTCTCCGGGCTGGCATGGTTCATGGGCGGCTTTCACTATGCGCGCATCTGGCACTTCATCGCTATGTGCGGCTTTCTTGCCTTCATCCCCGGGCACCTTCTCATGGTGGCGATCCACGGGTGGAACAATTTTCGTTCTATGCTGACCGGATGGAACGAGCGGCCCGAATATCTACAGCCACAGGGGGACACCGTTCCTCTGGAAGATGCCCCCAAGTAAACATTTACGTCTGCGCCGCACTCGCGTCTACATTATGATGGCTTAATCTGGCCACGCCCGTTCCCAACGCTTTAATGCGGATAGACCAGTTCTGGATGGAACGCGAATTCGAATGACTGTGCCTGCGAACCTAAAAAAAACACTCCCGATCAAAAGTAGCCTTTGGTTCAGCCTGATACTAGCTTGTTGCTGGCCGTCTTATGCGCAGAGTGGCCCCCAAAAACCTCCGATCGTCATTGAACGATTCCATGGAGAGCCCCTCATCTCTCCTTCTGGGACGGGATTTTCAAGTGCCGGGACCTTTAATCCAGCCGCTGTTCGGCTGGGAAAGAAGATCGTCCTGCTTTACCGGGCTCAGGACAAAAATGGCACTTCTACCATCGGCTATGCCGGCAGCTCAGACGGCGTACGTTTTACCTCGCGGCTGAAGCCGGTTTTCAGTCCTGAAACGGATTATGAAAAAAACGGTGGAGTAGAAGATCCGCGCCTCACGCGATTTGGCGATACCTTCTACATGACCTACACCGGATACAACAAGATTGACGCGCAATTGTGTTTGGCTACCTCTAGAGATTTGATCCACTGGAAGCGCAAGGGCATCCTTCTTCCCGCGAACAAAGGAAAGTGGAATGTGAAATGGACCAAGTCAGGCGCCATCGTGCCGCGGAAGATCGGTGGCAAATACTGGATGTATTTTTTGGGTACATCCGCCGATCAGACGGACCAGATGGGGGTCGCATATTCGTTAGACCTGGTGCACTGGACGGAGGCCTTGGATGTTCCCGTGTTGGGAAGGCGCGAGGGATATTTTGACTCGCGCATAGTCGAACCGGGACCGGCACCGATCATTACTTCTCAAGGCATCCTGCTTATCTATAACGGAGCTGATCATCAATTGGTTTATAGGACCGGATGGGTGCTCTTTGATGTGAATGACCCCACCAAGGTCATTGCCCGGAGCGCTAATCCTATTTTTCAGCCAGAACAAGAATGGGAAAAGAAGGGACAGGTGCCGAACGTGGTCTTTCTTGAAGGCATGGTTCGGAAGGGAAAGGATTGGCTGGTCTATTACGGCGCTGGTGATACCCACATCGGAGCGGTGCGCGCAAAGATCCGGCCGTGAACGCAACCTACCTACGCTCAGCGAAGTGGATCAGTACTTTTTGATGAGTGTAACCGGCGGACTCGGCGGGCGGGAATGTGACCTTCAAACGCTGCATACCATCTCTCGACTCCAGAGTTCCGCCTTCCGTCAATGTAACTTTCGAGCCGAATAAGCCGATTGCATAGCTTTTGCCCGCTATACCGGCGGTTTGAAGTTGCAGTTCGTCATGAGCCGCATTCCATGTCTCAGAGACGATCTTTAGATTGCTGCTGGGCAAACCGATCGCCGGCAGCTCGTTCTCTACGCTCAACCCGAAATCGTCAGTGACTTGGATTGCCAGATGCGTTTTTCCCTCCGGCAACTGCACCGCGAGATTGGCATGCATGTCAGCGGCATGGGGCTCAGTCTTCCATTCGATTCTTTTGCCGTTCCACTCCGCGCCCAGCACTTGTGCACGAGGGCTGAGGGCAGGAGAGAACTCCAGCGTGCAACTGCCGGCAGACTTCGTGAATATCTCAAGATCAAAGGATACCGCGCTCCGGGTGTACGCGATGCTCGCTGTGCCATCACAGGCAGGCAGTTCGCTGATCACAAAATGGTCCCATCCAGGGGGGACGTGCGGCGCAAAGAGCAAGCGTCTTTCCGTCCGCATGTTCTTCAATCCCATCATCCCCCGAAGGATCGGGCTGATCACCATCGCGGACGACCAGATCTGATGCGGCGAGCTCGTTGCCAACTGCGTGTTGTAGCTTCCGGAGAGTACCTCCGTCACGCGGCCCAAAGGCCCGTCGAGAGCGAGCTGAGCATTTGCGCGCAGATTCGCATATGCCGGAAGTGGCCGATGATATTCATATTCACCGACCGCAGCCCAACCGGTGAACAGGGGCCACACGCTGCCGAAATGGTAGCCCGTGGGGTCGAAGAGCTGATTTTTTGCGGATAAGATCCGCATGCCCCAATCAGTGGCATGGTCGGCGTCCGCTAACTGATCAATGGTTGCGTTGGATCTCGCCTCATCTAACAGGCCAAACCACATGGGTACCGTCGAAAGCACGGTCGTAACGTCCACTCGTTTGTTGTCTTTATCCAGAGCAAAGCCGAAGGACTTTTTCTCCTCCGACCAAAAAGCATCATTGATCAATCGTTGCTTCTGCTGAATCTCTTTTTGTAATCCGGCCTGCAGGTCCTTCTTACCGACAATAGTGGCGATCCGAGCAAGAGAGCGCAAAGCCTGCAGCCCCAATCCGCTCTGGTACAGCTCGGTCTTTACCGGCAGCAAAGGACCGCCCTCGACCCATCCGTGCCCCACATTCAGATTCTGCGGCAAACCGCGTTCGTCATAGGTGGAGCGCAGGAATTGATAGGCACGCCAGATGTTGTCCCATTTCTCGCGGGCGAACCCGCTATCCCCACTTGCGGAAACGTAATCATCCATCCCGATGATGAATAAAGGCGTAGCATCAGCCGAGGCATATCCATAGGGATACGCCTTGAACCAATCCACAAGGCTTGCGCTCTGTGAGATCTCATGCTCTACCTTTCCATCCGCCCGCTGGAATCTGCTGAGGAAATCCAAGGCCGTGCGGGTCGTAGAAAAATCACCAGTGGAGTTCAGCGCCAAAGACGTCCAAAGTGAATCACGTCCGAAGAACCAGGCAAAGCCTGGGCGGGCATCATTGCCGGAGGTGCGGTATCCCGCAACCAATCCCGTGCCTAAAAACGGATTCTCGACCAGTCCCTGGACGGTGCTGATGCGCGACCAGTCGTATGCTTTTTGCAGTTCGGGATCAGGAAGTGAAAGGTTCACGGTCTTGGCCAGGTAATCGCGGTAATACTGTGACGCCTGCTCCTGCAACTGTTGCGATTCATTGGTCAGGCGCTGATAAGTCTTTTCAGCATCTGCCTGGCTGGTAACAGATCCAGCCAGCACGATCAGCCGGGTGTCTTTCCCTTTTTTGCTTGGTCCCAGGAAAAGTGAATCTTCATCGGCGGAAAAATTGTTGTTCGATTGCTCTTGTCCATGTGCCGCCGCGGAAGGAGAACCCAGTATCCCAAAATATTTTTTTGATTCCTCGCCAAAAGTGAACGCTTTGAGTGTGCCATTCCAATTTAAATATGTCCCACCGATCGCGGCCGGCCACATCAATTGAAAATCTTTTTTAAAGCGTGCTTCGACCTCCAGCGGCTCAAAGGTGTCAATCTCCAATTTAACGAAAGCACCACGCTCTCCCGGCGGAACGCACAACGTCTCTCTCACTGCGAAGGAATCGTTGCCGTAAATGATGGTGGTTGATTCCGGACGCACCACCAGGGTGCGGGCAAAGTTCTCCGCGGGGATCGCGAGCCCATTGAAATGGAAGACCAGATGAAAATCGCGGACCAGTTTGAGAGGATAGACCCAACCTTCAAATCTGCCGTCTTCACGGCCGAAAAGTCCCGCACGCTTGCCTACGACGTCAAGAAACTCCCACTTGCGCACCGGGCGCGACAATTCGAGCCCCGGCTTGTCATTGTTTTTTAAGGCGGCTGCTGTCGGCCGGGGCATCGCACTCTGTTGTCCCCATGCATGGAACGGAAATGTGACCACGATTAGCGCACGGACCAGGATAGCTCTCACGATCGCCTGTCTTTCAAAAGGGGTTGGTAGCACAGCTCACAAAACAGCGGCACAATGTAGCATACTCGTAACTCAACGGTATCTTTCCCAGTGCAGTTCTCCCGGAGATCGTTCCTCAATTCGCTCAGCCGTTCTGCTCTGGTGCTCTCCTTTGACAGCATTCTTTCCATGCTCGCGCCGCCTGCCCTAAAAGCGTTGACAGAAGTCCAGGCTGCGGTCCCCACTCAAACTCCTGCCGTAAAGATTTCCGACCCTGGGGTTCGCTTTGTGGATGTCGCCCGTGAGGCGGGTCTTAATGCCAAAACCATCTATGGCGGCCTCAAGAAGAATAAATACCTTCTTGAGACCACCGGATGTGGAGTCGCTTTTTATGATTACGACAACGACGGCTGGCTGGATATATTTCTCGTCAACGGCTCCCGGCTTGAGGGGTTTCCCACCGGCCAGGCTCCCACGTCCCATCTCTTCAGGAACAATCGCGATGGCACGTTCACTGACGTAACCATGAAAGCTGGTGTCGGCCATTCCGGTTGGGGGCAGGGAGTCTGCATCGGGGATTATGACAATGACGGCTACGAGGACCTCTTCGTCAGCTACTACGGTAAGAATGTGCTTTTCCACAACAACGGCAACGGGACTTTTACTGACGTCAGCGAAAAGGCCGGCGTCGCCGGTAAAGGGATTCGATGGGGATCGGGGTGCGCATTCATTGACTATGACCGTGATGGCCATCTCGATCTGTTCGTAGCGAATTACATCGATCTGGATCTGGCGACCGCACCAGTGCCGGAGTCCGGTCCTTGCCTCTATAAGGGCGTGATGGTGGCGTGCGGGCCGCCGGGGCTGAAAGGCTCAAAGAATATCCTGTACCACAACAATGGCAACGGAACTTTTACAGATGTCTCTGAGGCCGCCGGCATTACGCATACCGATGGTATCTACGGACTCGGCGTGGTCACTGCGGATCTTGATAATGATGGCTGGCCTGATATCTACGTAGCGAATGACTCTACCGCCAGCACGCTTTATCAAAATCTGAAGAACGGGAGATTCGAGGATGTCGCCATCGCTGCCGGAGCTGCCTTCAGCCCCGATGGCAAGCCGCAAGCAGGCATGGGTGTAGCCGCGGGCGATTACCTGCATAAGGGCGCGTTGGATATCATCAAGACCAATTTCGCCGGGGACACGCACTCGCTTTATTTGAATGACGGCAAGGGATCATTTGACGATGCAACCTATACCTCCGGCCTGGGGATCAACACAAAATATCTTGGCTGGGGATGCGGTTTTATTGATTTTGATAACGATGGCTGGTTAGACATCCTCATCTGCAACGGCCACGTCTACCCGGAAGTGGAACAACTCACCACTGAGGCAGCTTATTCCCAGCGCAAGCTGCTCTATCGAAATCTGCGAAACGGCAAGTTTGAAGACATTTCATTGCAAGCCGGACCCGGCATCACGGAAGAATCCAGCGCGCGGGGTTGCGCCTTCGGCGACTTTGATAATGATGGCGACATCGACGTGGTCATTAACAACGTCAACGCTCTGCCGGCGTTGCTTCGTTGCGACTCCAGGTTAAGCAACAACTGGATCAAGGTGCGCACCATTGGGACCAAGTCTAATCGCAGCGGAATCGGCGCACGCCTTTTATGTGTGACCGGCGCCGGCAAAGATGAGATGCGGCAGATCGACGAGGTGCGCAGCGGTGGCAGTTACTACTCACAGAATGATTTGCGCATTCATTTTGGGTTGGGCAAAGCCGAGAAGGTGTCGCTGCTGGAGATTCGCTGGCCCAGCGGAGCGGTACAGACCCTGAAGGAGATTGGAGTGAACCAGCTTATTTATGTGAAAGAGGGCGAAGGCATTGTAAAAACGCAGAGATTCGACACCCCACGAAAGATCCGTTGATCACTTTTTCACCGCAGCTTTCGATGCAGCCTCCGGCAGCTTTGCATCTACCTTCCCTGCTCCTTCGCGGATCACCACGATCGAATCTACCGTTACTGTTTCAAATCTCTCGGTGGTCCCGCCGGGCCAGCGAACCGTCACCGCGTCGATCTTCGTAGCGTCACCCAACCCGAAATGCAATCGCAGATCGCTGCTTGAGTTGTAACTGGAGCCGCTGCGCACCTCATTCACCAGCCGCCGCTTGCCCACTTGCACGCTCACGCGGGCTCCAATGCCATCACGATTCGACCTGGTGCCGACCAACTTCAGCCCGACCCAATGGTTTCCGTTTTTCGCCTGATTCACCAGCAGGCTCGGAGCCTCTCCCATGTTGCTGATCACGGCTGAGATCCTGCCGTCATTCCAGAAATCGGCGGTGGCCAACCCACGCGCTGAGGTAGTGGTAGAGATCGCCGGGCCTGCATTCGCGGAGATATCGGAGAAGGTACCGTTGCGCATATTTTGAAAAAGCAAGCGCGGCTCCCTGTATCGGCTGCCTAGATTGTGCTTGTCCACCTCAGGATAGACATGGCCGTTCACCAGTAACAGATCTGGCCAACTGTCATTGTCGAAGTCGAGAAACATAGCGCCCCAGCCCAGATACTGGGTGTGCAGTCCGATTCCCGCGGTAAAGGTTGAATCAGTAAAGCTTCCATCGCCATTATTCCGATACAGCGTCGAGGTATCGTCGGCAAAATTCGTCTTGAAAATATCGAGAAGTCCGTCGCCATCGAAATCAGCCACGGTCGAGCCCATGCCTGCCTGTTCCCGGCCATCATCATTGAATGCTGCACCGGCGATCACGGCATCATCCGTAAAGGTGCCGTCGTGATTGTTGTGATACAGGATGCTCGGCGTACTGTCGCAGGCCACATAGATATCCGGCCAACCATCATCGTCATAGTCGAGCGTGGATACGCTGAAACAGTAGTGCCCAGGCGTCTTTTCAATGCCTGCCTGTTTTGAGACATCCGCAAACTTTCCTTTTCCAAGATTGTGATAAAGGATATTTGGGGAACTCTTCAGCCCACGGGGCCCACACATCACTGCTACGCCCTTCCAGTAGCACGAGGCTCCCTGGCCGGGAACAGGCGCGGTAGCAAGATTGAAGTCCACGTAGTCGGCAACCACCAGATCAAGCAGACCGTCGCGATCGTAATCCACGAATGCGCAACCCGTTCCCCAGCGGGAGCCGTCGCCCGCCACACCCGCAGCTTCTGCCACCTCCTTAAAAACACCATTGCCCTGATTATGGAAGAGCCGGTTCTTGCCGAAGTAGGTGACAAACAGGTCCGGCAGTCCATCATTGTCGTAGTCACCGACGCATGCGCCCTGTCCCCAGCCGGTGGAACGCAAGCTGGCTTTGTCGGTCACATCCGTGAAAGTTCCGTCGTGATTATTCCGATACAGCTGATTCGTAGGCGCCATTGATTTATTCTTCGCTGCATCGAGAGTCGTTCCGTTCACCAAAAAAATGTCCGGCCACCCATCATTGTCGTAATCAAGGATCGCGATTCCAGTTCCCGTGGTCTCAATGATGTATTTCTTGCTTGCCTTGTCGCCAAAGGTGTTAGCGGTGGTTAGCCCAGCTTTGGCAGCAATGTCAATAAAGTTCGCCGCCGGGTAAGTGGTACCCGCACTAGAATTTTTCGGCGGTATCCCACTGCCTGAAGTTTTGGCCGGGAGCAACACGGCAAAAGACGCCAGCACAATCAGTAATAAAGATCTTATGGATGCCTGTGAGCCGCGACTGAGGAGCGCCATGGGATAGCCATTCTAAAGGGCGGTGATAAGGCCCGCTTGTCTATCGTAAAATCCTATCTAGATGATGAGGGATCTGCTTTATCGATCTATAAACCCTGGGACTCACTTCTGGGCTTGGGCGATTCCCTTCGTCTTCCTTATCTCGATCGCGGCCCCGGCGCAAACGGTTGCCACTGCCGCAGCGAAGGCACAGGCGGCCTATGCGAGCGGCATTGCTGCCTTGCAGAAAGGCGACTTGGCAACGGCCCAGAGTGCTTTTGAGAAAGCCGTTCGACTGAGCCCGCGAAGCCCTGAAGCCCATAACTCGCTGGGATTCGTCTTGATGCAACGCGGCGACGCCAGGCGGGCGATCACTGCTCTTCATTCAGCCTTGAATCTTCGCCCCTCGTTTCAGCAAGCCTGGATCAATCTGGCGGAAGCGCAAGCGATGAATAACGAGCTGCCCGCAGCCATCTCCAGCTTTCGCAAGGCAACGGAACTCGGCGCGGTCCCGGAGAGCGTGCAGATCTCGTTCGCGCGGGTGCTCAGTGCATCGGGCGGCATCGACGAGGCGGTTCATCAACTGGAAACGGTGTTGACGATCGATCCTGGATCTTCTGAAGCCCATGACCTGCTCGGGCTTTTGTTAGCCGGTCAAGGCAGATTCGACGAAGCAGCGGTGCACTTCAAGCAATCATTGCGGCTCGATCCTGCTTCGGCGGCCGCGCACTTGCATGCCGGAAAATTGTATTTCCAGCTCGGCGAATTCCGCTCCTCCATCATCGAGCTCCGCAATGCGCTCCAACTTGATTCCAAGCTACCGGAAGGCGAATACTTCCTGGCTCGAAGTCTGGAAGCGACCCGCGATCTTCCGGGCGCAATGGCCGCCTATAAACGATTGGTCTTATTGCAGCCAGACAATGCCGAAGCGCAGAACCGCTTAGGGTTGGCCCTGCAGCAGTTGGGGGATTATGAGGATGCAGTCAATGCGTTCCGGCAGGCCGTCAAACTTCATCCTCAGGATGCGGAGGCTCACAATAATCTGGGGCTTGCATACACGCAGAGCGGAAAAGCGGAAGAAGCTATCGCTGAATTTCAGGCAGCGCTTGCGTTAAGGCCCGGCGATTCTGGATTTCACAATAATCTGGGGATCGTTTATTTGCAGAAAGCAGATTTCGATGCCGCCGCGCGGGAATACCGCGCCGGGCTGGCCCAGACTCCGGATGATCCTGAGCTCCATTACAACCTTGGCCTGGCTCTGAAGCTGAAGGACCAACTACCCGAGGCAATCGCGGAATTCCGTCGCGCTATTGAACTCAACCCCAAACTTGCCGATGCGCGTTACACCCTTGGGGTCACGTTTTGGCAGCAGGGCGAATTTGCCGCTTCGGTCGAGCAACTGCGCGGCGTGCTCGCCATCAATCCGGATTACGCTGAGGCGCACTACACGCTGGGCACGGTGCTGAAGCAAATGTCAAAACCCACTGAAGCTGCCACGGAATTGCGAGAAGCCATCCGTTTGCAACCGGATTTTGCCGGCGCTCACGTGACTTTGGCCGCAGTTTTGCGCCAATTGGGTGACTCGGCCGGCGCGGCCCAGGAAAGCAAGCAGGCCGCCGCCATCACCAGCATAAAGACCAACCGCCAAGGCGCGACTTTCGCTACTAATCTGGCAAAAAAATTCGCCGCAGCCGGGGATTTGCAGGGCGCCCTCGCGCAATATAGAACTGCCATTGCCACCGACCCTACGTATGCCCCAGCCCACCATCAATTGGCAATGCTCTTGCAACAACAGGGCAAAACTTCAGAAGCCCAACTGGAATTGAAAAGGGCAAAAGATTTAGAAGCGGTTTCGCCTCACTAAATCGATTTTGTGAAGCGTAAACCTCACGCCTGACCTCTTGCCTGCCGACAGAAAACCCTTGATTCTAGCGGGTTTCATGCCTTAATCATCCCCGTACCTCCATCGATTAGTGGTTGACAGCACCCGGTTTCAGCAATACTGTTCGTAAGGGTTTTAACGCGTAGAGAACCGGTCCACGGTTCCCGCCATGAGGAAGCAATGAGAATGCAGAATGCCAGCTTGAGGGCTGTTCTATGTGTATGCCTTACCTTGTCGTTTTCGACGTTCACTTTCGGTCAGGCAGTTTATGGATCGATCTTCGGGACAGTGCAGGATTCTTCCGGAGCTGCGCTGCCAAACGCAAAAGTCCGGATCACATCAGTGCAACAGGGCACAACGGAAGATGCCATCACCAATGAAAGTGGCAACTACAACGTCAACCACTTGATACCCGGTGAGTACAACGTCCAGGTGGAAGCACCAGGATTCGGCAGCTCGGAGACGAAGAATGTTCGTGTGGCTGCGGACACTTCTGCAAGAGTCGATCAATCACTCAAGTTAGGCTCCTCCAGCCAGGTGGTCGAAGTCACAGCCGAAGCGCCGGAGTTGAAGACAGACAGGGCGGACGTTGCCACGGTCTTTACGGAACGCGCCGTGGAGGAACTTCCTCTCTTCAATCGTAACTTCACTGAATTGCAACTCCTGACCCCGGGCACGCAGAAATTGGGCTGGAACCACGCATCCTCTGAAAACCCTCAGGGCAGCATCCAGATCTTCTCCAATGGACAACAGTTCAGCGGCACCTCCTACCAATTAGACGGGACGGACAATCAAGATCCCATCCTGGGCATCATCGTCATCAACCCCACGCTGGAATCGGTCACCGAGTCCAAGGTCACCTCGCAGAATTTTGACGCCGAGTTTGGCCAAGCGACCGCGGGCGTAGTCACCGCGCAAACCAAGTCTGGCGGCAATACCGTCCACGGAAGCGCCTTCTGGTTCCGCCGCAGCGATGTGCTGCAGGCTCGCAATCCATTCTCACAAAGCACTCCGGACCCGGTGACCGGGAAATTGATTCCAGACAATCTATGGAACCAGTTTGGTGGCTCCGTTGGAGGCGCCATCATCAAAGATAAGCTCTTCTACTTCACTGATTATCAAGGCACGCGCCGCAAGACCGGCAACTCGTTCCGTGAGACTGTACCAACCGCTCTCGTTCGATCGACTTGCTTAAATGCCGCCTCCGCTACCTGCGACCTGAGCGAATACACCACCAATGGCGCCATCTATGATCCCGCCAATCCCGGTGTTCCTTTTGCGGGCGGCATTATCCCGTCCAATCGGCTATCGCCTCAGGCGGTGAAACTGTTGTCTGCCCTGCCTGCCCCAATCTTAGCCGGTACCACAAATAACTATTCCGGCGGCGGCACTGGCGGGTTTGATGACAACGCGTTCAACGTCCGCATTGACAATGCGACGACTTCAAAACTCCACATCTTCGGCCGCTATAGCATGGCCCGCTTCCAGTTGAGCGGTAAAGGTATCTTCGGCGCCCTGGGTGGTGACGGATTCGGCGAGAACGGCTTTGCCGGGACTTCCAAGACCCGCAACCATAGCGTCGCAACCGGCTTTGATTATTCTCTGAGCCCAACCCTGATCACCGATTTCCGTTTCGGATATTACCGCTACAACGTCAAGGTATCGCCGAATGGAGTCGGAACCACGCCGGCGAAGGACATCGGAATACCGGGATTGAACCTGGGTGATGATTTCACTTCAGGTCAGCCCGCATACTTCGCGGACGGGCTGTCCAACCTTGGCTACGGTTTAGGCGTGAACCGCTGCAACTGCCCGCTGATCGAGCAGGAGCACGAGTATCAGTTCGTGAACAACTGGACCAAATCGTTGGGCAACCATCAGATCAAGTTCGGTGGCGATTTCCGCTTCGCGAACAATCTGCGAGTACCCAGCGATGCTCACCGCTCCGGTGAATTGTCGTTCTCCAAGAACAACACTTCTAATCCGGCAGCTGCTCAGCCCGGCGGCGCTGGAATCGCCACCTTGCTGCTTGGCAATGCGACAAAACTTCGCCGCTATGTGAGCACCAGCTTGAACGCCGCAGAACAGCAGAAGCGTTTCTTCTTCTTCGCTCAAGACACCTGGCGCGCAACTCCGAAATTGACCTTGAACTACGGATTGCGGTGGGAAATCTACTTCCCCCAGACCGTCAACGGCAAGGGGCGGGGCGGTTGGCTTGACCTCAACACCGGGAATCTCCGGGTTGCAGGGTATGACGGTATTGGCAGCAATGGAAACATCAAAAACAGCTACAAGAACCTTGCTCCACGCTTGGGAATCGCCTATCAGTTGACTCCAAAGACCGTGGTGCGTATGGGATATGGCCGTAGCTTCAGCATCGGCGTTTTCGGATCGATCTTCGGCCATGCCGTGACCCAGAACCTGCCCGTGTTGGCGGTGCAGGAATTGAATCCTTCTACCAATACCGGATCTGTATTTAGCCTTGCCGTTGGACCCCCAGCATTCACCTTCCCTGCGGTTCCTGACAATGGGCTATTGCCGTTGCCAAACAACGTATTCGCCAGGGCTCTGCCGTTGCGCATGCAATTGCCGACCTTGGATGCGTATAACGTGAGCGTCCAGCATCAGATCACTCCCACCATGAGCGTGGAAGCGGCTTATGTCGGCAACAAGGGCACCCACGTATTTGCTGGAGACGGGCCGGCATTCAACGCCAACCAGGCCACCGTGGTTGGTTATAATCCGACGCTGCCGGCTTGCCCGGCGGGTACATTCACCGCATCATCCACCTGCGGACTCACCCAGGACCAGCGGAAGCGTTACTTCCCGAGTTTCGGATGGACGCAGGGTATTGATAGCTTCTCCAACGCTGCCTCCAGTAACTACAACTCGCTTCAGACCAAGGTGAACAAGACCTTCAGCCACGGGTACCAGTTCCTTGCCCATTACACCTTGTCAAGAGCGACAAACTTTGACTCGGATTACTACACCATCGATCCCAGGGTCAATCACGGTCGTATTAACTGGAACCGCACCCATGTCTTCGTGCTTACCAACCTGGTGGAACTACCCTTCGGGCGTGGCAAGTATTTCCTAAACAATACCAACCGAGTAGCGGACGCGATCCTCGGCGGATGGCAGATCAATGGAATCACTAACTGGAGCAGCGGCCTGCCGTTCACTCCCGGTCTTTCCAGCTGCCAACAGTCCACTGATTCCGGTCCGTGCCGCCCTGACGTGACCGGCAAGTTCAAGGTAGGAGTTACCCGCGATCCTTCCGGAAACGTTTCCTACTTTAACAAGGTGACTCCTGGTGCCGCCGGCTCTCCATTTGCTCAGCCAACCCTGGGCAAGTTCGGGAACGTGGGACGAAACTCCTTCAACGGTCCTAGGTTCTTCAACACCGATCTTTCGGTATTCAAGAATTTCACCATCACGGAAAGGGTCCACGCGCAGTTCCGCTCGGAGATCTTCAACGTCTTCAATCACGTCAACTTGGGACAGCCACAGGGTTGTGTGGATTGCAGTGATGCCGGTCATATCACCAGCATCGCCTCAGACTCACAGCAAAGAAATGTGCAGTTCGGTTTGAAGATCAGTTTCTAAACCCAACTGAAAGAAACAGCCTGGAACGGGAGCGGAAAACGCTCCCGTTCTTTTTGCTTCTCGTGTTTTGTGTTTAAAATCGGATGTCCGCTCGCTATCGCATGCATCCGCAAGTTGGCACAGAGAGACTTGAACTTCAGCATCAAAGCCGCGCCCTTGCATACCTTGATCCTTATTCTCGCTCTGCTCCCCGCGGCCGCCATGTCGCAAGTAGTGCGACCTGCACCCGCAAACCAAGCCCCGGCTAACCCAGTCCCGGTGAACCCAAGAACTGGAACTGCTGCCGCGCAGCTCACGCGCGCCCGCGATGCCATCCAAAACAACAGGTTCGATGAAGCCATCGCACTTTTGCGATCCGTCGAGTTGCAGGAGCCCACCCTGAAAGGCACCAGCCATGAGCTCGGCATCGCCTATTACAAAAAGGGTGAGTATGTTTCCGCTATCGCCGCTTTTCAGCGTGCTCTTGTCCAGGACCCGGCAGACAGAGAATCCATTCAACTGCTGGGGCTCTCTTACTTCCACACCGGGAGCCCTGCCCAGGCGATCCCGCTCCTGGAGCAGGTCCATTCCTGGTATCCCAACGCGAACGTGGACGCCGTCTATGTGCTCGGCAACTGTTACATCCTTACAAAAGACTACCCCGCGGCGCGGCGCTCCTTTGCTGAGATGTTCAATGTTTTCCCGGACTCCGCAGCCAGTTATCTTTTTTTGGCGCGTATGTTACTCCGCCAGGGTTTTGACCCGATTGCGGAGGAGCACGCGCAAAAAGCCGTTGCCCTCGACCCCCGGCTGCCCCTCGCACATTATCTCTTGGGCGAATTTTATCTTTACAAATCGAATATTCCTGAGGCAATCGCTCAGTTCAAGAAAGAACTGGATCTCAACCCTTCCTATGCGGGCACCTATGACCGGCTGGCAGACGCGTACTTCCGCATCTCCAATCTGGATGAATCACAGCGCCTGTTGCAGCGCTCCATCGCGCTCGACGCTAATTCCACCGGGCCGTACATCCTGATGGGAAAAGTTTTGATAAAAAAGGGAGAGCCGGATCTTGCGGTCATGTATCTGGATCGCTCGGCAAAGATGGATCCCAACAATTTCATCACTCATCACCTCTTGGGCCAGGCCTTCCGCAGTTTAGGGAAGACGGAAGATTCACAACGCGAGCTGAAGTTAGCAGAGCAGTTACAGACTGCCCAGAATCCTAAGCTGCAATAATTGCCATTGACATCCCTGCATCGAGGATCCGCTTCGGAGATGGCGCGACTTATCCGCCGCAAAGAGGTCTCGCCCGTCGAGCTGATCGATGTTCATCTTGCGCGGATCGCCCAGTTGAATCCCAGGTTGAACGCTTTCGTAGAAGTGCGGGCCGTCGCCGCCCGTCAGGAGGCTTTGTGCGCCGAGGCGGCGGTATCGCGAGGCGAAAAACTTGGGATACTGCATGGAGTTCCCGTCAGTATCAAGAGTTGCATCGATGTTGCCGGGATGCGCTGTGAAGCCGGCACCCGATTGCGTCACGGGATGATCGCAAGCTCGGACGCTCCGCTTGTGCAGAGGCTAAAAGCCGCGGGAGCCATCGTGCTGGGCAATACCAACGTTCCCGAGATGTTGATGGCCTATGAGACGGATAACCTCTTGTATGGAACCGCCAAAAACCCGTGGGACCTGGAGCGAACTTCAGGAGGCTCTAGCGGTGGTGAAGCTGCGGCAATTGCCGCCTGCCTGAGCGCTGCGGGCGTGGGCAGTGATGCTGGTGGCTCCATTCGCGTGCCTGCCCACTTCAGCGGCATCTGTGGCCTCAAGCCCACCAACGGCAGAGTGCCGGGCACCGGCCACTTTCCCCAAGGCTTGGGACCTTTCGCCATGCTGGGCGTTGTAGGTCCCATGGCAAGGACGGTTGCCGATCTCCAGCTTATGTTCATAGCCATGGCCGGACCCGATTGGGGCGATGCGGCGGCGATTCCGAAGATGGCTCATTCTGAGAGTGGTTCTACCGGCAAAACGCGGATCGGGTATTTTGAAGAAGACGGAATCTGCCCCGCTACGGATGAAACCAGGTTGGCTGTACGGAACGCAGCGGAAGCCTTGCGCGGGCAGGGCTATGACGTGGTTCCCTTCCGCCCCTCCATTCTGCAAAAGGCTTGGGAGTTCTGGTGGACATGCTTCGTGCTGGTGGGCGCAGAAGTTTTAAAGCCGGCTTTTGCCGGTCGCGACAACGACATCAGCCCCACTCTGAAGGATTTCTTTTCCATTGCTGACCGCAGTCCTCGAGCGCTGAGCAAAGAGTCATTGTTGGAAGCATGGTTTGGTCGCGACGAGATTCGCGTGCAAATGCTGGCGGAGATGCAACAGCAGCAGATCACCGCAATGCTTTCTCCCGTTTGCGCGATCCCTGCGTTCAAACATGGGGAACGGGAATGGAAGATCAGGGAAACGACCGTCCACTATCTCCAGGTGATGAGCTACTCACAGCATTTCAATCTGTTGGGGAATCCTGCCGTGGTGGTTCCGGTAGCTCATTCTGAGGAAGGGTTGCCGATAGGCGTGCAGATCATTGGCAAGCCCTATGACGATGAATATATTCTCGACATCGCGGCGAAACTGGACTCACAGTTCGGATGGCGCGAGCCTCCCCTGCTGAAACCTGACGCAACAATCCTGCAATGAAAGCACTAAGCCTGTAGCATTGCCGTGCGCTCTATCTTTATGACATTGGATCGAATTGCGACTTCGTGCATTCTGGCGCTTTGCGCCTCCACTGCATTCACTCTGCAGGCATCGCAGGCTAAATCTTCTGTGCCCCACCCCAGCGCGTCACCCACTGCTCAAGCGCGTCGCTTGAACACACTCGGCGCGGGATACATGAACAAACAGGATTTCGATAAAGCGCGAAGTCTTTTTCAACAGGCATACAAGCTGGATCCGCAACTCGTCAGCGCCCGATTAAATCAGGGCATTGCGCTCATGAACCAACTGAAGTATCCAGAAGCCAAAAAGATCTTGCTGGAAGTTGTCAAGCACACGCCTGAAAGTGCTCGCGCCTGGTTCGATCTAGGTCTCTTGTACAAGACCCAGGGTGAGCCCCAGTCGGCATTGGAAGCGTTTCAAAAATCCGCCGCGCTGGATGCCGAAGACGCTGACACCCAATACCTGATAGGTCAGATGCTATTTGACCAGAAGCAGTACGCTGAGGCGACTGCCGCACTGGAACGCTCTCTAAAACTGGACCCGTTCGAGCTTTCCGCTGAGTTCACACTTGCTCGTGTCGCCCAGCGTCAGGGAGATATCGCCGCTGCCCGGACGCACTCCGCTCGCTCGCAGCAACTCTTGCGCGACAAGATCGGATCCCCTCTGGGCATCGGTTATGGACAGCAGGGCAAGTACTCATATGCGGAGCAAGTCGAACCGCTGTTACCTGATCCAGGCACCGCCATCAAAGTCACTTTCGCGAATGCCACAGATGCTGCGGGAATAAAGCAGGGCCTCCCGACCAGCCACCCTGGATCTAAATCCGATGCACACATCTCCGGCGCGTGCTTCTTCGATTTTGATGGTGACCACCTGCCGGACTTATTTCTCGCTAACACCCGATCCGGAAAAAGCGCGTTGTTTCATAACCTGGGCAATGGCCGCTTCGAGGATGTAACCAAACAATCCGGATTAAGCACGGAAAACCACGTCATCGCTTGCGCCGCCGGTGATTATGACAATGACGGCCACACCGATCTGGCAACCAGCGGTGATCGGGGAGTCGCATTGTTTCACAATGAGGGCAAGGGGATTTTTCGTAACGTCAGGGAAGCAGCCGGCATTGTTTCCGCCGGCCCCACGGCCGGCTTAAGTTTTGTTGATTACGATCACGATGGGGACCTGGATCTCTTTGTCACCCAGTCATACAGGACTGAACAGTCCTCAACACTTTTGCGAAACAACGGCAACGGGACATTTACAGACGTGAGTGAGAACGCCGGAATCGGCACAGGCGATCGCGCCTCCGGCATGCTGATCACAGATATCGATTCGGATCGCGCGATCGATGTCGTTGTCGCCAACCTCCGCCATGCGCCTTCTGTGCTGAACAATCAGCGCGAGGGCAAGTTCAAAGTGCTGGATATCTGGCACCATACCCAGCCCGGTCCCGCAGTCGGGATTGCAGCTTTGGATTTCGATAAGGACGGGCGCTTGGATCTCGTCTTTACCCATCCGTCGGCGCCCGGCATATCTTTATGGCGCAACCAACGCGACCATCAATTCACTTCTGTGCCTTTGCCTGACCTGGGCTGGCGGCGCGCGTGGGGCGTCGCCGTCCTCGACTATGACAACGATGGATGGCTGGATATTGTCGCTCTGGGTGAATCAGCGAAGGGGCCTGAGCTGCGGCTATTTCGCAACCTGGGCAGCCATGGATTTAAGGACGCCACTTCAGAGACTGGACTCGATCGCATCAAGCTGAGATCTCCGGGAACCATCATCACCGGCGATTTTGACGATGACGGCGCCACGGATCTTCTGGTCACCCAGACCGATGGCGCGGCGTTGCTGCTCAGAAACAACGGCGGGAGCAAGAATTCCTGGATGAAGATCGCCTTGACCGGCAATGCGGACAATAGGAGTGCGATCGGCGCTCAAATTCAGATATTCGCTGAGGGCCAACAACAGAAATGGGAATTGCCGGGCGCTTCCGGATATCTGGGCCAGAGTTCATCTGAGATCGTCGCGGGCCTGGGGCACACTTCCAGCGTAGACGTCCTGCGAATGTTATGGCCGACCGGCGTTGTGCAGGATGAAGTCGAGCTATCATCGCGAAAGCTGCACGACATTCGCGAGATCGATCGCCGTAGCAGCTCATGTCCCCTGTTGTTCACCTGGAATGGCGAACGCTATGAGTTCATCTCAGACGCTATGGGCGCGGGCATCATCGGCTATTGGAACCTTGCCGACCCCACTGAATACCTCAAGATCGAAGGCCATCAACTGCAACCGTTCGATGGGCGTGTGCGGATGAAATTCATGGAACCCATGGAAGAGGTGAACTACCTTGACCAGGTGCGGCTGCTCTCAATCGACCATCCTGCTGATGAGGCAGTGTTTCCCAACGAGCGCTTCGTAAGCCATCCTCCGTTTGCAGATGCTTCGCTGATCGTCGCAAAGAACCCGCGGCTGCCGCTCGAGGCGTGGAATGAAAAGGGCGACAATGTTCTCCCTAAAATCCAGCTGCGTGACCACAAATATATAGACGACTTCAAATTGTCAGGCCTGACTGGGTTTGCCGAGACCCACAGCCTGGAACTCGATCTCGGCGATTGGGACGCATCGCGTCCCTTGCGATTGTTGATGCACGGATACACTGAGTACTTCACCGCTACTTCCATTTATTCCGCTGCAAAAGTTGGTCTCGATCCGGCCCCCCCCTATCTCGAGTATCGAGATGAATCCGGCCATTGGCATCGGGTGCAGGATGGTCCAGGCCAGCCGGATTTCGGCTTCCCTGCAGGGTTGCCGCGCACAATCGTGGTCGACCTGACCGGCAGGCTCCCGCAAGGCGCCACCCGTATTCGCATCACCACTGACTTGCAGATCTATTGGGACCAGGTTCTGATCGATGACACTCCCTCGAAAGGCGATGTTCACATCCACGCCCTGCCGCTCGCGGGTGCCGACCTTCAGTTCCGTGGCTATCCCAAAGCGATTGCAGGGGCCCACAGCGGCGACATTCGTTACGACTATGCGCGAGTCAGCAAAACCGCTCCCTATACACGTCCTCGCGGCTACTACACCCGATTCGGAGACGTGCGTCCGCTGCTCACAATGCAAGATGATAAGTTCGTTATCTTCGGCCCCGGAGAAGAGATCTCTCTCGACTTCGATGTGAACGGATTGCCGCAGCTTCCCCACGGCTGGACGCGAGACTACTTCTTCTATGTCGATGGTTTTACCAAAGATATGGATTTACACGGCACCAACGTCCTCACTGTCGATCCGCTGCCGTTTCACGCCATGCCCAGCTATCCGTATCCGCCCGGGCTTCATTACCCGGATGACGCGGATCATCTTGAATACCTTCTTGAATACAACACACGGTTTGCTGAAGCTGACAACTCCAGAACATATCGTTATAGCTATGCTGCGCAACCCAAGCCGAGCGTGGCACTTCCTGTGACTTCCCATGTAAAGTAGGGCTGCAAGGGTTTCCGGCAACACAAAAGAGGCGTCACTCATGGCGAGAAAATCGTTACCACTCAGATTTTGTTTCAACTTGATCTTTTTGCTCGCACCCCTCAGCGCCCTTATGTATGCGCAGCAACCCGCCGAGCCCACCGCCTCTGACCAGGCCAAGATTCGCGAATACATCCGCCAGGGTTGGAAACAACTCTCCCGCTCCATGAACGAGTGCGGTTCCTTGGTCGATACCAAGGTCACAAAAAAACCCTTCCTCTATCTTCCCAGCGGGATGCCGGTTCCTGAATCGGTACGCAATCTGAAAAGCTCCTGCGACGTTCAAGTTGCTTTTCTTCCCAAGAAGATCGATAAGCTCGGCGAGATCAGCAGCTCGGATATTCCGCAGCAGGGCCTGCTCTATCTGCCTAACCGCTACGTTGTGCCGGGCGGCAGATTCAACGAGATGTATGGATGGGACAGCTACTTCATCATCCGTGGTTTGATCCAGGATGGTGAGGTTGCTACTGCGAAAGGCATGGTTGAAAACTTTTTTTTCGAGATCGACAATTATGGCGCGCTACTCAATGCAAATCGCACCTACTTCCTCACCCGCTCTCAGCCTCCCTTGCTCAGTTCCATGATCCTGGATGTTGCAGAGGCCCAGAAAAAAGCAGGACGGAAAGATGATTCATGGATGAAACGAGCTTACGAGCACGCCGTCCGCGATCACTCGCTTTGGACAAGCGAACCGCATATAGCCGGAAACACAGGTCTCGCAAGGTATTTTGATTTTGGCAACGGGCCCGTTCCGGAGACCGGCGACGATCCTCACTATTACGCCGAGGTCGCCACCTACGTGCTCACGCACCCGGGCGAAGGCAGCGCGTATCTCAGGATGCACGACCAGGTGAATGACAAAGCAGCAGGACCCACGTTCGCATTCAAGCTCTGCTCAGAGGGAACGTCAGAGCACGGAGTACAAGGCTGTGGCCCGGACGAAAAAGTGCGTTTGTCCGCGGACTACTACAAAGCAGACCGTGCCATGCGGGAATCCGGGTTTGACATCTCATTCCGCCACGGTCCCTTTAGCGGATTGGCTCACCACTTCGCCGGCATCGACCTCAATAGCCTGCTTTATAAATATGAGATCGATCTGGCGAACATGGCGAGATCTCTCGGGCTCTCCAATGATGCTGCCAAGTGGCAACAGCAAGCCGATGCGCGCAAATCAGCCATCAACAAATATCTGTGGAACCAGAAGGCGGGATTGTTCTTCGATTACGATTTTATTGCTAATAAGCAATCTGATTATCACTTCTCTACCACGTTCTATCCGCTGTGGGCTGGGCTCGCTTCGCGGGAACAGGCGCGCGCGGTGGTGGCGAATCTGAGGATCTTTGAACGTCCCGGCGGGGTGGTCACAAGTGATCGTGAGACCGGCGTGCAGTGGGACTCGCCCTATGCATGGGCTCCGGTGCAATGGTTTGCCGTCATGGGACTTCGCAAATACGGCTTCGCCGCAGAGGCTGAACGCCTGGCGCAAAAATTCGACTCCATGGTCTTGGAGAATTTCCTGCGTGATGGCACCATTCGGGAAAAATACAACGTGATCTCCCGCACAACGGACACTACCGCCATCACCGGCGGATACAAAGAGAATGTGATCGGCTTCGGCTGGACCAACGGAGTCTTTCTCGACTTTCTGCCGGCTTCCGCATCGAAAGCCAAGGCTGCCTCTGCCGGTTCTAACAAATAAAACAGCGCGCCAGATCAGGCTCTGGCGCGCTGTGATTTAGGACAGTGAAAGATTTTCCTTACTTCTCTACCTCCGCGATGTAAACGCCATAGGGCTCAAGTGCCACGCTCTTCAGTGGTCCCTCATTGTTCTTGCCGGTAGTGATCAACGGACGTGCCGACGCGCCCAGTCCCTGCGCAGCCAGATTAAAGCTCACAGTCTGCGGTTGCGCAGACATGTTCAAGGCGACTAGGACTGCTTTTCCTTTATAAAGCCGCAAGTAGGACAGCACATTCTCATCGTTCTCATTCAGTGCAACGTACTTACCCTCTAACAAGCTCGGATTCTCATGCCGCAGCTTCAGGACTTGGCGGTAGAAATTAAGGATGGAATCAGGATCTTTCTCCTCAACCTCCACATTGTGTGTCTTATAGCTCTCGGGCACAGGTAACCAGGGAGCGGCCTTGCTGAAGCCCGCATTCGGGCTCGAGTTCCACTGCATAGGAGTTCGCTCGCCGTCACGCCCTTTTTCTTTCGGCCATCCTAACCTGCCGATCGGGTCTTTCACGTCTGCTTTGCGTTTCGGGTCGTTATTGTCCATTCCAATCTCTTCGCCGTAATACATGATGGGTGTTCCCGGCAGCGTGAGATAGAGACTCGCCATCATCTTTGCGATCGCATCATTGTTCTTTCCATCGCCATAACGGACGTAATGCCTCACGATGTCGTGATTGCTGAGAACATAAATCGGCCATCCCCCCGCCCCGATCACGCCACTGATCTGGCTACGAAACTCTGAAGGAGAAAGTTTGTTGACCATGGTGAACAGAAAATCCATGGGCATCTGCAACTCATTGCTATGCTCGCCATAATATTCCTTCAAGGCCGCAATGTTCGGCGTCCAGGTCTCGCCGATCAGCACAGCGTTGTAGTCTTCCGCCACCGTTCGTAGGTCGCGAAGCACGTCATGCACCCCGGGAAGTTTCGTGTTGCGGACGTCCTCCTCAATGGGATCGCCAAACTTGTTCTTACCTTCCTTCACGGGATTGTCCCGCAGTTCGGGGTCTTCAAACAGCGTGTCCACTGCATCCAGCCTGAATCCTGCCACTCCGCGCTTGTACCAGAACCGCGTGGTATCGAACATAGCCTTCTTCACCACTGGATTGCGCCAATTCAGGTCGGGCTGCTCAGGATAAAAGTAGTGATAATAAAACTGATTCGTCTTGGGATCCAGCTTCCATGCCGATCCCCCAAAGGTAGAGGTCCAGTTGTTGGGCGGCTGGGTCTTGCTCCTGCCATCCCGCCATACGTACCAATCCCTTTTGGGCGAGGTTCGCGAGCTCTCTGACTCAATGAACCACTTATGTTTGTCAGAGGTGTGGTTCATCACAAAATCAAGGACGATGCGCACCCCGTTCCTCTTGCCCGCAGCCACCATGCGGTCAAAGTCCCGCAAAGTTCCATAGGTCGGATCGATGTTCTCGTAATCAGACACGTCATAGCCAAAATCAATCTGTGGCGAGGGGAAACAAGGAGTGATCCAGATCGCATCCACCCCAAGCTTATGCAGGTATTCCATTTTGGAGGTGATGCCGTTCAGGTCGCCAAAACCGTCATTGGTGCTGTCAGCATAGCTGCGCGGGTAGATCTCATAAAAGACCGCATGCTGCCACCATGCGTGGCCTTCCGCGTCAGTCGCAAAAGCGGATTTCGTTCGCTCGGCGGGTGTGTGCTGCGTGGATTGGGTTTGCGCGAAGAGTGCTGTGGATAAGCAGGCGATCAGCAGGTAGAAAAAAGAAGAGCGTCTCACGATTGGCCTCCTTAAGGCGCCAGACGGTATCGGGCGAAAATTGTAGCAGAATCGGCGCGATCGAATAGCCACTCTCCTCGATGCATCCACGCCAGGATTCGACACCCGGGAGCCTACATGGTATTCTGCGGGATATTTTTTAGTATGCCGTACTCCAGCACATTTTCGAGCGATTCTTCGGCCAAAAGATGGGCGCTTTTGCTGTGCCTGCTCGCGATCGGCTCTTTGCTGTGCGCCCAGGCCCTGCATAGTCACCTGGGCCCGTCTGCGCTGTCTGACCAGAATCACTGCTCGGTGTGCGCAGCCATCTATGCTTCCGTCGTGGTGATTTGCGCCGCCTTCCTGCTCTGGCCCTCTTTGGCGGCTCCGCGCTGCTTTCAGTACAGCGATCTTGAGCTCCATTGCGTTTCCGCACCTGCGGTTTTCGCTCTCTTCTCACGCCCCCCGCCTCTCCGCTAGACGCCCTTCCTTTCGGTTTTTCTCTTTATCGGCGTTCTACGGAGGTAAACGACATGTCGTCATGTCGATTTAAATGCATTGCCATTCAGAGTGGCGGCATCGCAGCGGATCATGAAGCAGCCAAGGTGTTGGCCCTCACTCTCGCTTTCTGCCTGGTATCGCTGTTCCCGATGCGGGCGCAGGCACAAGCGAAGTCGCAGATCAGCCTTGAGCAGGCTGTCGCCCTCTCACTTGAACACAATCATTCGCTGAAAGCCGCACGAACTCAGATCTTACAGAGCCAGGCGCAAGAGGTTACAGCGGGTCTGCGGCCCAACCCGGTCCTCTCCGGCGACTCTCAATTTTTGCCGTTTTTTAATCCCAGTAATTTCAGCGCTGACAATCTGGACCAACTGACCCAGTTTGATGTTGGCATCGGCTACCTCTTCGAGCGCGGAGGAAAGCGTCGGCGCCGTTTAGAGGCTGCACGTGACCAGACGGCAGTCACAAGATTCCAGGTGGCGGATAATGAACGCGGTATCGTCTTCAATGTGGCGCAGCAGTTCATTGCCGCCCTTCTCGCCAAGGCCAACGTGGAACTCGCCAGCCAGAATCTCCAGAGTTTCAAACAAACGGCGGAGATCTCAGATTACCAATACAAGGCGGGACAGATCAGCGAAGGAGACGCCCTCAAGATCCGGCTACAGCTTCTCCAGTTTCAAAGTGACTTTTCATCCGCGCAGTTGGCTCAGGCACAAGCCATGGCCGCCCTGCGGCAGCTGCTTGGATACGATGCGGTCACAGAAAACTTTCAGTTAGCAGGTGATCTGAGCTTCCATCCCCTCACTGCGGGACTGGACGACCTATTGGCGAAAGCGCTACAGCAACGCTCCGATCTTCTTGCGGCGAAGCAAGGAGTGCTCGCCTCGCGGAGCCAGCACAGTCTGGCGATCGCGAATGGAAAACGCGACTTCAGCACCGCGTTCAACTACTCGCACGTCTCAAGCATGAGCTCCGCCTCGATCTTCTTCAATATCGAGTTGCCGATTTTTGATCGCAACCAGGGAGAAAAGGCGCGAACCCAGTATGCGATCACCCAGGCGCAAGAGACCGCCACCTCAGCCACTGAAACTGTCATGACAGACATCCGGAACGCCTACGAGACGGTGAAGGTGAATGCCGGCATCGTCCAGCTATATGAGTCCGGGTACCTGAAGAACTCCCAGGACTCCAGAGACATCAGTGAATATGCCTACAAAAAGGGAGCTGCCAGTCTGCTGGATTATCTTGATGCGGAGAGAAGCTTTCGCTCGACGCAACTCGCCTATCGGCAGGCGCTTGCGGCGCACATGTTAGCTCTGGAACAGTTGAAACAAGCGATTGGAATGCGGAGGCTACCATGAACGTACCACTCATTCGAGGGGCGCGGACTTCCTTGATGTTGGCGGCGGCACTGCTCGCGGCCTTTTTCTCCGGCTGCAATTCCGGCAAAAAACCAGAAGCGCAGGCAGCGGAGAGCACAACGAATACGGACAAAAACCTTTTCTCAATCCCCGCCGAACAGATCCAGCACTTGAGATTGGTGACGGTCCAGCCGACCTCATTAAGCCGCGTGCTGCGCCTGACCGGTGCCGTTGCTTACAACAACTTCAAGACCACGCCGGTGATCAGCCAGGTTAGCGGCCCTGTCCTCCAGATCATGGCTTCACCCGGGGACAAGGTCAACAGAGGGCAACCGTTGTTGTATGCCAGCAGCCCCGAGTTCTCTCAGGTCCGTGCCGCATTTTTGAAAGCGCGTGATTCATCCAATATCGCCAGCAAGAATTACCTTCGGTCAAAGGACTTGTACGAGCATCACGCCATCTCCGAAAAAGATCTGTTGGAGGCGGAGTCCGCTCGCAACCAATCACAGACTGATCTTCAGGTTGCCGTGCAATCGCTCTCCATCCTGGGAATCTCAAAAGCGGAAACGATGAACGGGACCGCATCGCCCAGGATCCCCGTGCTTGCGCCGATAGCGGGAGAAGTGGTGGAACGCCTGGTTGCCCCAGGACAACTGCTTCAGGCGGGAAATACTCAATGTTTCACCATCTCTGATCTGAGCACAGTCTGGGTGCTGGTGAATGTCTACGAGCATGACCTCTCTTTTGTCCACACCGGAGATGAGGTCGATATCAGCACGGAAGCCTACCCCACGGTCTTTAAGGGCAAGATCTCCTATCTTGGAGCGGCGCTCGATCCCACTTCGCGCACCTTGCAGGCCCGCATCGTGACCCAAAATCCAGGAGAGAAGCTAAAGAAGGACATGTACGTGACTGCGACTGTTCAGGCAGGAAGATTAGAAAACGTGTTGACCGTCCCTGAGTCAGCTTTACTGAGGGACTCAGAGAACGAACCATACGTTTTTAAGGTTGCCGCCAAGAATCAATTCGCCAGAACACAAGTTACAACCGGACAAAGCGCTGGCGGCCAGACCCAGATCCTGAGCGGACTTAAGCCAGGAGATCAGGTAGTGGCGGAAGGCGCTCTTTTCCTGGAGTTTGAAAATTCACTTCAGCACTAGGGCTACAGGACAAGAGAGTCTGCCATGATCCATACAATCGTTCGAATCGCCCTGAAGAATAAGTTGCTGGTGCTGATGCTGACGGTCTTAGTGACCGTTGGAGGCATCGTTTCTTTTCGGCGGATGCCTGTGGATGCGTATCCCGATCTATCTCCGCCGATGGTTGAGATCATTACCCAATGGCCCGGTCATGACGCTGAAGAGAT
>JBBSFV010000020.1:0-53016 GCA_038254775.1 Terriglobales bacterium | reverse complement strand
GTCGCGGATCTCGCCGACGATCTCTTCCACCAGGTCTTCAATGGTAACCACGCCTGCGACCGCCCCGTATTCGTCGATCACGACGGCCATGTGCATCTTCTCTCGCTGCAATTCGCGCAGCAGCTCTTCCACATGTTTACTTTCCGGAACAAAATGGGCGGGTTTGAGCAACGCGCCCACGGTACGAAACGGCGCGTCAGTATCAGCGATCTGCAACACATCGTGCGCGTACACGATCCCGCGAATGGTGTCGATCGAATTCTCAAATACCGGCACGCGAGAGTAGGGCTTCTGATTCAGAAGTGATGTGAATTCTTCAATGGTAGTGGTGACGGGAACGGCGATGATCTCCGGGCGCGGTGTCATCACCTCGCGGACTGTCTTGTCGCGGAACTCGACCACGGACTGGATCAATTCGCGATCACCCTCTTCCAGGATGCCTTCTTCTTCACCCGCTTCGATCAGTGCGTCCATGCCGTCACCCGGCTCCGCTTTGCTTCGCTCGCGGGGCTGCGCGAGCGCCGCGATCTGGATGCAAAAACTTAAGACCAGCGTGATGGGCAGCATCAGGTAGATCAAGCCACGGATCACCGGCGCGAACGGCACCAGCCATTCGCCGCGAGTCCTGGTAAAAAGCACGAACGGCAATAACTGGTTGAACACCACGATCACAATGACCGTAATCGCGGCGGATTGCAGGATCTCCACAGTTGTCCAGTGGCCGTCTGCCACAACCACGTAGACCTCGATCATGGCGATGGTGGCGGTCGCCAGCTGCGCCAACACGGACATAGACATCTCCGCACGAGCCTTTGCGCCGCCCAATCTCGGTTCAACGTGCTGCTCGTAAGCGTCGATGTTGTCTTGGAATTCCCGGGTGATAAACCGCCCCATGTGCGTGAACACCCGCTCCACATAGGAAGCGAGCGTCAGCAACATCAGCAGGAACAGCAGCAGGCTCAAGATAGCGATGGTCATCGGGTCGTTTTTTTCCTGGCTGATCCTGGCTTACGTTTTACCAGCAGTTTTCTTCCCTGTTGTACACGCAGGATGAGAGTGCCGGGCAAACCCAACCGGCCGCGCAACAACTCTTCCTTGCGCGACATCTGGCCACTGTCCACCTCGTGGTCATACCCTGCAAGGTGCAGCATACCGTGTAGCAGCAGGATCTGTATCTCTTGTTGAAGCCCGTGTCCCAGCGCTGTTCCATTCCGCGCGGCAATGTCGGCGGAGATCGCAATATCACCATCCATGCCAAGAGCTGCCCCGGGGAACGACAGCACATCCGTTGCTGTGTCCTTGCGGCGAAAAGTGCGGTTCAGTTTTCGCATCTCCAAGTCACCGGTGAGCAACACGCTCACGGAACCCTTCAACCCAGAGGCCTTGTACGCGCGCCTGGCAAATGCCTGCAGCGCGACAACATCAAGGCTGCTGCGCTTCTTGCGGATAATGAGGTGAACGTCTTCCATAGAGGCAAAAACAATGGGAGGGCAGACTGCCCTCCCGTATGCCATTGTAGCTGGTCTATTGCTCTATCGGCACCGGTTCGCGCCGCAGCGTGCCCTTGACAAGCTCGGTCTCATTTCCCAACGAAAGCTCTAGCTGCCCGGCGCGCTCCTTGTGTGAGTCATAGGCGCGGATGATGCGCTGCACCAGGTGGTGCCGGACCACGTCCGTATCATCAAAATGGGTGACAGCAATACCTTCCACTCCCCGAAGTATTTCAAGCGCCTGCACCAGGCCGCTTTTCTTCGCGTTCGGCAGGTCGATCTGGGTCACGTCTCCGGTGATCACCGCCTTGGAGTTATTGCCCATGCGGGTGAGGAACATCTTCATCTGTTCGGCGGTGGTGTTTTGCGCTTCATCCAGGATGATGAAAGCGTCATTCAAAGTGCGGCCGCGCATGAAGGCGATGGGCGCGATCTCAATGACATTCTTTTCCAGGAACTTCTCCACCTTCTCTGGCTCCATAAGATCGAAAAGAGCGTCATAGAGAGGACGCAGGTAAGGATCCACTTTCTCCTGCAATGTTCCCGGCAAAAAACCCAACCGCTCACCCGCTTCAACCGCCGGGCGCGCCAGGATGATGCGGCTCACCTGCTTGGAGAGGAGCGCATTCACTGCCATGGCCACCGCAAGATAGGTCTTTCCCGTTCCTGCGGGACCCACGCCGAACACCATGTCATGGTGCTCGATCATCTCAAGATACTTGCGCTGATTCACGCTCTTCGGCTGGACGCTGCGTTTCACTCCCGCGGAACGCTGCTTGCCGGCTTCGGCAAGTCCACGCAGAGTGGCGGAATCATCGGCGACCAGCACTTTAATCATGCCGGTCAAGTCACCGTTGTGCAGGTTGAAGCCCTGCTTCCGCAAGAATTCGAAATCAGTGAATATCTGCTCGGCCCGCAGAACGCTCTTGGGTTCCCCCTGGATCTGCACCGAATCTGACTTCAAGTCCACAGAGACCTTCAGGCCATCTTCCAAAAGCCGTAAGTTTTCGTCCCGTGTTCCAAAAAGAGTTTCCAAGTTAGGCGAGATATCTATGTTCTTCTTCATTTATCCCTTGAGGATTTCCTCCGATTGGTTCTTCCTGGTTGTATTCCTGCAAGCGGACCGCGCGCGACGCAATGCAGAATGACCACGGCGGCGCGCCCGCTCATGGGCACGTGTGAGCCCCTGTTTGCGACAGGAGTGGTTTTGATTATTTGGGAGACTTTCGGGAGTGCGGTGTCCGCCCTTCGGCGGAGGGATGTTCATTGAGGCTGAGAGTAGTGCCGCTTCCCCTAGCAAGTCAATAGAAAGTTGTGGTGTTTCTTTCGTGGCAGCTCCCCGACTTCTGCTTTTTTAGATGCCGGAGCCAGTCGCTCTGATGAAGAATTCCAGAGTCTCTGGATTTAAGATCCGTCCATTTGTTGCCTGGCAGAATCGATTTTTTCAGCCGGTTGCGCCGGCGGCATTTTGCGGCGGAGTCGCGGGGACGGCGCGATCCTTCGCCCAGCCGCGCAGACGCTGGATGTCTTCGCCCCGCGTGACAGAGAGAGGAACGGTCTGCGCTACCTCCTCGAGGATCGACTGCGTGGAGAGCGGCTGATGGTCTGAGAAGCTTGCGTACATTGCCGATTGCAATGCGGCGTCAATCTCCGCTCCTGAAAAACCTGCGGAGGCCGCTGCGAGTTTGTCGAGATCGAATTTTGTCGGATCGGCTTTCCGGCGGGCGATCTGGATGGAAAAGATGGCACTCCGCTCGGCCGAGTTCGGCAGATCGACGAAGAAGATCTCGTCAAAGCGCCCTTTGCGGATCAATTTCGGCGGCAGCACAGTCACATCATTCGACGTGGCCGCAATGAACACTGGGGCATTGTGATCTTGCATCCAGGAGAGGAAGGCGCCCAGAACCCGGGAGGAAGTTCCAGCATCCGAGGAGGCTGAATCCGCTCCACTCCCGGCGAATACTTTTTCCAATTCATCGATCCATAAAACGCACGGAGCGAGCTGCTCGGCCACCTGGAAGAGCCTCTTCACCCGCTTTTCCGTCTCTCCAATGTATTTATCAAACACCTCAGAGGAATCAAATTTCACGAGTGGCAGGTTCCACTCGCCGGAGATAGCGCGGGCGACATACTTTTGCCGCAACCTTGCACGCCCATGATCAGAACACCTTTGGGCGGTTCGAGGCCGGCACTGCGGGCAGTGTCATCGAAACCACTGTGCCGCTTCTTCAGCCATTTTTTCAGATTATCCAAGCCACCGAGTGCGCTCAACGTTTCAGAGGGCGGAATGAATTCCAGCAGGCCCGAGCGACGCAGCATTTCCCGTTTGCTTTCGAGAACGTCATCGACTGTCTCCGGCATCAGGCCGTAACGGGTGACGATCGCCTCCGCAACCGCACGCTCGGCTTCATCTTCGGTAAGCCCGCTAAGATTCATTACCAGCGCCTGCGACTGCGCGGGGTCGATCTTGCGCTGCAGTTTGCGCGTCTGCCCCAGGCGCGCGAATTCCTTCTCAACGATCTGCTCCAGTTTTGTGCGGTCCGGCAGCGGCAGATCCACGTACTCGACAGCATGTTGAAGTTCAGCAGGGACATCGATGGCGGGAGCTGTGAGAACTAACGTGCGGCGATCTTGCGAGAAGAGCTGCGCCACCTGCCGAAGACGACGAACCACGACTGCATCCTGCATGTGGCGGTGCATATCCTTGAGAACGAAAACCGCTTCTACCGTCAAACTCTGCAAGTGTTCCAGCACAGCCGCCGCATCTTTGGTGTTGTAAATGGGAGCTGGCGCGCCTCCTGGAGAAGAAACCTGATCTCCATTCGTTGGCACTTTGATAGGTGGAAGATTTGCCGCCGCAAAGGCAGGATTGGCGATCGAGGGTGTACTCCCGGACCTTGAAAGTCCGTCTGCGATGCTCCATTCGAAGACTGGAAGCTTCAATTCCGACGCCGCCTGACGCACGTATGCGAGCGCTCGGAGCTCTTCCACCGTCTCCATGATCACCAGAGGGGTATTGGAATCCATGATGATTCGGAGACGTTCCTGCGGTCCGCAGGTGGCCTTAGGACCGGGTATGGGCATGGCGGGATTGACCGGGAGTTCTCAAAAAACGTACAATATCTTATCCACGGCAGTATTCAAGTTACTTTTAGGGGAATTCCCGTAAGTTTATGGCAAACCACGTATCAGCGCTGAAACGCGCCCGTCAGACAGTTGTGAAGACCGAGCGCAATCGCGCCAGCAAATCCCGCCTCCGCGGCGCTCTACGCAGCATCCGAGAGACCTTTGAAGGCACTGACAAGGCGACCGCTGAGAAAGAGTTTCGCGGCGCCAGCTCCGCTATCGATAAAGCGGTCCAGAAGGGCTCCTTGCATAAAAACACAGCTGCCCGCTATAAGAGCCGCCTCAGCGCTCGGTTAGCGAAGGTCGGCGCCGGAAAATAGTCTTGTTTTGCATGGAAGCCGTGGCCCCGCGCCACGGTTTTTTTTAGACCGGAAGCTCTTCCTGCAGCCAGATCGAAGTCGAGCTTTTCGACTCGGCTGCCAGATCCAGCACCAGATTTTCCAGGATCATACGTTTGCTGGGGGGATTCGAGCGCAACGCGAGGTCCGCACGGGCGATCAGGCGCAAAGCCCGAGTCAAATCTCTCCTGGACTTATACCTCCGAGCCTGGCGGATCACATCCTCAGCGGCGAATGGAGGGAGGCGGAATCCCTGCCACAAAGCCTGCCAAATCGCGCGCGAGTCACGCACATTTTTTTCCAGAATGACAAGCATCTGGCGAAATGTCTTCGCCAGCATATAGAGATGCCCGATGGCTGCATCATCTCCGTCGCCTGAGGCCAGCAGCCCCTCCAAAACCAGCAAGGCACGTTCTCTATCCCGCGCGGAGATCGCATCTGTTAATTCGTACAGCGAGCGCTGCTTCGCGGCCAGAACCATGGTCTCCACATCGCCCAATGTGATGCGCAACTTCTCTCCCACAAAGAGGACGAGCTTTTCCAGTTCGTTGGCTATCAGCATCATGTCCGCGCCCAGTGAATCCACCAGCTCGCGCGCCGCATCCTGGTCGATCTTCACGCCTTGGGACTCTGCCTGCTCCAACACCCAGCGCATGCCATCGCCTTCATCCACGCGGGCAAGTTCCACTATCGCGGCATGGTCACCCAGAGTCTCCCGGATCCGTTCATAGCGGTCTTTGTCCTGCATGTCCATGCGGCGGACATCGGCAGGAATGTTTAGGTGATCGGCGACAAAAACGATCACCGCATTCGGATTCGGGTTCTTTGCATAAGCTTCAATCAATGCGAATTCCTCTTTATGGGAACCTCGCCCGTAAAGAACTTTTAATCCGCGCACGAAGAAGACCTGGAACGGCGCCATGAGTGAAGGAGTCTGCGCGCGGTCCAGCACCTCGGCAATGCCGGCCTCGGCAAGATCAAGGTCATGAAGGCTGAAGTCGCGCATTTCCGTAGGAACCAGATGCTGGATCAGCGCGGCGCGGCAGCGATCGCGAAAGAAGACCTCGTCACCAATGAATACATAGATAGGACGCAGCTTGCCGCCCGCAACCTCTGCGATAAAGCGCTCACTGGGCGCAAAGCTTCGGCCAAGAAACACTGTCAGTAATTCTCCAGGATGTCCGCAACAAGCGTGTGGGCAAGGTCGCGTGAAAGGCGCTCCAGCGCCGGCGATTCTTCTTCAAAGAATGACGATATCTCCCGGGATATCTGGTATTGCTCACGAAAAACGTAGTTGGGATTCTCGAAGAGGACTTTTCCCTTCGAGTCAACCAGCGATACCCAAAGATTCACTACCACCAAAGCGCTGGAGGCCCGGCCAGTTTGCGAGTCATATGACTGTGGCGAGATCTGCGTTGAAACGATGGTGCCATGCAGTATGGCGTCTGCGTTCGAGTTCTCTTCATTCTCAACCCGATATTTTGTCCTGCTGACAAATTCCTTGACCACCGCAGCAGTGATCGTCTGCTCGAGCCGGTATGTTTGTGTCTGATTCGTAAAAGCAGGAATGGCGATAGTCTGCACCGCGGCCGGCACGCGGACCGCCCGTCCGGCAGTGTGATAGCCACAACCGGAAAAACCGATGCTGATCACCAGTCCGTAAATGAGACTACGCACGCGAGCTTTCATGTGTTGATGATATTCCGGCAAGAGCGGAGTAAATCCAAGTAGAAAAGCAGGTTCCGCTGTGTTATTGGATCTTGCCGGTAGGGCGCAAGGACATGAGAGCGGAGCCACAATCAAGAGCAGTCAACCCGGCAAGCTTAAGATTGTCCGCCGTGGCCCAAAGCCACACTCCATTGGCGCGTCCGCGGTCAGCCCGGACAGACAATAAAATGTCTTCTTGTCCGGCGGCGTTCACATTATTGGGCATCTCTTCGCCGGCCGCGATCACCTGAACATGCTCACCCTGAAGCGCGCGCGTCACGCTTTCAGCATCCTGCTTCCTGGCGAACTCAATATAAACAGAAACCGCATAGCCGTGGAACGTGGGTGCTTGCAGCACAGCCATGGCGGGGATGTCTATATGCCCGCGCGTGATCAGCCGTAAGTGGTCCGTGATCAATATTTCTTCCGTCTCAAGCGATAGCTTTGATTCGCTGCCGAACTCATTCAGCATATTGAAAGCCACCTGCACGTCGAAGACTTCTTTGGGCATGGACTGGAATGAAAGGAGATTCATCGTCTGCTGGTGCAGCTCGTCCATCCCCTGCCTTCCCTGCTCGGAAACCGGCTGCAAAATGGTCGCATTTGCGAAGCTCAGATCACCAGCGCGCTTGCAGCGCAGCAGCAAGAGCGCCAGCATGGTAGCCGCAGGATGTGCGATCCGGAGAGCTGTTGTCTCCAACCCCAGCGGAGCGCGATCCGCATGCGGTTGAAGTTCAGACTCGACCCAGGGTGAACGGATCCCGATCGCGGATTGTCCATAGGAGAGATCCACGATCGCGCAACCTGACTTCTCAGCGATCTGCCACTTCTTGCGCGTGAACTCCGCACCGGACGCAAAAAATACCAGATCCACGCCGTGAAAACTATTTTGGTCCACGGTTTGGATGAACGTGGCTTCGTCCCCCACTGACTCAAGTTGTCCCAGCGCCTCATCGTCATCCAGCAACTTGATGTCGATCGCCGGAAAGTTTCGCTCTTCCAGCAGGTCTTTTACTTCCTTGCCAAGCAGGGTTGATGCACCGACCACCGCCACGCGAAAGAATCCCGCGGTCTTGCCGCGAGCGACCGTGCCGCCATTTTCTGTCTTTTTGTTGTCAGCCATTTAAGAAGGACGCGGATCGCCGCGACGCAGGGAATAGCTCACCCGAGCAATGATCCCGCTAAACATGTAGGTCATGGCGATCAGGAAAAGCACCGGGCCTGAGAAGAACCATATCAGCGCGATCACGCCCGCAACCAGTACCACCATGGAAAAAGGTTGTTGTCTCCGAAAATCCAGCTCTTTTGCGCTATAGAACCGCCAGGTACATACCATCAGGTAGCCGGTCAAGAAAACCAGCAGCATCCATATTACGGAGAGCCACCATACCTGGATAGGTCGTCCTTGGGCCAAATGCACGACTGCGGCGATGACCCCGGCGCCCGCGGGAATCGGCATGCCCACAAAATACTTTCGACCGGGTCGGCCGGGATTTTTAGGCCGCGGATCGTTCTGAATATTAAATCGGGCAAGCCGGCTGGCGCCAGCGACCAAAAAGAGGAATGTGACCACGGCTCCGAGTTGGATCAGTTTATTTTTCCAGTCCAGATGATCTTCGGGCGCAGTAGTCAGACGGAACCCCCACATATATGCGAGGACAGCGGGTCCCACCCCGAATGCGATCACGTCCGCCAGCGAATCGAGCTGCTTGCCAAACTCGCTCGTGGTGTTGGTCATGCGCGCGATGCGCCCGTCCAAGCCATCAAAGACGACTGCGAAACCGATGGCTATCGCAGCATGGTCAAAGTGCACATAGTCTCCGCCCATGCCCTGCACTGTTTGCGTGATCGCGTAATAGCCCGCGGCGATATTGCCGCAGGTGAAGAGCGATGGCAGAACAAACATGCCTTTGCGAACACGCTTGCTGCTGCGCAGGTCATTCATGCGGCGCATGGGATGCACGTTCATCGCGCAACTCCGGAAGCGGAGGGAAAACGCGCCAACACTGTGGAACCGCCCGCCACACGGTCGCCTACTTTCACCAAAACTTCAGCCCCGCCCGGCAGGATCACGTCCACTCGGGAGCCGAACTTTATCAATCCGATGCGTTCGCCGCGCGCAACCACGTCCCCTACTTTTTTCGTGAATACGATCCTGCGCGCCAGCAATCCTGCAATCTGCTTGAATACGACCGTGTGTCCTTCGCCTTCCACTGAAACTATATTTTGCTCGTTCGAATCCGAGCTTACTGCGCCCATGGCATTCGAGAATCGTCCCTTCTGATATTGCACATTGCGGATCACGCCTCCAATGGGGCTGCGGTTCACGTGAACATTAAAGACGTTCAGGAAGACACTGATGCGAATGCCGGATGCCCCATTCCATTGCGCGGGAGCAATGTCGGTCACCTTCCCGTCTCCCGGTGAGACCACCTGTCCGGGTTCCGCAGGTATGGTGCGATCGGGATCGCGGAAAAACCACAGAAAGAAAGCTGCTAAAAACAGAGGGAGCAAGGCGAGCCAGGGGCCTGTCAACGTCCACGTAAGCCACGCCAGGAGCACCGCTGCCGCAATGCATCCCAGAGCATACAAGTATCCGTCTCGCACCATAAGCAGAGCGATTATACGTGCGCCGGTGGCAATCGTTTTTCACGAATCGCCGCGCAAACATAAAAGGCACGAGAAACTAGCGTCTCTCGTGCCGGATCGAAAGTTCAAGGAAAAATGCGATTATGCGACGTGGTGGTGCTGCACCGAGAATTCCTGCTCGATGCTCGTCATCTGGTCTTTGAGCCTGAGTTTTAACTTTTTAAGACGGACTTCTTCGACTTTTTCGTCTTCCGTGAGGTAGCGCTTGGAGAGGAGCGCGTCTAAGCGCTGCGAGTAGAGTGTGTGTTCCTGCGCCAGCCGGCGAAATTGATCGTGACTGGCTATGAGCTGATCCTTGAGGGAAGCTTCCATGCTTAAACCTCCAACGTCTGGACTTAAAACGCTAGCACTGCAGTGGTCGCTTTTCAAGGCAAAATCGACCAATTCCGCCTTAGAAAGTTTGCGGGAAAAGGCATCAATCAAAGTGCAGTCATTTCACGTCTCTCTTTCCAGAAGGATCGCGTCCTCGGGCGGGTCTTGGTAATAAGCCCGACGCAATCCGGCTTCATGAAATCCGAGTTTTGCATACAGGCCGCGGGCCGCAAGATTCGATTCGCGCACCTCGAGCATGACCCGCCGGGCGCCCTTTTTCCCCGCTTCCCCGGTAAATGTGCGCATCAGCGCCGAAGCAATTCCAAGCCGCGTTCGATTTGCACTGACCACAATGTTCTGGAGCTCGCACTCGTCCAGGACAACCGAACCAGCTACAAATCCACATAGATCAGGATCCGCAGCGATCAGAAGTATGGAGTTCGGGGTCGAGAATAGCTCCAGGTAGCGGCCTTCAGCCCAGTGTGCGGACATCTTTTGACTTTGCTCGAGCGCCATCAGCGCGGGAATCTCGGAGGCAATGGCGTTTCGAATCTCCATTTCACATACCTTAACAGCCATTGCAAACCTAAGTAACTTTCATCTCTATCGCGCTGCGATTTTGCTCTTTAGACCCATATTCATTGGTTTAAACGCATTCTGGTTTACCAATCAGTGTCGCGCCAATGATTAAGGTTACCTCCGTAATGTTGCGCGGTTACTATGCCTCCTGCAAGATGCGTCCACCCCCGAAAAGCAGGCTACAAAACCTGCAAGCCCAAAAAACTCAGAGGAGTACTTAACAATGAAGAAGCTTCTTGCAATGGTTGTATTTTCGATGATGCTGGTGTCATTGGCACAGGCAGCCGGCGCGCCGGCTGCTGTTACTACCACCTCAAACACTGCCACAGCAGCTACCACACTGAATACAAACCTGGTATTGAACGCAACCATCAACACTGCGCTCGCCCTGGATATCCAGTCAGCGACTGGCGGTTGCTCGATCACCAACTCGGGATCATCGCCTAACAAACAATATTCCATGACCTTTGGCCCGGTGGACGGCCTGGGTCTTTCCACTCCCTCCTGCGCTAGTGTCACTGCCACCAAGAGCAGTTCTGCAGGTGGCGGTTATCTCTACACCACCCCGTATAAATATATTGCCCGCTTTTCGGGGTTCAATCCAACGTCCGCTGGCGCACCAAAACTTCAGGCGTACTACACTCAGACTTTCAATGGCGTAGCTTCCACCAGCACTTCAGCTGTCCAGATGGTTGAAGGTTCGACCGCAGCCGGCGTGGCCGCGATGGGCCTTGGCTCCGCCGCGATCGCCAATGTAGCGACGGGTTTGACCTCAGATGAGACCAATACCGGCACCACGCGTTTCATCGGACTCCAGGTGTTTGAGTACAACGGAACCAATGCAAATCCGAACTCTGCGACCGGTGCTACCTATGCAGCGACCGTCACATTCGTTCTCACCCCGCAGTAAGGACTTAACGTGATTCCTCTGCAGGTAATTCGGGCCATGGCGCGGGTCTTCTCGATGTTGAGAGGACCCGTTCCAATTTTATTGGTACCGATCCTGTTTTCCTTTTGCCGACCGGCAAACGCAGCCAGCAACGTGATCTTTGGCCTGACTTTAAGTGGCGCAAACATAACATCCGTTCGGTGCCCGAGCACCGCTTACCTCAATTGCTACAAGCTGACATTGTCAAAGATCGACGCCTTTGGCCTGACCACCGGAAGTGGGTTGCGCACGATCGTGAACCCCAATGCTACGAATCCGACCAGCGCACTCTGGGCCAGTGATGACACTATCAACTTTCAAATAGGCAATACCCTGAACAATCAAACTGGCAGCGTAGGTATCTCCATGGTGACTGCGGGATTTACCCGCACCTATTTGGCCCCTGAGTATTGCGTGACCGGATGTTCGGTCAATACCGCCTTTACGTCATTCCCAGCCGCTAACACGGTGATCTACAACACGGTCTCAGAGGGTCCTAGTGGCGGCCCGGCAAATAGTTATCCGCTCTCGCTGGCCGCACTCATCAATGCAGGCAACGGCGCCGGCTTTGCCGGCTTCGGCACACCCGGCATTCAAGGCGATACCTTTCAATTCAATATCCACGTCCAGTCCACTCTCGGTAACAAAAGTGGGGATGCATTAGTCACGGTGGACGTGCAGCAAGCCGCCACCGCCATCATGTCGAATGTGCTTTACAGCGATGGCTTCGGCACCGTTGTTGGGCTTCCGTTCTCCGCAACCCAGCCGGTCACCGCTAATCCTTTTCCCGGCACGGTGAACTACAACCAGGGTTACACGTTCACTCCGCAGTTCACGCAATTTTCGAATTCCACGGGCACGCTTGGTGCTTACATCAGCATAGATTTTGCCCCCGCGATGGCGGCGGCTTCTCTCCGGATCTGTGACGCCACAACAAATACCACCGCCGCTGTTTGTACTCCGCTTTCAAAGAGCGCCGCTACTCCCACCACCATCGGAACTTCTTTAGCGAACAATGGGGCGTTCTCGCATTATCTCGGCCTTGTGGTAGCCGAGGGAACGGGTTATCCCGGCAATGCCACCACAGGAACTCCTAATGCAACCGTAACCCTGGTCTTTTCTATCCCATGATGAACTTCATACCATTCCGGAACTGCCTGCTGCGCGTGATTTTCACATCCATTGTGTGGGTGTCGATTGTGCAGGCACAAGGCATTGGCATCAGCCCCGCTGTGATGAATCAACGATTCAAGCCGGGCCAATCGTTTACCGTCGAAGTAACACTCTCCAATACAACCGATACGGCCATGCTGATGCACGGGCTTACCAGCGACTTGTGGTTCGATCCCAAGACCAATGACCGCACCCTACCTGCGCCTGGAAGCACACCGCGTTCCGCCGCTAATTGGATCGAGTTCGTCCCGAAGCAGGTGGTAGTCCCCGCCCAGAGCCGGGCCCTGGTCAAAGTGGTAGTCACGCCGCAGAAGGTGGTCAGCGGGGGTTACTACGCCGCTATGTTCTTTGAATCGACTCCTGAGTTCGCCGGCACAGCCAAGGACACGAAGCAATCGATCTTTATGAACTTCCGCATCGCCTCATTCCTGCTGCTCACCGCGGAAGGCACCGAGCAATACAAGGTGGACATATCCGACTACAAAGTGATTCCCCCGGATGCGACGCACAAATTGCGCACTGAATTCACCCTCGACAACCAGAGCAACACTCACCTTTTCCCTCGCGTGCAACTCGCAATCTTGAATGACAAGAAGAGGGTGATCGGGAAAGCGGATGGCGATTGGATCCGCTTCATGCCTGGCCAGAAGAAAGTTTTTGCAGTCAGTTATCCCGGCGAATTGCCGGCTGGAAGTTATGACGCCCTGCTCACCATCGTTCATGAAGGCGGCAGTATCGTAACCCGCGACATACCGTTCCGTGTGGAGAACACGCAATAGCCATGCTGCGCCGCCTTGCCATCTCGGGTTTCATGCTGCTTTCAGCTACCAGTGGCTTTGCCTCTTCCAATGGAGCCCCTGGCCCGCCAGCGCCGCCCTCATCGCTGGCTGTGTTTGTAAAACAGGACCCTGCGGCCGAATCCGCGTTGACCCGCTCGGTGAATGTTTACTTTCACCACGCCAAGAATTTCAGCATCCCTGGCTTGAACGCAGCGGTCACCATGGATGACACTGTTTGCACGGTGACCGTCCGCCAGGGAGCGCTCGAAGTTCTCGGCTTATCGCGCGGAGACACAGTCATCATTTACTGGACTGATACCGGGCAGACGAACCTGATGGTGCACATTGTGGACGAGCCTGCGGTCTCATTGCCACCGTCGCTGGCCCATGGCGGGCAGTTTGGTACGAACGGCTTTGTCCGAACCTTCACCACTTCAGATTTTTCCGGCAGTGGAAAAGGCTTGCTCATCGATAACCAGTTTGCATGGACCTCGCAATTTGGTCCGCAACACTCCCTCACCGTCCAGGGCACCACGCAACATGCTATGCGGCGCTTTGGACATGCCTTCAACTTCACCACATTTTCCGCGGACTGGAAGACCCCGGGATATGAGGCTCGAATGGGTGATTTCGGCGTGGTGCTACGGCCCCAGACCTTGGGCAGGGTAGCTTTTCAGTTCCCCACTCCGGTACTCTCACTGCGCGGCCTGGATGTGCTCTTCCATCATGGCAAAGACGCATACGAGGTCTTTGGCGGCACTGGCATCCCTTCTTTTTTTCTCGGATACGGCGGGGTCTCCCGAGCCCTGGGCGTCAACTATCAACATGAACTCAGCGAAAAGCTGACCGTTCTGGTGAACGGTCTTTACTCGGCGGCCGCCCCACTCGCATTTTCAGCCGCTGCGGTGCCGCGGCAGAATGACTTCACCGTGCTTCCGGTCTTGAGTTATCGCTATAACCCACGAATCACTATGGAAGCCGGAGCTGGGTTCAGCAGCCACGGCCTGCGCATTACATCTGAGGCCGGTTATCGCGGAGATCGCTACGACCTGTTCGGCGCATTCAGCCGCATGGATTCACGCTTCCCCTTCCAACTTCTGCGCGCCGGCGCCACCGCTGGCGAGAACCTGGCGTTGGGGGGCTCATACCACTTCTCTCGCGATCTTTCCCTTTCAGCCTCCTACCAACGCCAATTCGCGATCTTCGACAGATCGCAGGATTTGAGGATCGGTGGGTCGAACAACCTTGCTGTATCCGGGCAATACGCATTCTCCCGCAGCCAGGTATTCAGCGGCTCTTATTCGAGCGGCGGGCAAGCGAATCCACAGATGGTTTTACATCTGCGCCACATGAATGCAGGGTTGACTTCGCAGTTCGGATCGCTCAGCAACTCTTTCCAGTTTTCCATGGTCCAATCGAGCGCCACTTTGAAGGATATGGCAAGCCACAAGGATGTCTCTTTTTTTGATGGCGTTCGCTACAGTTTTGGCCAGGGAATCCAACTGACGGGTGGCATGAGTTATTCGCGAACGAATTTTCCGCTGATCGTTCGGATTCAGCAACAATTGGCATTGTTGGATCCTCAATTGCAACAACTTTTTGCCAGGGATCCGGCCGCGTTCCTGAACTCAAATCTGCTGCCACCGCAGATCCGTGATGCGATCGACGCGGTGCAGCCCTCATCGTTCCAGTTCTCCGGAGGCGCGGAATTCACCCATGGACGTTGGAGCGCAGCTCCGCAAGCCAGCTTCGGCCTGCAAAACCTCTCCGGCCAGGGCAATCACAACGTTCAGTTCGGTTATCATGCCGCGTATTCCCTCAAGCCGGATGTTTGGCTCAGCTCTTCCCTTTCCAACCAATATGCATCCGCCAATGCGCGGGTCCAGCGCACCAGCATCCTGACCTTCGGAGTACAGAAGAGTTTGAACTCTAATCCTGTACAGTGGCTCTCTTCTAAGTTTGAGCGGCGCACCATCCGTGGCAGGGTATTCGTGGATCGCACTGGCGATGGGGCGTACCATCAGGGCGATCAGGGGCTGGCTGGGATCATGCTCTACTTGAGCGATGGCTCAAGCACCACCACCAACGCTCGCGGCGAATTCGAGTTTCACGGTATCTCACCGCGCCTTTATCACGTGAAGCTGCCCATCGAGCAATTCCGCACGGCGGTTCGGTTCACCGGGCCTTCGGATGCCGTGGCTGATCTCACCGGTGCAGAAAAAGTTGCGGAAGTGGACTTCGGAGTCGTCGATTTCGCCCGAGTGCTCGGCGTCGTCTACAACGATTACCTAATGGATGGCGAGCGTCAGCCGGACGCACCTCGTATCGGCGACGTTCGTTTGACCCTGACCAGGGTTGGAGAGGCGCCTCACACCGCGACAACCGATGCTGGCGGCGAATTCGATATAGCGGGCCTCGAACCCGGGCACTACGAAGTGGCAGTCGATCCAGAATCGCTTCCAGCGGGATATTTCATCTCCGGCGGACCGACGGTGATCGATCTGGCTCCCGCCTCCGCGTCAAAGGTAGAGTTGCCGTTGCGTGCAATGCGTACCATTTCCGGCAAAGTCCTTTTCCGTGAAAAAGCGGATGACCCCCGATCGCCGACCCGCCCGCTTGCGGGAGTAATGCTGACCGCCGATCACACCGTGGTAAAGACCGGTGCCGATGGCACCTTCATCCTCCGCAATCTTCCTGCCGGCGATCTGATATTACGTGTCCTGCCGAATGCGGACGTGGTGCCTGAAGGCGTGCAGCTGCCCCAGGGAAAGCTTCATCTGCCATTCGAACCAAAACAGATCGAGAACGTGGTGATCGTCATCTCGAATCCTGACCTTTTGAACCATCTCTTACCGGGCGAGACCCAGTCACCAGCCGCTACTGGTCGCTAGGAGTCACGGTGGTGGTCACAAGCCGGCATCGTCCCGCTGATTTCCATTGAGAGCAATCATTTAATTCTTTCGTTGCTTCTGTCTTCACGATATGCGGATCTGGAATCGAGAAGCTGGAACTGGACTGCCTGACCCGAAAATTCACCTGATCTGTTTGGTCTGTGGGGAGCGTGTACGAGATTCCCGTATGTGCGACGATGGTGGCATTGATCTGTAACGTCACCGCCGTTCGGCTGCCCTGCCCGGTCTGAGAGTTCAAATCACTCGCCAAACCAGCCGTGCTTAACAACGTGATCAGAATGGTCCCCAGTAGCTGCATACCTTTGAATGGATGCAGGCGGAATACCACGAGATGGCGTTAACAACAAAGGACTTACGGGCGCACGACTCGGTACGGTGTCTAATATTCAGACGGTGCGTTTAAAAATCAAGCAACTTTAGTCATGCTGGGCAAAACTTAAGTCCTTTTGCCAAGTATTTCCTTTGGCTGACCGATGTGGATGGAATTACGAAGTGGAGTTTGAGTCTTTCAGCAGCAGCAGACCCCAAGGCCCTGGCTTTTCTTTTCTGCCGAAGTCTCCTAGTCGCCGATACTCACAACCTGCATCCGTTCACGGCGATGTGCGCTTTTGGACCTACGCTGACTCGCGCCGGAAGGATACATCGCCACAACCGCGCAGAGGGCGAAAAGAAACACTGCATTTGCCGGAATGTGGAGATTGTAATCCACCAGGCTGTGCACCAGCAGGCCTGCGATCCCAAGTAATCCTGCGAGCTGGAATGCAGGTTCCTCCTGCGAACGCCAGCCAGAGCACCGGCTCCATCCCTGAGTGAACACTACGCTTAAAAACCATAGCATCAGGGCGATGCCTGCCGCCCCGGTTTCTACAAGTAATTCAGCGTAATCGTTATGGGCATGGTTGATGAAGTACCAGCTGAAGTAAGAACGGTATTGGGGATAAACATAAGGAAATGTTCCTAGTCCCCATCCCGCGAAAGGGTGGGCCTTGAACATCTTCAGAGAATCCATAGTGGTGCCGATGCGAATCAGGTCGTCGCTATGGAACTTCGCCATAAAGTTTGAAGCGACGCCTGCGGCAACGAACACGATCACGCCCAGAACAGCCAGCGATCTCAGCGCTAAACGCGAATTCTTAGTGCCTTTCGGCAAAACCATCAAGACGATTACCAGCAATTCCATGCCTACGATCAACACTCCCGCTCGAGACTTTGACATGGTGACCGCCGCTGCGATCAGGAAAACGCAGAGAAGATATGTCGCCCTGGTGACTGGATGAACCCTCTTGCTGAAGGAAAGCACCAAAGCCATCGGCAGAAGCATCTCCATCAATCCCGCGAAGTGGTTCCGGTTCACATAGGGACCGAACATCTTGGATCCTTCTGATACCGGATAAAACCAGTAGAGCTTTCCGTTACCGGCAACCGCGTAGACCAGGGCGAATGCAGAGATCGCGGCAGCAAAAAACACAAGGATCTGCATCAATAACATCCGTCTCTCCGGCAACCGCAGGATTTGGGTCGCCAGAAACATCATGATCGCGTACAACCCATATTCCAGGGCAGCGGCATGGGTCATGTACCTGTATGCACTGAGCCCCGCTGAGAGTTGAAGCAGCACCAAAACGCCAAAAAGAGCGGCGGGAAGAAATAGAGGACTGGAACTGACATGGATGTTGCCGCTGAGTGATTGCCGAACCGCCCACAAGCCCAGCAGCGTTATCGCGCCCAACTGGTAAACAAAAAACGACCATGATTGAACAGCTCCGAATGCGAGCGGCCCAAACATCAACAATCCGCTCCATCCCCAGAACAGAGCCGTATCGATTGCCGGACCCCAACGCCGTCCGGAGACCCCATAGATCTCTGTGGTCATTGCGTCGCCGCTCCCACTCGATTCAAGACGACATCATCCAGGTAGAGTTCTCCGCGGATCGGCAGCTTCTCAGCATTGCGAAGCACTTTCATCGCGACCAAGCGGGTGGATGGACCGGTCGTGAAAGGCAGCCTGATCTCATTCCAACCGGTCATGCTCGCCACTGGCTCCGCATTGGCAAGCAATTGGCCCTTGTCCGGGTCGACTACGGCGATGAATGGCAGACTCTTTGACTCGATGTCCCGTGATTTGACGAACAAAGTTAAAACATATCTCGTGGATGGAGAGGCGGGAACAAGTTGCGTGATCCCACCGTCCGCGGCGGCGCCGGAGAAACTGATAAGTATGGAGCGGCTGCCGCTATGTGATTCGCTGGATGACACCTGAGCGCGGCGAGTTTCGTCCGAGGTAAATCGCCAATCAAACCCCGCATTCAGCAGTTCCTCTTCAAACCCTGCATTCTCGATCAGATTACCAGGGTCGTGCCGCCGCCCGGTAGCCTGTTGCCAAACCTCGGATGCGACCGCCATGTCTTGCCGTTTCAGCAGCAGGTCCACTAAGCCATATACCTGTTCTGTCTGAAACACGTAATTTCCCTTTTGGATGGAGCGCCAAACTCGCAGCGCCGCATCGGCATTGCCGGCCTCTACCACCGTTAACAGCAAGGCGATATGGGCATCACCCTGATTACCAACAACTTTTTGCAGAATCCGGTCCACGTCGCCAGTCGCCTTCCAACAAAGATCCAGGGCGGCCTTCTGCTGCTGAGGTCGGCCATGTTGCACAAAGACATGGAATTGCTCCAAGGCTTTTTCAATGTCATTGTTGATGAGGTAGAAGTTTCCTGCTGCCCAGGCTACGTCAGGGCTGGTGGGATCTACGGCGATCGCCCGTTCAATCGCTTTACGCTGTCCCGCCTGATCGCCATGGATGAGGCTGATAAGGGCGAGATCAAGCCAGTAGCGAGAGACGAATGGAGCCAGCCGGGTCGCCGTAGTCACATCGCTGAGTGACTGTGAGCTACCGCTAACGCTTTCCATCGTCACGAAATCGAGGCGTGCCCGGGCGTCCCAATACTCGGCGTTACCGGGTTGCAATTCGATCGCCCTGCTGATACCTGATGGTGTTCCCGAAGCCCATTGGCGGTCAGCGGAATAAATCCGATGTGCCGCCACCCCATACCAGAGTGCTGCCGCAATTATGACCGCCGCAAAACCGATACGATGTCCGTTGCTCGGCAGGGCAATCTGAACAAAGCGGTGACTATTCGACACTTGAGCTGACGGCGCTACTCTCTGTCTCTTCGCTGCTGTAGTAGCTGCCATACTTGGCGCCGTATCCGTAGTAACCGTAGTTGTAGTAGCCACCCTTCCCATGGACATCAACCGCATTGAGCAACACACCCAGGACCCGTGCATTCACGCGACCCAGCATCTCCCGGCTACGGCGGAGCGCCTGTTTTGTTGTATGGGCGGACCGGCAAACCAGCAGCACTCCATCCACACTGGCGGAAAGAAGCACGGCATCCGTTACTGAAAGTACCGGTGGCGTATCGATAACGATGTGGTCATAGGTCTCGCGCCAGCTCGCCAGGAAGCGTTTCATCACGTCAGAACCAAGCAATTCTGAAGGCTGCGGCGGATGCGGTCCGGCGGTCAGAACATGCAGGTTGGATAATTGCGCGCTCACCACCACCGCCTGCTCAAAAGTGCTGGCGCCGCTCAGGATGGAGCTCAACCCATGGCGAGTGCGCAGGTTCAAGGATTTCTGCACGCTCGGGCGGCGCATGTCCGCATCTACCAATAAGACCTTGCCGCCTTTTTGGGCGAGCACCAGCGCGGTATTGATGCTGGTGGTGGTCTTCCCTTCTTGCGGCATCGAGCTGGTAACCATGATCGCCCTGGGTGGTTCACCAAGAGCGGAAAGCAGGATAGAGGTACGCACCGCACGGTACGCTTCCGCCGCCTCAGAACGGGGCCGCTGATGGGAGATCAACGCAGCCGATTCTGCCACCATCGGCGCGGCTCCCAGCAACTTCTGCTTGCCGCGAGATGCTATGCCGTTTAGCGGCACCATGCCCAGCTGCGGCAGTCCGGAGACCATCTCCGCTTGTTCAGGCGTGTTCACGGTATTATCGATCGCCTCCAGCGAGAACGCGATTGCGATCCCCGCCATCAGGCCAAAGAAGAAGCCGATTGCCACGTTCCTGGGTTTGTTCGGCTTTGCAGGCACCTCCGGCACCCTGGCAGCATCCACGATCTGGATGTTGGTGGAGCGGATACCCGCACGAATGGCGGCTTCCTTCAACCGGGACTGCAGGGTGTCATACAGTTGCCGGTTGGATTCCGAATCCCGTTTCAGCAGGTTGTACTGGATGGCGCGCTCACCGAGCTTGTTGGCTTCAGACTTTTGCGAATCCAGTGAAGCGTGCAGCATCTTCTCGCGCTGTAAAGATGTGTTGTAGTCGTTCTCTAGTCGCTTGCCGATCCGGAAAACCTCTGCGGCGATGGCGGTGCGCACCGCCTTCAGCTGATTCTCATTCTCCATCGCCTTCGGATGGTTGGGCCCGTACTGCACTTTGAGTTCAGCGCTCTGCCGCATGAGATCTGCTTCCTGGCTGCGCAGCTTCTCAAAAAGGCCCTGCTCCAAAGGAGACGAGATCAAGTCAGGATTGCCGGACTTTACCTGCCGGTAACGCGCTTCCTTTTGAATACGATCGCCTTCAGCAGAAGTCAGCTCCTTATTAAGCTCGTCCAGCTTGGTCATGGTGATGTTCTGCTTATCGTCCAGGCCAGTGATCTCATTCGCCTTCTGATAGGCCACCAGGTCTTCCTGGGACTTTTCTACCTTTCGCTGCAGATCAGCCAGTTGTTTGGAAAGCCACTCCGAAGCCTGCATGGCTGATTCGTATCTGGTTTTAAAGCTCTGCTCGATATAGACCGAAGAAAGCGTGTTCACGATCGCCGCGGCGAGTTTGGGATTGGGGTGCAAGTAAGTCAGCTCCACCACGCGGGTGCGCGGAACGATCGACACTCGCAACGAACTGTTGAAGCTGGAAACCAGGTCACGCTCAAGTGCGGCGACTTCCTCGGGGTTATTGGCCGCCACCGCGGCCCTGGCTTTCGCTGCTTCATTTTTTCCCGCAAAGTCCGGGTTCTGATCCAGATGAAGGGTTCGGATCACCTGAAGTGCCAGCGCATCACTGCGCAGGATGCGGGCCTGTGTCTCAAGGGCTACGGTGTAATCCCAGTCTTCTCCGCTGCCGGAAGTGTCTCCCTCATTCAAGCGCAGAACGTCACTGCCTTCGCGATTGATAGCAATGCGCGCGGTCGCCTCATAAAGCGGCGTCATCCGCAGGGTCACGATCAGGCTCAACACCAACATCGAGATGGCGGAGACGATCACCACCAGGCGGCGCTTCATCAGCACCCGCCAATAGCCCAGCAACGGGGAGTGCGACTCAGCGAACATGGCTGGTGACACTCCGTATCCGTTCATTCCCCCAATGTGAGGAACAATCGCATTCTCGGGACCGCCGTCCAGCTTTTTAGGGATACCTACGGGATACATCCACACTCCTTGAATCAGTACGATCCTGGGGCTCGATAATAAAAGCAGAAAAAGGCCCCAGCGAGGCAATTGCACCCCAGCCTTTTCATCCTACGAAACACGTCTCACCTGTTTTTTGGGTGAGGGAATTTTAACATGGCTGGTGCCGTCTAAATTGCAGAGCCTATGTGACTAAGGTAAGTTTTGGCCGGTCCTACGGCATGGACAGTGGTTGGACCTGGGCATACTCTGAAGCGGCTAAGGCCGCCCACCCACTTGGGATCCCGGCACTCTGCTCTGGTTGAGGTTAAGTCCGCTCTTCCAATGCCAGATAGGGCGCCGGCCAAGCCGGGCCTTGATAATCTGCGCGCGGACGGATCAGCCGATTGTCGTCCAATTGCTCGATCACGTGCGCGGCCCAACCACTGATGCGGCTCATGGCAAAGATTGGAGTGAATAGGTCAATATCAATTCCCAATGTGGTGTAGACCGAAGCGGAATAGAAATCCACGTTCGCGTTCAGCTTCTTTTCCGCATTGATGTACTTCTCGATCTTCTCTGACATGTCATACCACTTGGGTTTCTTGTCCTTCACCCCCAGGTCCTGTGACATGCGGCGCAGGTGCGTGGCGCGTGGGTCCTCCGTGGTATACACGCGATGGCCGAATCCCATGATCTTTTTCTTCTGCGCTATCTGCGCCTTCACATATTCAACCGGGTCTTCGCCCGCCTTGTCGATGGCGAACAGCATTTTCATTACCGCTTCATTGGCGCCCCCATGCAGAGGGCCTTTGAGAGCTCCGATCGCACTGGTGATAGCGGAGTGCATATCGCTGAGAGTGGCTGCGGTGACGCGAGCCGCGAATGTAGAAGCGTTTAACTCATGGTCAGCATGGAGAATCAGTGCCACATCGAGTGCCTTGGTCGCGGTCTCACTCGGCTTTTCACCCGTGATCTGCCAGATGAAGTTGCCGGCATGGCTCAGTGATCGATCCGCCTCAACCACGTTCTTGCCCTTGCGGATGCGGTCGTAGTCGGCGACGATCATCGCGATCTGCGAGGTCAGCCGGATGGACTTGCGGACATTCGCATCGTGATCCACCGCTTCCGGTTCTGGGTCATACATCGCCAGCCCTGAGACAGCCGTGCGCAGCACCTGCATCGGGGTCGCCTGCTTGGGGAAGCTGCGCAGCAACTCAATGATCTTGGGATCCAGCTTGCGCTCGGCAGCCAGCTTCTGCTTCAGGTCATTCAGTTCAGATTCTGTGGGAAGCTTGCCGAACCAAAGCAGGTAGCAGACTTCCTCAAACGTTGACTTGGCCGCTAGCTCATGGATATCAATGCCACGATATGCAAGGATGCCTTTGTCGCCATCAATAAAACAGACTTTGGAGACCGCTGCAACAACGCCCTCCAGGCCCTTGGTCGGTGGCGCGCCGGTGGTGGTAGTAGACATTTTCATTCCTCTGAAGAAGGCTCTTGTAAGGCGCACGATTGGGCAGAAACGCTATGCGCGCAACCTATCTTTATAAATGATGCGGAGGGGATTTACCAATTAGCGGCGCCCTGAATGCATTCATTTCAATATAGTGAAAAATTGACTTCAACATTGATCTGCGATGCGACGGCGACCCCATCTTTAGTCGCAGGTTTGAACTTCCAGCCACTTACTGCTTTACAAGCTTCATCGTCAAGCCCCAATCCTAATGGACGTGCAATCGCCAATTTCGTCGAAATACCCTCGGTGTTCAGTACCACATAAAGGACTACTGTTCCCTGGAGCTCTGATTTCTTCGCTAGTTCTGTGTATTTGGGATTGGGAGTATGGATCGGTTGCGGAGGTTTTACTGCTCCACCAATCTTCCAAACCTTGGGAGCGTTGAGGTCTGGGCATCCAGCTCTGCTGTTAAATTCGTATTGGCATTCTGCGATTTCTCTTTGAGTAGATACCTTTTCCACTCGGAACATAGGGATCAAGAATACTCTCCCAGCGCTTATCAATTCAGAAACCGAATAGCTGTTTCAAATTGCACAGAGTCCTGCGACAGCACTTCAGACCTGCGTTCTCTTTATTTGCCGGATACGTCCAGAATCATCATCAGACCACCGCCACCTTTTTCTTCAACATTGTCGTTCTCGGTGTGATGAGGTATGTGGCAATGAATAAGCCACTTTCCCGGTCGTCGCGCAGGCCAAATCACGTCGTAACGCTGCCCTGGCCCGACATTCACGGTGTCAGCTTCGTATCTTGCAGAGGCTGCAAGAGTAACTCCGTCACGCGCAACCACTGTGAAAGGGCCGCCGTGAATATGCATCGGATGGATGAAATTGTTGCTTGTTCCGATAAATCTAACTTTTAGCTTCTGTCCGACTCGCATGTGAATCACGTCGGGTGAAGGATAGGCGCGCCCGTTGATCGTGAAGAAGTTGGGGAGCGCTCCTTCCATTATCATTGCGGGATAAGTAAGGCCTTCGCGTAAAAGCCATTCTTGTAGCTGAATGGTGTACTCGAGATCGGCTCTCGGCTCGTCGTTACCTGGATCTCGTGGGTCTATGATGAGGGCACCGTAAAGCCCAAGCCCCTGCTGCCTGTCAGGGTGGTCATGGCTGTGGTAAAAAAATGTTCCTGACTGTTCAGCGGTGAACTCGTACGTGAATGTGCCACCGACAGGAATCGGTTCCTGGGTGATCATTGCGGGGCCATCCATTGCATTATCCAGAATGAGCCCATGCCAATGTATTGTCGTCGTCTCCGGAAGCTTGCTATGCACCACGATCCGAACATGATCTCCCTGTTTCACGCGTATCCGCGGGCCTGGGACTTGTCCGTTGTAAGCAAAGGCATCTACTGTTTTGTTCGGCAGAATATGCCAGCGGATGACTGACACCTCCAGGTCAAACACTTTCACTCCGTTGTCGATGCGTGGATTTAATTGTTGATCACCATGTTCCTCGATGCCGAAAGTGCGACTCACCAGGCGAGGATGGACCGCAGCCATCTCCTGCATTTTTTCAGCGGGTGTATCTCGGGGCATGACCATACCGATCGGCATGATCAGTCCGCCCACTTCTCGTGCGCTCAACCGATAATTCACCCAGTTTGCAGGAGCAACTAGTCCTAGTATGAGCAGCAGAAGCGAGACGCCCGCAACGGCAGCTAACTGTGTCGGGGTGACCCCGTTTTTCATGGAGGTTTTTTTATCTTGTTGTTTGGGAGAAGGTATCTCCATTTTTTTATGCGAAGGCATCTCCATCGCATGGCCAGAACCGCTTTGTTCCTTCTTTGTGGATTTCCCTGAAGTCTTGAGTTCAAAGGAGCTTCCAGGTTTCCGTTCGGTCATTAAGCCATGCTTGAGGTTTTGAGCCACCATCCAAACATTCACTGGATACGCGAGTGCGAAACCAGCGATTACACCTACCGACATCACACCCCAAAACAACAGCTCTCGGGGATCCATGGCCCGCATATCGCGCCCCATCATCAGAAAACTCATCACCGGCCCCATGCCGGCCATCATCATGTTCATGCTGATGAACTCTGGTAAAAAGCTGCGCCGAACATTTTGCCAATAGGTCCCACCCATCATTTCCTTCATGAACAGAGATTGAAAGATGAACAAGCCGAATCCGAATCCCGTTGCATATTCAACCAGGAGATCGATGCCCATCGGAAGGCCCAACATAGCGGTAATAACCGCTGCAACGATGATGCCGGTTGCATCGCCAGCGACACAGTGGATCGTGCTGCCAATCCCCTGCTTCCAAAGGGGCCGAACAAACTCTTCGTGGGTGCCGGGATGGGGCTCCTTGTCCGCAAGCACATAAACCAACAATGCAAGTGGTCCCATGTAGAGCGTCACCAGGATGAAGCCCCATTTCATCACCGTTGGCTCTGGATTGTTGCGGAACTGATCCCAGGCGACATATGCAGTAGACAGGGCTGCCAGGCTGAACCAAACTACCAAGGCATAATCAATCGGTTGAATTAGCATCGTGTTATCACTTTCTTCCATGCGGCGGGCCGGCTGCATCATCAACGCCGTGATCATGAGAATGGTTGCCGCTTTCTTCTAAGTGATGGTCTTCTCCAGATTCTCCAACCGGATCGACGTGAACCACCGCACGGTCGAGGAATTGAAATTTGTGAGTCAGTTCATGGTGCAGATGGGACGCTATCGAATGGGCTTCTACCACGGTCAAACGCGGTATCACTGTAATGTTGATCTCGGCGTGCATGCGGTGGCCGATCCAACGTGCGCGTACCTCAGTCACTTCTTCCACGCCGGAAATGTGACGAGCCGTCTCAGCAATGTCATCGACCACGTTGGGTTCAACTCCGTCCAATGCACGCGTCAAGACCGTTTTAACCGAGTCCCAAACTATGAATAAGATGGCAATCGTTATCCCAATTCCGACAATCGGGTCGGCTATCGGGTACCCCAGCCACACCCCAATCGCCCCAACTAACACTGCCAAGCTAGTCCAACCGTCTGTGCGAGCATGGTAGCCGTCGGCGACCAACGCCGCGCTACCAATCTCCTTGCCGACCTTGATGCGGAAAACTGCGACTACCTCGTTTCCTAAGAAACCAATAATGAAAGCTACGACGACCGCCCACAGATATCCGACTGGCTGCGGATGAAGGATGCGCTGGACTGCCTCGTAGCCCGCAATGACAGCGCTGATCAGAATAGTAAGCACGACTGCGATTCCCGCCAGATCTTCCACCCGCCCGTATCCGAATGGAAAGCGCTTGGTTGGCTTCAGACGCGAGAATAGAAATGCAATGCCCAAAGGGATTGCTGTGGCAGCATCACCGAAGTTATGGATTGTGTCAGCCAGAAGTCCCACGCTTCTCGAAAAATAAAAAACAATAATCTGTAAAACGGCCGTGGCGAACAGACCTACAAAAGACCATTTGATCGCCCAGATGCCACGCTCAGAGCTGGCTATGGATGCGTCAACGTAACCATGGGTGTGGCCGTGCGAACTATCTGCATGAGGATGACCTTGGCCGGAATGGCCGTGGGTCTTTGAAGCGTGCTCGTGTTTGTCGTGATCGACCATTTGATGACCTCCCTTTCAAACTCGTTCTGATCGTCAGGCTTACCAGAAGTAGCTACTTGGTGCTAGGTAGTTTCTGAACGCGAATGCTCCAGTCAAGGAGCACAATCTTCCAGGCCCCCGACTTCAGGACATACACCGACCAAAGAGTTGCCGTGACCTCCGCTCCAGCCTTTGTCTTTACTGGGAATTCACTATGCGTATAAGCCCATGCCAGCTTTTCTGCGGGGAGGACTATCAGCTGCTAATTCCAAACTGTTGCGGTAAAAGATCTTGTACTTAAGATCATCTACGCTTTTCTCATCAGGAAATGGACTTGGCAAATCTTCAACGGTGACTGTCCGGTGAATTTTAAGATTCACAATTACCAATCTCTTTTGCGCTGCATCGTAGACAAATCCAACCCCGTCGCCTTCCAGACGAAGACGTTGCCTATCCATCGTGACTTTCTTGATCTCAAAGCCGGACAAAGTCCATGACCATGGTTTGTAGCTTTTGTGCGGTGTGCCGGATTTGTCGAACTTGATGGAGCGGTACTCAGGGAATCCGCGAAGGACTAGTGTCTTGTCTTGAAAAGCAGTTTTCAGCAGCGCGTCCTGCGCTTGAGCGCCGCCGACGAGGGTTATCAGGATAAAAACACAAGTTCGAGTCAATTCGGCCATATTGCGAGCGCATTGCTACTCAGGATTTTTTCTTTTGTCTCTTCGGGCAGGTTAAGTGCCCGGAAACCATCCAGGTTCCGCTTGATATCAGGGATTCCCGGGCTGGGAAAATCCGTGCCGAACAAGGTCTTGTCTGCGATCTCGTCTAGACGAGGAAAATACGTCAGCAAGTTCTTAGGCGGGATGCCGCTGATATCGAGATAAACATTCTTGTGCCGACGCAGCAGAAAGAATGCCGAATCCATCCACAGCGGCCTTCCGCCGTGCGCGAGCAGGATCCTCAGCTTGGGAAAATCGACGGCGACATCGTCCACATAGATCGGGTCGCCATATTTGTTGCGTGCTCCCGGGAAGATCGACGTCCCTGTATGGATCATGACAGGAATGCCCTGCTGCTCGGCTGAACGGTAAATCGTCGCCAGTTCTTTCACCCCATTCAGGTAATCATTGGGATAAAGCAACTGATGCGGCGGATGGATCTTTACCAGCTTGATGCCGATGCGCGCAATCTCATCCATGTCCGCCTGCACGTTCGAGCTGTGCCGCGGATGCACGCTGCCGCACGGGATAAGCCGCTTCGGACTGGCTTTGCAGTAATCCACCACCCATTGGTTGACCTCCGCGGTGAAGCCCATGACCTCCGGCGCCACATAATTAATAAGCACCGCGCGCTCCACGCCGACCGAATCCAGATAGCCGAGCAGCGCCTTCGGCGAGCGGCAATACTCCAAAATGTCTTCATATGCGCCACGAGCGCGCTTCATCACCTCAAGCGCCGCGGGCTTGAACATCTCTACCGGCTGGATGTGGATGTGGCAATCGGTGATCTGCATCACAGGATCGGTGTCCCTTGGAAATAGGTCCGCTTCCACTCGCCACTGCGGCGGGTCCAGATTTGGGTAAATCGAATGTGGAAAAGCTTACCCGCGTTTACCTTCTCATTCGCTAAACCGCCAGAGACGATATTCTCGCCCGTCACGGCAACTACGCCAGGTGCAAGTTCTTTTGACTTAACATCCGCAAATTTCATCTTGTTGGTGATCTTCTTGGCGATGCGGTCCTGCACATAGGCGAGCCACTGCTGCTTGTTCAGCACCTTCCCGTCGGTGTCGGTATGCATGTAATCGGCGGCGAGAAGCTGTTTAAGAGTGCCAACGTCATTCTTCGCCCAAGCCTGCCCGAAGCGTATAGCGGCCGAGCGGGCTTGGTCGGTGGACGATTGGGCGAACGCGCAACTACTGAATGCCAATAACAACACGATGAGGATTCTTTCTCTCAAGTTTTTCTCCGTGCCTTTGTGTCTTCCTGGTTAGTTCGCTTGAAAGGCCTGCAGCACCGCGCGCTTGGTGTACACCCGGATGATCTCGCGACGATATTCAGGCGTCAGCAGCGAAGTCGTGAGTGGTTTTGCCGTCCGAGCCGCAAGCTCACCCACCACCATCGCATCATGCTCGCTCACTTCCCTGCCGATCAGCGCGTGATCGGCGCCGGTGATCAACCACGGCGCGGGATTCACGCCGGTGATCGCCACGCGCGCGTCCTGCACCTGCTTACCTTTTTTCTTGATGGCAACTGCCACTCCCGCAAGGGGATAATCGATCGAGTCCCGCATGCGCAACTTTTTGTAGGAGCCGCTATAGCCGGACATGCTTTCCGGCAGAAAGACTCGCGTGAGCAATTCATTCTTTCCAAGCTTCATGCGCGCATCGCCGATGTTGGTGTAAAAATCCGCCAATGGTATGCGTCGGAAGCCCTGGGCGTCAGCCACCTCGATCTCCGCGTTCAAGCAGAGCAGCGCGGCAGGTGTATCAGAGGACCAGACCGCCCAACAGATCTTTCCGCCGGGCGCCACATGACAAAGGTCGCCATCCTTCTTGATGCAGAAGCCGCATCCCTTACGCCATTGCAGTGACTGGTTGTACCACAGGCATCGCGTGTCAAGGCAGATGTTCCCGCCGATCGTTCCCATATTCCGCAGAATGGGCGATGCGACCGCCAGCACCGCCTCGCGCAACACTTGGTAGTTTGTCGCGATATAGCTTGAGTCTTCAATCGTGCTCAGCGATGTGAGCGCCCCGATCTCCACCCCGTACCCGGGGACGACGCGCACGCGTTGAAGTCCCTCGATGCCGCGAATGTCCATCAGATAAGCCGGCGAGAAAAGTCGTTGTTTCATCGATGGCAGCAGGTCCGTGCCGCCTGCAACGATCTGCACCTCCGGCGAGTGTTTCGCCAGCAGCGAGACAGCATCTTCGATGGTGCGCGGGCGGAGTAGTTGGAAGGATGGAAGCATTAGTCTCCGGTAACTCCCGGCACCACCGCCGCTTTTCTTGAGGGATCCTGCTCATGCCGCTTCGGCCCTTTGCCTTTGTAAACCACTGCCCCGCCGTGCTCGCGCAGCTTGTGCGGATTGGTGGGATCCACGCCACCGGTCATGCTGATCTTCTTCTCGCCATTCTTTGCGCGAATCGCTGAGAGCACTCGCTCCGGCGTAAACGGACATTCACGCAGGCGCACGCCGACGGCATCGTAAATGGCGTTGGCGACCGCCGGGATCGCTGCGGCCAGAGATCCTTCGCTCGCTTCTTTAGCGCCGAACGGGCCTTCCGGATCGACGCTCTCGACAATAAAGCATTCGATCTCCGGCGATTCAACGCTGGAAGGCGACTTATATTCCAGCATGCCTGCATTCATCAGAAGGCCGTCTTTCCAAACAAATTCTTCCTGCAACGCCTGGCCCAGCCCCATCCATACGGAGCCGATCACTTGGCCTTCCACGCTCACCGGATTCAACGCGCGTCCGCAATCATGCGCCGCCCACATCTTTATTACGGATACATGGCCGGTCTCTTCGTCTACTTCCACCTCCGCCACCTGCGCGGCATATGAGTACGCGGGAGACGGCCCTACACCTCCACCTTTATGTTTGCCGCCGCGCGCATCCGTTGGAGGCGCGTACGAACCCGTGCCGCTCAACGCGCCGTTCACTTCAATGGCAGTGACCACCGCTTCTTCAAAACTCATCCGATCCTTGGGGCCTTCATCTTTGCGCTTTTGCTGCAGCGAGCCACGCAGGATCTGCCCTTCAACCCGCCCTGAAACTTCGCGCACGGTTCCCAGCGGCGATTCACCCGTCTCGGGCGACAGGGCCCGCGGTGCATCCACCAGTTCGAGAATGTCTTCAGCGTGAGCGCCGTTCGAACTCGGCTTTTTGCCGGTCCTCCAGACCATGTCATCGCGCATGTTCACTTCTTCCACTGCGCAATTCATCTTCCTGGCGGCGGCAGAAGCGATCTTGTTCTTTATTTCCTGAGCGGCGCGCAGTGTCGCATTGCCATTCATGAATGTCACGCGACTGGAATACGAGCCAATATCGATCGGCGTCAGGTCTGTGTCAGCGGCAATCACTTTCACCCGGCGAATCTTGCAGCCCAGCACCTCCGCGGCGATCTGCGCCACCATCGTGTCCGAGCCCTGGCCGATATCGCTCGCCCCGGTATAAATGATCACTCCGCCATCGCGATCGATCTTGATGTTCACCGTGGAGTGCGGCATGTCTGACCGGATGATCGAATTCGCCGCACCGCTCACATAATGGCTGCACGCCATGCCCAGCCCGCGCTTCATCGGCCCAGTGTTCCCTGCGTTCAGCTTGCCCTTGCGCTGAGTCCATTGAGAGGCAGACCAGACCTTTTCAATGCACTCCGGCAATCCGTAACTCTGCACGCGCAGGCCGTTGACGGTGACCGCGGGAGGCTGCAGCAGATTCCTGCGACGCACATCTGCTGGGTCCATACCGATCTTTGTCGCCAACTCATCCAGTTGGGATTCAAAGGCGAAGCGCACATTCACCGTGCCGTGTCCGCGCATGGCGCCGCAGGCAGGCTTGTTGGTGAGAACGCGGAAGCCGTCATACTTAATGTTGGGAATGTCATACAGCGCGCCCAGCAGAGCGCCGGAATAGAGGATGGTGACAACTCCATAAGAGCAGTACGCTCCGCCATCCTGAATGACTTTTGCGGCCACTGCCGTTATGGCGCCATCTTTTTTGATGCCCGTCTTCAGGTCAATGATCGTTCGCGGACGCCCACGATGCGCCCAGAACACTTCTTCGCGCGAATATGTGATCTTTACCGGAGCTTTCGCCTTGCGCGCCGCAACCGCAGCAATGATCTCCAGGGGAATAATCTCGCTCTTGCCGCCGAATCCGCCCCCTACCAGCGGCTTGATCACGCGGATCTGCTGCATCGGCATATCCAGCACGATGGAAAGCTTATGCTGCAGGTAATACGGCACCTGCGTGGACGACTGCACGATCAGCCGACCTTCATTCCCGGTCTGCGGATCAAATTCAAAATATGCCAGCGTTGCATGCGGCTCCATCGCTGCATGCGTCACCTCATTGGCGATAAAGCGCCCCTCAACGAATGCATCCGCTTCTGCGAATCCGCGCTCGGGATCGCCAAACACATGGTGATAATCCTTCTCAATATTGTTGGGCCGATGATCATGGATGAGATCACTCTCCGCCTTCATCGCGTCTTCAGGATCGAAGTAGGCCGGCAGCAGCTCATATTCCACGTCGATCAACTCAAGCGCCTGCTCCGCGATGCTCTCGCTCACCGCAACCACGCAGGCAACGTTGTCTCCCACGTAGCGGACTTTTTCCACCGCCAGCGCCGTCTCGTCATGTCCCACCGGAAGGATGCCGTACTTGTTCGGCGCATCAGAGCCCACCACCACAGCAACCACTCCCTCGAGCGCCTCTGCTTTAGAGGCGTCGATGCTTTTGATCAGCGCGTGCGGATAAGGCGAATGCAGGATCTTGCCGATCAACATTCCCGGCATGTAGAGATCGTCGGCATACTTGCCCTGGCCCGTTGTCTTGCTGGGGGCATCGATCAGGGAGATGGGCTTGCCGATTACGGAGAAGTCGCTCATGCGAATCTTTTCACCACTGAGACACTGAGGCACACAGAAATCATCTTCCCGCCGCCATTCCCTTCTGCTCGGCTTCGATCGCGGACTTGATCGCCTGGTACATCTGGCTGTAGCCGGTGCATCGGCAGAGGTTGCCGCTCAGCGCGTGGCGGATCTCTTCATCGGTAGGCTCGGGATTGCGCTCCATCAGCGCCTTCACCGTCATCATGAATCCGGGAGTGCAATAGCCACACTGCGCGCCGCCCCACTCGCCATAGGCTTTTTGAATCGCCGCTAGAGCGCCGCGCTCGGCCACCCCCTCCACTGTCGTAATCTCATGCTCGCCGTGCTCTGACTGATAGCTGGCGGCGATCATGGTGCAGCTCAGCATGGGTACGCCGTCCACCTGAATGGTGCACGCGCCGCAGGAGGACTCATCGCACCCGCGCTTGGAGCCGGTCAGGCCCAGGTCCTCTCGCAATACGTCCAGCAGGAGCTTGTTGGGCTCGACCGCAAGTTCGTGCCTGCGTCCGTTGACGCGAAGTTCGATGAGTTCTTTTTTCACTGCGAAGATTCTACTTTGAGGGACTGCATTTCACCACGGAAGAACGTTTGGCAAGGAAACACCGAGGCACAGGGAAACCCGTGCTGAATGCTGAGTGCCGGGTTCAGTACCCAAAGTCCGCGGGTGCGGCGTACGCGTGGACTTTGACCCCAAGTGACGCAACACGTTCGTCACCAAGTAAAGCACCGTACTCACGAACGTCATTCACCCCGTTCACCCATTTCGCACACCACCGGAAAAACGCTTCCGGAGTTTTGGTCTCCGCGTGATATTGCTGGAAGAACACATCGTCGCGCTTGTAATAGCCCTGCACCGGAGAAGGATGCGCGCCCAGCGGCGCCTCGCAAACCGCGCTCACCAGAAATCCCGGGATTACGGTGCGATTCGGATCGCTAGCGATCACTTCTGCCGGCACAATTTCTTCTGCGCAGACGATCACACGCTTCGCGGCACGCACACCTTCGATCATCACGCCGAAATTTCCCCAGCAATGGGCATTGCCCTGCTCGTCGGAGCGCTGCACATGCACGATGGTTACGTCCGGCACGATCGCGCGCACTGCAAGCAGCGTCTCCTTAGGCTCAAAGGGAGAAATGATCTGGTAGAAGAAATGATTGCCCTTGGGAACATCGCTTCCCTGCGCAGTCCGAGTGGGCAGGAAAGGCACGCCCATAGCGCCCGCCTGAAGCCCAAGCGCAATCGAGAAGTTCGTCATGTTAAACACCTTCAGCTTCTCAGCTTCGTGCGCTCCGCCTTCGCTGCGCGCGGCAGCGCCAGGATTTTCCACCTCCGTTGCGCGACGGAAGTTGTACGCCGAACCCATCATCACGTTGCCGACCCAGGCGGCAACCACGTCCTTCACGCATCCCGCGCCGATGATTTGGTCAAACAAAATGTCTGAGATGGGCCCGATGAGCCGAAGCTCGCACTTCTTCTGACGAATGATCTCGTGCCCCGCGGCAAACGGGATCATCTGCTCCATTTGCAATCCCATGGCAATGGAAGAACCGTCAGGAACAAATTCAGAAATGGCGGAGGAGAGCGAGCAGAGTTTGGTCATCTAATAAGATTTCTACCCACAAAGGGTACAAAGTTTCATCTTTTTTTAATGCTTGCGTTTATTTGCGGCGATACCCGTGCTCTCAATGCTCTCCCTGTTCAAGAATGCTTCCATTTCGGCTTCCTCTTCTCTTCCCAAGCCTGTACGCCTTCTTTCACATCGTCAGTCTGCATGAGTTCTTCCAGATAGATTTTCTCTGCGCGGGCGATTCCCTTGTCCAAATGTAATCCATCCCAGGTATAGATCGCTTTCTTGGTAAGCGCCAGAGCGCTGGCGCTAAGTTCGCGCAAACTCATGAGAGTGCCGCGCAACATGTGATCCAGGTCATGCGCGGAGTCGGCGGTCTCGCTCGCCAGGTGCATCTTCGCCGCATCCAGGCCGCTAAACTTGCGGCCAGTGAGGATGAGCTCCGTCGCGCGTTTCTGCCCCACGATCGCTCCAAGCGCTACACACGCAACCGGAGGAAAGCACGCCAGCTTGATCTCAGGAAAACCCCAAGTGGCGTCGGTGGTGGTGTAAACAATGTCACACACTAGCGCGATCTCCGCGCCGCCGCCCAGGCAATTCCCGTGCACCGCCGCGATAGAGATCTTTTTTGAGCGCGCGATCGCTAGGGTGACCGCGTGAAATTTGCTGAGCATCTCCTGGATGTGCTCCGGCGTGTGCGCGGCGATGTCGACCCCGGCAGAAAAACCGCTGCCCTCTCCGCGGAAGACAATGGCATTCACCTGCGAAAGCGCCTCCGCCCGTTCGATGGCATCGCGCAATTCCTCCATCATCGGTATGTCTATGACGTTGACCGGAGGATTTTTCAGCGTCACGAAGATGGCATTTCCCCGCACCTCAGCCGAGATGCGCTTGAACGCCGCTGATGATGCCGTGCTCATAGCCCAGCATTCTACCGTCCTCGGTCGTTATTCTGAGGAGGAGCAGCGACGAGGAGTCCGATTTCAGGCCGCCCCTTTTCTTATTGCGTTGTCATTCCCCGCAACCAAAAGTTCATCTTCTGGAGCTGGGCGCCAGCGGCCAGTAGCTGTTCTCTGCACCCTGTTCTAAAATAGATTCACTGCACCCCGGGTGCCGACGTAGCTCAGCTGGTAGAGCAACTGATTCGTAATCAGTAGGTCACCGGTTCAATTCCGGTCGTCGGCTCCAGAATCTTTCAGTCACTTACATCTGAACGGCTACTGGATCGGCTGCAATGGACTGGTTGCTGCACATCGGCCAGCATGCGATCAGCGCCATCTTCACCTCCATTGCGGTGGCGTTATTGTGCATCTTGGCAACTCAGCACGTTTTCAAGAACAAGGAGATGTGAGCTAACTGCTTTCTTTTCCACAATTAACCTCGTTTTGCACTTGCTATTTACTACTGGTGTTCCCATAATCTGGGGTAGAGAGGTTCAGATTCGTTACGCTCACACTGCAACCACATAAAAAGTGAACCCATACGGTAGAGCTGACGCACTTCGAATCCTGCGAATCACCACCCGGCAACTGTTGAATTGGGAAAAAGCCGGGTTGGTTTCTCCGTCTGAAAATTACACCTTCTTCGACCTCCTGCAATTGAAAAAACTTCGTGACTTGGCAGCCAAGCGGGTACGCGCTACGGTCATCCTGCAGTCGCTGCAAAACATGCGGCAGGCGGCGGGCATGAAGAATCCATTGCTCGAGGCGGGCGTTTATTCAACTGGAAACCGAGTGGCGTTCCGGCATGACGGATCAACCGTGGAGCCGATCGCCGGACAGTTCGTGATGGAATTCGAGAGTCGTGAGATCCGCGTGGTGGGCGAGAACGTACGTCGCATGCCTTCGCCGGAATCAGTGGCAGAGCTTTTCGCCAAAGGAGTTGCGCTCGAAGAAGATCCGGCGACCCAGGTGGAAGCCCTGGCATGCTACATGAAGGTGATCGAGTTGGAGCCCTCACATGCAGCGGCTTACATCAATCTAGGCACGCTGCATTACAACCGGCAGGATTTCATCCTGGCAGAAAACTTTTATCGCAGGGCCATTCAGGCGGATGCGCGGTACGCATTGGCATACTTCGACTTGGGCAATGTGCTGGATGAGACTGGCCGCTTACCCGAAGCCATCGAGGCTTACAAGATGGCGATCACCATCGCGCCCACCTATGCGGATGCCCATTACAACCTGGCTCTTGCCCATGAGAAGCTGAGACATCCGCGGAAGGCGCTCGCGCACTGGCGAGCCTACGTAAAGCTCGATTCGGTTGGACCATGGGCGGCGCATGCGCGAACGCAGATGCAGCGCATCATGAAGGATGAGCGCCTGACGATCGTTGCGCGCCGCAAGAAGTAGCTGCCAGATCTGAGCCAATGGAAAACAGCAGCCAGACCCGGTTTCTGTCTTATTCCCACTCGATGGTGCCGGGGGGCTTGGACGTAATGTCATACACCACCCGATTGATCCCGCGAATCTCATTCACGATGCGCGATGAGACCTTTTTCAGAACCTCATACGGAAGCGGCACCCAGTCCGCGGTCATCCCATCTTCGGAATGTACGGCGCGGATGGCGCAGGTGTAGGCGTAAGTCCGTTGATCACCCATCACCCCTACCGTCATGACCGGAAGTAAGACAGCAAAGCTCTGCCAGATCTTTTCATAGAGGCCGGCGGCTTTGATCTCGGTAACAACGATCTCATCGGCTTCCTGCAAGAGCGCGACGCGTTCAGCTGTGACTTCACCCAGGATGCGCACCGCCAGTCCCGGCCCGGGAAACGGTTGGCGCTGCAATATCTCTTCAGGCATGGCCAGGTCGCGGCCAATGCGCCGGACTTCGTCTTTGAATAGATCTTTCAGCGGCTCGATCAGTTTGAGCTTCATGTTCTCAGGCAGACCGCCAACATTGTGATGTGTCTTGATGGTTTGAGAGGGGCCACGCACCGAGCGCGATTCGATCACGTCCGGATAAAGAGTTCCCTGCACCAGCCACTCAACATGCGACTGCTCGCGCTTGATGCGCTCTGACTCTTCGTCGAAGACCGCTATGAACTCATTCCCGATTATCTTGCGCTTCTTCTCAGGATCGGTGACTCCAATGAGTTTTGAGAGGAAGCGGTCAGTCGAGTCAACTGCGACCAAGTTAAGATTGAGGTGCTCTCGGAGATTTTTTTGGACCTTGCGGAATTCGTCTTTACGCAGCACGCCATTGTTCACAAAGACGCAGGTAAGGCGATTACCAAGTGCTTGCGCCACAAGGACTGCCGCAACCGATGAATCGACTCCCCCGCTCAATGCGCAGATCGCGCGGCCTTCTGGCCCAACCTGCTGCTTGATCTGCGCCACCGTCTCATCGATGAACTGCTTTGGCGTCCAGTCGCCGCGAGCACCGCAAATATCGAAAATAAAATTGCGGAGCAGCTCCGACCCACGCTTGGTGTGGTGGACTTCAGGATGGAACTGCACCGCCCAGATCTTGCGCTCTTCGTTGTGGATGGCTGCGAGCGCATTCGAGGTGCTCGCTATCTTTGAGAATCCTGGAGGGAGTTCCAGCGCTTCATCGCCGTGCGACATCCATACTTGAAGGTCAGCAGGCAGGTCCTTGAAGATCCGCGACGTTGCTGTCACGGTAACGTCGGCGTGCCCGTACTCGCGCTTGCTGGCTGAGCGGACCTTTCCGCCAAGGGCATGAGTGATGAATTGCAAACCGTAGCAGATCCCCAAAACCGGCTTCCCCATCTCAAGCAGCTTGGGATCAGCGGGAGGCGCGTCTGAGTCATAAACCGAGCAGGGGCCTCCGCTCAAGATGATGCCCGCCGGGTTGTAGCTGATGATCTCGCTGAGGGGCGCGGTGCACGGCAGCACTGCGGAAAACACTTTCATCTCGCGAATGCGCCGCGCGATGAGTTGCGTATATTGCGAACCGAAATCAAGGATGACCACGGATTGATGCTGAGTCGGGTGGGAATGTGTCTGGGTGGGCACGGACTAGTTTACAGCACTTAGCAATCAGCAGTCAGCATTCAGTTTCCACTGGTCTGGTGACGCCAATCGATCACTCGCACATAGGAGGCGAGTCGTGCGGCATGCAGCAGGAAACTGAACATCACATAAAAGAATGCCGTGAGAATGACCGCGGCTATGATTCCGCCTGATGCGAACTGCGACACCACCGCTGCCAGGCTGAAAAACACCGAGAGCGCAAATGCAATGAGCAGCACACGAAGGCAACCGAAAACGAATGCTATCCAAGTAAATTGGCGCGCCGCACAGGCAGGGATCCGCAAAGCTGCATCGAATGAGGCGAAAACCCCGGTTCCGGCGCGCACCGCCAGGATAGGCGCGATAATCAGATACCAATTAAATGCGAAATTGAGAAGCAAGATACCGATGGCAACTACCAGAGCCACCAAATAGGCCCTTCGTCCGGCAAGTTCTCCGATTCGTAGCGTCAGCATCGCGATACCCGCCAGAGCGATGGCTGCGGTTGCGGAAATCGCAGTGCGCAGAAATTGCAATCCCAAAAGGACACGGAGCCGCGCTTTCCCATTCAACAAAGCGGGCAGCACCGCGAATTGCCCAAAGGTAGAAGCAATCCACCACACAGCCGCAATGCTCAAGATCAGCAATGCGACCGTGCGAAAGAATAGTGGACCTGTACCGGCAAAGACGTGCCGCACAGCGATCGCGAACATGGGCGGGAAGATGCCGCTGAGCCCGAACGCGTCCAAGTTGTTCACCGGTAGAGATTTTAGGAAGTTCACGACTGCGAAACCTGCCAGGGACCAAGCGGTAAGAGCGAATACACCACGCCACATTGCCTCACCAAAGTAGATGGCGGGCTGCGCGAAGAGCGCGCTGAAGCCGGAGCGGACTGCGCGGGAGCGGGACAAGTTGCGCTTACCTCACCACGATGTTTACAAGCCTGCCGGGAATCACGATCGCTTTCAGCAGTTCCTTGCCATCGATTGCCGCAATCACCTTGGTATCTGCCATGGCCTGCTCGCGAGTGAATCCCTCTGAAGAATCCGCGGGCACGATGATGCGAGCCTTGATCTTGCCATTCACCTGCACCGGGACCTCAACGGATTCTTCTTTGGCGAGCGCGGGATCGAATGGCGGCCAAGGCTGCTTGAGTAAAACGCCAGTCTCGCCTAAAACACTCCACAACTCTGCTGCGAGATAAGGGGCAAAAGGCGCCAGGAGTAATGCCAGGCTTCGCTGAACTTCCGCAATCAACTGAACGGGAATTTTGCCCGAATATATTAAAGGCTCGGCTGCATAAAGTTCATTCACCAATTCCATAATGGCGGCGATACAAGTATTGAAGTGCCATCTGCCTTCAAAATCGCGAGTGATCTTGGCGATCGTCTGGTGCATCTTGCGCTGGAGTTTGCGCGCTTCCGCGGAAAGTTCGCCTGGAAGCCTGGCATTTCCCTGCGTATTTTTCGGCTGCGCTTGGCGCATGAAGAAACGATAAACGCGCCCCAAGAATCGATGCACCCCCTCAACACCTTGTTCCTGCCAGTCAAGATCGCGATCTGGAGGGGCGGCAAAGAGTGCATACATGCGCGTGGAATCCGCTCCGTAGCGTGCCACCATGTCATCTGGTGAAACAACGTTGCCTTTGCTCTTCGACATCTTGGCGCCGTTCTTAATCACCATACCCTGGGTGAATAAGCGCGCTGCCGGTTCCGAGTTGGAGATCAGCCCCATATCTCGCATGACCTTTGTCCAGAACCGCGAATAAATGAGATGAAGGATGGCGTGCTCTACGCCGCCGATATATTGGTCGATGGGAAACCAGTAATCCACAGTGTCGCGGTCGAGAGGTGCGGTGTTGAGCTTCGCATTGGTATAGCGATAGAAATACCAGGACGAATCCACGAACGTGTCCATGGTGTCAGTCTCGCGCCGCGCTGTGCCGCCGCACTTTGGACACCTCGCATTCGCGAATTCCGGCAGGCGCGAAAGAGGCGACCCGCCCTGCTGGGTGATCTCAATATCCTCCGGCAGCAGCACCGGAAGGTTCTCTTCCTTCTCCGGCACCACCCCGCATTTTTCGCAATATAGGATCGGAATGGGAGTCCCCCAGTAACGCTGCCGGGAGATGCCCCAATCTTTCAAGCGATAGGAGACGGCTGACTTGCCGAATCCATGCTCCTCCGCATGCTGTGACATCTTTTTCTGGGCGTCCAGATTCGAAAGGCCATTGAAGTCGCCGGAATTGATGAGCAAGCTCTCCTCGGATGTACTAGTGAGCATAGGCGCCTCCTCTTGTCCGCTCTCAGGCGGTTCGCTGGTGCGCCGCGGCAACACCACAACCCGCACTTCAAGGCCGAACTTCCGTGCGAATTCGTGATCCCGCTCATCGTGGGCGGGCACGGACATGATGGCGCCGGTGCCATATTCCATAAGAACGTAGTTCGCCACCCAGATGGGCAATTGTTCTTCGTTGAACGGATTGATGGCATATGCTCCGGTGAACACACCGTTCTTTTCAACGGGCCCGATCTCGCCAGCTTCTTTCGCACTGCGCTGTTCGCTGATAAGCGCATCCACTTTCGCCAGAAGCTCAGGGTTATTGGCGATCAATCCGGCCACGACCGGATGCTGGGGTGCAAGCTGCAATGATGTTGCACCAAAAATGGTGTCGATCCGGGTGGTGAATACAGAGATCTTTTCAGCCACCGGGCCGGCATGTTCCAGCGCGAAATCAACAGTCGCACCTTCACTGCGCCCGATCCAGTTGCGTTGCATGGTGCGAACTTTTTCAGGCCAGCTTTCCAACTGATCTAAATCATTTAGCAGCTCGCCGGCGTAGTTCGTGATGCGGAGAAACCACTGCTCGAGTTCGCGCTGTTCAACTTTGGTGTCTTCGTGCCGCCAGCAACAACCATCAATGACCTGCTCATTCGCGAGCACGGTGGCGCATTCCGGACACCAATTCACCTTGCTGTTTTTTCGGTATGCAAGGCCGCGCTCATACATCTTCAAGAAAAACCACTGGTTCCACCTGTAGTAGTCCGGCAGGCAAGTGGTGACCTCTGTGGACCAGTCATAACTGAAACCCAGGCGATTCATCTGCGCCTTCATGCTGGCGACGTTCGCGAGCGTCCACTCGCGCGGAGGCGTGTTGTTCTTCAGCGCGGCGTTCTCTGCTGGAAGACCGAACGCGTCCCAGCCCATGGGGTGCAGAACGTTGTAACCTCGCATCCACATGTATCTGGCGAGCGCATCCCCAATAGCATAGTTACGCACATGTCCCATATGCAGCGCGCCGCTGGGATACGGGAGCATCTCCAGCACGTAATACTTCTTCTTCGCCGAGGACGGAGGCTCAGCCACGTAGAGTTGGGAATCCTTCTGCCAGGCGGCAGACCACTTCTCCTCAATGGGCTGGGGATGATAGCGATCTTCGTGAGTGTTCACAGTCTCTTGGGGTGGGGTTGTCATCTGGTTCTACACATCATAAAGGTGAAGGCGATACGTCGTCTTCCACCAGCGATTTCAGTGCGTCCACATTGCGCTGGTCGTCATACGGTTCGTCGATCGGGGTTTCCGCAATGAAAGCCGCATGCTGCGTGCGTTCATCATTGAGCAGCCACCGAAAGGGCTCGATGCCGATCTGCCCTTTGCCGATGTGCTCATGGCGATCGAGCTTTGAACCACGAGCAGCCTTGGCATCATTGCAGTGCCAGAGCAGCACGTTCGGGAGGCCGACAGTGGCATCGAGCGCAGCCATTGTCTGGCCATAGCCCTCGCGCGATACCAGGTCATGCCCGCTGACATGGGTATGGCACGTATCAATGCATGCCCCCACCGGAGCATGCGGCCTCAGTCTGGCGATCAATTCAGCCACCTGATCAAACGATCCCCCCAGTGAGAACTCAGCGCCCGCGGTGTTTTCTATAAGGATGGTGAGAGGGCCACACTCGCCATGGACCAGGTCTAATCCGTCAACAGCTTTTGCGATCGAGTCAGCGGCGCAATCGAGCCCTTGCGCACGGGTCTTGCCGCGAAAAGATCCGGGATGTAGCACTAGAAATTCCGCGCCCAATGCCAGACCTCGCTCGATCTCACCGCGAAAGGCGACGATCGATTTATCCAGAAACTCGGCGGTTGCGCTGCACATATTCACCAGATAACTGGTATGAATGGCCAGCGGGGAGATGCCGTACTGTGTGCGCAGTTGCCTCATCTGGTCACACTGCGGGCGGCCGATCTGCTGGGGGCGCCACATCCGAGGACTCGAAGAGAATATCTGCATCGTGTTGCAGCCCAGGCGATACGCGCGCTCGGCGGCGGTCTGCACTCCGCCGGAGGTTGAAGTATGCAAGCCGATTTTCAGGTGAGTCAGCTTTAGCGGAGACTGGGGCGGCGGACGCTTGAGAACGTCAACCTCGGAGGAGAGCTCAGGATCGCCTTCTGGGTCGGGCTTTTCAGTGATGGCTTTCTTAGTTACGCTTAGTGGCATGTCAGGATCCATGATTTTATCAGCGAGAACGTTGCCTGGTACGAGGCCTTTGAGGGGAGCGCTTTGCGTTAAACTGATACTTTCTGGAGTCTCTCTATGTTGGTAGTCATGCAGGCGCAGGCCACAGAAGCCCAAGTGCGCGCAGTCTGCGAAAAGATCGAGTCCTTGGGGTTGCGCCCGCACGCCATTCCCGGGGCGGAGCGGGTTGCTATTGGCATCACCGGAAACCGCGGCGAGGTTGAAGCCGGCGGCTTGGAAGAGATGCCCGGCGTGGGTGAGGTCATTCGGGTCAGCAAGCCGTACAAGCTTGTCAGCCGGGACGTCAAAGCGGAGGACACAATCATCCGGTTTCCAGGCACCGATGCCGCCATCGGTGGGGACACACTTGCAATCATCGCCGGACCGTGCGGGATCGAATCCCGCGAGCAAGCATTTGCCATTGCGGAGCGGGTGCACCGCGCCGGCGCGCGCTTCTTTCGGGGCGGCGCATTCAAGCCGCGGACATCGCCTTACAGTTTTCAAGGCATGGGAGAAGAAGGCTTGCAGATCATGGCAGAGATCCGCGAGCGCTTCGGCCTGCGCATTGTGACGGAAGCGGTCGACCAAGAGACGCTGGATCTGGTGGAAAAATATGCGGACGTGATCCAGATCGGCGCTCGAAGCATGCAGAATTTCTCACTGCTCAAAAGCGCGGGCCGCGCTAAAAAACCGGTCCTGCTGAAGCGCGGCATGGCGGCAACGCTGGAAGAGCTTTTGATGGCGGCGGAATACATCATGAGCGAGGGCAATTACAACGTTGTCCTTTGCGAACGCGGGGTACGCACTTTCGTCGACCACACGCGCAATACGCTCGACCTGAGTGTGGTGCCGGCGGTTCAGCGGCTGAGCCATCTTCCCATCATCGTTGACCCAAGCCATGGAACGGGGAAACGTAATAAAGTAACGCCTCTTGCCCGAGCAGCAGCGGCCGTTGGCGCCAATGGATTGATCGTAGAAGTCCACAACGACCCTGATAAGGCGCTTTCTGACGGTATGCAGTCGATATTTCCCGATCAACTCGACACTCTTGTATCCGAGGTGCGGCAGATAGCGGCAGTGCTGGGCAAGAAAGTCCAGACCGAACCGATGGTCGTGGAAGCTGCGGCTGGCGCGCGTTGACCGCAGGAGAAAAGATGCGGAAGCCACAAGCGGCTGCATCCATAGCCGCTTTTCTTCTGCTGCTGCTTACGATCTTTGGCTGCACCCGCCAACCGAAAGGCACCGAACACGAGTATGTGTACGTGACGAATGGAGGAAGCAACGATGTAACCGTGATCGATGGGCTCGGATTCAAAGTTGCTGCCACCATCAAAGTGGGAATAAACCCCACAGGCGTTGTGGCAAATCCTCATAGAAATGAGGTTTATGTCGTCAACTCTCAGTCCGGAAGCGTCAGTGTGATCGATGCCCGCAGGAATTCGGTCGTCGCCACGATCGCTGTGCAGCAGCTTCCCTACTTCATCGGCGTAAGCCCTGATGGCATGCGTGGCTACGTGGCAAACTCAGGATCGAAGAGCATCAGTGTTCTCGATTTGGAAGCTCGCAAGGTCATAGCGACCATTGCTATAAATGGCTCCCCCGGAATCGCTGAAGTCTCGCCGGACGGAAAAAGCGTGGTCGCTTCGCTGCGCGTAGATGACTCAGTCGCGGTGATTGATACGGCAACTATGAAGGTACGCGCGGCCTTCCGCGTATGCTCGCAGCCCACAGACATTGCCATTCTGCCGCAATCGCAAAAGGCATTCATAGCGTGCAGCGGCGGCGCATATGTTGCGGCCATCCAGTTGAACAAGCCGGAGTGGAAGCAGCAGGGCGATAAACTCCTGGCCGTGATGACCGTCGCAAAAACGCCAGTCCACCTGGCACTCAAGCCCGATGGAGGAGAGATTTTTGCCAGTAATTTTGATGGCGGATCATTCTCTGAAGTCAACACCAGTACGAATGAGGTTGGCGGGAGCTATGCGATCGGCTCGAACCCGGCACGGGGAGTGGTGGGCAGGGATAATGCCACGCTATATATAAGCAATTTCGGGTCCGATAATGTTGCGATCTATGACGTTACCGTGAACCGCCTGCTATTAAGCATCCATGTAGGAAGTCGGCCGGAGTCGCTGGCTCTTTCCGTTAATCAGTATTATCTCTACGTCGCAGACACCGCGAGCAGTGACGTTGCGGTGATCCGCACGCAGAACCGGTCGCTGATCACATTCATCCCCGTGGGAAAGCAGCCGAATGCGATCGCAGTAAAAGCCTTTCGGGAGTAAAAAGAGACACAGCCGAGCTGCGTCTTATGATCTGAAGTTGTTCATGCGTTCGTGGTCTGCTTTGATTGCTCCGCTACTGGCGCTCCAGATGCCAGATGTCTCGCGAATATTCCAGGACCGTGCGGTCGCTTGAGAACATTCCCACGCGAGCCACATTCAGAATGGCCTTGCGCGCCCACTCGGGCGAATGCAGGAAGTCATGCTCCGCACGGGCAGCCGCATCCATATAGCTTGGCAAGTCAGCCAAATGGAAGTAACGATCCCCCTGGTCGATGATGGCGTCGTACATCCAGCGGAATAGGCCAGGCTCCTCGGGGCAGAACATGTTAGAGGCGATAGCGTCCATCACGCGCTTCAAACGCGGATCGCTGTTGTACCACTCCCGAGCGTTGTAGCTGTGATTCCGTTGCATCGCCAGGATCTCATCCGGCTTATGGCCGAAGATATAGATGTTCTCGTCGCCCACACACTCTTTGATCTCCACGTTGGCGCCATCGAGAGTACCGATAGTAAGCGCGCCGTTCATCGCCAGCTTCATGTTGCCGGTGCCGGAAGCTTCCATGCCTGCGGTGGATATCTGTTCACTCAAGTCCGCCGCGGGAATGATGCACTCCGCAAGCGAGACACGGTAGTCCGGGATGAAGGCTACTTTCAGCCGATCACGCACGCGCGGGTCATTGTTGACCACGGACGATACGTTATTGATCAGCTTTATGATCTGCTTTGCTGCCCAGTATCCCGGCGCCGCTTTGCCGGCAAAGACGCAGGTCCTTGCCACGGGCAGGTCAGCTCCATCTTCCACGATCCGAAGATAGTCATAGACGATGCGCATCACGTTCAGCAGTTGGCGCTTGTACTCATGGATGCGCTTGATCTGCACATCGAACATGGAGGTGGAATCCACCAGGATCCCGGTGGTGTTCTTGATCGTCTCCGTGAGTTTCTGCTTGTTCTTCTGCTTGATGCTGAGGAACTCGATTTGGAATTCCCGGTCGGTGGCAAACTTCTCGATCTCACGCACGCGCTCCAGATCCAGGATCCACCCATCGCCGATACTGCGGGTAAGCATCTCCGAGAGTCCAGGGTTCGCCTTGAGGAGCCAGCGACGCGGCGCCACACCGTTGGTCTTGTTGCTGAATTTCTCCGGCCAAAGCTGGGCGAAATCGGGCACCAAAGTGGTCTTCAAAAGGTCAGTATGGAGCGCTGATACACCGTTGACCGCATGGCTGCCGATGATCGCTAACTGCGCCATGCGAACGTGCTTTTCTGGCCCTTCTTCAATAATAGACATGCGGCGAAGCTGGTCAGTATTGGCGACGTAATTCACCACCAGGTCCTGCAGGAACTTGTGGTTCAACTGGTTGATGATCTGCATGTGCCGCGGCAACACATATTCCATGAGCGGCACTGGCCATTTCTCTAGCGCCTCTGGCATCAGAGTATGGTTGGTATAGCCCAGTGCCCGCCGGGTAATGTCCCACGCCTTTTCCCACTCGATGGCATAGTCATCCACCAGGATTCGCATCAGCTCAGCTACGCTCAGCGCCGGATGGGTGTCATTCATCTGCAGCGCAACTTTTTCCGGGAACTGCTCGAATCCACGATGATCAAGGCGATATTTGCGGACGATATCTTTCAGTGAGCAGGCGACCAGGAAATACTCCTGCACCAGCCGCAACTCTTTGCCAGACATGATGGAATCGGACGGATACAGCACCCGCGAGATGTTTTCAGACGCGATCTTCTGTTCCACCGCGCGAATGTAATCACCGCGGTTGAATATCTCTATATCAAAATCCTGCGAAGATCGGGCGGAGAACAGGCGAAGATAGTTGACGGTGTTCCCGCCGTATCCCGCCACCGGCATATCGTGTGGAACGCCGATGACCGTCTTCCAGTCAGTCCAGATGGTGCGAGCCGTGCCATCCTCGTCGCTGCTCTCTTCCAGCCTGCCATAAAGAGGGATCACAACCGCTTCATTAGGTCGCTCGATGTGGAAAGGGGTGCCAGTGATCTTCCAGCGGTCCGGTTTCTCTTTCTGATAGCCGTTCAATATCTCCTGGCGGAAGAGACCGTATTCGTAGTCGATGCCATAACCAAATCCAGGCATACCCAGAGTGGCGAGCGACTCCAGGAAGCATGCGGCGAGGCGGCCAAGTCCACCGTTGCCCAGCCCCGCATCCGGCTCGGTCTCCAAAACGTCTTCAAGCCTCACTCCCAGGGATTCCACCGCCTGGCGGCACTCTTCTTCCAGATTCAGGTTGCAGAGGCTATCGCTGAGGGCCCGTCCCATGAGGAATTCCATGGAAAGGTAGTAAAGGCGCTTGGAGTCTGCGGAATCGTACCGCTCTTCGGTCGCCATCATCTGGTCAATGAGGCGGTCACGAATGGCGAAGCAGACAGGTTTTAGAAGGTCTGCGGCAGAAATGCCTTGCGTATCGCGGGCAAGGGTATATCGAACGTGGCGGACAATAGCATCGCGGAGTTTCTCCGCAGGGGTAACCTGGGGCATACAGTTCGCAATCGACATCAGTACTCGGCCAGTCTTCGTGCCTTAAGCAAATTGATTAGGAGCGCGCTGCGGTCTCAGCCGCTTGTTAGCTGCTGGTTCTCATAAGATGCAGCTTCTCTGCCACTATTTGCCGTCACTTTGCCGGGTACCGATAAAAATAACCTTAGTCCAACGTCCCGCTATGGTAACAACAGTTGGGGGACCATGTCGCCCCAGTATTCGCCGTACCAAAAACTAAGGTCATTGCCTTCGCCGCATTCTTGTTGTTTTTTTCCGCGTTTTGCGATTCGGGGAGCTTTTGCGACCCGGTAAACGTACCTTCATCCATATAGATTCATACTGGTCCATTGGAACCATTGGAGAATCGTTTGGAAAGTACCACACCCGCTGTGCAGGCAGTATCGGTAGTGCGGCATTACGAGATGGGCTCGGCAACCATTCGCGCCGTGGACGGCGTCAGCCTTTCCATACAAGCCGGCGAATTCATCGCCTTGCTTGGGGCATCCGGTTCAGGAAAGTCAACGCTCCTGAACCTGATCGCCGGACTCGACCGCCCCACCTCCGGCGAGATCCTGGTCCATGGCGAAAAGCTGGCGCAGCTCTCCTCCGAGCAATTAGCCGAGTATCGCCGCATGACCGTCGGAATGGTATTTCAATCCTTCAACCTGGTACCCCGCATGACCCTGGCAGAGAACGTGGAGCTGCCCATGCGATTTGCTGAAGTGGATCGCGCCGAACGCGGCGCTCGAGTGCAGCAAGCGCTGGCTCAAGTCCGCCTCAGCGGCCGCAGCGGGCATCGCCCAAGCGAACTCTCCGGCGGCGAACAGCAGCGGACTGCAATCGCACGGGCCCTGGTGAACCGCCCAAAAATTTTACTTGCGGACGAACCTACAGGAAACCTGGACAGCCGCACCGGCGAAGAGATCATGGAGCTATTGCGCGAAGTGAATCAAACCCTAGGCACCACGGTGATCATGGTCACTCACGAACGCGCCCTGGCAGAGCGGTATGCATCCAGGCTGATCCAGCTCGGTGACGGCGTGCTGCTAAGCGACCAGCAGAATACTTCGGCTACATTCGCGGGGCATGCGCGATGAAAGCACACGATCTGATGGAATTAGCGGGCCGCAATCTGCGGGAGGCGGTTTTAAGGAATTCGCTCACCACTTTAGGGATCTCCGTGGGCGTGGCATCGTTGGTCGCGATGCTCTCACTCGGCATTGGCCTGCAGCAGATGGCGACCAAACGACTCGGCCGTTCAGGACTATTCGACACCATATTCGTGAGCTCTCGCCAGGAAATGCGTACTCGCGAGGATCGCGTCCAGAGGAGCTCGCAAATCAAGCCCCTTGATGACTCAGCGCGCCGGACCATAGAAAAACTACCGGGAGTGACTGAGGCAAATCCTGATATTCGGGCGGTTACGGAGTTGCGATTCGTTGGTCCTGGCAAGCAGGTCGCGGATTCACATTTCGGGATGATCGCCGGATTACCAGGCTCGGCGCGCAGCAGTGAAGCTTTCGATGATCTGCAAGGAGACTACTTCTCCGCCCCTTCCGCCGAGGAGGCAATCATCATGGGCGGTTTTGGACGCGAATTGCTGGATCTTCCAAACGATCCAGTACGGATAAAACTTACCGCGGTCCAAGTGAAACAGTTGCTGGGAAAGGAAATCACCATCCGTTACGCGGAGAGACAGCAATCGAGTAGTGGAAATGCTGCCACCGGGGCCGCTCCTGACACGCAGGTTGCAGCGGAGGCAATGGATTTCAGCGTGGTGCGCAAAGAGCGTGTGGTGAAAATCATCGGCATATTGGAAAGCGAGCCCTTTGGCGGGATGCGGGCTTCGTCACAGGCCAGCGTTTTTGTGCCTATCGGATTCGCAGAGATGCTAAACATCATCCAACCGACTGATCTGCGCAGCTTGATGCGCCCGGCCAAAGGCAAGACCTATCAGTCACTCTCCGTGCGAGTCACCAAACCCGGTGATGTTTCCCGGGTGGAAGAAGAAATAAAGAAACAGGGCTTCTTCGCCTTCTCCATGCTGGATGCTTCCAAGAACATCAGCCGCTTTTTTGCGCTGCTCGATTCCTTCCTGGGAATCTTTGGCAGCCTGGCGCTTGCGGTCGCTTCGCTCGGCATCGTGAACACTTTGGTGATGGCGATCTTGGAACGGCGGCGTGAAATAGGCATCATGAAAGCTCTAGGCGCAAGTGATGGCGACGTAAAGCGACTATTCTTCGTGGAAGCCGGATGCCTCGGCATCGTAGGTGGAGCGCTGGGTGTGCTGTTGGGATGGCTGATCGGAAAAGCCATCAACTTTGGCACCAACATCTATTTAAGCCGCCATGACATTCCCAATGAAACCTTCTGGTCGGTTCCGTGGTGGCTGGTTGCTGGCGCTCTCGGCTTCTCTATCGTAGTGAGTTTGGTGTCAGGGCTCTATCCCGCCTCGCGCGCGGCAAGGCTCGATCCGGTGCAAGCCTTACGCCATGATTAGGATTTTTCGCCTCTTTGGGCTCGCACTTCTTCTCTCTTCTATCGCCTCCGCAGCCGGCCGCGCGGATTGCGGCTTGCTGCCCAGCAAGATCCTGGCGCGCAGTGTCGGCTATTGCGCCTTGCTGCCTCCCGGATATGATCCACAGAAATCCGCGAAATTTCCGGTGCTGTATTTCCTGCACGGCTTGGGCGGAAATCATGAGTTCCTTGCTACCAGTGGTGGATGGCAGTTAGTGGAAGACCTCCGGGAACGGAAGAGGATCGGCGATTTTGTCATTATCACGCCACAGGCGGGAAGCAGCTTCTACATCAATTCTAAAAATGGACAAGTGCGATATGAGGACTTCTTCCTCCACGAATTCATCCCCGCCATGGAGAAGCGGTTTCGTATCCGCGGTGATCGCGCTGGGCGCGCGATTGGTGGTGTCTCCATGGGCGGCTATGGTGCCATGCGCTTCGCATTCAAGTATCCCAGGATGTTTGCGGCGGTGGCGGTACATGAGCCGGCCCTGGCAGAAACCATCCCTCGAGCTCTGGTGGCTTCTGGATTAGGCCGCATGATGGGCAGCGCATTTGGCACGCCGCTTGATCCCAAGTTCTGGCGGCAGAACACGCCTTTTGAATTCGCACGCACTGCGGACCTGCGCGGATTGAGGATCTATTTCGATTGCGGCGACCAGGACGATTTCGGTTTTGACGCCGGCACTGAAGCCATGGACAAGTTACTTACCGAGCGCAAAATCGCGCATGAGGAACACATCTATCCCGGTGGGCATGGTGGAGAGTTTATGTTCGAGCACCTTCCCCAATCATTGGCATTTGTCTCAAAGGCGTTCGGTCAATAGCTAATGGATGTTTTCAAAAGGCATATTGCCGATCCGGTATTTGCGCCAATCTTTGTAGTCGAAGTGCCACCATTCTTTCGGGATCACGTGAAAACCTTCGGCTTCCATGGCATGGCGCAGGATCTCTCGGCGTTGGTTCTGGTCACGGGTCCCGCCAGAATAGTCCGCAAATGCGCGGGGGGTCATCTCGTCATAGCCGCTCGGCATGACCACGGGCTTGCCTGACTTCAGTTCGTACATGCTGAGGTCTACAGCGCATCCGCGGTTGTGCTTTGAGCCTTCTGCGGGATCGGCGACGAAAATCTTTTTGTCATCGGGTGTGGCTTCCCAGAACATCTTGGTCACATACCAAGGCCGATAACCGTCATGGATCAACAATCCATAGCCCAGTTTCTTCAGATTGTGGTGCGCACGGACCAGCGCCTCCGCCGCAGGCCGCTGCAGGAATGCTCGTGCCTGGGAATACATCGGCGTACTCAGAAAGTTGTTCTTGCCGGCATAGCGGATGTCGAGGTGGATGGAAGAATCGAGCTTTTTCAGCTCAACCAGGTCCGTCGGCAAGAAGTCTTTATGCTCCTCCGGCGGCTGAGCCTTCAGCGCCTCCTTCCGCAGTTCGGCCATTGGCCTCAGTGGCGCAATATGGAATGTGGCTGGCGGCGGCTCTTTTATGTGTCCTGATTGCGCAATCGCGCCGGATACAAGCGTGAACAACAGAAGAGTGCGACTAAATGGGAGGATCATGGCAGCACTCTAAACGACTTGGCGGCTTCCCGCATCTCACGTGCTGAGCATGTTACCCATTACATTCTTATTGAACGCGCGATCTGGCTCGAACCAGGCGGATACGGCTGATGAGGCGATCCACCAGATCTTCGGCGAGCGCAGCAGCCTGCGAGTGGTGAAAGCGAATTCCGGCGCAGAGATGACCGCCGCTCTGGACGAAGCCGTAAAACACGGGACAGGCATCGTGGTTGCGGGCGGTGGTGACGGCACTGTGAATGCTGTCGCTTCACGCGTGGCCGGGACGGATATTGTAATGGGTGTGCTGCCACTGGGAACGCTCAATCACTTCGCGAAAGACCTGAATATCCCAATGAGACTGGACGATGCGATCCGTACCATCGCCGCAGGCAATACCCGATCGGTGGATGTTGCGGAGGTCAACGGCCGCATTTTCGTGAATAATTCCAGCCTGGGTCTCTATCCTCAGATGGTTCTCCGCCGCCAGGCGCTTCAGCGCCGAGGCAAAAGCAAATGGATCGCATTTGCCGGGGCGGCTCTTGAAGTATTGCGGATGCATCCCTTCATGCATGTACGCGTGGAAGCCGATGGCGAAGAGATATATCGGCGGGCGGCGCTGGTGTTCATCGGCAATAATCAGTACAAGCTGGAGGGGCTTGAGGCGGGATCGCGCGGCGCAATCGTTCGCGGTCGGCTTTGCCTCTATGTGACTCCCCATCAGCACCGGCTTTCGCTTGCGCGTTTAGCCATGGGTGTGGGTTTAGGAGATGCGGCTGCAATGAAGGAGATCGATTCGCGCGCCCCCAAGACTGTAACCATCCAACTGAGAAAACGCACCGTGGAAGTGGCGATGGATGGCGAGGTGGTCCGAATGCGATTACCTCTGCATTATTCGATCCGGCCGGGCGCGTTAAACGTAATCGTTCCTTCGCCGGACGAGCAAAAGTAATGCGAACGATTGCTCACATCTCGGATCTGCATTTCGGCACGGAAGATGCCGACATGGTGGCTGACTTGCGGCGCCAGTTCGTCCAGCTTCAGCCAGACCTGGTGGTAGTGAGCGGTGACCTCACCCAGCGGGCGCGAGCCTCGCAATACCAAGCCACACGCGAGTTTCTGGATTCCATTCCATTCCCGTATCTTGTGGTGCCTGGTAATCACGATGTGGCTCCGTGGTTCCGATTGTTCGAAAGGTTGGCCGACGGCCTTACGGATTACCGGCGATACATCACCGATGATATGACTCCTTACTTTGCTGACGATGAGATCGCCGTTCTTGGGATCAACACCGCGCGCGCGCTCACCGCAAAAGGCGGCCGCATCAATTCAGGGCAGGTGAGCGATGCATGCACCCGATTCCAGCAGCTTCAAAGTGACGCGGTGCGGATCATAGTGACGCATCATCCTTTTGACCTTCCGCCCAATGCCGATGAAGACGACCTCATTGGCCGCGCGCATATGGCGATGGCTCAATTCGCCAGGTGCCAGGTGGACATGTTTCTTGCCGGGCATTTGCACGTTACACATTCGTGTGAGACCGCGCGCCGCTACAAGATCGCCGGACACTCCGCCATTGTGGTCCAAGCAGGTACCGCGATCTCGCATCGAGTTCGCGGCGAACTCAACTCCTGGAACATGATCCGCGTGGCAAAACCTTCCATCCAGATCGAGCGTTATAACTGGACGGACAAGGAAAAGCGTTTTCTGCTCGCCACAAAAGAGGAGTTTCAACAATCGGACAAAGGATGGTTCCGGATCGTTGAACCCCAGTGCCCAACTCTCTAAATATGTAATCTTTTACTTCGACTTACCAGTGTAAGTCACTCGCCACAGGCTATTTGACCCATCATCGCTGAAGATGAGAGCTCCGTCCTTTGCAACCGTGATTCCTACCGGCCTGCCCCAAACGCCTTCTTCATTGACCACGAAGCCGGTTATAAAGTCCTCATATTCGCCAGTCGCCCGCCCATTTTTCATGGGGACGCGGATGATC
>JBBSFV010000019.1:0-54227 GCA_038254775.1 Terriglobales bacterium | reverse complement strand
CTCTTCCGCAGCCTGGTAATCATTGAGCGCTACCTCAAACCCCTGCCGCTCCGCCCAGCGCAGATACATTCGCAACAACATTTCTGCCCAATCCTGAGACTCCGTGCCACCCGCTCCCGGGTGGATGGTCATGATGGCGTTAAGGGCATCGTTCTCGCCGGAGAGCAGAGTCTGGGTCTCGAGCTTCTCCACCACCCCGCGCAATGCGTCCATCTCTCGGCGCAGGTCCGCGATCACATCTTCACCTTCACGCGCCAGATCGAGATACGCCTTCACGTCCTCCGAGCGGCGCTGCAGCTCCGCGTCCCTCGATAGGGACGCCTCCAGGCGCTTGCGTTCGCGCATCGTCTGCTGGGAGAGCTCCTGGTTGGACCAGAAATCCGGCTCAGCGATCTTCTTTTCTAATTGTTCGAGGGATTTGTGAACGCCAGGCGCGTCAAAGATACTCCCGCAGGTCTTTCACTTTGTCTAAGACCGGGGAGAACTCGCGCTCGATTTCTTCTACGACTGATTTCTCGATCATTGGATCGTGCCCACGCGCAGGCGCGCAAACAGCGCCAGCAGGCTGATTATCGCACAGCCCCATGCGAACCAATCCCCGTGTCGCGTATAGAACGTGGTTCCGGCGATATACGAATAGCTCGCCTGCAGGGAGGTGCGCCGGTTGGTTGCGGCGCGCGAGACCACCCTGCCATACGGATCAATGCTGGCGGTAATGCCAGTATTGGTGGAGCGCAACACCCAACGATGATTTTCGATCGCGCGCATCCGCGCCATATTCAAATGTTGGCCGGGCGCGCCACTCGGCCCGAACCAACCATCATTGGAGATATTCACAAAGACCTCCGCGCCATGCGCCGCAAATTCACGGATCTCATCCGGAAAGATGGATTCATAGCAAATGAACACCGCAATCTTTCTTTCCCTCCCCTGCGGGGGAGAAGCTTCCTCAAGGTGGCCATTCAGGGCTCCCGGATCATGATTGTGAGTGTGAGCGTGCGATTGCGAGTTGGCGGATGAGAGCAGGAATGGGTTCCGCGAGGTTCCGCGGGAGAAGTCACCTACCTCCCGAGTGAGCTTTTGCGCAAACACCAGCAATGCCTTGAACGGGATGTACTCGCCAAAGGGAACCAGATGGATTTTGTCATAGCGGGATACCAGGGCACCGGTGGGAGCGATCAGCGCTGCGGAATTGAACATTTCGTAGGATCCATCATCCCCTCCTCTACGGGTAACACCCAGGCTTCCTGCAATCACATAAGCGTCGCGGTCTTCCGCGAGTGTCGCGAGCCAACTGCGCAACTTGGGATCGTTGGTGAAAAAAGGTGCTGGTGACTCCGGCCAGATAATAAGCCGCGGCGACGGAGATTCTCTACTGGCAGAGGTCCTGCTCAGATTGGCTACCTCGGCCAGGGCTTGGTCGAAAACGTCGGCGGTCCATCCGCCCTCCTGAAGAATTGGAATGTTCTGCTGCACCAGAGTGGCAGTGTGTGTGACGGGAAAATCCGGCAGATGGATCCATGCCCCAGCCTGCAGTAACGCTGCGACGCCCAAACCTGCCGCAGCAAAGGCGAGGCGTTTTTTTCCTTCGGAAATGCATGCGTAAGTGATCAACACGTTCACCGCGACGATCACAAAACTTAACCCATAGACCCCTGTCCAGGTGGCGATCCGGGTGAGCGGAATGTTATCCACCTGCGCCGTGCCCAGCAGGTCCCAGGGAAATCCCGTGATCCGAGCTCGCGCAAGCTCCACCGCAACCCACAAAAACGGAGATGCCATGAGAGCGCGGAATGTTCCAGCCCTGCGCGCCACTGATACAACAAGCAGCCCAAACAATCCCAGGTACAGGCCCAGGTACATGCAGAACAACAGCAGCACTCCAGCGGCTACCAGGGGATGCAACCCTCCGAAGGTGTGCATCACGTGGAACACCCAGTAACAAGAGCCGGCGTACCAGATGACTCCAGCCAAGTACCCCAGGAGGAACCCGTGTAATCTGCGTATAACCGGGGTGCGGAGGAGCGCCCATAGCAGAGGCACGATCGCCACCCAACTCAGCCAGGCGATGGCCGGACTGGGAAAGATGACGACCTGGAGCAATCCGGAGAGGGCGGCGCCCATCCAGAGGTTGGTATTGATTCCGGTAGCAATGTTGCGGGACAAGAACACTTACGGAAGTTTAACAAGTTCGGGAGCGTACCCCTTCCTTCCCGCGCCGGTGAGGTTTAGAATCAACCGCGATATGGAAGCAAGTAAGCGCGGACTCTGGTCCGCGTTCTTTTTCCCAGGTTCTCCCAAAGGTGATCTTCCAAGCCGTTTTGCAGGATTTCCTCATCTTCGCTGCAACCGATTTCCATCCTTCTCCGGAGTCCTGCGGAATAAATAATGTCATCCATCCCTGACCAACCGAACGCTCCCGGGCAAACAAACCGAGTTCGCATCGTTGTGGCTACTTCGGTCGCGCTCACGTTCATCTCGTTCTGGAGAGCCGCCGCAATCGTCTTGAATGATCTAGGCTCGTCCGCGTTCTATGCCGGCGGCATTGCGGAACAATCTGTAGGTAAAGCCGCTCCGTGGTTCATCCTGGGGGTGATGCTCTTCTCATTTGCGGTCCGCGCCGTGTACGTAGAGAGCTGCTCGATGTTCGTCCGGGGCGGGGTTTATCGCGTGGTCAAGGAAGCACTCGGCGGGACGCTCGCCAAGATCAGTGTCTCTATGCTGATCTTTGACTACATTCTGACCGGGCCCATATCGGGGGTGAGCGCGGGGCAATACATCATCGGTTTGATGAATGACATTCTGCGCTCAGCGCAGGTCCACGGGTGGATCCCGCGCGCGCTCCATGAGATGTTTCCCAACCTGCATATCAATACCGCTGCCGGATCGGTGGTCTTTGCAGTCGCCGCCACCGTTTATTACTGGTGGGAGAACATCAAGGGGATCGAGGAGTCGAGCGAAAAAGCATTGCGCGTGATGCAGATCACCACGGTGATGGTGGTGATACTGCTTTCCTGGGCGGGCATCACCATTTTGCTGGCGCCCAAGGGCAGCGTTCACCTGCCACCCTGGCCGATCCCTGAGAACCTGCACTTCAGTGACAACGCGCTTGGGTTTCTGCGCAGCAGCAGCATCGCCCATGCCTTCGGGCTCTTCGGGATCCTGATCGCCTTTGGACATTCCGTGCTCGCCATGAGCGGCGAAGAGACCCTGGCACAGGTGAACCGGGAGATCGCGCATCCTAAGTTGACCAATCTGAAACGCGCTGCCGTGCTCATCGCCATCTTCAGCTTCATGTTCACGGGACTCGGCTCTCTGCTGGCGGTGATGCTGATCCCAGACAGCGTTCGTGTTCCCATCTACCGAGACAATCTCATGGCTGGACTTGCCATGAGCTTTGCCGGGCCCATTGTTATCAAGCTGCTATTCCAGGGCTTCGTTGTATTTTGTGGATTCCTCATTCTCTCGGGGGCTATCAACACCTCGATCATCGGTTCAAACGGCGTACTCAACCGGGTATCGGAAGATGGCGTTCTGGCGGATTGGTTCCGCGCACCGCAACGCAAATACGGCACCTCCTATCGCATCATCAACATGGTGGTGGTCCTGCAACTGATCACCATCCTTCTCAGCCGGGGGGACGTGATCGCCCTGGGTGAAGCCTATGCCTTCGGAGTGATCTGGAGCTTCACTTTCAACAGCCTGGCGATGTTGGTACTGCGCTTTAAATACAAGGGCGAGCGTGGTTGGAAGGTGCCTCCGAACATCACCATCGCGGGCACTGAGATACCGCTGGGGCTGGCATCCGTGCATTTGGTGCTGCTCTCCGTGGCTATCACCAACCTGTTCACCAAATCGCTCGCTACAAAAGTCGGCGTGGTCTTTGCGTTGGCCTTCTACATCATCTTCTACTTCTCAGAAAAACATAATGCGAAGGTACATGCTGCCCATGCCAAGGACATGAAGGAGCACTTTCAACTCGAGCAGCAAGAGCACATTGAAGCGGGCGTGATGGGGGTGCGACCCGGCAACGTGCTGGTCACGGTTCGCGATTACAACACCTTGACTCACCTGCGCTGGGTACTGGAACGCACCGATACCAGTGAGAACGACGTGGTGGTGCTTTCGGCTCGCATGACCGGGCCGGGCAGCGCCGAATACGATCTATCCACCGAGCAGATCTTTAGCGATTATGAGCAGAAGCTCTTTACCAATACCGTTTCCATCGCAGAAAAAGTGGGCAAGACAGTCTCTCTCATGGTGATTCCCGCCCGCGACGTTTTCTCCGCGATCGTGCAAACTGCGAATAATCTGGAATCTTCGGCGATCGTGGCGGGGCTCTCAAGCAAGATGACTGCGGAGGAGCAGGCCTTCCGCCTGGGCCAGGCCTGGGAAGCAATGGTACAGCCCAAGCGACAGATCGTCTTTCAGGTGGTAGCGCCGGACGGGAATGTTTCCACCTTCCGCATCGGACCGCACACGCCCACGATGAAGACCGAGGATGTACATCTTGTCCATAAGATGTGGCTGAACATGCGCAAGCAGGCAGGAACCAACGAATTGCATCATTCAGACATCGTGACGCTGGCATTAACGCGTCTGGCGCTGGATTACTCGCGGAATCCTGATGAGATCATTCGCGCCCTCTCCGGCGATGCGCGCCGCACGCTCCTCGGCGCCTCACAAAAGCCGGCACTCTCACCGCCTCCGGCATCCCCGCCATCTACTCCCGATGACCGGGAGCGGCGAAAGGGCGACCGTCCTCCTACAGACCCCTCATAAGCGACGACTCCGGGTTGAATCCGATTCACGGCAGGAATATCCTTAGACCGATGGCGCACCCTTTACGAACGTCCGTCCAAGACCTGGTGGAAGGACTTAAGTCCTTCGAGCGTGAATACATCACGTTGGAGGGAGTGCGCACTTTCATGGATTCGCACCGGGTTTCAGTGGACGAACTGAAGCCGTACGCGATCTATTCCGAGGAGCAGTACACTCGAAATCTGATCTATCGCGATGACTTGTTCGAAGTGATGGCGATCTGCTGGATGCCGGGCCAGAAGACGACGATTCATACACACAATGGCCAGTTGGGGTGGATGACCGTGCCGCAAGGCGAGGTCGCGATGCACAACTTTCGCTATATGGATTGCAACGCTCCAGAAAACCAGAACGTGGTGGGGATCGACTGCCTTGCGGGCGCGACGCATATTGATATGCAACGCCTGGATACTCACGTCGCCGCCGAGAACTCTCCGGTGGTTTGTGTGGACAAGTTGCACACTATCCACCAGATTGAGAACCAGGAGAACTCAAAGAAGGGCGTGATCAGCCTGCATGTGTACTCGCTGCCGATCGATTCCTGCGTTGCGTTCGATCTCGAGCATCAGCGATGTTATCGCCGCACCCTGAACTACTTCAGCCGTTACGGCGTGGTTGAGGTGGAGACTGAGCGCCAGCCTGACGGGCAATTCAAGATCATCCAATGATTTCTACTATGTAATTTGTGATTTGTGATTTGACAGCTTTAGCCCCTGCCGCACGAACTCAGCAACCTCCTTGGTCACATATTCCGGCGGCGAAATCCGAAACTGCGGCTTGCCTGTGATCAGTTTCGATGAAACGTTGTCCCACTGCGGAGTTGAATCGCCAACATGCAACAAGACCGCATTTGCGCGGTCCAAGTATTCAAGAGCGGAATCTTTGAAATCCTTGGTGGCGAAATCCAAAACCGTCAGGTAAAGGTCCGGACGCACGAAGCGGATGACACTGTTCGACTCAATGATCACGTTCTCTGATGCGTTGATGATCTCGCGGATGCGCGGCATCGCCTCGGCGAGCATTCCCTGTTTGGTGCGCGCCCAATAGACGTGGATCGCTCCCGCGACCAGGAATCGTGAAGTGTCGCTCTGATCCGTTCGGTCGAATTCTTCATCGACAGACCAGCTATGCTCCGTGTCGCTGAGGGCGCATGGGCACGGTTCGGCGCTAACCGAACAAATTCCGTGCCCGAACTGGGTGATTTTTATCGCAGTCCAGCATGCTTCCGGCATCGCCCGGATCAATCCCGCCACCACGCTGGTCTTACCCACGTTGCGGGAGTGCCCGCCTACGACGACGATCGCCATTATTTTTTCTTCACCATGCGTGCGAGTAGCGCCAGCTCTTTTAAGTATTGAGTGATGGGACGCGCCGGAGTTCCCCAGAAGAGGATCCCCTTCCCCCGGATGGTCTTTCCCGTGGGGACGCCGCACTGTGCGCCCAGGATGGCACCCTCTTCAATGGTGACGTGGTCAGCAATGCCCACCTGCCCGGCGATGACTACGTTGTCTTCAATGACCGAGCTCCCGGAGATCCCGGTCTGGGCGGCAATGACGACGTTCTTTCCCACTTGGACGTTATGGCCGATGTGCACCAGGTTATCGAGCTTTGCGCCGCTGCCGATCACGGTTGCGTCGAGCGCACCGCGATCGATCGCCGCATTCGCGCCGATCTCCACATCGTCCCCGATCTCTAATCGTCCGATCTGGGGGAATTTCTCATATTTTCCGCTCGCCTGGTCGCGAACATAGCCGAATCCATCGCTGCCCAGCACAGCGCCCGCATGTACGGTCACTCGGTTTCCCAGCCTTGTCCCGGGATAGATGACTACATTGGCTTCAATCGCGCAGTCTTCACCAAGCACCACTCCGCTGCCCACACAAGCGCCCGGCCCGATGCGGGTACGCGTACCCACGGTCGCACCGTTCTGCACTGTGGCATTCGGCCCGACTGAAGCTCCAAGCCCCAGCTTCGCATTCTGATGGACGAACGCTGAAGGATGCACTCCTAACTGTTGCGGCGCCGGGTGCACTAAAAATGCCGCGGCGCGAGCAAAGGCCAGCTTCGGCTGCGCGCAGAGTATGAGGGTTTTTTTTGTTTCCGAGGCTGACGCGGTTTCGCCGGCGATCACCACCGGCGCCGCACACGCAAGCGCCGATTCAAGATGCCTTTCATCATCCACGAAGACCAGGCTCAGCTTTCCCGCCGATGCGATGCTGGAGACCGAATTCACTTCGACCTTCGCATCGCCAATCACGCGGCCTGATAAGTGCCTTGCTACCTCTTCTGCTGTGTAGGACATGTGACCGCTATTGTAGTCACTCAGTAGAGCGGCTCACCACCGGGCGGCCGGGTCTTCCACCGCCGATGGATCCATAGCCACTGCTCAGGATATTGGCGCACGATCGCCTCCAGCGCTTTGGAGAACGCCGCGGTGTTCGCCAGGACATCGGCTTCCACATCGCCTGTCCGTGTTACCGCGATCGCCGGCTGGAAATGGATGACATATTTTTTCTGCTCCTCATCCCAGACCGTAAATCCGGGCACCACGATAGCCTCAGAATGCAGCGCCAGCCTCGCCAGCCCGCTTGCAGTGCATGCCGGCTTACCGAAGAAATCCACGAAAACACCTTGAGGCGGGGTCATATTCGTGTCCATCAGGATCCCTATCGTCTCGCCACCGCGCATCGCCTTCAGGAGCGCTCGGGCATAGATCCGGTTATCGATGGTCTGATTGCCGTGACGGGTGCGGTATCGGCGAACAAGAATATCGATCAAAGGATTGTCCAGGTCGCGGACCACGATCTTCATGGGATGGCCATAGAGCGAGTGGCCGTAGGACCCGATCTCCCATCCCCCAAAGTGGCCGGTTAATACCAGCACTCCTTTTCCCTGGGAATCCGCATTCCGGAAGTTCTCCAGGCCGTGATAGGCCACAAACTTGCTTACGTTTTCAGCGGTATAGCGCGGCAATCGACAGAACTCTCCCAGTTGCCTCCCAATGCTGCGGAAGACCCCGCGCAGGATCCGTTCGCGTTCAACCCGTGGCATTTTTGGAAATGCGATCTCGAGATTGCGCAGACCCACCCGGCGCAGCTTGGGATGCAGGCGATAAACAAGTTCTCCGAAAGCGATCCCGATGCGATGCGACCAAGCGCGCGGCAAAGCGCCGATCACGCGCAGCAGTAGCCACACGGGCACGTACTCAAGACGATGGCGCATCGGGATACCTTGGACGGTAGCACCCGTTAAATTTTCGTGTCAAACTTGCGCGAAAAAGCCGGAGCTTTCGCCCCGGCTTTTTTTAGCGGCAAGTCTATTTTCCTGAGGTCACCAGCGAATGGGTGATGGCATGGACGGAGAGAGAAATCCGGTTCTGCACTCCTACCTTGCGCATCAATTTGGCGACGTGCGCCTTGACCGTGCGCTCTTCAATGGTGAGTACAGAGCCGATCTCTTTATTACTACGTCCGGCCACCAAAAGCTCCAATACCTCTTTTTCGCGATCGGTGAATTGCACCCGACCCGCGGGGAAGATGCGTCCTGGGGAGCTGGTCACGCGTTCGATGAAGATCGAGAGTACGCGCCGCGGCGCCCATACCGAACCCTGGTTCACAATGTGCAGCGCCATCACGAATTCCTTTGGCGTTGCGGCTTCATCCACGTAGCCTTTGGCGCCGGCGGCAATCGCCTTCAGGATGGTCTCATCGTCTGCGCCGCTTCCGGTCACAACGATTCGAAGATCAGGGCGTGCTGCTTTTAGGCCCGCCATCAGATCGAAAAGGTTTTGCCCGTTCCGGCTTCCCAGCAGCACAATGTCCACGTCCTGGCGGGTGCCGAGTTCAGGCAAAGAGCACGCCGTGACTTCGAGATCCGGTTCATTGTCGAAGATCGATCTGAACCCGATGAAACGAAGCGGATCGCTTTCCACGACTGCTATACGGATTTTTTCTTGTTTAGCGGGAGCATTCTTGGCTGACATAGCAAAGCCAGAATAGCGGGAAAAACCATCCCCGCATAGGGGGTGGAAGCCTTAGGGACATGTCCGATGGTGCATGTACCTATTTTTATCGGGGACAGGCCCTAACGGTGCCCACCCTGGGCAGAATTCAGGGCTGAGAGATTTCCGCCTAGATCCTGCCGCAATAGGTATCCCAGGGCAAAACCATCGCAAAAACGAGGGTCTCTGCCCTTCGCAGGGCATGCCTGTGGGTCTCCAGCACCAGCTTTGTGGGCCGCCACTAATCCTTGATCGTAGCCAGCGCGCAGATTGGGATCCTTCAGCTCAATAAGCTGCGCCCCCAAAACTTCCGCGGTGGGTCGAAACTCCCGGGCAGCGACACTATCTTCGTATCCTGCACGAAAGCCCAATCCGTAGCCTCTGCTGTAGAGTTCCTTGTTTCCAAACTCAGAGCGGTAGCCTTCCACGTTCAAATGCTTCAAACATTTATCCATATCCCGAGCAGCGCGGCCCATCTGAACATCCTGATCGGCTGCGTGAAATCCCTCTTCATAACCGTGGCGATGTCCATGCGCCAGCACTGAGGTCGAATACAAGATATGTGCGGCATCTGCGGTGGTGTGGAAGTCGCCGTGCGCATTGGATGCGACCTCACCAAGAGCGAATGGAGAGATGGCAATCGCAAAAACGACAATGGTGAGAATCTTCATGGCTCAGGCAGAACACCTTGGTTAACAAATGAGATGAGCACGGTGCTTTTTAAGATGGCAGGCAAGCCCAGGATTTGCGCAATCGCGGCATTAAGCGGAAAACGATGCTGCTATGCTGGCCTCGCATGCCTAAGCCGTCGCCGCTCCATTCACGACCCAGCGGGAACAGCACGGACAAGATCAATCGCATTGCGATTGCAACATTCCTGATGCTCAATTGTCTGTATGTGATCACCTCTACAGGGCGAGTGCGCGTGACCGATGAAGTGATGACACTCTTCCAGTCGCAAAGCCTTGTGCGCCGGGCAACCACCGCGGTACCGCAAGCAGTGGCAGCTCGACTCTTTTACGGGAAGTTCGACAAAACCGGCCGTCCACGGGCTCCCTATCCTCCCGGCCAAGCTATTGCCGCCGCACCGTGGTATGCGATGGGAGACTTCCTGCTCCGCCATTTACCGGGCGTACCCGCGGAGGCGAGTGATCTGATGCTGGGCTTTGCCATCACCCTTAGCAGCGCCACCTTCGCTGCGCTGGCGGCCGCCTTTTCTTTTTTATTGTTTGTCCGCCTGGGGATTGCAGTTACCAGCGCACTTTTTTCTACTGCGATCATCGGGCTCGGCATGCCGCTGTTTGCCTATTCCGGATGGTTTTTTTCTGAGCCACTCACTTGCGCGCTCCTGATAGGCGCCGCACTGCTTCTCTTTGGCAGAGACCGCGATCAAGCCATCGACCCTCGCTCTGCGCTGCTGGCTGGGGTGCTTCTGGGTTGCGCCGTTTTAGTACGTCCTACGCACGCCATTGCAGCTCCAGTGTTCGCGGTTGCGATCCTTGCCCGCGACAAGCGTCAGGGACTCGCAACCGCTGCTCTGGCAATGCTGCCGGTTGCGCTCGCTCTGGCCGGCTATCTTTACAGTAATTACCGAATGTTTGGGGACCCGATGGAGTTCGGTTATCCCGCTGTTGCGGAAGGCGGCAAGCATCTGAACACCTTTGAGACGCCATTGGCTACCGGCTTGTATGGATTCTTGCTTTCGCCCGGCAAATCCATTTTTCTTTATGCGCCACCCATCCTGCTTGCCGTCGCCGGATTACGCAGCACGTGGGACCGCGACCATGGTCTCGCGGCGCTGGCAAGTGTATCCACTCCTGTATATCTGGTTTTCTACTCGCGATACACCCAGTGGGAGGGGGGATATTGCTACGGTCCCAGATATATGCTTCCCGCTCTCATGCTGCTGGCGCTTTGCATTGGGCCGCTGCTCGATCGCTTAGGAGCATCTATGCGCGGCGCTGCCGTGGTGTTGTTATTTTTTGGCGCGGGGGTGCAATGGGTGGGGCTTTCGACCAGCTTTGTGGAGAACGAAGCCAATGGCACCTACTACGATCGCCAGTGGAATTATCGGATGGAACACAACGCACTGGTTGGGCAAGCAAAGCTTTTCGCAAAATATGCCGGCAGTGATACTCCTGCCCGGATCGGCCTGGGCATGGACCGCTGGTTCGTCTTCCTGCACAAAGGAGGAGTAAGCGACACGACCATTGCTTTTCTCATGATGGTCCCATTTGCGGGGCTAGTTGCTTCGGGATGGATGCTGCGCCGCGATCTGCGGGAGCTGAGCTAGGAAGCGAAGACGTTGTATTTCACCACATACCACAGTGCCGCAACACCGTCTCGCCAGGTGATCTTTTTTCCCTCAGCGTAGGTTCGGCCATAGTAAGAGATGGGCACTTCATAGATCCGGAAGTTCTTCTTCGCAACCTTGGCAGTCACTTCAGGCTCGAATCCGAAACGCTTTTCCTGCAAAGTGATCTGCTCCAGCACTTCGCGCCGAAACACCTTATAACAGGTCCACACGTCAGACAGGTTCAAGTTGCTGAACATGTTTGATAGCAGGGTCAAAAACGTGTTTCCCACGAAGTGCCAGAAAAAGAGCACGCGGTGTGTGCCGCCTTGGAAGCGTGACCCGAACACCACATCCGCAACCCCTTTTTCAAAGGGCTCCAGAAGCTGGAAGTAATCCTGCGGATCGTATTCCAGATCGGCATCCTGGATCAGCACAAACTCTCCCCGGACGTGCCGGAAGCCGGTATGCAGCGCCGCGCCCTTCCCCAGGTTGCGGTCATGGAGAAAGACCCGCACGTTCCCCTGTTCCAGGGTTTTCAGGATCTCGCGAGTGCCATCGGTCGAGAAGTCATCCACCAGCAAGATCTCCTTATCGATATCAACCGCCTGCACTCTGGCGAGGATCTCTTGCAAGGTTGCGCGCTCGTTATAAACCGGAATGACGATGGACAGTTTAGGTGAGCGCGGCTGGGTATCTTTGAGCATAGGCGGCGGATGAGCATCAGGGTACAACACATGCAGTCAGAATCGGGAGTGTCGCCAGCGAGACCTCTTAGGCCGAGAGTGCAATGCCCGCTGACTTCAGGTGCTCGCTGAGCGCGACTGCAGCACCCGCTTGCGAGATCGATTTCTTGTTCACGTAAGCGCAATGCATGGAAGTGATCCGCGCTTGCTCCGCTTCGGTGAGCGATTTTGAGGTGACCAGCACCACCGGGACCTGGGCGGTGCGCGGATCGAGCCGCATTTTTTCCAGGACCTCAAATCCCGATGAGTCAGGCATTGAAAGGTCCAGCAGCACCAGGTCCGGGCGAAACTCCTGCAACATGCGGGTGCCTTCCAGACCGCCGGACGCTTCCAGCAGATCAAGGTTTCCCGAGCTTAACTGGCGACGCAGGACATAGCGAAAGACTTCATCATCGTCGATGATGAGGACTTTTTTGTTCACGGAATCGCCGGCTATACCAGGGTAGACCGGCGGCAGAGTTATAAAAAACTCCGAGCCTTTACCAAAAACGCTTTCCACCGTCAGCTCGCCACCCAGGATCGCTGCGAGCCTCTTTGAGAGTGGCAGCCCTAAACCGCTTCCCTTTAGGTTCCTCTGGATCTTGCTCTCGACTTGTCCCCATTCTTGAAAAACGATCGCGATATCTTCGGGCTTGATGCCGATGCCGGTATCTCTCACGGTGAAACGCACGTTTCCGTCAGCCAGCGCAGCGGCACTGACATGCACTTCTCCCTTTTCAGTGAACTTCAGAGCATTGGAGATCAGATTTCGCAGGATCTGTGAGAGCTTGCCTTCGTCGGAATTCATGTTCGGCAACCCGAAGGGTTCATCAAACACTAAGACGACGCTCTTTTCTTCCAGCATCAATGGCCGAAACATGCCGCGAAGCGCCGCAAACAGTTCGTTGACGGTGAACTGCGCAGGGCGCACCACGACCTTTCCGGCCTCGATCTTCGCCAGGTCCAGCAGATCGTTCACCAGGTCTGTGAGGTGCTGCGCTGAACGCTGGACGAAACCGACCTGCCGTTCCTGTTCGCTGGACAGATCGCCGTCTGACCGATCGAGCAACATGCGCGACAAACTGACGATGGAGTTGAGCGGCGTGCGGAATTCATGGCTGATCTCAGATAGGAATCTAGATTTCAATTCCGACGCATGCAGAAAAGACTCCGCCTTATCGTCCAATTCCGAATAAAGCGCGAGAACACCCCGATTGGTTTCTTGTAGCTCCTGGTTCAGCCGGTCGAGCTCGCTTTGCCGGGTATGGAGCTCATCCAGCAGCCGGAGCATCTCCTGGTTCTGCTGCTGCAACTCCCATACGGTCCCCCTCGGCGAAGTCCGCGCCAATTCTTCGGTGATCCCAGTCACGCTCAGGCGCATGTGTTCGATCTTCTTCGGCAACCGCTTGGACATGGTGACCGAAGTGCCCTTTGCGTCCGTGCGTACCTCCAAGCGATCCATCAGGCGTTGCGCGCCGATGATGCCTACCCCGAGCCCGGTCTTGGACTTAGAAGTGCCCGCAAGGACCTTTTTGACGTCTGCGATGCCCGCACCCGAGTCTGAGACCTCGATATGCAGCTCCATGGTCCCAGCCGTGTCGACCGAGAAAACCACCTTGCCGCCTTTTGCGTACTCAAAAGCGTTGCGACATATCTCAGAACACGCAGTCGCGATTCGAGTCTGGTCCTGGGGGTCGAATTCCAACGCTGCCGCGATCTGCCGTGCACGTTGACGCGCAAATACCACGTCGTGCTCGGTCTTGATGTCCACCCTGAGTATCTGCTGCATCATGCGGCGATCCGTCCTTTAACCACTAAGACCGTGGTGTCATCACGACCGCGATCGTTGTCCCGCAGGATCACTCCGGCGATCAAGGTGGGGTGCCGCATCTGTAGTCCGGGGTATTTGTCGAATTTCCACTGGTTTGACAGACCGTCAGAGTGCATGACCAGGATGCCACTGGCAGGCCACGCATACTGAAACTGCTGCATGGTGCGTGCCTCATGTCCCAGAGTGCCGTTCATGGACACCATGCTTTGAGTGAGCTGTCCTGAACAAAGTGTGGCAGAGATATTTCCTATCCCGGAAAAGGTCACTACTTTCGTGCTGAGGTTCACCCTGGTCACGGCTGCGGCCGCACCGCGGGTAGAGCGTAAGGCCGCATGCATAGTGCCCAAAAGATGTACTGGATCAGACTCGCTGCGGGGATCGAAGATCTCAACCGCTTTGTTGGCCGCCTCTGCCGCCTGCGGGCCATGGCCCAGGCCATCTACCACCATGAACCAGGCTTGCTCGCGATCAGACAGTAAATACCAGCTATCACCGCACGCGTGCTCCCCGCGAAGCGGCAAGGAAAGCACTCCTACATCAAAGGCTGTTTGCGAATCGTTCTCACGCCACCATTGCATCAGCACCGCAGTCCCCCCGTTGGGCTGCGAATAGATGTCAAAGACATCGGCTCCACGCAGTATCGCTCCCAGTCCCTTGCCCGGGGTTCCTGTGGTGGAGAAACCGTCGCGCATGGCATTACTAAGATCCGGGATGCCTTGTCCTTTATCCAATGCCAACGCTTCCATGCCCACGCTGCCGTTGGAATCGATCACCTGGAGGAGGATGCGGCCATCTTTTCCGTGCTTCACTAGGTTAGTGGCCGCTTCCGTGATGCACAGCTGGATCGCTCCGGCGCGTTCCGGGCCGAACTTCAGCCTTTCAGCCAGGCCCAATGCAATGCGCCGAGCTTCACCCACTGCACTGGGATCGGTGACTGCGACTTGTATTGCATGGCGCGAATCCACGAAAATCACTTCCATCGAGTGATCACCACTTTTGTGCCCTCGCCTACCACGGTCTCGATATGAAAATCATTCACCAGCCGTCGGGCTCCGCCCAAACCCAGGCCCATGCCATTCCCGCTGGTGTAGCCGTCCCGCAACGCCTGCTGCACATCCGCGATCCCAGTACCTTTATCTTCAAAGGTGAGGCGCAGGCCACGGCGTGGAGAATCATTCAGCACCTCCAGTTGAACCATGCCCCCGCCGCCATAATCCAGCGTGTTCCGCGCTAGTTCACTGGCAGCGGTCACGATCTTGGTTTGGTCAACCAATCCGAAAGCCAACTCTGTGGCCCAATTCCTCACCGCTTGCCGAACGACCACAACATCTTCAGAGGACCGTATGGGCAATTGATCATGCTTGATGACCGTCATCGCCGCCTTCCTGTTCACCCTCTTGTCCTATCTCGGCAAACCCATGAGCGGCCACAGACTTCCGCAACAACTCCATTCCCCGTTCAACGTTCAACGCAGTTCGAATACCGGTTAATGACATTCCAAGTTCCACCAAGGTGATGGCCACCGCAGGTTGCATGCCGACCACAACCGTTTCAGCATCCAGGATGCGAGACATGGAAGCGATATTCCCCAACATGCGCCCGATGAATGAATCCACTACTTCCAGTGACGAGATGTCGATGAGCACGCCTTTCGACTCCCACTCCACAATGCGCGAGGTCAGATCATCCTGCAACGCCATGGCTAAACGGTCGTGCATGTCCACCTGGATGGTTACCAGCAGATACCGCCCCATCCGCAGGATAGGAATTCGTTCCATAGCCTAGGCTCCAGTATTCATCCCAAAATTTTGTCCTTGCTTGTGCTTGCGATGGATCGAAAATCCAGTGCGCTGCAAGGCAATGATGAAGGCGTCCGCCAGCGTGGCCTTGGTGATCACATCGCCGAGCGCCACGCCAAGATGCACGATGGTCTGCGCGATCTGCGGGCGTATGCCACTAATGATGCAGTCAGCCCCCATCAAGCGCGCCGCTGTCACGGTCTTTATCAGATACTGCGCAGTCAATGTATCCACGGTCGGCACGCCGGTGATGTCAATGATCGCGATCTCTGAACCCGTCTCCACGATCCTCTGTAACAAGGACTCCATCACCACCTGCGTACGATTGCTGTCCAAGGTGCCGATCATGGGCAGAGCGAGCACCCCTTCCCACAGCTTTACCACTGGAGTGGAGAGCTCCAACAATTCTTCCTGCTGCCGGGAGATCACTTCTTCGCGCGCCTTCTGGTACGCCTCCGTGGTGATCAGACCCAGGCCATCCAACAACTTAGTTGCTCCCCACATTTCGTTGAAGAGGGAGTCCTGGTCTTTCACTTCGTTTCGCAATCTTTGGAAGAGCGGCCGCTTCACGGAAAAAATGAACATCGCCACTTCTGACGGAGAGAACCCCTGGATCGCCCGCGTGCGTGCTACTTCAAACAAGTAGCCTTTCAAATCCGCTAATCGGCTTTGCGGCAGGTTCTCCACCGATTCCGCGCCCGCCACCGCGTGCTGCAGCAGTGAAAGGAAGCGTCGGCTCTGTTCTTGCAGGTCCGTCTCCCGGATCAGATCCAGGCGGATTCCGGAGGATTTCTGCTCCTTGAGCCAGTCTTGCAACAGCTCTGGTTGATGTTTTTCGAGGATTTTTGCAATCGCAGTCATCGGTTTTCTTTAGCGCTTGGGAACGCGGCGCTCTGCCTCTCTATCTTTTTTGGGTTTGAAGCCAGGACGAGACAACCGCCGATTCTATGCCCCTTCGCGGGCTCTGTCATTCCGCCCGGCGCATATTGCCAGGGTTATACCGGAGACTGTTTTTGCAGCCATTCAAGCTCTGCCTGCGCCAAATCGCGCCATTCTCCTGGCGCAAGCGCGCCCAAAGTGATTCCGGCGATGGCCACGCGCACCAGTCGCAAGGTAGGCAGCCCGACCGCCGCGGTCATCCTTCTCACCTGGCGATTGCGTCCTTCCTTAAGGTTGAGTTCGAGCCAGGAGGTAGGTATGGCTTTGCGGAACCGGATCGGCGGTTCGCGGAGCGGAAGCTCTGGTTCATCCAGGATGCGAGCCTGGGCCGGCAGTGTCCGATATTCCCGGATGGTGACGCCACGCGCTAACTCTTGCGTCTTTCCTGGAGTCGCGACGCCCTCCACTTGCACCCAATACGTTCGCGGATGCTCGAAGCGCGGTTCACTCAATCTGTGTTGGAACCCTCCATCATCCGTAAGCAGCAGCAACCCTTCGCTGTCACGATCCAACCGACCCACGGGATAAACGCCGGGAACATTGATGAAGTCTTTCAATGTCCTGCGATTGGTTCCCGAGGGATCGGTGAACTGGGTAAGCACGTTGTATGGCTTGTAAAAAGCCAGATAGCGATTTTTCATTGGTATCCAAAAACAAGCGCCGTTCGAACGTTTGCAGTTTCAAAATTTTTGCGAATGGTCTCTTCAGCCGCACTGCGTTTGCCGGTCGAGGTCAAGCCGATTCTATCGAAGCAAAGCATTTGCTTTTTTGTAGCCCGTAATCACTGTTCCGCTGGGAAGCCGCGCTCATCATGGGTCCGTATCGGCATGGTCAGGGACTTCCGCTGATAAACTTAAAGATTCTTATGTCACTGACCGGCTCACAGATACGCCAGCGCTTCCTGGACTACTTTGCCTCCAAGGGGCATCGCATCGTCCATTCGTCGTCGCTCATTCCGCCCGACGAGACGCTGCTCTTCACCAATGCCGGCATGAACCAGTTCAAGGACGTCTTCCTGGGCGTGGACAAGCGCGACTACTCACGCGCTACCACCAGCCAGAAGTGCGTGCGCGCGGGCGGCAAGCACAACGATCTTGAGAATGTTGGATTCACCAATCGTCATCACACGTTCTTTGAGATGCTCGGCAACTTCAGCTTTGGCGACTACTTCAAGCAGGACGCCATCGCCTACGCCTGGGAGCTGATCACATCGAAAGAGTGGTTCGCGCTGCCGAAAGAGAAGTTGTACGTCACGATCTTTCAGGGCGAGAAAGGCATTGCGCGCGACGATGAAGCCGAGCGCTACTGGATGGATGTAGGCGTGCCCAAGGAACGCATCTTCGGCATGGGCATGAAAGACAACTTCTGGGCGATGGGTGACACCGGGCCGTGCGGTCCGTGCAGCGAGATGCATTACGACATGGGCGTTGCCGCGTCTGACGCTGGACACACCGATTGCAAGTTCCCTTGCGAGTGCGGGCGCTATGTGGAGATATGGAACCTGGTGTTCATGCAGTTCGATCGCGACGCGAGTGGCACGCTGAATCCACTGCCTAAGCCTTCGATCGATACCGGCATGGGCTTGGAGCGCATTGCAGCGGTGCTGCAGGGAGTGATCTCGAATTACGAGACCGACTTGTTCACGCCGCTGATCGCCAAGGCCGCGGAACTCACCGGCATGAAACAGGACACGAACGATGCAAGGCGAACGGCGTCATTGCGGATCATTGCGGATCATTCGCGTGCGTCCACGTTCCTGATCTCTGACGGCGTGTTGCCTGCCAACGAAGGCCGCGGTTATGTGCTGCGCAAGATCCTGCGGCGCGGCATCCGGCATGGCGTCATGCTGGGTCATGATGGATTGTTGATGACGTACATGGTCGATGCGGTCGCAGCAACGATGGGTGACGCATATCCTGAACTGCGAGATAAGGTACCGCAGATCAAGCGAATTTTAGAGAGAGAGGAACAGGCTTTTGCCCATACCATTAGAGTCGGTTCTGACCAAGCCGAAGATGTTTTCGATGAGCAGTTACAGTCGATTTTCGATGCGTTACGGAACGAGGATTTTGGAATACAAGAAATTCAAGAGAAGCTCGACACTTTATCTCGTTCCGCCAGGATAGAACAAGCCCTGGCATATTTGAGATCGTTGCCCGACCCGAAGCCTGAATTGATTTTTCCTGGGGAGAAGGCGTTCAAGCTTTACGATACCTTTGGTCTGCCATTGGATTTCATCATCGATGCAATTCGAGATCGAGGATTCAAGTTTGATCAAGCCGGCTTCGACTCTGCCATGCAAGAGCAGCGCGAGAAAGCGCGCGCATCGTGGAAGGGTGGCTCGAAAGCGACGGCTTCTCCGGTTTATCGCGAGCTCGAGCGCACAACTTTTGAAGGGTATTCCCAGACCGCTTCCTCGGGATGCGAAGTGCTCGCCATCGTGCGCGAAGGTGCTGGCGTACAAGAGTTGCAAGCTGGTCAAGAGGGCGAGATCGTCCTCGACCACACGCCTTTTTATGCCGACTCGGGTGGACAAGTGGGCGATGTGGGCTGGTTTTATGACAGCTCGCGCACCGTCCTTGCCGAGGTCCGCGGCTGCGTGATGCCGGTGCAAGGGGTGCGTGCGCATCGGGTATCCGCGAAGCAGCCGATCCATGTAGGCGATCGACTCGAAGCGGTTGTGAACACGGACGTTCGCCGCTCGATCACGCGCAACCACACGGCGACGCATCTGCTGCACGCCGCATTACGAGACATCCTGGGCAAGCATGTGAAGCAGGCGGGCTCGCTGGTGGATCCGAGCAAGCTGCGCTTCGACTTCTCGCACTTCACCGGCGTAGCCGACGAAGAATTGCAGGACATCGAAGACATGGTCAATAAAGAAGTCCTCAAGAATGAGCGGGTGCAGGTCATCGCCGACGTGCCGATCGATGTGGCGGTGAACGAGTACAAAGCCATGGCGCTGTTCGGCGAAAAATATGGCGACAAGGTGCGGGTGATCAAGATCGGCGACTTCTCCACCGAACTCTGCGGCGGCATACACACCGGCGCCACCGGCGAGATCGGGCTGGTGAAGCTGCTGCATGAATCGAGCGTCTCCTCGGGCGTGCGGCGGCTGGAGGCGATCACCGGCGAGAGCTCGCTGCGGCACTTCCGCCAGGACCACAGCATTGTGGCGACGGCGGGAGAGCTGTTGGGCACCTCCGGCGCGGTGCAGGATGAAGATGCCTTCCGCCGCGCACTGATGCAGCGCGAAGATGAGATCAAGAAGCTGCGTCGAGAGCTGGAGCAGGCGCGCATGAAGTCGGCGTCGGCATCGATGGCGTCGGCGTCCGATGAAGCCAAGACGGTCAATGGCATCAAGGTGCTGGCCCGTCGCGTGGATAATTTGGATCGCGGACAGATGCGGGTGCTGGTGGATAATCTGCGCAACAAGCTGGGCTCGGGGGTGGTGGTGCTGGGCTCGGCGCAAGATGGCAAAGTGGCGCTGATCGTGGGCGTGACCAAAGACCTGACCGCCCGGGTACAGGCGGGAAAGATCATTGGCGAAGTGGCGAAGAAGGTGGGCGGCTCCGGTGGCGGGCGCCCGGATATGGCGGAGGCGGGCGGCAAGGACCCTGAGCAGTTGGATGCGGCGTTAGGTGCGGTGCCGCAGGTGGTGGAATCGCTTACATCTGGCAGTTAGCATTTAGCACTTAGCATTTAGTGGAACATTGACGGGTTGATGTGCCGGGGCTAAAGCCCCGGTTTCTTTTTGCTTTACGCGGGGCTAAAGCCCGGCTCTTCCACCGTAATGCTTTACGCGGGGCTAAGCCCCGCTCTTCCACCGTGGGACGGATTCCCATGTCAGATCGCTGCGCGAGCGGGACGTGGGGCACCAAGTTCGTGGTCATCACCTATAACTCGGGCTGTCGCTACGCGACAGCAGAGGCATTGTCCCTCGTCGCCTGAACGCTTCGGGGCTCCGCCCCTCCGCAGGCTCACTCGGGATGACAGGTAGAAATTTCTAATTTGCGATTTGAAATTTGTAATTGGTAAGTTCCCCTCCTCTTCTACGAAGATGCGACTAAAGTCGGGTGCGTTCCTTCCCACGTCAGCTCGCTGCGCGAGCGGGACGTGGGGCACCAAGCTTGTGGTCAGCACCTATAACTCGGGATGACAATTGGATGTGCAATTGGCCCATTTCCGGATGCGTTCTAGTACCTCCGTGCCTTGTTGCCTTGGTGGTAAGCAGAACTTCCGGTATCTTCTGGTTTTCTCCCCATTCCCGTCCTGATTCCCCCGTATTTCTCTGATTGCTGCCTTCGCCCATGCGTGTCATAATCGCGATACTCTGGAAGAGATCTCCGCAGCATTTTGTTAGGGTGCCCCAGCGTCTTGACCGTCAGGTCTTACTCAATGAAGCTCTGTAACAAATCGACCAAGCTCGCTGCCGCTGCGCTACTCAGCGCATTGGCGCTGCCTTGCGCCTTCGCCGAGGACAAGATCATTGCTGTGCATCAGGACGGTCGGGTGATCTACGTGAACCATGAATCGCCGGCGGCTGTCCCAGTCCGGGAGGAAGCCAGTGCGGCGCCGCGCCAGTTGCTTTACTGGTCGAATGTGGAGCACCGGTGGAAGCGGATACCGCGTCCTTCGAATTTCGCCTTGAAGAATGCCCGAACCGCTGCTGAAGAAGTCACGAAGACGGTGGCGCAGTCACCAAAGCAGGACATGGCTGCTCCGGAGATGGGCCGACCGACCGCGCCGGACACGCGCGCGATCATGTCCGGCCACAAGATCACGCAGAGCGAGGTGGATGACATTATCGCCGCGGCAGCGCAGCGCCACAATGTGGACGTGAATCTGGTGCGTTCGCTCATCAAGGTGGAATCAAACTTCAATCCCCGCGCGGTCTCTCATAAAGGCGCCATGGGATTGATGCAGCTGATGCCGAGCACCGCCCGTGATTTGGGCGTTTCGAATCCTTTTGACCCGGCGCAGAACGTGGAAGGCGGCGTTCGGCACTTCAAGGGGCTACTGCAGAATTTTAATGGCGACGTTTCACTCTCACTGGCTGCGTACAACGCAGGTGCCGGCGCCGTGGCACGAAGCGGTGGCGTTCCTCCTTATGCGGAGACGCGGAGCTATGTGAAACGCATCACGCAGCTCTATGGCGGCCAGAATGCTTTCACTGCCGGGCCCAGGCTGGGATCTCCCATCCGCCTGGGCAAGGACAGCGAGGGGCACAAGTTTTTCACGAATGATTAGCCAGTTCATGACCGGGGAAGATGATCTGTAACCGTCGCGCGCTCGCTATCCTGCTGGTTGTCGGAGCCCTCGCCTTCCCTGCCTCGTCGTTTGCCAAGCGCACGGTGGCACAGAAGAAAAAGTTTGCCCGCACGCAGTTTGAGACCGCCGAACGCCTTAAAGAGGCGTTGAACGGCAGGCCCCAGGCCAAACGTACCGCCCGCGACTACACCCGGGTGATTGACGCCTTTCGCAAGGTTTATTACACCGCCCCCACCTCAGCCAAGGCGGAAGAATCGGTCACTACTGTGGCTGAATTGCTCGCCGATTATGGACGCGCGTTTGATGATGAGAAGTCGATCAAGAACGCAATCGGGCAATACGAGTTTCTGCGACGCGAATACCCGGGCAGCAAGCGACGCTTTGAAGCGCTCTTCACCATAGGGCAGATCTATCGCGAGGACTTGGGAGACAACGCCAAAGCCAAAGAAGCGCTGCAGGAGTTCCTGAGGCGCTATCCCAACAACAGGCTTGCCGATGAGGCAAAGCAGACTCTGGCGGATATATCGCAAGAAGAAAAAGGTCCAAAGCTCGCAAAGGGCAAGAAGCGGGCAAAGCGCGAAGCTAAGAGAAAACCTTCCCGTGAGCTTGCAGATGAGGCGCCCAAGCCTGCGGAGACGGCCAGCACCGCTGATACCAGCGGCACTCCGGTGCAGCAAGTGGCTGAACGGAATGGCGGGAATCGACTGCCGCTGGTCACCAGCATCCGCCATTGGTCCACACCGGATTACACTCGTGTGGCGATCGATCTGGAACAGGAGGTCAAGTATGAAGCTGGACGCGTTCCCTCCCCAGACCGCATCTTCTTTGACCTGCACAATACCAAGCTTGCCCCTGAGCTGGTGGGCAAGACCTTTGAGGTGGGAGATGGCTTCCTGCGCAAGATCCGCGTGGCGCAGTTCAGCGCGCAACTGACCCGGGTGGTTCTTGAGGTGGATGATGTTGCCGAGTACTCGGCCTTTCTGCTACCGAACCCTTATCGGCTGATCATCGATATCCACGGCAAGCAGCAGCCGGGAATACTGACCGCTCAAGCCAGGCCCACGGATGAGATCCGCTCAACCGAGCTGCCCAGGGTTGCGGCCTCGAAACCGCAATCTGCTGCAAGCATCCAGAGTGGCAAGCGCGCCACGGAGATGCAATCGGTGCCGCCATCCACGGTGCAGCCAGCAAAAAATGAGCCGACCGCCGGCTCCATTCCTGAGCCGGCGAAGGCGGCAACGCACAAGGATGATGACATTGCTTCATTGGACTCCGGGCTAAAGCCCGATGCCACCCGGGAACTTACCCAGCCGGAAGCCCTCAGCGACAAAAGCGTCACCAGGAAAGAAGTGAAATCCACTTCTAAGCCGACGACCGCTCCAACGTTTGAGACCGTCACACCTCGGAAAGGAAAGAAGTCCAAGAAGGACGAGCCGGCGTCATTCGCGCGAGAGGCGCAGCCGACCTCCTCCGGCGAGCGCTCATTGATCCGCGCACTCGGCCTGAAGATCGGGAGGATCGTAGTTGATGCCGGCCATGGTGGGCATGACACCGGAACCATCGGACCGAACGGGCTTCTGGAAAAGGATCTGGTTCTGGATGTCGCGCTTCGATTGGGCAAGCTACTGGAGCGCAAATTGGGCGCTGAGGTGATCTATACACGCGACGACGATACCTTCGTTCCGCTCGAGACCCGCACGGCGATCGCGAATAAACACCAGGCGGACCTGTTCATCTCCGTGCACGCAAACTCCAGCCAGGATCCTGAAGCCCGAGGAGTGGAGACTTACTACCTGAATTTCACCTCGAACGCTGAGGCGCTGGAAGTTGCTGCACGCGAAAATGCAGTGTCCGAAAAATCGGTATTCGAACTCTCGGACCTGGTGAAAAAGATCGCCCTGAAGGAAAAGATCGAAGAGTCTCGCGAATTTGCCGCTGATGTGCAACGTTCGCTTGCCTCTGGACTTTCCACCAAGAACTCCAAGATGAGGGACCGCGGAGTAAAGAAAGCCCCATTTGTGGTGCTGATCGGTGCGAACATGCCCAGCATCCTGGCGGAGATCTCCTTCGTCAGCAATCCTGGGGATGAGAAGCGGTTACGTACGCCCGAACATCGGCAGAAGATCGCAGAATCGCTCTTCCGCGGCGTCACCCGCTATGCCAGCGGATTGAGCGGTGTGAAGGTGGCAAAGAACGAAGGCGCCGCGCAATAGTTCCACGTAGAATCTTTCCTGCCCATCAGGGTGTCTAATGAATGGACCTGCAAGTGAGCAACGTCCACTCATCCCTTTTCTTATGAACAAGTTAATCATTTTGTTGGTCTTGATAGGAACCGCTCTAGCGCAAAACGAGCCGTCTGAGATCCTGCCCACGAGCTTTGCCGGATGGCAAAAGGCTGGGGACGCGCGCAGAACGACTGACTCCGCAAACTTTGATCCCAAGAACGCGGCAGCTCTCAAGGAATACGGCTTCACTGACACGGAGGTTGCCACTTATACCCGCGCCGACCGCACCATTTCGGTCAAGGCGGCGCGGTTTGCGGATGCCACCGGTGGTTTCGGCGGCTTCACCTTTTATCTTTCGCCGCAAATGGACCGCGAACAACTTTGCGATGGCGGCGCCAGCGGAGACACCCGGGTGCTGTTCTACTGCGGCAACATATTGCTGGACATTACCCTTGACCGGGTAACAGCGATGTCCGGGGCAGAGATGCGCGAGTTTGCAGCTGCCATGCCAAAGCTGGCGGGCAATCTGGCAAACAAACCCACACTGCCGCTTTATCTTCCTCGCGAGATGCGCGACCAGGCAAAGTTTGCCTTAGGGCCAGCTTCACTTGCGGCAAGCGGGTCTCCGGTGCCGCCTGGGCTGATCGATTTTGGACGGAGCGCGGAGGTGGCAATCAGCAAGTTCGATCGCATCGGTGCCAGTGGGGTCACAACGCTGATGTCCTATCCAACGCCCGCAATCGCCACGGCGCAACTCAAGAAGATACAGGACTGGGGCGAAGCAAAAAGCAAAGAAGCGATCAATGCCTCAGGGCAGAATACTTTGGCGGATCCGGCTCCGATGCCTACATTCGCAGCGAAACGCACGGGATCGATGGTGGCGGTGGTGACTGGAGACATTGATGCCAGGCAGGCGCAAAGCATCCTTGCGGACATCAACTATGACGCGGATGTCACCTGGAGTGAGCCCACCGGCATGGGTAAGCGAGAGAACATCGGCAATCTGGTGTACCAGATCTTCGTATTGATCGGCATCATTTTGGGAATCACTCTAGTGATCGGATTTCTCTTTGGCGGCTTCCGAGTCATGCTTAAAAATGCGATTGCGGCACGCCGTGGGATCGCGCCGGAGGAAGCTGAGTTCATTAAGCTGAACCTGCGGGATTAAGCCGGCATCTTGCGTAAGTTATTGAAATCAATAGAAAAGCAGCATTTTGCACCAAAACAGTGACAAAAACTGTCAATATGGAAGCCTTGTTGATGAACCGTGTAAGTAGTTGATTTTAAAGCTGTTTAAGCTGGAAAAAATTCTTGACACCCTCCGTAACCGAGCCATAGTATCTTCCCAGAAAGTTTTGATGGTTAACCTCCATTGGAACTATTCTCCCTTGAAGAGAAAGCCGCCTGAGTTGCCCGGGCGGCTTTTTCATGTCCGGCACACTCGCGTCACTCCGAAATATCTCTCAACTGCGGGTACTCCTTCGCCAAAGTCTCGGGTATTTTCACCTTCTTACCTGTAAGCAAGCTTTTGAGTTCGAGCGCATTGACCGCCGCCTTGCCTTTGTAATGATTGTTTGTGACCACGAAGGTCTGCGCCGCTTTGCCGGCGATGTTTTGCACCCGTTCGCTCCAACCCTGTAGCTCTTTGGCGGTGTAAAGGTAGTTGTAGCGATCGTCGCGATTGTCGGACTGGAACCACTGATCATAGTTTCGGCCATGCAGCCGGACGTACGCCACGGGCGCAGTCACATGCTGAGTAGGAGGCATCGACTTTCCCAAACCAGGCTGGTCGATATTGCAAAAAGAGACTCCTTTCGCCGCAAAGTAACGCAGAATGCCTTCATTCTCCCAACTTGAATGGCGCACCTCAACCACCTGGGGATATGCGCGAAAACGCTCCAGCAAGCCTTCCAGGTAGTCGCGATTCTCATTGGTGTTTTTAAAAGAAACGGGAAACTGGATGAGTAATGCACCGAGCCGACACTCATCCGCGATCGAGTCCAGACCTGCCTTCGCCAGTAATTCATCCTCTGGGTTTGCGCTGATGGTGAGCGAGTTTGTGCCTTGGACCAGGGCAGCCACAGCATGGGTAAAGGCTCTGTTGAGTTTGGCGGTGAAAAGGAATTCAGGATTCACGGCGGTGGCTTTGCGGCACCACAACTTGCCCCACTCAGGCCGTATGTGTCCATAGAAAGAAGTGTTTATCTCAATCAGGTCAAAGTATTGCGCGAGGTACTCAACAGGGTGCTGTGTCTTTTTCAATTGCGCCGGATAGACGATCCCCTCCCAGTCCTTGTACGACCATCCCGCAGTTCCTATATAGATCCTCGCCATCAGTAAGCGACGGATATCCAGTAGATGCCGCCGGGATAGCTCTTGGTCACCCGGTAGCAAATGCCGACCAACATCTGTGGAATGGTGGGCAGATGGGCTGCAGTGGTGAGCTGCCGGGGCAAGTTCTCGGGTTGCGAGGCGGTGAATACCACGAAGTGGGAGGTACCCCTTTCACGCGGTACGGCACCGGCATCCAGCTTGTCCCGCTTTGCCATGGCGCAGGAAGCAGACGTGAGGTTGGAATCGGCTGAGACCGGCACAGCTGCCATCCTGAGCTGCTTACGCAAGTCATTGAACGCCTTTCCCAGGCGATTGGCCGCCTCACCGGCCTCTGCCTCGGTGACGATGCGGGCGAAGTCTTGCGTGGCATAGATCCGTGTACCGCGCTTCACCAGTCCCACGCCGATGGAATTCATTTGTGGGTTCATGATGTTTTCCCGGTGCGGTGGAGAGCGCAGCCAGGATTGCCAAATGTCCAAAGGAGCGGCGCCATAGGCGACATTCTCTGCCACTTTGTCCATGCGCGCGCCATCGGCTGCCAGCCGCTGCATCAGCGCCGCTTCACCAGGCAATAGATGAGAAAGCTTGTCCTGTTGCGCCATTTGCCATGAGTGCTTGCGCGCGGAATCACGCAACTGATCGTTCCATTTGAGGGTCGGCAAGTTGTACCGGGCGCGTTCTTGATTCACCCATTTAAAGATGAGGTACTCATTTCGGGCAAGATCAGTGTCTTGAGATTCCTGCGCAAAGCCGGTGCTGACAACTGCAATCAGAAAGAAGAGGAGGATGGACCGAGGCAGCTTCACACCCCCAGCTTACCAATGTGATGAGGTGCTTCGCCAATGTGAGGGTCAGGACTATGATTGCCGCTCATGGTCAGAGCTGGAAAATGGCAGACGATGGGAGCGCGGGCGAAGCAGAGCCCGCTCGCCGCGACCGGGATGTTGATTGTTGCCGTCTTTGTATTCTTTGCCATTTTTGGGCCGTGGATCGCCCCGCGCGATCCCTACGCCATTGAGCTTCCGGCACGATTGAGCGCACCCAACGGGATGCACTGGTTCGGCACAGACGAGTTGGGCCGCGACATTTTTTCCCGCATCATCTTCGGCGCTCGCATATCGATGATGGTAGGCGTGAGCGTGGTGGCGGCTTGCCTGGCGGCGGGATTCGTTATTGGGTCATTGGCAGGATTTTATGGTGGCAAAATAGACCGCTTTTTTAACGTGATCGTGATGAATGCTTTTCTCTCATTCCCAGGGATCCTGCTGGCGATCGCCTTTGTAGCTTTCCTGGGCCCGGGTATGTTCAACCTGATCCTGGCGCTCTCGATCGGCGGCTGGGTGGGCTATGCGCGATTGGTGCGCGCGCAGGTGCTGGCCGCGAAAGAGAAGGAATACGTGGAAGCGGCGCGGGCGCTCGGGGCCAGTGACTTGCGCATCTTGATGAAGCATATTGTGCCGAATATCATCCAGCCCGTGATCGTGCAGGCGGCGATCGGCATGGCGGGCGCCGTGCTTGCAGAAGCGACTATGAGTTTTCTAGGGCTGGGCGTGCCGCCGCCGGCAGCTAGCTGGGGATCCATGCTGAACGATGCTCGCTCTCATCTGTTTGACGCGCCTCACATGATCATCTTCCCGGCAGTCGCGGTCATGCTCGCGGTGGTGTCATTTAACTTTGTGGGGGACGCGCTGCGCGATTACATGGATCCGCGATCGCGGATGGAAGTGGGGCTGTGAGTCACTGCCGTATCCGCGGATTCGCCACGGAGTAGAGGAAATCGGTCAGGAAGTTCACCGCGATATAAGTCAGCCCGATGGTCAAGATGCAGCCCTGGACGACGTAGTAATCCCGATTGCTGATGGCGGAGATCGTAAGCCTTCCTATCCCCTTCCAACTGAAGATGGTCTCAGTGACGATGGTGCCGGCTAAGAGTGCGCCGAACTGTAATCCGATGACCGTCAAAACCGGAACCATGGCATTGCGCAGCGCGTGGCGATAGACCACAGTATGTTCGGGGAGTCCTTTGGCGCGGGCGGTGCGAATATAGTCCTGTGAGAGCTCTTCCAGCATGGAGGTGCGCACCATGCGGGTGAGGATGGCGGCGAGTGCCATGCCTAACGTAGCTGCGGGAAGCACCATGACTCCCCAGGTGGCGGGATGCGTCCAACTGGCGGTACCCGAGACCGGCAGCACTCCGATGCCGATCGCGAAGAACAATATGAGAATGGGGCCGAGAGCGAAGTTCGGAAAACTCAATCCCAGCAAGCTGATGAAACTCAATAATCGGTCATCCCATTGATTGCGGCGTCTAGCTGAGCGGACGCCCGCTGGGATTGAGATCAGCAGCGCCACCAGCAGCGCGGCAAAGGTCAAAAGCAAGGTGGAAGGATAGGCGTCTTTGATGAGCGCGGAGACCGGTTGCTGCAGGCGAATGGACTTTCCTAAGTCCAGATGGAGCACGCCGCGCCAGTAGTTCACGTATTGCCGGGCGATGGGGACGTCCAGCCCATAGGCGTGGCGCGCGGCTTGAATGTCAGCGCTGGCAGCACCTTCGCCGAGCATTTGCTGGATCGGATCACCGGGCACCAGGTGGATCAGCAGGAACACCACCGAGACCACCAGCCACAGCACCGGCACCATGTACAGCAATCGGGTGAGGATGTAGCGCAGCATCAGTTGGCCTTTTGCGGCATATCTTCCGCGGCTTCGGGCTGGGGCACCGCTTCAATCTTGACCTTGGAAATGCGATAGCCGTCCATACTCACAACGGTAAAGCGATGGTCTTCATGCTCAATCACTTCCCCTCCGTGCGGGATCCTGCCGAGCCGGGCGAGGATGAAGCCCGCCAAGGTCTCAAAGCCCTCATCGCGCGGCAATTCAAGATGGTGTCGCGTGGCAAGGTCCAGGATGCTGACGCCGCCTTCCACCACCGCGGGGCCTCCAGGGATGAGCAAAGCGGAGGTGTCCGTGACGTCGAATTCATCTTCCAACTCGCCCACGATCTGTTCCAGCGCATCTTCCACGGTCACCATGCCCACTGTGGAACCGAACTCGTCCACCACAACCGCCAAGTGCCGCTTTCGTCGCCTGAACTCCTGCAACAGATCACTGACGGGCTTGGTCTCCGGAACCACGAGGATGTCTCGCATGATATTGCGAGCGGTCAGTTGTAGATTGGCCGCCACTGAGCCGGAATGCGTGAGCTTGAAATGCATATGACGGGAGACGTCCTTGGAGTAAAGCAGCCCGATGATGTGTTCCGGTCCCAGGGCGGCATCATAGATCGGCACCCGGGAATGCTGCTCTTCCACCACCCGGCGCATCGCCTCTTCCAGTGGCAGATTATCAGGGAGGGAGAATATCCGGGCGCGGGGCACCATGATCTCGCGCACGGTAACATTTTCCAATTCCAGTACGCGGTGGATCATGTCCTCCTGCACGTCTGGAAGAAGGCCAACGCGCCTGCTTGCAGTGACGATCAACTTCAACTCTTCCGGTGAATGGACTCCACCCTCGCGCGCCTGCTGCATCCCAAAAAGCCGTAAAACCAGGGTCGCGGATCTGCTCATGACAAAAAGCGCAGGCGACGCTACCCGGATGAAGAATTCCATAGGGCCAGCGACGGCTACGGCAACCCGCTCGCCGCGATTCAATGCCAGAGTCTTGGGAACGATCTCACCCAACACAACGTGGACAAAACTGACGAGGGTGAAGCCGATGGCGATGCTGGCCACATGCAAGTAGAAAGGAGGCAGCGGGACTCCGTGAAAGAGTCGCTCGAGCATCCGGGCAAAGGTAGGTTCACCGACCACCCCCAAACCGAGGCTGGCTAAGGTCACGCCAAACTGAACTGCGGCGAGCAATTGGTCCAAATTACGGTGTAGCCGCTGCACGGCGCGGGCGCCAATGCGTCCGGCCTCTGCCAATTGCTGGATCCTAGTGTCGCGCACGCTAACCAGCGCGAACTCAGCCGCCACAAAAAACGCATTGGCAGCTACCAGCACGGCCACGAAAAACACTTGCAGCAGCGCAAAGGTGAGCATCTTCTTTTAGATTCTAGCACTTAGGTCTGGGCGCGATTCGCTTTGCCAGCGGATGACCTTTTCGCCCGGTTGCAGTCTAAGAGTGCGGCAGAACAGCCGGCGGGATTCTCGACTTTTATTGGAACTGCTGCGCGGCCCTCCCCGTATTCACTAGGAAAACAGCGCAGCAGGAGAGCACAGATGGCGAACGGTAAAAAAGGCGGGAAAAAGAAGTGGATCATCATCGCGGTCTGCGCGGTGGCAATCCTGGTGGGCGCCGGCGTGGTGGTAGGAAAAGGCAATGGAACCAAGATCGACCCGGCAAAGCTCGGCAAGGTGGAGCAGGGCGACCTGGCCAAAAGCGTGGTGGCTACAGGAAAGATCGAACCCATTACCAAAGTTGAGATCAAGAGCAAAGCCAGCGGGATCGTGAAGAAGCTTTATGTGGACGCCGGACAAACGGTAAAGACCGGACAAGTTTTGGCGGAACTCGACCGGGAGCAGATCCAAGCTCGCGTGCGTGAGATCCAGGCGGCGCTGCAAGCCGCGGAATCAAACCTCAAGGCAGCACAAGCTGACATTGAGCGCACCAAGACCGAGGCGATCGGCCCCGATGTTCCACTCCTTGAACGCGCTTACGAGCGTGCCAAAAAGATGGCCCATGAGGGAGTGGTCTCCCAAGCTGTCCTGGACGACGCGCAACGCGGCTATGAGATGTCCACCAATAAACGCGAGATGGCACGAGCGCAGCTCGCGGTGAGCAGAGCGAAAGAGTCGCAGGCCAAAGCTCAAGTGGGCCAGGCACGCGCTCAGCTCGACAATGCGGAGGAAGAATACCGCAACTCCACCATTATCGCCCCCATTGATGGCATCATCCTGTCGCGTAACGTGGAGGTGGGGGATGCCGTCAGTTCGATCCTGGTGCTCGGTTCGCAGGCTACCCTGATCATGACCCTGGGTGACACGCATGAGGTCTTCGTAAAGGGCAAAGTGGATGAGAGCGATATCGGCAAGGTGTATCTGAACCAGCCCGCGCGCATCAAGGTTGAGTCGTTCAAGGACAAGACATTCAATGGCAAGGTGACCAAGATCTCGCCCATGGGCGTGGAAAAAGACAATGTGACCACCTTTGAGGTGCGAGTCTCGATCGACAATCCCGGCGGCGAATTGAAGGCCGTGATGACCGCGAATGCGGAGATCATTTTGGAAGAGCACAAGGGCGTGCTCTTTATCCCCGAGGGAGCTTTGATCTACGACAAGGACAAGAAAGTGACTGTCGAAGTTCCAGATCCAAAGGGCAAAGAGGGCAAGCGGAAGGTGGGGGTGAGCGTTGGCATCTCGAATGGGTCAAAGACCGAGCTGCTGAGCGGCCTCAAGAAAGACGACGAAGTCATTCTGCAATAGCGATCAAGATCAGAAAAGAGGAACTTCATGAACATCTCAAAGAGGAGCCAGATTACGATGCTGGCAGTGCTGCTGGCAGCCACAACCGCATTCGCCCGCGTGGATGGCTCATTCAGTAAGACCCTGGAGGTAAGTGGCCCGGTCGATCTAAGAGTCGAAACCGGTTCCGGAGATATCACCGTACGGTCGGGTGAAGCGAGTAACGTCCAGATCAATGCAAAGATCCGCGCCGGGGAAGGCGGATGGCTGGAATCAAGCGGCATGTCACCGGCGGAAAAGGTCCGGAAGATCGAGCAAAATCCGCCGGTGCAACAGCAGGGTAACTCCATCGTCGTCGGCAAGATCGAAGACCGCGAACTGCGGCGGAATGTTTCTATCAGCTATGAGATCACTGTTCCCGCTGAGACCACACTGCACTCGAACACTGGTTCTGGTGATCAGACCATCTCCGGCATCATGGGGCCTGTAGAGATCGGGACCGGCTCGGGCAATGTGAAAGCGACTAGACTTGGCGGCAACGCCAGCATCAGTGCCGGCTCCGGTGATATCACCATTGACGGCGTCAAGGGAGAAGTGGCAACGCATTCCGGCAGCGGCAATGTGAATCTGAATGGCGCCAACGGGAATCTGACCGCCGAGACCGGCAGCGGAGACATTCGCGGCACGGGCACTTTCAGCGGCAAAGTTGTGGCTCGCACCGGCTCCGGCAATGTTCATTTGGATAGCGTAGTCGGCGGTCTGGAGGCTCGCACCGGTAGCGGCGACATCATGGTGAATGGCGAAGCCAAAGGAAACTGGACCGCACACAGCGGTTCCGGCAACATTGAACTTCATTTGCCGACCCGAGCTGCATTCGACGTAGACGCGCACAGCTCTTCGGGCGGCGTGACCGTACAACATCCCATCACCCTCCAGGGGCAGATCAAAACCAATCAGGTGCAGGGCAAGGTAAATGGTGGCGGAGTCTTATTGAGCCTACAAAGCGGTTCAGGTGACATTCGGATCGATTAATCTTCTTTGACGAGAGGGGCGGTAAAGACGATCCGCCTCTCGTTCTCACTCACGCGCTCGATGGCGATCTCTGCATCGCACCGTTTGCGGAGTTGCGCAAACTTATCTCCCCATTCCACTAGAAGCAATGAATCACTTTCTATCAAGTCATCGATTGCGAGGGTTTCCAGCTCCCGCACCGTCTCTATGCGATACAGGTCAATGTGATAGACGGTGACATTGGGTCCGCGATACTCATGGACAAGGGTAAAAGTGGGGCTGGTGACATCGCCAGAATCCGCAGCATCAAAGGCTTCCGCGATTCCCTTCACCAGCGTAGTCTTCCCTGCGCCAAGCTCCCCTCTCAGCAAGACGAATTTTGGAGGAACCAGGTGTGGAACCAGTTGCCGACCGAAAGCGACCGTCTGCTCGGCTGAATGGGTGACCGCTTCGAGTTTCATCTATTCCGCCATCTCGCGGATCGCCATTGGTAACATCAGCAGTATGTCCGTAGCAGACATGGAAATCTCTCCCATCTGGTCGCGCGCAAGATCGCCGGCGATCCCGTGCAGATGCACCGCCGCGATGACTGCCTGTGGGATCTGCTGGGGGTGCTGAGCGATCAACGCAGCGATCAACCCGGTAAGGACATCTCCAGTGCCACCCGTGGCCATTCCGGGATTGCCGGTCGTGTTGATCCAAGTCTCGCCATCCGGCAAGGCGACCAGAGTCCGATGTCCCTTGAGGACTACGACGCAATGATGTTGTACCGCAAAGTCACGAGCAACCTTGAGCCGGTTCGCGTTCACCTGCTTCGCGCTGATGCCCAGAAGCCGCGCCATCTCTCCAGGATGCGGCGTGATGACCAGCGGCCTCGCATTTCCATTCAAGAGGTGAGCATGATCTTCAAAGGCGTTTATACCGTCTGCGTCAAGCACGATGGGTATGTGAACCGTTCGCTCAACCAGTGTGCGCACAAAGTGGGCGGTATCGGGATCGCGCGAAAGACCCGGCCCGATGGCGACGACGCTCTTGTCATTGACCAGTCCACGGCTGCGCACCGATTCCATAGCAAGGATCGAGATGGCACCGGAAGGAGTCTCGTCGAGGCCCTGGGTCATCAATTCCGGAGCGAAGCCAGCGACGGTCGGCAGTACCGATCCCGGCGTGGATACAGTGACCAATCCCGCTCCGCCGCGCATCGCCGCCATACCACACATCGCCGCAGCGCCTGCCTTTCCCGTGGAGCCGGCAAAGATGAGCACGTGTCCATAATCGCCTTTGTGGGAGTCCGCAGGCCGGCGGGTGAAGAGATCAGAAAAATCGTTGCGCGTGATGAGGTTTAACTTATTCGCTGAAACGATCGCTTCATGCGGCGTGCCGATGTCACGCACGCCCACTTCACGGTCAGGAAACTGAAAAATATGCGCAGGTTTTAGGGCAGTGAACGTAATGATCGCCTCCGCTCGCACTACGGGGGCATCGAGGGGCGGAGACGTCTCGGAATCAGCATCTGCACCCGAGGGGATATCTACTGACACCACCGGCTTGCCGGATTCGTTGATGGCTTCGATGGCGGAGGCATACAGACCTTGCACCGGAGGATGGATCCCGGTACCCAGAATGGCATCAATGATGAGATCGCAGTCATCGATCCTGGAGAGTCCCGATTCATTCGAAACGCTTTTCACTCGAAGAGGAAGCCCAGCCATCATGGTAGCCGCGTCCCCGTGAACTTCCTCGGGGCGCGCAAGCAGCAGGACATCCACGTTTTTCTTAGCTTGAATGAGCTTGCGAGCTACAACAAATCCGTCTCCACCATTATTGCCTTTGCCGCAGACCACGCAGATGCGGTCCGCATCGGGATATTCGGCAAGAACGTATTCAGCCACGCCGATGCCCGCGTTTTCCATCAATTTGAGAGAAGGGATGCCGTATTGCTCAGTGGTGATGCGGTCGATCTCACGCATCTCGGCAGCGGTAACAATCTTCATTTTGCGACAGCGACCACGGCGACCTTTTCAAGCTGGTTGAGCCTGGCGCCTTCTCCCATCACGATGAGGTAATCCCCGGCACGGATGAGTTCCTCAGCTGTGGGATTAAACACCGGCTCTCCATCCGCACGCTTGATGGCCAGGATCATGGCGCCGAAATCTCGATGGACATACGAACTGCCGACGGTTGCGCCTGCCAGCCGCGAGCTGCCGTCCACTCGGAACTCTTCGATCACGAGTTCATCGTGACGGTCGCGAGAGACTGCGATGTCCAGAAAGTCCACCACGTTCGGCCGCAACAATGAATTCGCAATGCGGTGGCCCGCGAACGCATACGGGGAGATAACGGTATTCGCTCCCGCGGTCTTGAGATGCTTATCCGCCACCTCTTCACTGGCTCGAGCAATGATCTTCAGCCCGGCATTCAAGCTGCGCGCGGTCAAGACGATATAGATGTTAGTTGCGTCGGTGGTAGTGGCGGCGACCAGGCCTGCTGCGCGTTCGATATGCGCCTGGCGCAGGACCTTCTCTGCGGTGGCATCACCTTGAAGAACGAGCCACTCCTCATCCAGATGGTCATCAGGAAGTCTGGCGCTTTCAATGATGACAAAAGGAACAGGCTTGCGAGAAAGTTCACGCGCGGCACTCACACCGACCCTGCCAGCTCCGCAGATGATGTAGTGCCCGCTGAGCTTGTCAATGTCGCGCTCCATGCGATGCCTTCCAAAGACCTTGCCGAGCTCGAATTCTAGCAAAGTGGCAGTCAGCGCCCCAATCGCCAAATACACCAGACCGACCCCGCTGGCGATGAGGAACATCGTAAAGATGCGGCCGCCGTGCGAGAGCGGATGCACCTCTCCATATCCCACAGTGCTAAAGGTGATGACCACCATCCAGAGCGAATCAAACCAGCTCCATCTCTCAATGGTGTGAAAGCCGATTGTGCCGAAGATAGTGAAAAACACCAGCAGCGTGCCAATGGCTACGACTCTGCGGATAGCTCGTTTCATAAACCCTGCTGCGCGATTGTATGGTCACACGCAGCAAAGAAAAAGCCCTCCGCCGAAGCAGAGGGCTGGACAGAACATTTTCTTAGTCGGTATAGCTGTCACCAGGCGGAAGCGGATTTGGCGCTACTACGCCATTCTGGATACGGCTGTGCTTCACGCCATAGGTAAAGTACACAACCAGTCCGATCACCAGCCATACCAGCAGTCGCGCCCAGTTCAACCAACCCAGCTTGTACATCATGTAGCCGTTGAACAGGATGCCCAGGATGGGTACCAGCGGTACCCACGGTGTGCGGAAGGGACGCGCCTGGTCAGGATTCGTGCGCCGCAGTGTCATTATCGCAATGCAAACGATCACAAATGCCAACAATGTGCCGATGTTCACCATCTTGCCAATGTCATCGATCGGAGTCAGGCTGCCCACGATCGCGGCCAGCAAGCCAACCAGCATGGTGTTTTTCCAGGGAGTGCGGTAACGGGGATGGATCGCAGCGAAAAACTTTTTCGGTAGAAGCCCATCATTGGCCATGGCGTAGAGAACGCGAGTCTGTCCCAGCAACATGACTAGCATCACGCTTGTAAGCCCTGCCAGGGCGCCCAGGGTGATGATGTGGGATGCCCCCGTAAGGCCGCGATCCATGAATGCACGGGCGATAGGCGCTTCGATGTTCACATCGCGCCAGGGCACCATGCCAGTCAGTACGCCCGCCACTAATATGTAAAGCACAGTACAAACCAGCAAAGAGACGATGATGCCGATGGGCAGATCACGCTGCGGATTCTTCGCCTCCTGCGCGGTGGTGGAGACGGCGTCAAAGCCGATGTAGGCAAAGAAAATGTAGGCCGCGCCGGCACCTACCCCGGAGAAACCCATGGGAGCAAAGCTGCTCCAATCTGACCCCCAGTTCGAGGTGTTCACATATTTAATGCCCAGACCGATCACGAACAGCACCACTGCAACCTTGATCACCACGATGGTCGCGTTAAAGCGGGCGCTTTCCTTAATGCCGATGACCAGGATTGCGGTGATCACCAGCGCGATCACGAATGCCGGCAGGTTAAATCCGATCTCGATGCCGCCGATGGTGGGAGCATTCAACAACTGGTGCGCGCGCGCGACTAATTCCGGCGAGTGCGCGCCCATGACGCTAGTGACCTTTTCCAGGAACGCTTGTGTTCCCGGAACCAGAGAAGGATCCGCGGCTTGTGCCATCTGGCGGGCGACGATGTTTTCCGCGGTGCGCAATCCGGTCCAATGGTCATATGCCATCCAAAGCGGCATTTTTATATTCAATATGTGGAGCAGCTCAATGAAATGGTTTGACCAGCCGGAGGAGACGGTACTGGCGCCCATCGCATATTCCAAGGTCAAGTCCCAGCCGATGATCCAGGCGAAGAGTTCACCCAAGGTGGCATAAGCATAAGTGTAAGCGCTGCCCGCCAGCGGGATCATGGCGGCGAATTCCGCGTAGCAGAGCGCTGCAAATGCGCAACCCATGCCAGAGATGACGAATGAGAGCATCAATCCAGGACCAGCGTAATGCGCTCCCAGCCCGGAGAGGACGAAGATGCCGGCGCCGATGACCGCGCCCACGCCCAATGCTGTCAACTGGAAAGGCCCGAGCGTGCGCTTCAGGCTGTGCTCGCCGGTCTCTCGCGCCTCTTCGATCAGCAGGTTGATGGGCTTCTTGATGAACAGATTGGCCATGCAGTGTGTAGCTCCTTGAGAAAGTTAGCTAACGGCGATTGCTCGACTGCTCCGGCTCCAGAGGAAATAGACCGGGATACCTAACAGCACAATGATCAGACCAGGCCATGTGTACTGCGGCTTGTATCGCAATAATACGACATCAATGAAAAGCGCGATAACGATATATACGGCCGGCAGCACAGGATAACCAACTGCCCGATAAGGACGTTCAGCATCGGGTCGCTTGTGGCGCAACACGAACAGTCCGGCGATGGTCAAGATGTAAAAGACCAAAACCGCAAAGATAATGTAGTCCAGTAACTGCCCGTAGGAGCCGGAGACACAAAGCACGCACGTCCAGGCGGCCTGGATGATGAGCGAGTTCATGGGAGTCTTGTGTTCGGGATGAAGCCTGCCCACGGACTTGAAGAATAAGCCGTCCTTTGCCATGGCGTAGTAAACGCGGGCACCGGCGAGGATCAATCCGTTGCAACAACCGAAGGTGGAGATCAGGATCGCACCGGCCATGAGTGATGAGCCGATGGAGCCAAACATAGCCTGCATCACAGCCGTGCCCACGCGGTCTTCTGCTGCATACTGGATGCCCCGACCCGACAGGTCAGTGGCGTTTGGGTCGCCCGCGAGGGGCAGCACCCTCAGATAGATAAAATTCACTGCGATGTAGAGAGCTATCACCGCTCCCGTACCAATGGCGAGCGAGAGTGGCAGATTCCGCCGCGGGTTCTTCATCTCGCCGGCAGTGAAAGTAACGTTGTTCCAGGCGTCGGCGGAAAATAGAGACCCCACCTGCGCGATCGCGATGACGGTAAGCACGCCAACCAGAGTTGTGGTCCCACTTGCGCCCGCAACAGAGAACTGAGCTTGCCAGGAAAAATTGTGCCAGAAAGCCCCATTGGAAAAGTTGGCGGCGATCGCCCGGGCGTTTGCTCCCACAAACAATCCCAAGAAGACCAGGCCCAACAATGCCGCTGTCTTGGCGAAGGTGAAGATGTTCTGCACCATCGCGCCGGTCCTGAGCCCGAGGATGTTGATGGAGGTGAGCAGGATGATAATGATGATCCCGGCCAGGTTTGCGGTATTGAGTCCCACTTCCATGTTGCCGAGCTCCATGGGACCGATCGCGACTTTTGCCAAGTGCCAGTGAAGGCCGAACAACCAGTGGGTGGAAGATACCACTGGGAAAAAATGTCCTAAGAATTTTCCAAAAGCCACTCCGACGGCGGCAATAGTCCCGGTCTGGATGACCAGAAAAAACGTCCAACCGTAGAGAAAGCCCCAGAGCGGCCCCAGCGCCTCACGTAGATAAACATACTGCCCGCCAGCCTTCGGCATCATGGCGGCAAGCTCGCCATAAGAGAGCGCTCCAACAATGGTCAGGAAGCCGGTAACCAGCCAGGCCATGATCAAGAGTCCGGGTGACTGCACGTCGCGGGCGATCTGCGCCGCGACAATGAAGATGCCGGAGCCGATCATGGAGCCCATCACCAGCGTGGTGGCGCTCGTCAGGCCTAAACCTTGGACAAGCTCTTTATCCTGGGTGGCGAGTTGGGCGGTCGGTTCTGCAGGCTTGCTCATGTGTGTGACAGTTTTATCCTAAAACCAGAAAAAACGCCTCAGCCGATTTTCGAGGTTCTGTTATGAGGGCGGAGATCAAGGCTACAGAATCGGCGCCGGCATCTATTACGCTCCGGCAATTCTGGGCAGTAATGCCACCAATCGCAACCAGCGGCTTGTTGGTGCGTTTGCGAGCCTCAGTGACACCCTTGATGCCAACTTCCGGGTCCGGATTCGATTTTGAGGCGGTAGCGAAGACCGGGCCAATGGCGATGTAGTCAGCATCGGTAGCGTCGGCCGCTTCGAGTTGCTCCATATTGTGCGTGGAGATCCCGATAATCAGCGGCGGTGCGCAAAGCTTCCGTGTGGCTGCAATAGGAAGGTCTTCTTGGCCCACGTGGACGCCGTTAAAGCCCGCTGCCAGGCAAAGGTCAGCGCGATCATTCATGATCAGTCTTACCTCTGGAAAGTGGGAGCGAACCTCGTTTGCGAGGCGGCGTGCATCAAGCAGCATCCGACTCGCTGACAGGTTCTTGTTCCGGTATTGCATTAAATCGATGCCGCAATCGGCAAGCTCGCTTGCATAAGCAACAATATCCGTTTCAGGCGGCAAAACCGCAACATCGAGAATGGCGTATAACCGCGGGAGCTTGAGCATCTATTCGTCGCGATGCACGGTGTCAGGCGAAAATGCCGGCAGGCATACGGCAATGTAGTCCGCTCCCTCGGCTTCCGGAGTCGAGTAGCGGATCCACTCGCCTTTGGGCGTCGTCACTCCCTGCCCTGCGCGCACCTCAATGGCGCCCTCGGAAAACTCTACGCGGATCATACCTTTCAGTACGACGGTGAACTCGTCGAATTCCGGCGTCTGCCCGGGCTCTTGCCAACCACCGGGGCTGCGCATATGGGCCACGCTGAGTCGAGACTCTTTCGAGTTCATCCGGCCAACATATTCATCGATGAGCTTTGGCTTGTTGCCGGTGGCTTCGATCCGCACAGGACTGGCGATCAGGGTGGGAGGCATCAGGCGCTAGCTTTCGTTTTATGATCTTTCGGCGGAGCCAGGAATCGTTCCATGAACTTCGTGTCGAAGTTCCCCGCGCGAAAATCCGGGTCTTGCAGGATCCTCCGGTGGAGCGGGATGCTGGTATAGATGCCTTCGACGATGAACATATCCAGCGCGCGGATCATGCGATCCATGGCTTCTTCACGGTCCTTGCCATGCACGATCAGCTTTCCGATCATGGAGTCATAGTAAGGCGGCACCACGCCTTCGGTGTACTGGTTCGTATCCACGCGCACGCCGATCCCGCCGGGTACATTGAATGTCGTGATCTTTCCCGCTGAAGGCGTGAATTTTTCCGGATGCTCGGCATTGATGCGGCATTCTATTGCGTGACCGCGCATCTCGATCTTCTCAGGAAGGATCTCACTCAATCTGGCGCCTGCGGCTATTAAGATCTGCGCCTTCACCAGGTCCACGCCGGTGACCATCTCGGTGACCGGATGTTCCACTTGAATGCGCGTGTTCATCTCAATGAAATGAATGCTCTCATCCTCATCCATCAGGAACTCAATGGTCCCGGCATTGCGGTATCCAATGTCAGCCAAACATTTCACCAAACGATCGCCGATCTCCTTACGCAGCGCTGGACCTACCTTTACGGACGGCGATTCTTCCAGCAGCTTCTGATGGCGGCGCTGAATGCTACATTCGCGCTCTCCCAAGCTCGCCACGTTGCCGTGCTCGTCGGCAAGGATCTGGAATTCAATGTGGCGAGGCCGTTCGATAAACTTTTCCATGTAGAGCTCGCCATTGCCAAATGCCGCCGCAGCTTCAGAGCTCGCTGCCTGAAAGAGTCCCGGCAACTCCTGATCGCTGCGGACCACGCGCATGCCCCGTCCGCCGCCACCGGCTTTTGCCTTCAGGATCACGGGGAATCCGACAGACCGCGCCCACTCGATCGCCTCCTCTTCCGTTGCGATCACGCCATCTGAACCAGGCAGGATGGGGACTCCGGCAAGCTTCATAGCCTGCCGCGCTTTATCCTTCTCGCCCATCAAGCGCATCACTTCCGGCGTGGGCCCAATGAACTTTATGTGAGAGCTTTCGCAGACCTCGGCAAAGTTTGCATTCTCACTCAGCAGGCCATATCCCGGATGGATAGCATCCACGTTCGCGATCTCAGCCGCACTGATCACAGCGGGGATGTTGAGGTAACTTTCACCGGAACGCGGCGGCCCGATGCAGATCGCCTGGTCAGCGAAGCGCACGTGAAGAGAGTTGCGGTCGGCTTCGCTGTAGACTGCGACGGTCTTCACGCCAAGTTCTTTGCAGGCGCAAATGATGCGCAGCGCAATCTCGCCACGGTTCGCGATGAGGATCTTATTGAACATGGGTCGTCAGATTCAGTTGCGCTGCCGGATGGCAAAGAGCGCTTGTCCGTATTCCACCGGCTGGCCATTGCTCACCATGCGCTTCACGATCTCGCCCGAAGCATCCGACTCGATCTCATTCATGAGCTTCATAGCCTCGATGATGCAGAGTACCTGGCCGACCTGAACTTGATCGCCGCTGGTCACGAAAGGTGGCGAGCCGGGTGAAGGGGCTTCATAGAAGGTGCCGACGATGGGCGATTTCACGATAAAAAGATCTTTGTCCTCCTCCGCGCTTGCGGCCGGAGTGGAACCCATGGAGGCGGCGGGATGCGATTGCAAATGTGCGGGAGCGTGCGTCGGCGCAGCATGCATCGCAATGGGAGCCTGTACATAACTGACCGCCGGCGCATCAGAGACGCGCTTTACCCGAAGTTTCACATCGCCGCGTTCAAGTTCAAATTCGGCAATGTCCTTCTCAATCAGGTAATCGATCAGTTCTTTAAGTTCTTTCTGATTCAACGGAACCTCGCTCGCCTTTTACGGTCTAGAGCACGATCAGATCTTTGCGGGTGGGGGTCAACACTTCGCACCCAGACTCAGTCACCAACACCATGTCTTCTATCCTGACGCCACCTCGGCCGGGCACGTATGCCCCGGGCTCAATGGTGATAACCATTCCTGTCTGCAACCGCTCGGGCTTCTCCCGCTTCCCCTTTTTCCCATCTCCAGCTTTTCTCAACCCTGGCGGCTCATGGATCTCAAGTCCCACTCCGTGCCCTGTAGAGTGGGTAAAGTACTTACCCAGACCTGCTTTATTCAGGACATTTCGAGCCGCGAAATCCACTTCAGCGGTTTCCACTCCAGCGCGCACTGATTGGATGGCAGTCAATTGCGCTTGCAGGACCGCGCCGTACATCTTACGCGCGGCGGAGTCTGGCGCGCCCAGGTGCACAGTGCGCGTCATGTCTGAACAATAACCGCTTACTATAACACCGAAGTCCATGATGACGAACCCTTTACGGGGCATGGCATAGGCGCTTGCAACGCCGTGAGGCAGTGCTGAGCGCAACCCGGATGACACGAGGGTGTCAAATGACATACCCTCCGCACCCAGCCTGCGACACAGGTATTCGATCTGCGCGGCAAGCGCCTGCTCTGACATTCCGGGCTTGATGTCTCCGAGCACGTTTTCAAATACCGAAGAGGCAAGCAAGACGGCTGAACGGATCGTCCGAACCTCATCCACTTCTTTGATCATGCGAAGCCCTTCCACCAACATACTGGTGGGCTTTAGCTTCAATCTGGATTGCTTCCGAAGCTGCTGGAAGGCGCTTACGGTCATGCGATCTGCCTCAAAGCCAACGGCAGTGCCTGGAGCTGTCCTTTTCAGCCACTCGCCGGCAGCAATGATCGACGCGGTTTGTGAGACCTCCACTTTGGCACCGACGACCTGTTCACGCGCCTGAGTGGTGTAGCGGCCATCTGAAAAGAAGGCGATTCGGGCGCTGCCGGACTTGGGCAATGCCACGGCCAGCACCCCGGCGCTTCCGGTGAATCCGCAGAGGTAGCGCACGTTCGGCATGTGTGTGATCAACAGACCGCGCAGGGCGATCGGTTGAAGAGCAAGCAGAAGGCGCTTTTGTCGGGCGCGATAGTCCATCTATCTATTGTGCATCAGAAAAATGCCCCCGGAGCAAATCCGGGGGCAGAGGAAGAGGTAACACTCAGCAGTTAGGTTTGGATGATCTTCGGGGTAATAAAGAAGATCAACTCTTGTGTGTTCGTATTCACGGAGCGGCGCTTGAACAAGTTTCCGAGGATCGGGATATTCCCCAACAGCGGGACCTGTGCGATTGCAACGTTATTTTGCGTCTGGATCACACCGCCGATGACGACGGTCCCACCATCCGAGACAAGTACCTGCGTGGTGGCTTGCTGGGTGATGAGGGTCGGGTTCAAGTTTGTGCCCACAACACGCGAGAAGTCAGGAACGGTATTCTCCACGTCTACGTTGAGGAAGATGGTGCCTTCCGCCGTGATCTGGGGCTTGACCGTCAGGCGCAGGAACGCATCGATGTATTGCACGGTTGGTGGGCCGCCCAATTGCGAACCGGTCACCACCGGGATGCGGGTGCCCTGCTTGATGTTCGCGCTGTTATTGTTCTGCGTGACCACGCGGGGACGAGAAAGTATCTTCAAAAGTCCGCGGCTTTCACCCAGGCTCAGGATGAAGTCCAAACGATAGTTGTTCGTCGCGTTAGTCAGGGCGAAGCTGCTGGTTCCACCCACTCCAAGATCAGAGAAGAATGGGATGGATCCGCCCCGGGTGATGAAGTTAGGTGTGAGCCCGTTGACCGTGATCGGCGAAGTCGACTGGTTCCCCCCCAGTGCGAAGACCGAGTTACCCACACCGAAGCCAAGCTGCGTGCCGATGTCGCGGGCAAAGTTGCGCGTCGCCGCGACTACGCGGGCTTCTATCTCCACTTCCTGGGTCTTGCGGTCAAGTTCACGTATCAACCGGTCGACGTTCGGCAGAGTACTGGGAATATCACTGATGATCAAGGAGTTGGTGCGTTCGTCTGAGATGATGTTGCCGCGCTGTGACATGAATTGCTTCAGTGTGGGTACAACATCTTTTGCGGCTGCATAGCTCAGATATCGAGTGATCGTCTGCGTCTCAACCGCCAGGGATTGAGCTTCGATCTGCGCGCGCCGTGCGTCTGCTTCCCCTTTGATGGTGGCACTGGTCGCAATACGGAGTACGTTGCCTTCGAGCTGGCAATCGAGTCCGTTGTTGCGCAGCACGATGGCGAGCGCCTGGTCCCACGGCACGTCATCCAGCACCAGGGTCAACGATCCTTTCACCGCAGGATCCAGGACCACGTTCAGTCCGCTGATCTCATGGATCAGGCGGAAGAAGTCGCGCACATCCACATCTTTCAGATTCACTGAGATGGGTTCGCCGGTGTACCGTCCACTGGCGCAGGTTGTGACCTGCGAAGCAGGCTGCAAGGGCTGGTTCACGGGAGCCGACGCCATTGCCTGTTGCTGCAGTGCGGCCAGATTCATGGCGGGCTGCGGCTTCATGCTGGCATTCATGTTCGTCGCCGGGATCTCACTTGCGGCACTGCCAAAATGCGAGGCGGCATCGGCCGCGCGTAGAACGGGGGCGGGAGCTGGAAGGCTCTCGGATACAGCCGGCTTGGTGGTGATGACTGGCTGTACATAGGCGGCAGTGAGTGCTTCCTGGGTGGCAATAGGTGCTGAGTTTTTTGCCTCCGCGGGCTTCACTACAGCGGAGGTGTTTGCAACCGGAGGCATGATGGCTTTCGCCACAGATAGACCGCTGTGCAGCTTCAATACCGAGTGATTGCCAGTGCTTGAGATCTCGTACTCTTTGGCTGAAGCCAGATCCACTACGATGCGTGTTGCAGGGGGATTCAATGAATAGTGAGACATGCGGATGGTCTTCACGTCTCCGCTGTTGACTGCGATAGCGCGCGGACGCGACGCGGGAATGGCGTTGGCAAGGTCGATAACGATGCGGTCAGGTGAAGTGAGCTTCAGCACCGTTGGCTGAATCGGACCCGTGGCTGTGATCTCAACGCTCATACCGTCCCGGCCGCGTACCACTCCAATGTGCTGAACATGGACTACGGCAGCAACACGGGTGCCGGCAGCCGAAGGAGCATGCAGAGCGGGTGCGGGCATCACAGCTGCCAAGTTGGTCTCTAGCTTCTTATCCGGGGCCGGAACGACGGCGACTTCGGCCAACTTGGTTGATGGAGAAGCACCGGTGACCTTCACCATGACGGAATTCTTGGCATCGTCAATGTGGATCACAGCGTGAGGAGCGAGGGTCAATTCGATGCGGCTCATCTCTGCGCCGCTTGCGCCCTTATAACCCACAATGCGATGGGACTCCACGCCAGGATATTGGCCTTTTAATTCGCGGGATTGGTTCTCCAGCTTCGCCGCAGACACGCCTGCCAGATCAACCAGCAAAAGGTTGTCGGCGGGACGGTACTCAGTATGCGTGAATGCGCCGTTCGCACGGATAGCAATGGTGGTGGCGTTTTCTTTTGACTGCAGCGCCACTTCCGAAAGCTGCGATGCGCTCGCTGCGGCGATCGCGCAAAACGCGATCGGCAGCACGAGAATGCCCAAACTCTGATTCAGCCTCATCTTGTCTCTCCTCACGAGACGGTCACCCGTTCCGTGCGCGGCTTGGGCTGCGACTGCGCACATCGCGCAACGCCCCTTAACCCTTTGCCGCCTTGAATTACCCTCAGATCCTTGCGCCTGTCACTCACTGGGGTAAGTGACGCTTGCTCTGACCCGATGGGTCTGATTCTTAAAGACTCCCAATTGCAGGTTCGGCCCCGTCTAGTTGAGACAGACCGGGACCACACAACTCCGGCTCTTCCATTCTGATGACAAACTAGACAACTGGTACAGTTACTTTCTTGACTACCTCTCGCGTGGACGGCCTTCCCAGGTTGTCCATACGGCTCTCGCGGAAAACGATCGAATCGCGAGTGATTTTCATCACTTTTCCATCCATCAGAGAATCATTCTCATGAAGGTTGTACTGCTTCTTGGCCTTGTTCTCGATCATTGCGATCATGCCCGCTTGGGTCTTCACTACTCCCATAAGGGTGATCTGGTCGATCACGAGACATTGCGGGCCACCAGTGGTGCAGAGCGCGCTGCCGGAGACTTTGTCCTGTTGGACCTTCACCGGATTCATGAATGGATCGCGGCGTCCGCCCTTCACCACCGTCTTGGTGCTGCTGTCCGCAGCTTCCGCAAGCCTGGTAGGTGCCGGCTTGGCATGCGTGTGGACCATGGCGGTTTGCGCGACCGGCGCGGAAACGTGCTTCTTTGGCGCGGGTTTCGCTGGAGCGGCCACTCTCGCTTTCTTTGCCGTCACGGCTGACTTTGCCGGTACCGCTTTCATTCCCGGCTTCGCAGCAGTCGGCTTCACTGCCGGAGATGAAGGCTTCGCCATGGTGCTGGCGGCTGGTTTGGCTGCAGGCGCTGTCGCAGAAGGCTTGGCGACCGGTTTTGGAACCACAGGTGGCGCGGTTTGCGCCATGATGGCGCCGGCGGTCAACAACATCACAATGTTCAGTACTGATGTGCGCATATTCAAACTCCGTTACTTCTTTGCCGTCGTGTTTATGTCACGGCTGTAGAAAGTTTTCACGGTGCAGGTGACGACGACACTCTCATTCGGAGCGTAGTTGAAGCCCTTGTTATTCTTTGACAGCGAGGACATCTTCAGGCCCTCGACGTTCAGGATGCGCGTCTCTTGCGAGAGTTTTTCAAAGAACTGCAGCATCCCGTAATACGGACCGTCAAGTTCTACGGCGAAGGGCATCTCCGTGTAGTACTCCTTCTGGGAAGGATTACCCGCCTTCAAACTGCGCAGTCCCACGCCGGTGTTAGTGGCGGTCTCTTGCAGCAGGACGATCAGCTTGTCGGCTTCTTTCTCGTCAGGAACGATGCGTTTCTGCAGCTCCATCTGCTGTTTCAGTGCGGCGATATCACGGTCAAGCTGCGTGACCTTCTCATTGAACGCCTGCAGCTCCTGGTTCTTCTTCCGCTTGGATTCGAGCTCCGCAGACTTCTGCGTGATGGTAGCTTGCATGGGTTGCACCAGGCTGTACCAACCGCCGCCACTAATGGCTGCCGCCAGCACTAACGCGACCAGTACTTTTATGCCGAGTGAAAGATCATTCAATTTCTGTAACATAACGTCACCGCCCTAGGACTTCTTTTGCTGGATAGGAGCTTTTTCACAGACCAAGGTGAACTTAAACATGTCAATGTCCTTGGAGCCATTCTCCTGGGACGTATCTTTGATCTCAACGCTCTTGAAATAACCGGAGCGCTTCAGGTTCGTCATCAGGTTCGCAACAGCGTGGGTCGAAAGCGCCTGGCCATCGATGTTGACCGTGGCACCGGCATCCGTCATATCATTGAGCCAAACGGCATCGGTGTTGTTCACGGTGTCGCCGAGAGCGCTCAACAGGCTGACCGGGCCACTCTGATCGGCGCGTAGCTGGTCAATGACCTTTACTCGCTTCTCAAATGCCATCTTCTCCGTATTGCGTTGATCATATTTTTTGTCGATGTTCGCCAGACTGGCGGCGATCTGGTTCTCGCGCGTGATCTTAACGTCGAGTTCAGCTACCTGTTTTTTGGCCGGTGAATAGAATCCGAACCAAAGCACAGCGACGCCTAAAACAACGCCCGCCAAAAGCAGGGGTGCCGCGGGCATGCCGGCGCCGCCGCCTTCATTCACTGATGCAGCAGAGCCACGCTTGCCACGCTTGTGCCGGGGTACGCCTAATAGATTTATGCGGATCATAGGTCGTCAAAACTCCTAAGGGCCAATCCCACTGCGACCGCGAGTTGTCCCGCGTTCTGATCGATGTATTCCGCTTCCGGCCCACCCACTCCCGCTGAAGAGATCCTTTGGAACGGGTTGATCACCTCGACCGGCAGGGAAAACTCCTGGCGCAGGGCCTCGATCAAGCCCGGAACCTTGGAAGAACCGCCCGCCAGATAAATGCGTTCGATGTGCTCGCCAGAGGCAGTCGCGCGGAAGAAGTCGAAGGTCTTCTGTATCTCAAGCACGATGATCTCTGTCACCTGCTGCAGGATGGGCAGCTTTGCGTCTTCGCTGACGGTGCCCACTTTCTGTCCCAGCTTTAATGACTCTGCGTCATCAAAACTCAGATCAAGTTCCTTCTGTAGCGAGTCTGTGTACTGGTTGCCGCCTACGCTCACGTCTCGCGTGAACAGCGGCATGGATCCTTTTACGATGTTGATGTTCATCACGCTGGCGCCAACATTCAATAGTGCGACCGTGGTTCCCGGCGCCGGCTCGTAGTTGTATTCGTAGCAGTTCTGCAGCGCGAAGGCGTCAATATCCACCACCGACGCCGACTTACCCGAAAGTGAAAGCACATTGGTGTAATTCAATATCTTGTCGCGCTTGACCGCCACCAACAGGACATCCATCTGCGGATTGCCATCGTCTTCGCTCAGTATCTGGAAGTCGATGTTCACATCCGCAATGTCGAAGGGTATGTGTTGCGCCGCTTCCTGCTGGATGTTCGCCTCAAGGTTATGCTCGCTCATGGTGGCAAGCTTTACCGGCTTCACGATCACCGAATGGCCGCTCACCGCTGTTGCCACCAGCTTGGACTTGATCTTATGGTCGTTGAATATCTTTGAGATGGCGCTGGAAACGCTTCCCGAATCGACGATCATGGAATCCACCACGATGTCGCTCGCCAGAGGCTCCACGCCCAGGCTCGCCACAGATATCTCGCCCTTGGTCCGTTTCAGCTCCACAGCCTTGATGCTGCTGGAACCGATGTCAAGGCCGACTATTGTCTTTGCTCCGCCGAATCCAAACATGCTTCCGCCTTTTCAGCTAAACGCTTTTTGCTACTCCCGCACCAGCCGCTGCCGCGCGCGCGGTCTTAGGACGCTTCTTCCCTTTGCCTTCTCCCAACATGCTTTTCCGCTCCATCCATGAATCGAGGATGGTCTTCTTGAACTTCCAGCGGTTTCCGAGTTTGAAAGCCGGGATCTTTTCTTCGTATACGTACTTGTAAAGCGTGTCCGAACTGACGCCCAAGTATTGCGACGCCTGCCGTATATTCATCACTTCACGCGAATCGGCCATAAAGTACTGAGCCCTTTCCACAGAAATCGCCGCCCCTCACACTCGTGCCAGAGACACAAATGCTCAAAGTGGCTTGAGGCCTGGAGGAAGAATCCTCTTCTTTACTTTCTCGGGGGAAGAACTTCTTGATGGGCGGTTTATATCAGAGTTACTTCAAGGAGTGTCAAGAATCTTTCCCTATTTCATCCGGTTTTGCCCGGTTTTTGGCGGGAAACAGGACGTGTACTACCGTGCGATTCCGCAACATTTCGGGAACTCTGCTTCAGCTACCCACAAGATGTAGGGGTGTTGATGCAGACGGTACGGAATTCCACCTGAGACCTTTAGGATTGTCACTTAGCTCACCGTTTCTAGCGCCCGCGCCTTACTTGAAGGCGAGCAAAGTACGTAGTCCAGACCGCAGTGCCTGGCTGCCCATCGCTACTGCGATCCGCTGCCGCAGCCTATAATCTCGCCCGTGAAGACCTTCGCTATATTCCTGCTGCTGTTTACGTCCTTAGCCGCTGCGCAACAGGTTCCGGCCGCCGATAGCACCAGTCGCAAACAGGACGCGCTTTGGCACAAGCTTCAGAGCCGCATCGAAGCGCTCGACCACGATTGTGATTGCGTGATGGGCGTCGCCGTCTTGGACATATCCAGTGGACGGACCATCTTTTTGAATGCCGACGAAGTCTTCCCTACCGCCAGCTCCATCAAGGTGGCAGTGCTCGCCGAACTTTACCGCCAATCAGAACGCGGTGGACAGGCGCATCTGAATGATCTTTACAGTATCGATCCTAAAGACCTTGTGGCGGATAGCCAGATCATGGCGGGACTCACGCCGGGGATGACGAAGATCACAAATCATGATCTTGCGACTTTCATGGTGGCAGTCAGCGACAATGCCGCGACCAATGTGCTGATCGATCGGGTAGGCATGGCAAACGTCAATACGACCCTGTCCGCAATGGGCCTGAAAGAGACGCGACTGCGCCGCAAGATGCTCGACGTGAATGCAGCCAAAGAAGGCCGCGAGAATACCTCCACGCCGCGCGAGATGATGCAGTTCTTCCAGCAGATCTACAGCGGCAAACTTCTGAGCAAGCAAGCGCAGCAGGAGTACCTCAAACAATTGAGCACTGGGAAAGACAGTTGGATCCCACGGCTTTTGCCCGAAGATGTGCAGATCGCGAATAAGCCTGGTTCACTTGAGGCGGTTCGCAATGACGTGGCCTTGATCTTGGTGCCCAATCGTCCTTATATCCTGTGTGTGTTCACCACATATGACAAAGATGAACACGCTGCCGAAGACGCCATCAGCAAAATCTCGTTGGCGGCATACGAGACTTTTGACCGCTTGTCACGGGCCTCGCAGTACGGTCGGGTGATCTCGCCACGCAACAGCCGCTAATAAAAGGATAAATGAAACGACTTCTGATCACCCTCCTCTTGCTCTGCGGACTTTCCTCTGCAGAAACGCTCGATCATCTGGCGCAGGATTTCTGGAAGTGGCGCGCTTATGAGCAGCCGTTCTCCGGCGACGATCTTCCCCGACTCGAACGTCCCCCTAATTGGAGTGCCAGGTGGTCCGGAAAAGATGTGGCGGAGTATCACCAGCAGCTTGCGGAGTTCGAATCGCGATTGCAGAAGATAGACTTAAAGGCATCGCCAATCGCGCAGCAAGTTGACCATCGGTTAATGGCTTCCGCGATGGCGCGCGTTCGCTGGGAGCTCGATGTCACGCAAGGCTACAAGCGCAATCCACTTTTTTATGCGGACCAGACTCTAGGCAGCGTCTTTGAGGAGCTGATTCCACCGCCACCGTTTACGGAACAGCGCGCGGGCGTCATCCTGGCGCGGTTAAAGGCGTTTCCGCGTGTGCTTGAAGAGGGCAAAGCGAATCTGACGGATGCGCGCGCTCCATTTGCGATGCTAGCCGCGGAAGAATTAAAAGATGTGCGCACGCAGCTCGGCGCCAGCATGCGCGAATTAAAGCCGCTATTGCCGGCCTCTTCGGCGGCGCAACTCGATGCCGCAACTGAGGGCGCGATCCGGGCGCTCGAAAGCTATCGCGAGTGGCTCCAGCAAAACATCCCTCACCTTAAGCAAGAGACCGCCATTGGACGAGACAACTACATTTGGTTCCTGCGAAATGTTGCCATCATGCCGTACTCACCGGAAGAGCTATTGCGCATCGGGCGTCAGGAGTTTGAACGCGCCGTCGCTTTTCAGGAATATGAGGAACATCGCAACAAAGACGTTGCGCCGCTTCAGATGTTCGCTTCCGTCCAGGAGCAGCAGGCGAGCGAGCAGAAACAGGAGCTAAAGATCCGCGCATTCATGGAAGAGCGCGGAATCATGTCTGTGCCGCAATGGGTGCAGCACTATCTCACCCCGCCCATGCCCGCGTATGTTAAGCCGCTTACCTTTCTGGGAGTGTCGGACTATCTGACCGGGCCGTCGCACCTCAAGGAGGATGGGACCAGCTACATCAACCCGCCGTCGAAAGATCTGGGATACTTCTCGCTCGCCACCGCACATGACACACGGCCCATCATCGTGCATGAGGGCGTACCCGGACACTACTTCCAGTTGGTTCGGTCGTGGGCGAATCCTGATCTCATACGCCGGCACTATTACGATTCAGGCGCCAATGAAGGTGTCGGATTTTACGCGGAAGAGATGATGCTGCAGGCGGGTCTCTTCGACGATTCTCCGCACACCCGGGAGATCATCTACAACTTCATGCGGCTGCGCGCTTTGCGCGTCGAAGTGGATGTGAAACTTGCCACTGGTGAGTTCACCATTGCCCAGGGCGCCGAGTACCTGCAGAAAAATGTCCCCATGGACGCGGACACGGCAGGTCATGAGTCCGCATTCTTCGCCACGGGTCCGGGGCAGGCGATCACGTACCAGATCGGCAAGAACCAGATCCTGCGCATGTTGGCAGATGCCCGCATGAACAAGGGTGAGCAGTTCTCCTTACGTGACTTCCAGGATTTCGTCTGGACCAACGGCAATGTGCCTATCGCCCTGCAACGGTGGGAGTACCTGGGGCTGGTAGATGATGTTCCGCCCTCTCAGGCATTAGCTCCAGCAGCTTCAAGATAAAGAAAATAAAGGAGTTAAAGATGCCACTCGCGCTCGACCAGCGGCATCCAAGTACTTAGGAATTTTTATGAAGAATTCGGGTCCTAAGCGGAAAGCAAGTACCAGGAAAGCGCGAGTAAATGCAGCACGAGCGGTGCAGACCATGGCGGCAGAGAAGCCGACTGTAATGCGCCACCATAACGAGGAAGAGACTGACTCTGAGCAGGCACTCATCCGAGATGGCCGCATGGCAAACCTAACATCGGTTCGCCATGGCTCCAGCCACAATGAGAGGTACGCGGCGATGCGCCGCGGTTCGGAAGACGAATTAGCTGCCTAAAACAAGGGCCGCCCGAGGGCGGCCCTTGTTCGGTGCAATTCTCGATCTACTTCACGGTGGTACGGGCGAAATCAATCTCAAGATTCAGTGGTTGCCCGGTGCTCCCTACTCCCGTCCATGTCATTCCGGCGCCATCCACTAGCGAGTAAATGCCGTTATAGTCTCCCAGGAACGGCCTGAAACCCGACGCCGCACTGGAAGGCACACCCCAGGATGCGGGGTCAAAGCTGCTGGAACTGACTCGCTTCGTCGCCCAAGTGGCCCCACCGTCATTGCTGGTGGCATAAGTTAGATCCACTAAGGCGTTTCCGCTGTAGCTGCGATCATAAAATGAGACATCGATCCGGCCGCTGGGCGAAACACTCATCTCATTCTGAAAGCGATCACCGTTCGCTGGCGCGATTGCAGCCGGAGTCGTCCATTTTGTGATATCGGCTGCAGATGCCCATGTGAAATAAACTTGCGCGTACGTGCCGACGATATCGGGGTAGATCACATACAAACGATCCCGCACGGAATCGTAAGCCGGGACCGGGTAAGTACCACCGGAACGGAAGGCTCCTCCAGAAATGTTGAAGCAATAACTTGGAAAAGTGCAGACCGGATTGATCAACGTTACGAACTGATAAGGAGTGCTCCAAGTGGCGCCGCCATCTTTTGAGCTGCTTACATAGAGGACAGTTCCTTTGCCGCCCTGCACGCCGTTATCAAAAGTGAGATACACCGTCCCATCGTTACCTGAGACGACACGCGCGTCCTGATTGTTGCGCACCGTCCCGCTGGTGATCTGGACCGGGGATGAGAACGTTTGTGCGCCATCATCTGACCAGGCGATATTCACGGGAGAGTGCACGTTGCCGCTGAATTGCACCCAAGTGACATAAACGCGGCCATAATAGGGGCTTGAGGGATTGCGATCAACATAGATCGATTCATGGTCTGGGACTGCCCGTTCGATCCTTTGCTCTTGCCATTGCCATTCCAAGTGGTGACCTGCGTAAGATTTTGCGACTTCCAGGTCTGGCCTCCGTCGTCGGAGGTGTTCACCAGCATCGCGATCTGATATGGCGAAGTGAAATTGAATGCCTGGCAAACGTAATAGGCGCGATAGCTGCCCTTGTAAGGACCAAAGGCGATGGCGGGGTCCCCGCCCGCATCGTACGCACCGGTACCAGGCACGGCCGGGTCATTGGTGTACTTGGTCACGCCAGGAAGAAACCCATTGGGCAGCGCCGGAGTCCAACTTTTGCCGCCGTCGAATGTGGTATTACAGCCGTCGTTATAGTTCCAGTCATTGCCGCCGGTGATCATGTTGTTGGGGTTTGCCGGATTCACCGCGAGCGGTGTCTCATTCTGGGAGAGACTGTCATTCGTGACATCAACCACGCTGCTGACTTTGATCTGGGAAAAAGCGGTTGCGCAAAAAAGCGATGTGACTAAGAGTAAGCGAACAGGAAACGCTCTCATTCGGGAGACCTCAGGAAAGAATTGGTCGGTCTTTGCCGGAGAACTGTACCAAATGGCAATGCTGTCAGCAAACCTTTGCGAAGGTTACTGCCTTAGTACCAGAGGTAACTGGTCATAGAACTTTATGGTTATTTCAAAATTTTTTCTCGCGTCGAATTTTGCCTTCGGGACCTCAAAGCCAAAGACCGCGATGCCCTCCTGCGTGGCACCCGGCTGGATCTTGGTGTTATTGATCAATGGAGCGGCATTGCTCTGCCCAAGCGCTGGATATGCCTGTACGTAACGCGGAATGTCCGCGCCAGAAGAAGCATCGTCTGTCGTTTCCGCTCCATCTGTGACTAACT
>JBBSFV010000018.1:0-54832 GCA_038254775.1 Terriglobales bacterium | reverse complement strand
CGTATCTGCTTAATTGCTATACGGCGCGCAAATTGCAAATGCAGACCACCGGGAATGCGTCTCGCGGATTGGCGGGTACGCCGGGGATCGGCGCAGGAAACTTCTATCTTGAGCCCGGAAAACTCACGCGCGAAGAGATCATCAAGGACGTAAAGACAGGCCTTTACCTTACGGAATTTCTCGGTTTTGGCGTGAACCTGGTGACTGGCGATTATTCCCGCGGGGCGTCCGGAATGTGGATCGAGGATGGCGAACTCACATTTCCCGTGGAAGAGATCACCATCGCCGGAAACCTGAAAGAGATGTTCCGGAACATAACCGCGATCGGAAGTGATTTGGAGTTCCGCTCGGCGGTGGCGGCGCCTACGATCCGCATCGACGGGCTAACGATCGCGGGAGCCTAGATTTCAAATTGATGATTGATATTTTAAGGCGGCTTTCACCTGACAAAATAGGGCGCCCCTGTTGCTGCGATCTGCTGAGGGTTGCAAGTTCAGGCTGTCGCTATGCGACAGCAGAGGCATTGTCCCTCGTCGCTTGAGCGCTACAGGGCTACGCCCTTCCGCAAGCTCGCTCGGGATGACAAATCGGTGCGCGGGGTCAGATGGCTGTCGCTACGCACAGCAGAGGCATTGTCCCTCGTCGCCTGAGCGCTCCAGGGCTACGCCCTTTCGCAGGCTCGCGCCCACCCCATCGAGCTACGCTCGCTGGGGACCCGGGCTCTCGGGATGACAAGTTAAAAGTTGATAGCTTCTTTGGCACGGCTGAAGCCGTGCCCTGACTGGTCCGTGGAAGCCCCCTCGCGTTAGCTTCGCGAACGCACCAGGCAATGAATTTCTGATCTTAGATTTGTAATTTGTGATGAGGTTGCTTTACAGCCGCTGCAACTCGGTGCCGGGAAGAACGATTGCCGCAACACGTTCGTAGTAGCCGTCATCAACAGTGCCGTCCATCAGTACCAGGTCAGGGTTTTTGGCGGAAAGTGCGGCGACGAATCCTTCAAAGCTGGTGACAAATGCGGTAGTCACGTTCATGCCGCCCAGGCGCAATCGCAGGTTGGCGAGCGCGCGGGTGCTGGGCGCAACACAGATAACGTGACGGGGCATAGTTTTTATATCTGGAAAGAAGAACCGTGAGAATAGCATGAGCCACTCTGCGGTTCAGTCCGGTGTTTGCCTGAGGGGACTTAGCCCGTTGGAAGCATAGGGTTCAGCCACCAGCCGCTATAATCAAGGATTACCTATATGGCAAAGAAGCGACTGATACGTTCCACAACCGTGCTTTGCGTGCGTCGGAATGGCTCCGTGGTGATGGCGGCAGATGGCCAAGTCACGCTGGGCGAAGGCGTGATCAAGCATTCTGCCCGCAAAGTCCGCAGGCTTTTTAGTGACAAAGTGATTGCCGGTTTCGCCGGATCCACGGCGGATGCCTTCAATCTCTTTGCGCGTTTTGAAGGGAAATTGGAGCAATATCACGGGAACATAGGACGTGCGGCGGTGGAGCTTGGCAAAGACTGGCGCACGGATAAGATCTTGCGCCACCTGGAAGCGCTGCTGGTGGTCGCGGACAAAGAACAGACCTACCTGATCAGCGGCGGTGGCGATGTGATCGAGCCCGACGAGGGGATCGCCGCCATCGGCAGCGGTGGCGCCTACGCCATGGCAGCCGCTCGCGCGCTCACCAAGAATACGGATCTATCCGCAAGAAGGATCGCCGAAGAGGCGATGAACATCGCCGGTGACATCTGCATTTACACCAATAAAAACATTACTTTTGAGGAGTTGTAGTGGCGATTTATTTACCCGCAACGGCAGATAGCGCGGAAGTGGCCCTGGATGAGCTGACTCCGCGAGAGATCGTTGCTGAGCTAGACAAACATGTGGTGGGGCAGCATGAGGCGAAGCGCGCGGTGTCGATCGCATTGCGCAATCGCATGCGCCGGCAAAAGCTTCCGCCGGAATTGGCGGAGGAGATCATGCCCAAGAACATCATCATGATCGGCCCTACGGGCGTGGGCAAGACTGAGATCGCGCGCCGCCTGGCGAAGCTTGCGAATTCGCCGTTCATGAAGGTGGAAGCGTCAAAGTTCACCGAAGTGGGCTATGTGGGACGTGACGTCGAGTCCATGATCCGCGACCTGGTGGAGGTCGCCATTGACATGGTGCGCGAAGAGAAGCTGGAGGATGTGCAGGACAAAGCGGAACTCAACGCGGAAGAGCGCCTGCTGGATGCGCTGCTGCCCAACTCGAACTCGTCGGCGACCGGCGATAACGTGATCGAGTTGCCCAGCGGCAACACCCAGGATTCGCAGACCCGCACTCGGGAGAAGCTGCGGCAGCAGCTTCGCGAAGGCAAGTTAGATGAGCGCAGCGTGGAGATCGAGGTGCGCGAACGCAATCCTCATTTTGAGATCATCTCCAATCAGGGCATGGAAGAGATGGACGTGAACCTGAAGGACATGCTGCCCAACCTTTTTGGCCAGCGCACCAAGAAGCGCAAAATGAAAGTTTCAGAGGCGTTCGAGTATCTGATCCAGGAAGAAGAGCAGCGCCTGATCGATATGGACCAGGTGACGCGCATTGCAGTGGAGCGCGTGGAGCAGAGCGGGATCATCTTTCTCGACGAGATCGATAAGATCGCCGGGCGCGAAGGCGGGCACGGCCCGGATGTCTCCCGAGAAGGGGTGCAGCGTGACATCCTGCCGATCGTGGAAGGGACGACCGTCAACACTCGTTATGGCATGGTACGCACGGACCATATCCTGTTCATAGCCGCTGGGGCGTTCCATGTATCCAAACCGAGTGACCTGATCCCAGAATTGCAAGGGCGCTTCCCCATCCGAGTAGAGCTGCACTCGCTCACTATGGATGACTTCATCAAGATACTTACTGAACCGAAGTCATCTCTGGTGAAACAGTACATTGCGCTGCTGGAGACAGAGGGCATCAAATTGATCTTCACAGAAGATTCGCTGCAGGAGATCGCCAACTTTGCCACCAAGGTGAATGAGGCGACAGAGAACATTGGAGCGCGGCGTTTGCATACCATCATGGAAAAAGTTCTGGATGAGGTGAGCTTTACCGCGCCGGAGCTATTGGATAAGAATGTGACGATTGATGGCGCATACGTACGCAAGACACTGGCGGACATTGTGAAAGACCAGGATCTGTCGCGCTACATTTTGTAGCGATCACGCTGTCGCTCCGCGACAGCCGAGGCATTGTCCCTCTTCGCCTGAGCGCTTCAGGGCTACGCCCTTCCGCAGGCTCGCTCGGGATGACAAGGTAGTTGTTAGTTGCAGATGACAGTTACAGAAAAGCCCTGGCAGATCGCCAGGGCTTTTATTTTCAACCAATGCTGCACTATCCCATCAACCCTGCCCACGCGACTCCCAGCAAACGCACGACTGCATAAACCACCAGCATGGTGGTAATGCCGGTGCTCGGCTTGATCTTCCTGGAGGAGACCACCGCAAAGCCAATGCCCATCAGTATCACGCTCCAAATGGTGAAGATGTCAAATGAGGAGAGCAGGCTATAAAGCGCTGGATGGTCAGTAGGGGAGGTGAGAGCCGCTGGATTCGTCATCACAGGGTTCTGCAGGTTGAAATTTTCCGGGTCCATTCCGCCCCAGATCAGCGCCACCGCGAGCAGCGTCTTGATGATCCCGGGCAGGAATGAATACATGACAATGGCATACGCGTGTTTGAAGCTGACCTCTGCGGCCATCCCGAAATTGAATACTCCCATCAGGATGAGGGCGACTATCGCCACGGAAATAAGCATGACTATGGGCCACGCATAGGACAAATAGGTCACGCTTTTGAGCATCACGCGCTGCTGCGTCTCGCGCTGTTCGGGCGTCATTTGCTCCATGCGGTCTTTTTGCTTTTCAGACATGTTGTTGATCATGTTCTGCTGCACCTGGGGAAAGGTGATCTTCTTGTCCACGCTGAATATAAAAATAAGCGAGAAGACGCTCATCAGCAGGAATGGCCCCCACCAGCTCGGATTACGGCGGACATCTGTAAAAGTGGCGGAGGGCCGGTGGAATATCCTTGCCATGCGCTGCGGTTCCGTAAGGCCCGGTTCCACGGGTATAGGTGTGACAATCGTGCTCATAGCGCGCTTCTCCTGTTGAGTGGTCTGGATTGTTGCAGTGTATTGTCTGCTAAACCTACGATTGCAGCGAAAAAAAGTTGCGCGACCGCCTTCAACGCCATCGGACGGGCGCGTCCCACGCCTGATAAAATCAAAGTTGCATGATCCTCCCTTTCGTTCGCGAGATCCTCGCGGACGCCGAGAAATCCACAGCATTCCAGCGTGCGGCAAGCCTCCTGCGGGCCCGCGCGGGGCGGATTCGTGTCTCCGGGCTCACACCATCCGCCAAAGCACTCTATCTTCCGCTTCTGCAACGGGCGAGTAGCCGTCCGTTGATCGTGCTGGTGGCGGATAATCGCGCGGCAGATGACTGGATGCCGCCGCTGCAGTCGTTTGCTGAACTTACCGGCGCGGTGAATAAGGCGAGCATTGTGAAGTTGCCCGCGCATGACGTGCTGCCCTTCGAGAACCTTTCCCCGCATCCGGAATTGCAGGAAGAGCGCGCGAGCGCGCTTTGGAAGATCGCGAGCGGCGTGGTGCAGATCCTGGTCACACCGCTGGAAGCGGCCGCCATGCGGATGCAGCCGGTTGAGAAGTATGCGGCGCTGGCGCGGGTGCTGCGCCGCGGCGATTCAGTGGACCTGGACGAGATCATCGAGCACATGAACCTGGCGGGATACGCGGCGTCGGACGTGGTGGAGATGCCGGGACAGTTCGCGCATCGCGGCGGATTGCTGGATGTGTATCCGCCGGAGGCTGAGCGGCCGTTCCGCGTGGAGCTGTTTGGTGATGAGATCGAATCCATACGCAGGTTCGATCCGGGAACGCAGCGTTCGGCGGGCGCCTCTGACGAGGTCACGTTGCTGGCGCTGAGCGAAACTCCGGTCCATGAGGCGACGCTGGCGGCGATCCATGCGCGGCTCTCCGGCGGGCGCCTGTCAGGCAGTGAAGACGAAGTGCAGCGCGCCATGACCGCGGGCGGAGTGACTATCTTCCCGGGGTGGGAGTTCTACGCGGCGATCGCCGGCGCAACCTCCAGCATCTTCGACTTAATGCCGAACGCATTGCTGATCATGGACGAGCCGAGCGCGATCTCCGCGGAGCGCGAGCGCTGGTGGGAAAAAGTCGAAGCGATGCACCACCGCAGCGGGGTAGGTAATCTGGTGCGTCCGGAGGAGATATACATCCCGCCGGAGGATTGGGACGCATTGGTGGCCAGCATTCCGGGCGCTAGCGTGGAACAGCTTGGCATCACCACCTCGGACGTGTCTGAGGAAGTGGCATTCTCCTCACAGCCGACTATGAGGTTTCACGGCTCGGTTCCCGCGATGGTGGAAGAGTTGAAGCGGCTGATCGGCGAAAGCAAGAGGGTGATCTTCACCGCGCCCAACACCGGAGAGATTGAACGGTTGGGCGACATCTTTACCGAATACAACGTGCCCTTTCGCCTGGGCTCGCGAGCCACCACCACCAGTGGCACCGGCGACACGTATCTGGAAGAAACAGCTTATTTTGGCGGCGAACTGAGCCCCGTGACCGTGGCGAAAGCGGCAATCGCCCAAGGCGTTGTTTTGCCCGAAGCATCGCTCACGATCTTTGGAGTTCACGATCTGTTTGAAGAATCAGAGGTTGTCGCCAAGCGGGCACCGCGGCAGAAATCGAAGACCTCGGCGTTCCTGTCTGACTTTCGCGATCTGGCTATGGGCGATTACGTGGTGCATGTGGAGCACGGCATCGCGCAGTATCAGGGGCTGAAAGAGATTGCGCAGGGCGAATCAACGGGCGAATTCATGATCCTGGAATTTGCCGAGGCCGCCAAGCTTTATGTTCCGCTCACCCGTCTGGATCTGATCCAGAAGTACCGCTCTACGGAAGGCGCGCGTCCTCCGCTCAGCCGTTTAGGCGGCGCGCAATGGGCAAGGACTACCGCGCGCGTAAAGAAGGCCATGAAGGACATGGCGGACGAGTTATTAAAACTTTACGCCGCGCGAAAGACGGTGCAGGGATTCCAATTCTCCCCGGATAATCAATTTCAGAACGAGTTCGAAGATGCCTTTGAACACAATGAGACCGATGATCAGGTCACGGCGATCAAAGACATCAAGCGTGACATGGAGGCCCCTACACCGATGGATCGCCTGTTGTGCGGCGATGTTGGATATGGCAAGACGGAAGTCGCCATGCGCGCCGCGTTCAAGGCGGTGAATGATGGCAAGCAAGCAGCGGTCCTGGCGCCCACCACGGTGCTTGCCTTCCAGCACTTTGAGACCTTCAAGCAGCGGTTCGCGGCGTTCCCCATCAATATCGAGATGATCTCGCGCTTTCGCACCGCAAAGCGGCAGAAAGAGATCATCGAGCGGGTGGAACAGGGGAAAGTAGATGTGCTGATCGGAACGCATCGCGTGCTTTCGCAGGACATCAAGTTCCCGGACCTTGGGCTGGTGATAGTGGACGAGGAGCAGCGCTTCGGTGTCCGCCACAAAGAGCGCTTGAAGCAACTCAAGCAAGAAGTAGATGTACTCACAATGTCCGCCACGCCGATACCGCGCACACTGCACATGTCTTTGGTGGGATTGCGAGACATGAGCGTGATTGAGACGCCGCCACGGGACCGCCTTGCGATCCAAACCGTTGTGGCTGCGTTTGACGAAAAGCTGATCAAGTCCGCGGTTAAACATGAGATGGAACGCGGCGGGCAGATCTACTTTGTGCATAACCGCGTGGAGACCATCTATGAGATCGCCGCCAAGATCAAAGAACTGGTGCCGCAGGCGCGGGTGATCGTTGGCCATGGGCAGATGAGTGAAGGCGAGCTGGAAAAGGTCATGTATGCCTTTGTGCGGCATGAATTCGACATCCTGGTGGCCACAACCATTATTGAGAACGGCCTGGATATCCCGTTATGCAACACTATTTTGATCAATCGCGCGGACCGGCATGGGTTGTCAGAGCTGTACCAATTGCGCGGTCGCGTGGGGCGGTCGAATCGCAGGGCCTACGCGTACCTGCTGATCCCGGCGGAGCAAGAACTGAGCCCGGTGGCACGGCGCAGGCTCGCTGCACTGAAAGAGTTTTCTGATCTGGGTGCGGGATTCAAGATTGCCGCGCTCGATCTCGAGCTGCGCGGCGCCGGCAACATGCTGGGCGGCGAACAAAGTGGGCACGTGGAATCCATCGGGTTTGAAATGTACACCAGCATGCTGGAGCGCACCGTCCGCGAATTGAAGGGCGAAGTGGAAGAACACCTGTTCACCACGCAATTGAATCTGGCGCTGAACCTGCGCATCCCGAATGATTACATCACGGAAGAGAACCAACGCTTGCGCATGTACAAGCGCATTGCCGGAGTGGAGAACGAAGATCAGCTCACAGATGTCCGTGGCGAACTAGCCGACCGCTATAGCGGACCTCCGGCGCCGGTAAGAAACCTGATGGATGCAACATCTCTGAAATTGCTATGCCAGCGCGTGGGCGTGAGCGCCATCGACCGCAAGCAGAATGTGGCGCACCTGAAGTTCACGGAAACCGCGGAGATCGATGCTTCCAAGTTGGCGCAATTCGTGGCGAATAACCGGGGTTCGCAGTTCTCTCCCGGCGGCACCTTGAAGATCATCCTGCGCTCGACGAATGCGGAAGAGGTGATCGCGCAATTGCGCGCACTCATCCTGGCTTTGATGCTGCAGCCGGAGAGCGTTTCGGCTTAATCCTTGCGGGCGCGGTGGCCGATGTCGCGCCGGTAATACATGCCCGGGAAGCGAATCTTCTCCGCGGCATCGTATGCGCGCTCCAAGGCCTGGCTGAGTGACTCTCCACGGGCGGTGACCCCCAGAACCCGGCCGCCGGCGGTGACGATGTCCCCATCTTTGAACGCCGTGCCGGCGTGAAATACCTGCACGCCATCCACAGCAGCGGCTTTTTCGAGACCGATGATGGCTTTGCCGGTTTCATAGGTTCCGGGATAACCGCCCGAGGCGATCACGATGCAGGCAGTTGCGTCCGAGCTGAAGCTAGGCTCAGCCGACGCCAGCCTGCCCTCGACGGAAGCCAGGAACAATTCAACGATGTCACTTTCCAATCGCATCAGGATCGGCTGCGTCTCAGGGTCCCCAAATCGACAATTGAATTCCAGGACTTGCGGGCCGGTGGCGGTCATCATCAGTCCGCAATAGAGAACGCCGCGAAACTCGCTGCCCTCTTCTTTCATCCCTCGGATCACCGGCAGCGCTATGTGCCGCACCAGCCATTCACGCATCTCCGGAGCGAGCAGCGCATCGATCGAGTAGGCGCCCATCCCACCGGTATTCGCGCCGGTATCACCTTCGCCGATGCGCTTGTGGTCTTGGGCGGGCGCCAACGGGGCAACGTGTGTACCGTCTGATATCAGAAGGAATGAGACCTCCTCGCCTTCCAGGAACTCTTCCAACACCACCACGGTTCCGGCCTGGCCCAACATTTTTCCGGAGAGCATATCCGCGCTGATCGAGGCAGCTTCGTCCGCGGACTCCGCGATCACCACGCCCTTGCCGGCCGCCAGTCCATCGGCTTTGACCACGATCTTGCCACTGAAATGTGGGAGCGCGGCCCGCACATCGTCAAGGCTGCGGCAGAGCGCGTAATGCGGAGTAGGAATGCGGTGCCGCTGCATGAACTCTTTGGCGAATCCTTTGCTCGACTCCAGCCGAGCAGCGGCCTCCGTGGGGCCAAAGGTGGGGAATCCGCGTTCACTGAATCTGTCGACCACGCCCATCATCAGCGGGATCTCTGGCCCAACGATGGTCAGGTCCGGCTTGATCCTCTCGCCGATCGCGAGCAATGCGTCAAGGCTCTTGCCGTCCCACGGAATGCATTCCGCTTCAGCGCGGATGCCGGCGTTTCCGGGGGCGCAAAAGATCTTCTTCACCCGGGGCGATTGCAACAGCTTCCACACAAGAGCGTGCTCGCGCCCTCCGCCGCCGATCACAAAGATAGTCATTCGGCGCGCCTCACCGTGTATTTACCTGGCTTGGGTGACTCGATGAATCCCCACGGCACCTCATGATCATGAGTAAAAATAGTCAGCCACTTTCCAGGGATACTCTCAGCGTAATAGCGTCTGCGGCTCTCGATGGTGTCCAGCGGATAGACGTCATAGGACATCACCCAGGTGAGATCCACATGATGAGACGTAGGGATGAGATCTGAGATGTAACACGCAGTCTGCCCGCCGCTCTGGATCAGGATGGCCTGCATGTGACGCGTGTGTCCGGGATAGACGCGCACGCTGATGCCGGGGACGATCTCGGAGTCGCCGGCGAGCAACTGCATCTGGCCGCTTTCGATGAGCGGGTCATAATTATCACTGATGTAGCTGATGCGGTCGCGATCGAGTTGTTTGCGCCCGTGCTCCCATTCTCCACGCTGCGCATAGTACTTCGCTTTGGGAAATGTTGGCACCGGCTGACCGTTCTGATAAACGGTGTTCCATCCGCAGTGGTCGAAATGCAGATGCGAATTGATAACGATGTCGATGTCTCCTGGCGTCAAACCGCTCTGCAGGAAGTTCTCCATGAACGCTTCTTGCGGTTCGTAAATAGCTTTCAGCCTGTCAGTAAGCTTGTTGCCGATCCCTGTCTCTACGATGATGTTCTGCGCACCGGCCTGGATCAAAAGTGAGTTAGTACCACATGACATCAAGTTGCGGTCATTGGCTTGGATGCGCTTGCTCCATAACGATTTCGGCACCACGCCAAACATGGATCCAGCGTCCAGAAAGTAAGTGCCGTCAGAGATGACGGAAAGCTGGAAATCGCCAAGTTTACGCTTGGCTAAGGGCTTCACGGCTGGGGTGTGCGCGGGCATAGGTCTAGGTCTTTCGCCTGATTGCGGTACTCTGCTGCGAGATTTAGTTTTACATTACCGATGATAGTTGAACTGGCACGCCTGATGTTCGGTCTGTTGATCGTCCTTTTTCATAAGCCGATCGCGGACTTTATTCTCCAGCAGGAGCAGCACATGGCTGCGTTGCTGAGCCAGCGTGGCATGCGCGTTCCTGAGTTCCCCAGCCCGCAATTCGCACATAACCTGTATTTCATCATCGGCGTCTTTGTCGCCCTCCTCTCCATGGCGCGGCTCTATCTGGGAACTGCTTAAAAGAGCCAGTGTTCATGCGGCGTCCGCCGCGTCCTTCAGTGCTAGAATCATGGAACGACTCCTGTTTCCGGCGGGCGCTTACCGATGAATGTTGACCTATCCAATCTGTTGTTGCTCGATAAAGTGAATCAAGAGGCCGCCAAGCTCAACGCGGAGATCACTGCCTTGCCCAAAAAACTGGCGGAGATCGAGACCAAGCTGGCTGCCTCCAAGGCGCAAGTTGAGGCGGCGAAGGTGGCCATCCAAAAGCATGACACTGCCAAGCGGGCGCTTGAATCAGACATCAAAGACTGGCAGCAGAAGATCGTCAAGTTCCGCGAACAATCCTCCGCGGTAAAGAACAATGATCAGTACCGTGCGCTGATGCATGAGATCGAATTCGCGGAAAAACAGATCAACGAATTTGAGACCAAGATACTGGAAGGCATGGAAGGCGCTGAGGCATTACAGGCGCAGCTGAAGCAGGCCGAGTCAGACCTGAAAGCGCATGCCGGTGAGGTGGAACTGGAAAAGGCGCACGCTCGAGCAGTGACGGCAACGGATGAAAAACGATTGGCGGAATTGAACGCTGAGCAAGCAAAGTTGCGACCGAACATCTCTGCGGGCACTTTGACTATCTATGATCGCGTCTCCAGGAAGCGTCCCAATGCGCTCGCGGAGGCTTATGAGCAGAAATGCACCGCCTGTCACGTGTTGCTTCGTCCGCAGAGTTATAACGAATTGCTGAAGGGCGATACGGTCCTGACCTGCGAATCCTGCGCTCGCATCCTGTACGTGGACGCAAGCCACGCTCCAGCTCCCCAGGCAATGAACAAGTCCACCCTCAGCGAAAAGGCATGGTTCTACCTGCCCGATTTTGACGGTCGCAGCGGATTCGGATTGTTCGCCAACACGAAGACAGGATGCTCCTTAAAATTGTTTGACGTACAAACCGGCGCAGCCACGGCCACCTTGAAGAAGAAGGGTATTTTTCGCGAGTCATTCGCTAAAGCGCTGGCAACCGCGTCTTTACTTCACGTGATGCATCCGCAGATCGATAATGTAGGCGTTCTTGAGCGCCTTTCCTCTGACACTCTCGAAGAGATGCAGATCCAGGCACAAGTGGTGCCGAGCGTGCAAACAACGATTGCGCTGTAACAATGCCATTCAAAGCTATCCTGGCGGTATTCGTCCTGTTATTGAGTCAGGCGGTCGCTCAGCCGATCGCTGAGCCGATCGCTCAGCCGAACCAGGGAACAGCGACTTCTCCCCAACCGGTTGACCTCAATATCCGAGTCACATGGACGGGAAACGAAACTGCCAGCCTGAAGCTGCTGCGGGTGCAGGTGCTCGCCGGCGCGGCGGAATCGAACTTGACAGAAGCATTCACTGACGATCAGGGAGAGATTCCCACGTTCAAGGTGTTTCCCGGCAACTATCGTTTGCGTATTACTGGCGCCAACATTCTGGAGACCATTACACCTTCTTTCCGGGTATCCCCCTTCGAATCCAATCACATCGAATTTGTGCGCGTGAAGTACAAGCCCGCTGGCGACTTGGACACCCCGACTTCCACGCAGGGAAAGATCTCTGCTGCGGAGTTGAATATCCCCGACAAGGCGCGCGACGAGTTTGAAAAAGGAAACTTGGCACTGGAAAAAGACCAGACGGCGGAGGCCAAGAGGCGACTGGAACATGCGGTGAGCATCTACCCTCGCTATGCAGCGGCATGGAACACGCTGGGCGTGATCTCCATGAAGGCTGGTGATGTAGCTAACGGCTCGGACTTCTTTGATAAGGCCCTGGCTGCGGACCCGCAATTTGCCGCCGCATACGTGAACCGTGGCAAGATCTTATTTAGTAAAGCGGATTTCAAAAGCGCGGAAGAGTCTCTTCAAAAAGCAGTCACCATCTCGCCGTTGGACCCGGAAGCAACGACACTGCTGGCGACCGCACAACTCCAGAATGGAGAACTCGCGCAAGCGGTGGAGACCGCGCGCAAGGTGCATCAGATGCCGCACTCGGGATTCGGAGGCGCGCATCTGGTTGCCGCATCCGCGCTGGAAAAGCTCAAGCAGCCCGCCGAAGCTCTTGCCGAATATAGGCTTTATGTAGCGGAGACTCCAACCGGCACGAATGTGGCCCGGGCACGCTCCCGCATAGAACAACTCTCACAACAGATACACTGAACGCGTGACGCCTCAGACACCGGCATCGGTGCGGATCAGCGCGCGTGCTGCAAAGCGCCTGCACGCCGGGCATCCCTGGGTCTATCGCTCTGACCTAGCCGATCCGGAGCAAGCCACGCCGGCGGCGACTCTCGTCCAGGTTGTGGACGAGCGCGGAAAGTTTCTGGGATCGGCGCTGTCGAGTTCCAGCTCGCAGATCGCCTTGCGCCAGATCAGTGACACTCAGCTCAATAACGATAGCGAGCTCTTGCAGTTGATTGCGCAACGTCTCATGTCGTCATTTAAATATCGCGACAAAGTAGTGGCAGATAGCGACGCCTTTCGCTTGGTCTTCAGCGAGGCAGATGAGCTTCCTGGGTTGATCATTGACCGGTACAACGATGTGATCACCTTGCAGGCGCTCACCCAGGCGATGGATCGCGCAGATGTGAAAGCCGTAGTCGTTGATTCGTTGCAGTGGGCATTTCCGGGCAACAGCATCGTGGAGCGTGGCGAGCCTCGCATCCGCCAGCTAGAGAAGTTGGAGCCTCTCGAGACGCGCATCATCTCTGGCGAGCGATCCACAACGGTATTCACCGTGAACGGCCTTCAATTCGGCTTCAATGCGATCACCGGACAAAAGACAGGGGCCTTTCTGGACCAGCGCGAGAATTATGCTGCTGCCGCGGACTATGCACACGGCGAGGCATTGGATGTCTTCTGTTACCACGGCGGATTTGCACTGCACCTGGCAAGGGTGTGTTCCTCCGTGATTGCGATCGATTGCTCACGGGAGGTGCTCGAGGTGGCGGAGCAGAATGAACTTTTAAATCACGGCAAGTTGCGGGTGAAAGAGATCGAATGGCTGGAGGCGAATGCTTTTGACGTCCTAAAAGATCTCTCCTCCAGCAAGCCGCCCAGGCAGTTCGATACCATCGTGCTTGACCCGCCTGCGTTCGCGAAGAGCAAACGGGCTCTCGACACTGCCATGCGCGGCTATAAGGAGATCAACCTGCGGGCGCTAAAGATGCTGCGTCCAGGCGGCATCCTGGTGACGAATTCCTGCTCGCATCATGTGAGCGAAAAAGATTTTCTGGAGATGCTGATGTCCGCGGCGGTGGATGCGCGCCGCACCGTCAAAATCCTGGAGAAGCGGATGCAGGCGAAGGACCATCCAGTGATCGCCACCATCCCTGAGACGCACTATCTGAAGTGTTTTATTTGTTACGTGGCGTGATCACAGCTTCTTCACCCGCTGCACTTCGCGCACTCCATGGATCTTACGAATGCCCATGACCAGCCGATCCAGATGCTTGGTGTCCTGAATGTCGACGACCACGTCGATGGTCGCCTGCAGGGAATCAGTCTTTACATCCATGTGTCGGATGTTGGTGTCATCATTGCTGATCACGGTTGTAAGCTGTTTCAGCATGCCTGTCTTGTCGTCGCAGACTACTGAGATCTTGACCGGATATGTTCCCGGCTTGCCTGCCTGCTCTTCCGGCTTCTTTGACCACTCCACGGCGATGCGGCGCTCGGGTTCGTAGAGCAGGTTGGTCACGTTCGGACATGAATTAGAGTGCACCGCGACTCCCTTGCCGCGCGTTATGTAGCCCACGATCGACTCGCCGCGGATCGGATTACAACACTTTGCGCGATAGACCAGCAGCTCGTCATGGCCTTTTACTTTAATAGCGGAGCTATCTCCGCTGGAGCCGAAGACGCGGCGGATCACACCAGCCAGGCCACCGCTACCTTGCTGTTGCTCATCGGTCAAAGGCTTCTGCTCAGCGCTGGCGGGAGCGATCCGGCCCAGCACCTGGCGGGCGGAAAACTTTCCATATCCTATGCCCGCCATCAGATCCTGCTCGCCCCCGAGCCCGTATTCGGAGGCCACGCGCTGAAACTCTTTATCCTCGATGTTCTTTACGTTCACGCGATACTTGCGCGCTTCTTTCTCGATCAGCTTCTTTCCGATCTCAATGGCGCGCTCTCGCTGATGCAGCGTGAGCCAATGCTTGATCTTGTTGCGCGCGCGAGAGGACTTTACGAATCCCAGCCAGTCCCGGCTGGGCGTGTGGCCGCTCTGGGTGGAGATCTCCACGATGTCTCCATTGCGCAGCTTGTAGCGCAGCGGCACTATGCGGCCATTCACCTTTGCGCCCGTGCACGTGTTCCCCACCTCGGTGTGGATGGCATAAGCAAAATCAATCGCCGTCGCTTCCCGGGGTAGGATCACCACCTTGCCTTTAGGGGTAAAGGTGTAAACCTCTTCAGGATAAAGATCGATCTTGAGGGTGGACAGGAACTCATTGGGGTCCACCACGTCGCGCTGCCACTCCACCACTTGCCGCAACCACGCCAGGCGCTGTTCGTCGCGCGCGGAAACGGGAGAGCCGTCTTTGTATTTCCAGTGAGCGGCAATACCCTCTTCCGCCATCTTGTGCATGTCTTCCGTGCGAATCTGGACCTCGAACGCCATGCCGGAATCGCCCATCACCGTGGTGTGCAATGACTGGTAAAGATTGGGTCGGGGCATGGCGATGAAATCCTTGATGCGCCCCGGCACCGGCCGCCACATGCCGTGGATCGAGCCCAGCGCGGTGTAACAGTCCTTGACGGATTTGGTGACAATGCGAATGGCGAACAGGTCATAGACCTGGTCCACGGTGATGCGCTGCCGCTGTAGTTTCTGATAGATGGAATAAAGTCGCTTGATGCGGCTGTCGATCAGTGCGTCTACGCCGTTCTCTTTCAGCTTCTGCTGGATGGTGGCAACGTGTTTGGCAAGAAATTCCTCGCCCGCCTTGCGCTTGGCTTCCACCGCTTCGCCAAGCTGCTCATAGGCAAGTGGATCGGTGTAGCGGAATGACAGGTCTTCGAGCTCTCCGCGGACCTTTCCCATGCCCAGGCGGTGCGCGATCGGCGCATAGATGTCCAGGGTCTCCCGCGCAATCACCTGTTGCCGCTCCGCGGGAAGATGTTCCAGGGTGCGCATATTATGCAGGCGGTCGGCAAGCTTGATCAGCACCACGCGGATGTCATCCACCATGGCCAGCACCATCTTGCGGACGTTTTCCGCCTGGCGCTCTTCCTTGCTGGCAAACTCGATCTTGTCGATCTTGGTGACGCCCTCAACAATGTGCAGCACTTGCTCGCCAAACTGACGGCGAATGTCCTCGCGGGTGGCTTCAGTGTCCTCTATGGCATCATGCAGCAGGCCAGCGGCGATTGCCGTGGGATCAAGCTTCATCTCTGCCAGAACTTTTGCTACTTCCAAAGGATGGATCAGATAGGGTTCGCCCGATGCGCGAGTCTGGCCGGAATGCCGCTCGAGCGCATAGGTATAGGCTTTGTTAATAATCTCAAGGTCTTCGGCGGACCGGGTCTCACGCACAGTGTTCATCAGGTCGCGAAATTTCGTGACCGTCAAAACGTTCGTCGCAAGTTGCTGGCGCAGGGTCGCCATGCTTGATTATAACCGCGAGGATGCGGAGGCTTGCGGAGATAGGCTCCGAAGAAGGAAGCGCTCACGGCTCTTGGCGGGTGTTGCCTACTTCAGCGACAACGTCCTGGCGGGAAAGCTTACCATCCTCATACACCGCATGGATCAGTCGCTGGCGATAAGTGCGATTGCGGAAGACCGCGGAGGCAACCTCAAAGTCGACAAACCACGCCACCAGTTCCCACCGGCCCTTGTTCTCCGCCCAGATCTCGAACTGATCCCAACTTGCCATGAATTAGCATTTTAGATGGCAAGAGGGCATAGATCAGCTGCGGAGCTGATTGATTTACCGATACCAAAAGTGCTCCAGGTAATACAGGGAGCTAAACGCAAGGAACAAAACAACGGACGGGAACGCCAGGGGACGAACGCCTCGAAAGGGCTGCCGCCAATCCGTGGAGGTGAGAAAAAGTACCCCTATCGCTAGAAATGCAAGGATGGCCAGTTGAAAGATATGGGCTGCTGTCCCCTCGTCCGGTTCAGGTGGCTGAAAGTAGCCGCTCACGACTGTAAACAAAGCTATAAGAGACAAAACCATCAAGGCCCTTCCGCTGATTCGGTTGATCTGCTCTCTGCTCATGCCTCCACTTCCTTTCTGGGATTCAGGCTGGTCTTGCTGGTGCCACTTGCAGCGGGTATTCGCTTAGGTACTCGAAGGTGTCAATCGGAAATACGTTTTTTTATGCCACGGACTGTTCTCATGTCCGATCAGCAGCCAGTTCGGCCATTGCTCTCCTGCAACCAGCAGCCTGCTCACGCTCACCCCCGGCGGCAGAGTGAACTCGATCTTGGTCAGGTAACTTTCACCCGGACGCAGCGGCTCACGCATCCGCCTCCGCACCTCGCCATCCGCCGAGCAAAAACGCCGTCCGCCAGCGTCAACCAGAAAGACGAAGTGCGGGCTCGGTTGCAGTACGCCATTGCCGCGCCGCGGATCGATCGTGGCCTGATCAAAACGTGTCTGCAGAGTCACGATGTAGGTGCTGCCGTCCGCGGCCGGTTGGCTCTTCACGTCGGTGACGGAATAAGCTATGTGGCAATCCACCTCACAAAAATGCTTTTCCTCGCCGCGCCCCAGCAGACGGTCATGGCTGGCAAGGGTCACCCCCAGCAGGAGAATGGTGTAGACCCCAAGTCCGCCGGCAAGCAGGATGGCAAACACCCGCGCCAATCGCGGATTCTGGGTGAGCCTGGCATACACGATGATGGCAAAGCAGGCGACAACCGCCATGCAGCTTGCTAAAAAGAAGAGTATGGAGACGGGCGCAAAAGGCAGGTCGACATTCATATGAACGTATCCTCATCTAAAAGTTCTTTACAATACAAAGTCAACGAGCAAAAAAATTATCCGCGGCGCGTATTGCGGATCAATGTCTCCATCTCATCCAAATATTTTCCCAGCGCGCGTTTGCCGGCGGAAGTCATGCGGAACTCGGTCTTGGGCGTGCGGCCCTCAAAGGACTTCTCGCAGGATATGTATTCCGCGTCCTCGAGCTTGCGGGCGTGCACGCTCAAGTTGCCGTCCGTGGACTTGAGCAGCCTCTTCAACTCATTGAAGGTGAGCGAATCGTTCACCGCCAGTGCGCTCAGGATCCCCAGGCGCAGACGCTCATGGATCACGCGGTCAAGTTCGAGAGATGCTCTCTCCGGTTTGCGAGGCGAAGTCCGTAGCGGAGCAGCCGCCTTGCGGTTGGGTGTGCGGCGAGATGTCTCTTGCTTAGCCATTAGCCTCCATACCTGCGCGCGATGACGATACCAAATCCAATATGCAAGCCTCCGAAGCCCGCTGCCACTATCCAGTTGGTCCATGCCGCGGGTAAGGCCGTTGCCAGCGCACCCAGAGTGAAGAAGCAAAGTCCCATGACGGGGACGATCCCTTCTGAGAACGCGCCACCCGTCATCACCGCGGTCCCATAACACATGAGCCACATTGCGGGGATGGCCGCGGCAAGGCCCGCGTTATAAAGCACACTGGTAAGCACCGCTCCCACCAGCAGCGGCGGAGCGAAGCTCATGGCGAACTTGCGCGCCGGACCGGTGAAGAGTGATTGCCCGGCGCGGTTAGCTTTGCGGCGCATGGCGAATACAGAGATGCTGACTGCGACTGCGGCTTCCAGAAGCCAGACCAGCAGCCATCGTTGCCGGGTGGGTTGGAGGACAGAGAGCCAAGTGGCGAAGAATGCGGTTGCGCCGATGGCGATCATGCCTACGCCGGGAACCGCGGTGAACGAGCCCGCTGCTTCCATGGTCTGCCGGATGATCTGCAGCTGCTCGAGCGGGTCCGGGCCGGCACGCTCTGCGGCTTCCGGGGAAAGGAGGATCCGGTCAGCCTCGTCCAGGCTGATGTTGCGGCGACGTCTTGGCCGGCGGCAGTTCTCCATGTCAGCTTCTGATGATAGCCGTCGACGGACGGTTGTCAAGTACTTTGTAATACAAAGTTAAGTCAGTCCTCGACCTCAACAAGTTCGCCGCGCTCGGCCTTGGTCTGTGCCACGATCTTATCCTGCATCTGCTGGGGAACAATGTCATAGTGCGCCATTTCCATATGGAAGGAGCCTCTGCCCTGCGTCATGGAAGTCAGGTCTACACCATAGGTCAGCATCTCCGCCATCGGGACTTCGGCCTTGACCACCGTATTGTGGCCTTTGTTCTCCATGCCTTGAATGCGTCCGCGGCGTGAGTTCAGGTCACCCATGATGCTGCCGGCAAACTCGTCAGGAATAGTGATCTCCGCATGCATAATGGGTTCCAGCAGCGCCGGTTTCGCCTGCTCCATGGCTTTGCGGAAGGCGATACGGCCGGCGGTCTTGAATGAAAGTTCGTTCGAATCCACATCATGGTACGAGCCGTCATACAAGATCACGCGATAGTCCACCACCGGGAATCCAGCGAGATATCCGCGCTGCGCGGCTTCCTGGATGCCTTTCTCAATGGCGGGAATGAAATTCTTGGGGATGGAACCGCCAAAAATGTCATTCACAAATTCGAAATTGCCACCGCGCGGCAACGGCTCCATCTTGATCTTGCAATCACCGAACTGACCATGTCCGCCGGATTGTTTTTTGTGGCGGCCGTGCACGTCTGCTTTGCCGCGGATGGTCTCGCGATACGGGACCTTTGGCGCCTTTAATACGACTTCTGTGTGGTAACGTTTTTTTAGTTTAGAAACGATCACCTCAATATGTTGCTGGCCAGTCCCGGCGATGAGGAACTCCTTGGTCTGCTCATCGCGGAAGAAGCGAGTCATGGGGTCTTCTTCCATTAATTTGTGCAGGCCGTTGGCGAGCTTGTCTTCGTCCGCGCGGGTCTTCGGCTCAATGGCAAAAGTGATTGCCGGCTCCGGCAATTGCACTGTGGGATAGAGAACGGGATGGGCTTTGTCGCCCAGAGTGTCTCCTGTCTGAGTGGCTTTCAGCTTGGCGACCGCGCCAATGTCTCCAGCATGAAGTTTAGAGATGGGAAGCGCGTTCTTGCCCTGCATCAATGAGAGGTGCGCGAACTTCTCCGCGTTGTTGCGGGAATAGTTCTGCACCGTTGCTTCATTCTTTAATACGCCAGAGAAGACTTTGAAAAAGCTGATGTGCCCGGCAAAAGGGTCAGAGATGGTTTTGAATACCTGCAGAGTGAGAGATTCGCTGTCGCTGATGTGGTGCTCGGTCGGCTCTCCTGGAGCAAGCGGTGTATCGGGAACCGGAGGGCGTTCTACCGGCGCGGGCGCGAACTCGGCGATGAAGTTCAGTAGCTGGTCGGTGCCTATATTTCCCAACCCCGAGCTGAACAATACGGGGAAGAGCCTATGATCCACGATCGCCTGGCGCAGGCCCGGCACTAGATGCTCAATGGGGATGGTGCCGCTATCAAAGAACTCCTGCATCAGTTCATCATTGCCCTCGGCAACCAGTTCCACGATCCCTTCGTGCCCCGCCTTCGCGGCGTCGGCTAAATCTCCCGGGATCGGGACCTCTTTGCCTTTCCCGTTGCCGCCGAGTTCGTATTCGTAAGCTTTCATGCGGACGAGATCGACCACGCCTTTCAGGTTCTTTTCACTTCCGATCGGGACCTGCACCGGCACCAGATGGCGGCCAAATGTCGTATGGAGTGAGTCGATGGTGCGCTGCGCGTCTGCACGGTCGCGGTCCATGCGGCTGACCACTACCATGCGTGGGATCTGGAACTCCTCCGCGTATGCCCAGGTTCGCTCGGTAATGACTTCCACCCCGTGATTGCCATCTACCACGACGATGGCACATTCGGCGGGAATCATCGCGGCCTTAGCTTCATGGACGAACATATTGAAGCCCGGCGTATCTATGAAATTGATCTTTTTCTCATTCCATTCCGCCATCGCCACCGCCATGGAGATGGACATCTGGCGGGCAATCTCTTCCTCGTCATAATCAGTCACTGCGCTGCCGTCATCCACCCGCGTCATGCGGGGAGTGACCCCAGCGGTATGCAGGATGGCGCTCACCAGAGAGGTTTTGCCGGCACGTGAATGTCCGACCACAGCCAGATTGCGGATACTTGCGCTTTCATAGACCTTCATACGGTTCTCCTGGAAGAAGACTGAGATGGTGCGAGAAAGGACCTGGAGGTGAGTGCGGAAGGCAGCGGAACGGAGTTGCAGGGAAGGAATGGTGCGGCTGAGTGTGCGCGGCATGTAGCCGCGCCCTACTAATGCCGCAAAGTTCTGCGCCTGCATTTGAACACACGGGCAGCGCGGTCTTAGGCGGCTGCGAGCTGGCACCGAAAGGCATAACGGTCCTGCCAATCCCTGAATCTACTCCGCGGCATAACGCTGTTGCAACTCAGGGGGCGTGAATCCTAGCACAATTTTTGTGTGCCCAGTACCGGGTACCGGGCAGCGAGTAAGAAGTTCGCCTCTACTTTTTAAGGCCAATGTAGATGTGCGCCCGCGTGTTCTCGGGCTGCAGGTCGGCTTCTTTGTAGAGCTCGAAATCCGCTTGATACACACGATCGAGATTCAGCGCCCAGACTTTTTGCCATGCTGCTGGCACCACCACCGGGCCGGGGCCTTGCTCTGAGATCAGTACCTCATAATCTCCGCTGGGTACGCGCACATGCACCATGCCCGCAGGAACGTTCTCAATCGATGTGACCCGCCCCCCAACGACTACCGTGTAGTCGCCATTCACGTCCGACGCATAATCGGTATAAACCGCGACGAGGTCGCCGTCCATACGATCGGGGATCTGCTGCAGGATGGGCTCGGTAAAGAGCCTTCCCCAAAGCTGCGCAATGGGGCTGTTCGGCGCAGCTTCGCGCGCATTGTTGGTGCGGGTGCTCACCCCGATCACGTGAAAGGCGTTGTGTCTTACAGTCGCCATCTAAAAAACATTTTCGTCCGCAGATGGTCCGTATAGCGCCGGAACCGGAATGTCATTCAATCGCAGGTACACCGTGAGTTGGGCGCGATGATGGATAAGGTGGTTCATGGCAAAAGTGCGGATGACTGCAATCTTGGGCAGCTCAAAAAGCTTCTTCTCCCCGGCAAGTAATGTCCACGGCTTTAATGCGGCTTCATCTGTACAGCTTTGCAAAGCAGCGCGCGCCTTCTGCGATGTCTCGTCGAATCTTTTCAGTGCCTCTTCTGAGGTCTCCGGAAACTCATTGCGCGGACCGGACAGAACATCAAACGAATCGGATTCCACCGTCATGCTGACGAAGGAGGGAAGCGTTGCCACATGGCCCGCGAGCCAACCCATGGTAGGAGACTTGGGATGAGGCTTATAGCCGAATTTGTCTGTTGGCACCCGTTCAAGCGTCTTGCGCGTGTTTGCCATTTCGTTCTCGAACTCACCCAACATCTTCTGCGTTATCGTCATCCCGTTGTTCTACTGAAAACGCAAGCAGTTTGGCAAATCGCCTAGGGTTACGCATCAGTAACTCTTACTCCTGGTGGTAGGGCAATAAAATACCCGTGGGATGTGATGCAATCGCACCCAGGATTCCCTAGAATACTTATGTTGAATATGCGTCGCGCTGCCGCTCATCTCGGATATTTGGCTCTACTCTGGACCGCATTCCTGCCCGCCACCAGTGCCGGCAGCGTGACTCCACAGGGCCATCAGCAGGCAAAGAAGCAACCGGCCCAGCGCCGGATCGTGAAGCCCTCCCCCCGCACGAATGCTTCTATAGCCGCCAGCGCGGCGCAACTTCCGGCAGGCGAGTTGAATGACGTACATCCCTTTGCCACTGAGTTTTACGGCGCTGCGGAAGTAGAGCGGCCACAATCTGCCGCCGTCATTGATGTCCAGCCTGATTCCGGCCAGCGCCAGCACTAGCCAATCCCAGCTATTTCGTGACAAGATGATTGCAGGCTTTGCGGCGATGGAGTTCGCCCTCAACCGCCGAATGCAACTGCGTACGGCTGATGACTCCTACCAACCTTACTGGTAGGAGTGTCTCTGTGGCTCAGGCTTATCTTTACGTTTGCATCGGCGCCATCTGCGGTGCGGCAGCCCGCTTTTTCTTCACCCATATCTCCTCGGAACTGTCACATCATCATGGCTTTCCCTACGGAACGCTGTTCGTCAACATAAGTGGCAGCCTGATCGTGGGCTTCGTGCTCGCTTGGACCGCCGACCGGCACCATCTCTCCGACTACTGGAAGCTGCTGCTCGCAACCGGCTTCTGCGGCGCCTATACCACCTTCTCCACCTTTGCCTATGAGAGCCTGGTATATCTGAAGGAGGGACGTCCGGGAATGTTTGCCTTGAACTTGGTCTCGAACAACATCCTTTGCCTGCTGGCCGTGTTTATAGGGGTGTATGCGGCGGGTATGCGCGTATGGCAACGATAGCCTTAGCGGGCTGTTAACATCGATGATGAATATCCTGCTCCGTTCCAGTGAGGTTTTATGAAAGTCCTTCAAAACGCCACCGCCACTGTGGCTTGCGTCCTTTTATTCGGCTCTCTGACGTATGGCCAAAAGATGGCCTCCAAAGGGGGTGCGAGGAAGGCGGCTAAGCACGCGGTTACCACCAGCAAAACAACCGGCACTGCGACCGTTGCACAAGATAAAGCCTCCGTGCTCCGTCCGCCAAAGGGCGCGAAGGTTGCGATCGTGCTCTTCCATGACCTGCAGTGCCCTGATTGCGCGCGCGCTCATCCGCTTCTGGAAGAAGCCAAGAAGAATTACAACATCCCGCTGGTGGAACATGACTTCCCGCTGCCCATGCATAACTGGTCATTCAACGCTGCCGTGATCGCCCGATACTTTGACACCAAGTCACAGAAGCTCGGTGACGCATGGCGTGACTACTGCTATCGCAACCAGTCGGCACTTACCCCGGACAACCTGATGCCCCAGGCGCAGAAGTTCGCCCAGGTGAACGGGACCGCGCTGCCCTTCCTGCTGGATCCGGACAAGTCGCTGGAAAACAAGGTGAAAGCCGATTTCGCATTAGGACAGAAGATCGGCATCCAGCACACGCCCACCATCTTCGTGGTGAACAACAACCGCTCCGCAGCGGAGCCATTCATTGAAGTAGTGGACCGCTCGCAGCTCTCGCAGATCATTGAAGATATGAAGGCGAAAGCAAAATAAGAGCCGATAAAAAAAGGACGGGTGGGGCTTTGGCCTCGCCCTCTTTTACTCGCCAAAAAACGCTTGAAAGCTGTAGATAGTCGCGCTACTATGGAGTAACAACCCAGCATAACTTTAGTGTTATAACGTGTCACTTACCATGATGATCCAAGGCGCCACTCCCATCGCCGGACAGGCCCCGGAGGGAACTTCTTCCCGGGACCGTATTCTTTTTGCCGCGAAACATCTTTTTGCCAAAGAAGGCTACGAAAACACCAGCACCTCCGCTATCGCCCGGCTGGCGGGCACCAGCGAGTCGCAGTTGGTGAAGCACTTTGGCAGCAAAGAGGGCCTGCTGGAGGCGATCTTTGATGCCGGGTGGGCGGAGATGTCCTATTCTTTCCGCGCGATCCAGGATCTCTCCTCACCAGCGGAAAAGCTGGAGGTGCTGCTCGAACTCATCCTCACAGCGCTCGACCGCGATCCCGAACTGAAGGAACTTATGCTGCTGGAGGGCAGGCGGATCCGCAAGGAAGGGCGCATCGTCCTGCTCACTCGCGGATACCAGCAATTTGTTCAGGTGATGGACAGCGTGCTTTTAGAGATGCGGGCACGGGGTGAGCTGCGGGATGACATCCACATCGACGCCATCCGCTCGGGACTTGCCGCGATGTTTGAAGGCATGATGCGTGACCAGGTGATCGCCGTCCGCATGGGTTTCCCGCCCACCTATGACAGTGCGGAAGTGAAAAAGGTCTTTAAAGTAGTGCTGGCGGGATTCGTCAAGCGCGGCTGACCCGAGAGAAGTGGCTGCTTACATCTGCTGCTGCAAAAAACGCATCCTCTCTAGTAGCAACAGGAGGATCCAATGTCACTGCGAAGAATCGCCATTCTATTAACGCTTGCTGTTTCCGGTGCCGCCGCACAGACCAGCCACATACTTCCGTCGGGAAGCGAGATCAAAGTCCGCACCGATGCGGCGATACCGGCAAAGCCGCTCGCCAATGCCAGATACACCGCCACCGTAAGCAATGACATCACGGACAGCTCCGGTGCCGTGGTGATCCCGCGCGGCGCCCGCGCGCAACTGGTAGCGGTGCCAACCTCGGACGGAAAAGATACCAACCTTGATCTCCGCTCGGTGTTGGTGAGTGGGCAGAGATACTCTCTGGAAACCCAGACAGCGGCCTCAAACAGCTCCGCTCCCGGCGGCATCGGCGTGAATCAGCGCACGGGGAAATATGTAGGTGGCGGCGCGGCCGTGGGAGCTGTACTTGGCGCGTTGATGGGCGGCGGTAAGGGAGCAGCTATCGGAGCGCTGATCGGCGGTGCGGGCGGTGCCGGTGCCCAGGTCTATACCGGCAGAAAAAAAGCCTTGCCTGCGGAATCCGAGCTCTCTTTCAAGCTGGCCCAGGACCTGCAAATGCGTTCCGTACAACCGCGGACTCGCCCAGGCTTGAAACGCCGCACTCGAGTAAGGCGATAACTGATCCACCTTAAATAAAAGGCCCCGGGTAAGCGGGGCCTTTCCTTCGACTTCAGAGATCTATAGCTTCCTTAGAATCTCAAAACAATCTTCATTGTCCGGCTGTTGCCCTAGATCATAGACTTTGGCGAAGGCCAGCTTGCCTGCCTTGTCCACGATGAAGACCGCGCGCTCGTTGATCCCGGGGATGGGATCGCCCGTGCGCAGGATGCCGAATTTCTCAGCGGTTGCACCGTGAGGGAAGAAGTCACTGGCTAAGGGATAATTCATGTTGCCCACTGCCTTTTGCTGCCAGGCGATGTGGCTGGGAATACTGTCTACGCTAATGCCCACGACCTGGGCATCAAATCCGGCGAACTTCTCTAGATCTGCGTTGTACGCCGGCATCTGGGCCGTTCAAACCGGCGTCCAGTCCAGCGGATAAAAGGCTAGCACCACATTCTTCTTGCCGCGGAAATCACTGAGCTTGAGTTTTTGCTTCTCTTCGCCCACGACCGCCGGCAGCTCGAAGTCGGGGGCCATGTCACCAACTTTTAAGGCCATTCAAAATTCTCCGCTTTCAAGTCTTATGAAATAAATCGACCGCCACCAGGGCGGCCGAAGCTTTGATTTTAGGTTGTGTACTCAGGATGAGCAAGTTGAGTCCAACTAGGTCAGTGAACTCCCGCTGGACGGGTCCGCCATGGTTGCCATGCCGCCTTTGCTGACCACATCCGGCTTTGATTTACCTGACAACAGTTGCCGCAGCACATATTGCAGGATCCCGCCGTGCTGGTAATAGAGGATTTCTTGAGGTGTATCGATCCTCACGATGGCGCAGAACTCTTTCGCGCTGCCATCTTTGCAAGCAGCCAGCACCTGCACTTCGCGTCCCCCGGAAAGTTTTTTCTCCAGCACCTTGCAAATGCCGGTGATCTGCAGCGTTTCCTCGCCTGTCAGGCCGATGGTCTCCGCATTTTCACCGGCGTGAAACTGCAGCGGAATAATGCCCATGCCTACCAGGTTCGAACGATGGATGCGCTCGTAGCTTTGTGCAATCACTGCGCGCACTCCTAACAAACGAGGACCTTTCGCTGCCCAGTCCCGGGACGATCCGGATCCGTACTCTTTGCCCGCGATGATCACCAGCGGCGTCTTGTCTTTCTCATACTTCACTGATGCGTCGTAGATGCTCATGTCTTCGCCGGTAGGAACGTACTTGGTCACGCCACCTTCGGAGCCGGGCACCATCTTGTTGCGCAGGCGAACATTAGCGAAGGTCCCGCGCACCATTACTTCATGATTGCCGCGCCGCGAGCCGTAGGAATTGAACTCGGCAACGCTGACTCCGTTCTCCTGGAGATAGACGCCCGCCGGACTCGTCTTCTTGATGGAACCCGCGGGTGAGATATGGTCGGTGGTCACGCTGTCACCAAGAATGGCAAGGATGCGCGCGCCCTTGATCTCAGTGACCTCCGCCGGCGTGCGTTGCATATCGTCAAAATAAGGAGCGCGCTTGATGTACGTGGACTTTTCGTCCCAGGTATAAGTTTTGCCGGCTGGCGTAGGCAGCTTCTGCCAACGCTCGTCACCTTCAAAGACTGAACTGTAGTTCTTGCGGAACATCTCTGAATCCACAGCAGAATCAATGGTGCGTTGTACTTCTTCCTGCGTGGGCCAGATGTCACGCAGGTATACCGGCTTGCCGTCTTTGCCGGTATCAAGCGGATCTTTGTCAAAATCATGATCGATGCGCCCGGCCAGCGCGTAGGCAACCACCAGTGGCGGAGACATCAGGTAATTCGCACGTACTTCGGAATTGATGCGGCCTTCAAAGTTTCGATTGCCGCTCAGCACCGAACAGACGACTAAACCCTGCTCATCGATCTCTTGCGAGATGTTCTCCGGCAGCGGCCCAGAATTGCCGATACAGGTCATGCAGCCGTAGCCGACAGTGTGAAATTTGATCTGATCGAGGTAATCCTGCAGTCCCGCTTTCTTGTAATACTGCGTGACTACGCGGGAGCCCGGCGAGAGTGAGGTCTTCACCCACGGTTTCACGGTGATGCCTTTTTCCACGGCTTTCTTTGCCACCAGTCCGGCGGCAAGCATCACCGAGGGATTTGAGGTGTTGGTGCAGCTGGTGATCGCAGCGATAACCACCGAACCATGATCGATCGGTGGATGTTCGTTCGTCGTCGCCTGCGCGGAGGATGAGGTAGGGTCTTCCATCCCGGGCATCATGCCGCCTTCGGCATCCATGCGCATCCGCTGGCGCTCATCGGTTTTGGTTCGATTTGCAAGCTCTTTTGATTTCGGACCCATCAGCGATGGCAGCGCTTCATGGAATGATTTACCCGCCATTGAGAGCGTTACCCGGTCTTGCGGGCGCTTCGGCCCCGCCACGCTCGGCTCTACGGTGCTGAGATCGAGTTCGACTACGCGGGAGTAAATTGCTTCCTCTGTATTTGCATCGTGGAAAAGGCCTTGCTCCTTGCAGTAGGCGTCCACCAGCGCGATCTGTTCATCGGAGCGGCCGCTTAAGCGCAGGTATCCCAATGTGATCGCGTCCACCGGGAAGATCCCGCAGGTGGCGCCATACTCCGGAGACATATTGCCGATGGTGGCGCGGTCTGCCAGCGGGAGGCCTTGCAGTCCCGGACCAAAATATTCGACGAACTTTCCTACCACGCCCACCTTGCGCAACATCTCCGTGATGGTGAGCACAAGATCCGTGGCGGTGGATCCCTCTTTCAATCGGCCCGTCAGCTTGAATCCTAAAACCTGGGGAAGAAGCATGGACACTGGCTGCCCCAGCATCGCAGCCTCGGCCTCAATGCCACCTACACCCCAACCCAGAACCCCTAATCCGTTGATCATCGTGGTATGCGAGTCGGTGCCGACCAGAGTGTCCGGATAAGCCTGAATCTTTCCCTCGGTCTTATTGGTGAAAATGACGCGCGCCAGATACTCCAGATTGATCTGGTGGCAGATGCCCATCTCCGGAGGCACCACGGCGAAATTCTTGAATGCGGTTTGTCCCCAGCGCAGGAATGCATAACGCTCGCGATTGCGCGAAAATTCCAGGATGCCGTTTTCCGCGAAAGCCTGCTTCGAACCGAACTCATCCACCTGAACCGAATGATCGATCACCAGCTCTGCGGGTTGAAGCGGATTGATGAGCGCCGGATCGCCCCCGAACTTTGCTACCGCATCACGCATGGCAGCCAGGTCCACGACAGCAGGCACCCCGGTAAAATCCTGCATGAGCACGCGTGCCGGAGAGTAGCTGATCTCGCGGGAAGGTTCGTCTGTGGCGTGCCAGTCGGCCAGAAACTTGATGTCCTCGGCGGTTACGGACCTGCCGTTCTCATTGCGTAGCAGGTTCTCCAGTAAGATCCGCATCGAGTACGGCAAATGCCTGGTGGAAATACCTGCTTTATCCAGGGCATCCAAGCGATAGATCTCATATTCGCGCGAACCGACGCGCAGGCTGGCGCGTGCGCCGAAGCTGTTCATAGAGTGCCCCCAAAGCGGTGGTGGAAACCTTTTATTGTATCGCAGCGGGGAGTTGGCACGCTCGGCCACAGACGCGCGGATGCACGCCTGAAAATACATTCGCTAAAGCAGGATCTGTACCAGCAGCCACACGTTCAGCACCGCGATCACCAGCCCCACCGCCCAAGCAGCCACTTTCAGCCATCTGGCGTTCACAAACTCTCCCATCTTGTTACGGTCGTTCGTGAACATCACCAGCGGGAAGACGGCGAAGCTGAGCTGCATGCTCAGCACTACCTGGCTCAAGATAAGCAATTTTCCCGTGCCACTCTCGCCGTACAAGAGCGTCACGATAACCGCGGGAATGATCGCGATCCCGCGCGTGAGGAGCCTTCGCAGCCAGGGCTTGAGCCGGATGTTGAGGAAGCCTTCCATCACCACCTGCCCTGCGAGTGTTCCGGTGAGCGTGGAATTCTGTCCGGATGCCAGCAGTGCCACCGCGAATACCGCGCTCGCCCAGGTCACCCCGAGCAGCGGACTGAGCAGCTTATAGGCGTCGCCGATCTCCGCCACGCTGGTCTGTCCCGCGCGATGGAATGTAGCGGCGCTTACGATCAGGATGGCTGCGTTCACGAAGAGAGCAAACGTCAACGCCACAGCCGAATCGATGTGCGAGAAGCGGATCGCCTGCTTTTTCCCCCGCGAGTCCATGTTGAAGGCCCGCGTCTGCACGATCGAAGAATGAAGATAGAGATTGTGCGGCATCACCGTGGCGCCCAGGATGCCCACGGCTATATACAGCATCCCTGTATTGCGCAGGATCTGCGACGAAGGCACCAGCAGGTTGTGAAAGACGGCTCCGAATTCCGGGCGAGAGAGCAGCATCTCCAGCCCAAAGCACACGCCGACCACCGCGACCAGCGTGACCACGAGCGCTTCCAGATAGCGGAACCCTCGGTTTTGCAGATAGAAGATCAGCAATACGTCGGCGGCAGTGATGCACACGCCCCAGATCAGCGGAATGTTGAAGAGCAGGTTCAGAGCAATGGCGGAGCCGATCACCTCCGCCAGGTCACAGGCGGCGATGGCAATCTCCGCCATCACCCACAACAGATAACTGACAGGCTTGCTGAAGTGATCTCGGCAGGCCTGCGCCAGATCTCGCCCGGTCGCGATCCCCAGTTTTACGCTCAAGCTCTGCAGCAGGATCGCCATCAGGTTGGAGATCATCACAACCGAAAGCAGGGTGTAATTGAATCGCGAGCCTGCGGCGAGGTCAGTCGCCCAGTTGCCCGGATCCATATAGCCCACGGAAACCAGGAAACCCGGGCCGGCAAATGCCCATAGTTTGCGGTAGACGCTTGCGCTCTCCGGGACCGGCATCGTGCGATGCACTTCCGAAAGGCTCGGCGCTCCCGGGGCCAGCCGCCAGCTTGATGGGGTTGATTGCGTGTTCATGGGCCGTAAACGATTGATTCTACCTTGCAGCGGGAGGTCGCTTGCTTGCTGCTTGATTTTTTCCCCACGCAGGTTAATGTGGACAGCATGAGAAGCGTTTTGTGGACCCTGTGCTTAGCGGTTTTGACCAGCGCGACCGTTGCCCAAGAGACAAAGAAGGATGCAGGAAAAGGGACGGCCGGCTACTCGAAGGACGTGACTGACTCGCACGACGAGGACTCCCTCATTCCCGTACCCAAGACCGTCACGCGCAACTTGGATCGCGTGCCCGTTCCCGCGGATGCGCAAGAAGTGGTGCTGAAGCAATTTGGCAAAGAGTTCCTGATCATGACCGAACTGCCGGCGCCATTTCTGACCGGAGATTTTGATGGCGATGGCGTGCAGGACGCGGCCGTCATCGTGCGCGCGCACCATCCGCTGGCACAGAAAGGTGAATTCGATTTCATCGCTTTCAGCCCAGAAGACGAGTATTACGGCTACGGCGATCCCAAGGTGATGACCGGCACGGAATGGGAACGCTGGGAAGACCGCAAGCTGATCCTGGTGATCCACGGCGAAGGCAAAGATGCCTGGAGAAGTGAGCATCCCAAAGGGAAATTCCTGCTGCTCAACCTTCCGTTCAACACGTTTTATGTGATGAGCACTAAGATCAAAAAGAAGCCGCAGGACGTGATCGCCGGCGAAAGTTCAGTCATGAGCTCCATAGTGTATTGGACCGGCAAGAAGTACAAATACGATCCCATGAGCGCGGTGGACTGAATAAGAAATATCCCGAGCGCGCGAGGGAACCCTATCAACACCCCATTAGGCCCTGATTGAATTCCATCGGCTCGATAAAATTTCGATGCATCCGGGTGCTCTCCATCGCGAATGGTTATAAATCCACAGCTGAACCTCGGAGAAATCGTAGTCTTCCGCCATCCTATTGCAAACTAAGAAGGGCGACGCTTTCGCGTCGCCCTTTGATTCCTGTAACGGTTATGCCGGTGCCGGCTCTCCGCCTGTGACCGGCTTGCGGCCGGGCTCAGGACGAAGCACTTGCTGCACCTGCGCATCTTCCGGCTTGGGCAGCGGAGGACGTGGTGGCAGGTCTTTTGCTTCCACCAGCAATTTCAGCTCGTTGGCATCAAGAACCTCACGTTCCAGCAGCGCTACTGCGATCCTGATTAGCGTCTCGCGGTCGTCCTGCAGGATGTTCCGCGCAGTGTCATATCCGCTGCTGATCAAAGCGCGCACTTGCTGGTCGATCTGGATGGCGGTGTCTTCGCTATAGTCGCGATGCTGCGAGATCTCGCGGCCCAGGAATATCTGCTCTTCTTTCTTGCCGAAGGTCAGCGGCCCCAGTTCGCTCATGCCGAACTCGCACACCATGCGGCGCGCCAGCTCCGTAGCGCGCTCAATGTCATTGCCTGCGCCGGTGGACATCTGGTTGAGGAAGATCTCCTCCGCGATGCGCCCGCCCATCAGGATGGCGATCTGCGTTGTCAGGTAGTCCTTGGTGTAATTGTGCTTGTCCGTCTCAGGAAGCTGCATGGTCACGCCCAGCGCCATTCCGCGCGGGATGATCGTCACCTTATGCAGGGGATCTGAGTGCGGCATCTTCGCCGCCACCAGCGCGTGTCCGGCTTCATGGTAGGCGGTAACCTTCTTTTCATCATCGGTCAACAGCATGCTTTTGCGCTCCGCGCCCATGAGCACTTTGTCCTTCGCTGCCTCAAAGTCATACATGGTCACGGATTTGCGGTTGTAGCGGGCAGCGTTCAGGGCGGCCTCATTCACCATATTGGCGAGGTCCGCGCCGGAGAAGCCCGGCGTTCCGCGCGCCAGCACGCCCAGCTCAACATCCTCTGACAATGGGATCTTGCGGGTGTGGACGCGGAGGATCTCCTCGCGTCCGCGAACGTCCGGACGACCCACCACCACGCGGCGGTCAAAGCGGCCAGGACGCAGCAGCGCCGGATCAAGCACATCCGGACGGTTGGTGGCGGCGACCAGGATCACACCGTCGTTCGATTCGAATCCGTCCATCTCCACCAGCAACTGATTGAGGGTCTGCTCGCGCTCGTCGTGCCCACCGCCAAGGCCGGCCCCGCGATGGCGCCCAACGGCGTCAATCTCGTCAATGAAGATGATGCAAGGCGCGTTCTTTTTGCCTTGCTCGAACAGATCGCGGACGCGGCTTGCGCCCACGCCAACGAACATTTCCACAAAGTCAGAGCCGGAGATCGAGAAAAAAGGTACGTTCGCCTCACCGGCAACCGCGCGGGCAAGCAAAGTCTTACCGGTTCCGGGAGGGCCCACCAGCAGCACTCCTTTGGGGATGCGTCCGCCAAGCTTCTGGAATTTCTGGGCCTCCCGCAGGAATTCGATGATCTCTTTCAGCTCTTCTTTGGCTTCGTCCACGCCGGCCACGTCTTTGAATGTGATCTTCTTCTGCTGCATGCTGAGCAGCCGGGCGCGGCTCTTCCCAAAACTGAGGGCTTTATTGCCGCCCGCCTGCATCTGCCGCATCATGAAGATCCAGAAGCCCACAATGAGCAGGAACGGCAGGGCATTCACCAGGATCCCGACCCAGAGCGTGGGCTGCGTGTCTTCCACTTTGAGCATCACGCCGCGATCGCGCAGCGTCTTGAACATGTCAGGATAATTTGCCGGCACGGTGGTGTGGTACAAGGTGGCGCCGGTGCTGTCCTTCTCTTTGAAACGTCCGTGGACGTCACTATTGCGAAGGGTGGCATCCAGAATGTTGCCCTGCTCAACATACGTCATGAACTCTGAGAAATTAATCTCATGATCTTTGGGAGCGGCGGCTCCGCGCTGTACCAGGTGCCATAACAATACGGCCGAGATCACCAACAGCACCCAGAACACGACTTGCTTTACGGTGGAATTCACTGATTGCTCCTAATTCTTTTACCGGGACAGATAGAGGACAAATCCATTTAGGCCTGATCGCCCCAGGGCGCGACGGCAAAAACCGAATGCCACATCGGGTGGGGAGAACTTTTGACTCCCAACGTACTTAGATGGCGTCCCATGCAAGCACGTTTCTAAATTCTACCCGTTTTGCCGGGAAACTTCCTGCGCCTATGCCAGTCTAGGGGCAAGCTCTCTCAAATGTAAGTAACTGAAGAGGAATGGATTAAGGCTTGCCACTCAACACCCCGGTCAGGCGTGTGCGACGGTGCCAAGGTAATTCAGATTGCGGCCGAGGTGGGGAGCGCCCAATCCGTAACCGACCACGTATTTCTCATCCACCAGGAAGCCGAAATAATCCGGTTGCAATGCAATGCGCCGCTCCGCCTGCTTATCCAGCAGAGCTGCCAGTTTGACCGTTGCCGCCCCGCGGCCGGTGAAATTCCGGATCAGGAATTCGCTGGTCACTCCGGATTGCACCAATGCTTCTACGATCAACACATGGGTGCCGGCCACATCTATCTCCGGAGTAAAGAATATCTCCGTGGTGGCGGTGCCTGAGACCATCGTGTCAGTCATCTCTGGCCGGACGAACTGGCAGATCACAGGAATCTCTAATTGGCGGACCAGGTCCGCCATGAACATGAAGCCATTCTCCAGCACGCAGATCACGTGCAGCTCCTTCCCTTCATAGTCGCGCGAAACCTGTTTTGCGATCTCCGTCACGCGGCGTTGGATCTGTTCCGCGGTGATCAGCGTTTTTTGGATCTTCAGTTTTTCTGCCAAGTCGAGTCCTATGCGCCACTTTCGAGGAATTCAAATTCTACAGCCCAACTAGCTTCATCCCGCGCCACCAGCACCGTACGCTGGCGGACGCCTTTCACCCAAAGCAGACGCTCACCCGCGGTGACTACCGGCCATGCGCTTCTCTCCCGCTGGGAGACTCTCATCTCCTGCAACAGCTCTTTCACTTTCTTCTCAGAGCGCGCGTTCGCCGGATGATACCTGTCACCCGCTCGCCAGTTACGCACCTGCAATGTCTCCGAGCTTTGTAACACCAGTGGTGCTGGTGTCGCCGGATTATATCTCTCCGGGTCTTTTGTAACCGTAGCGCGGAGGGTACCTCCGGCTTCAGGGATCGCTACCTCCCCCGGCGCCACCACGAGATAAGCGTAATCGACGGACCCTTCCTGGACCTTGCAGCGTCCGAATTGTAGCTCGCGAAAACTCCGGTGAACGCTCCATCCTCCCGGCAACTCACACCCTTTGCCATTGCCGGCGGCAAGTTCAAGAACATTCTCCACGTGGGCGGCATTTGCAGTGATCCCCAGTTTTTCCGCCACCATCCGCACCAAGTGCCGCTGCAAGGCGAGCGGCTGCTTGCGTAATGCATCAATATGCAATGCCAGGCTTTTCTCTCCGGTGCCCGTGCTCACGGCGCGGCCACCTCCGCGCACTGGTCTACCCGGAGAAGAGACGAAGGGCAGCAATCGTGCAGCCTCGCTCTGCCAATAGGACTCTTCTGCTTGGGCGATCTCCGCCGCGCGCGCCAGCGTCTCTACAATGCCTGGGTTGTAGTCGCGCTCCAGGATAGGAAGTAACTCATGCCGGATGCGGTTCCGCATATGAGCAAGATTTGCGTTGGTCAAGTCCTCGCGCCAGCCCTGCTTCAAAGATTCCAGATATGTAACGATTTCCTGGCGTGGAACGTCAAGCATCGGACGCACGATGTGATCTCGCTGGGCGTGGATCGCTCCCAGTCCCCGCGTGCCCGCGCCGCGGATCGTGCGGAAGAGCACCGTCTCCGCTTGATCATTCATGGTGTGAGCGGTAGCGATCTTGTGCGCCGCGTCCGCTTTGAGCAGTGAGCGGAAAAAACCATACCGCAATTCCCGCGCTGCTTCCTCCAGTGTTTCTTTTTGCTCGATCGCTCTAACGCGAGTGTCGCCGCGGGCGAGATGAAACTCCAATCCGTATTCTTCCGCGAAACCACGGACGAACTCGGCGTCTATCTGCGACGCGTCTCCGCGGATCTCATGGTCGAAGTGTGCCACCGAAAGGACAACCCCCAGTTCACCACGCAATTCCAACAGAGCGCGCAACAGCGCCACCGAGTCCGCTCCCCCGGAGACTGCCACGGCTACGCGCTCTCCGGCACGCAGAAGTTCATGCTTGCGTATGAACGCCTGCACCCGCTGCGGCAGGGATGCGCCCGATTTAGTCGACTTCGATGCCCGGCTCACCGCGCCATGTTACATCGGCTGGCGCTGATATACTGCGCCGTTACCCACCCTTGCCTCATGAAAGTATTCGTCATCATTCCGGCAGCAGGACTCGGCACCCGCATGGCGCCGGGTTTGCCTAAGTCTTCATCCAACCTTCCGTCAAAGCAGTTTGCTGAACTGGGCGGAGCCCCGATCCTGATCCATACCCTGCGCCGCTTTGCTGAGTGCTCGGTCATTCACCAGATGTACGTTGCATTGCGCAAAGCTGAGATCGATCAATTCTTACCGCGATTGCAGCAGGAGGAATACGCCGCAAAGGTCCATCTGGTGGAAGGCGGCGACAATCGTCAAGAGTCTGTCGCAAATGCGCTGGCGGTCATTGATGGCGGCAAAGATGACGTGGTGCTGGTGCATGATGCAGTCCGACCGTTCATTGATACTGACCTGATCACCAGCGTGGTGCAGGCGGCGCGAAAACATGGTGCCGCCATCGCCGGAGTTCCCGCCGTGGATACGATCAAGCAGGTGGAGCGCACCTCAGATGGCGCGATCATCACTTCCACCATCCCCCGCGAACGCGTGGTAATGGCGCAAACGCCACAAGGCTTCACTTACCCTGTGATCAAGTCTGCCTTTCAAGCCGCGCAAAAGGATGGATACATTGGGACTGACGAGGCGTCACTGGTGGAGCGCAGCGGTCACGGCGTTGCGGTGGTGATGGGCTCAGCCAGAAATTTCAAAATCACAAGCCCCGCGGATATGGAATTGGCGGAAATGTTCTTAGCCGCAGATAAATCCAAATGAACCGTTCCTTGAGATTCAGCAATGCAAAGAAGGAGATCGGCGTTTATCGGCGTCCATCTGTGGCAGGAAAGGGATCATGAGAATCGGTTACGGTTGGGATTCACACGAGTTCAAGTCCGGTGTGCCGCTGATGATCGGGGGCGTCAAGCTTCCGCACGATAAAGGTCTCTCCGGCCATTCCGATGGCGATGTCCTCTTGCATGCGCTCACTGATGCGTTGCTGGGCGCGATCGCCGCCGGTGACATTGGCAGTTATTTCCCGCCATCAGACCCCAAATGGAAGGGCGCTGATTCAGCGATCTTTCTCGCGGAGGCATTGAAGCGGGTGCGCCAGGCGGGCTACAAGATCGCTAATATCGATTCCACTCTGATCCTTGCCGAGCCCAAGATCGGGCCGCATGCAAGTGCCATTCAGGCGCGGGTGGCAGAACTCCTGGGTATCGAACCTGGAGCGGTTGGGATCAAAGCGAAGACCCCTGAGGGCATGGGTACAGACAACGCTGCGATCGCGCATGTTGCAGTCTTGCTCACTCGCTGAGCTAGACGCGGGCCACCCGGTCGCCACGCAATTGCTTGAGAAGCAAGCGCACCAGCATGCCGTCAAACTGTGTTCCGCTCATGCGTTCCAGCTCCAGCATGGCGTCCATCGGATTTTTGCTGGCCGCGTAGGGCCGCTCGGAGATCATATTCACGTAGGCTTCGGCAACCGCAATGATGCGCGCCCCCAGCGGGACCTCTTCGCCTTTCAGCCCACTTGGATATCCGGTGCCATCGCAACATTCTTGATGGTGAAGCACGAAGCTGCCGGCGCGCTCCGCACCGGGGATCGCCGCGATGATGTTCGCGCCCACCAGGCTATGCGACTTCACTAAATGATATTCCTCGAGCGTAAGCTGGCCAGCTTTGTTGAGGATGCTCTCCGGCACCACGATCTTTCCTACATCGTGGACGAAAGCCGCAAATGTCAGGTCGCGCATCTCCGCTTCGCTCATCATCAGCTCGCGGCCGATCGCTTGCGCATAACTGGCGACTGAATCACCGTGGCCAATGGCGTGAAGTTCACGCGCCTCCAGGGCGCGCGTCAGCGTGCGCAGCGCTTCCATCATCGCAAAAGCCGGATTCGCCTGATCACTTAACTCACTGACCCGCCGCAATGCGGAGATTACTTCGGCCTCCGTCGGCAGGCGATCTCTCCGCAGTAAAGGCTCCAGATGATCGTTCAAGATGCGCTGCTGCTCCGCGCTGCTGGCGCCGATGGAAGATACTTCCACGCTTGATACCTTGTTACCGCCCGCGCGCTTGGAAATATACATACCCGAATCCGCGAGGCGAACGATATCCTCCGCAGAGGTTCCATGGAGCGGGAACGTGGCCACTCCGAAGCTGCCGGTCACGTGCCGTTCGTTCAACATCGGATCGGTTGCGATCCAGAGCCGCAGGCGTTCGGAGAGGATTTGCGCCTGCTCCATACCTGTCTCCGGCATCAGGATCACAAATTCATCGCCACCGTAGCGCGCCACCACATTCGATTGCCGGACCTTGGAATCAAGCAAGCGGCCGATGCGCGCCAGCACCAGGTCCCCTTCCAGGTGTCCCTTGTCGTCGTTCACTTCCTAATAATGCAATGCCGCCATCACGCCCAGCGGCTTGCTTCCGATGACGATGGGCACGCCGCAAAAGCATTTGGCCGGTCGCGCGATCGCAACCACGCCAAGCCGGTCTCGTACCGGCTCAAGATCCGCCTCGATCAGAAGCGCCTCCCCGGTGCGGATCATATGCTCTGAGAATCCATTGATCACCTTGCGCGAGCGCTTCGGCAGCAGCACTCCGTCTTCGCTCTCAAACTCGAAGCGGAGTTCATCACCGTCCAGAAATGCGATGTAGAAAGTAGTGGTGTCCATCAGGCGGGTCAATTCTTTATGCACCGCCGAAAACACCTCGTCCTGATGCAGCCGGGCGCTGATCGCCTGTCCGATCTCGGTCAGCATTTGGAATTCTTTTGTGCGGCGCTGGGCTTCATTCAGAAGCGCATATTTCTCCAGCGTGGTTCCCATTTGCATCGCCAGGCTCACCAGCAATCCTCGTTGCGATCCGCTGAAGCTCGTCTCCCGGCGATTCGGCAGTATCAGCACTCCAACCTCCCGGTCGGGCGTCGCGATCGCCAGCGCTGTCAGACTGGTGTTGCCGCTCTCCGCGAGCAATTCACCAAGATTTACCAGATGAGGATCCGCCTGGGACCGCAGCACGGAGATAGGAATGCTCTGTAACTGGGCCTGAGAGTCGCGGCTCTGGATCTTGAGCACGGAAGCCATGGACGCACCCACTTGAGCCTCCACCGTCTGCAGGAAAGATTCGCCAAAGCCTACTTGCGAGGAGGGCAGGACGCTGCGGAAGGGCTCCAGAACGTAAAGGAACGCCCTGTCTGTATGCGCCAGTCGGATCAGGCGATCCAGCAGCTTGTGCATGCTGGGTGAAAGCTCTTCGGTGGAGAGCACCCGGCTGAAATCTATCTCTAGATTTGAGAACGCAAGCAGGTTCTCCTGCACGTTGCTGCGGTCGCTCTCATAGAGCACCATCATCATGGCGATCCCCATCAGCATCTGCGGGATCGGCCCTAGAAAATGGCCGACGTTCGCAAAGACGATTTCCATGATGGAGTGAAACTCTCTCGCCAATAGGAGCAGTCCCCAAAGAAAGACCGAAGCACTCAGCATCTTGTATCCGGTCGAGCGTTGCTTTCGCCCGGCCGCCAGGAACTTCCAGGCGGCGATGCTCAACAGTACGAAAGCAGCGATGTCCGGCGACGCAGATATCGGGTGCCCCCCGATATGCACCATCGCTGCTTCAGATCGCATGGTGAAAGGCACCGTCCATAGCACCCACAACACCAGCGCAGCAGCAATCCCCAAATGGAGTGGACGCCAGAGGAACTGTCGCCCGCGAAGCGTGTCCGTTGAAACATAGATGAGGAAAGGAACGCTGTAGAACAACAGCTTTCCGGCAGTGCCGATCAAGATCCCATCGGACAGCCCTGAGTAGTAGATCCCCTGCAATGCGTAGGAAACAGTGTAGGCCGCCCAGGCAAGCTGCCAGATGCGGAAAAATGCTTCTCGGCTCTGCCTGTAAAGGTAGGTGAACACCCCGAACAGCAGAGCGGCGGTAATTCCCGGCACAAGAATAATGCTGGTGATGAAGTTGCTGTCAGTCATGCTGGATTCAAGACAATTCAAGCTCGCCGGGGAGAGGGCGCAGGGCACGGTCTTGCTTCTCTAGAGGGCGGAAGGATAACGCTTTTGCCTCGTCTAGTCCATTGCTTTAGGGAACTATGGGATTTGGGCAGGCCGACGTTGCAGGTTGCGACGGTCGAAAAAGCGGAGATCGCAGTCCCCGCAACGATAGGGCGCTCGCCGCATCATCGCCAGCATAATTCGTCGCCAAAAGGAGTCGCTCCAGCGATTGATCTGAGATCCGCGCACGTTATAACTGCCACATTTAGGGCATTGCCGGTACATTGAGGTCTAAGTTTATCGTGTAGCGACACATTATGAAACGCTACACCCTTCAGGCCGTTTCTTGACGCACAATTTCGCACACCGTACTCTCAAAAGCTAATCCCTTATGTCAGCCGATCCCACTGTAAGAGTTCGTTTTGCCCCCTCGCCCACCGGCTACCTTCACGTTGGCGGAGCCCGAACCGCATTGTTCAACTGGCTTTTCGCCCGAAAGATGAAAGGAACCCTCATTCTTCGGATCGAGGACACTGATTTCGAGCGCTCCACGCCGGAGATGGTGGAGGGCATTGTGCAAGGAATGAAATGGCTGGGCTTAGATTGGGACGAAGGTCCGTTCTTCCAGTCGCAGCGCCTGGAAAAATACCAGGAGACGGCTAAAAAAATACTGGAAGCCGGCCAGGCGTACTACTGCTTCTGCACCAAGGATCAGCTCGAGGCGCGGCGATCTGTGCTGCAAGCCGCGGGCCAGCCTCCTAAATATGAAGGCAACTGCCGCAAGATCTCCCGGGTAGAAGCGGAGCGCCGCATCGCAGGGGGTGAGAGCGCCGTATTGCGCTTTATGGTCCCCCAGGGTGGCGTGACTGTGATCCCGGATGCGGTCTTCGGCAACGTGGAGTTTGCCAACATCGAACTCGAGGATTTCGTGCTGCTGCGTTCAGACGGCATTCCCACGTACCACCTCAGCGTCGTGACCGATGACATTGATATGCGGATCACGCACATCATTCGGGGAGCGGACCATCTTTCAAACACGCCCAAACAGATCCTGCAATATCGGGCATTGAATGCAGCCATGCCGATCTTTGCGCATGTGCCGCTGATCCTGGGCCCCGATAAGACGCGGCTAAGCAAGCGCCACGGCGCAACCAGCGTGATCGCCTACCGCGACGAAGGGATTGTTCCCGAGGCATTCCGCAATTTCCTTGCGCTCCTGGGCTGGACTCCCGCCGAATCAACCAGGGAAGTCATGCGTGATGACGAACTCATCTCTGCATTCGGCTTGGAGAACATATCTCACTCAAATGCCGTCTTCGATCGAGACAAGCTGGACTGGTTCAACACGGAATACATCCGCAGCTATCCAGCGGAGAGGCTGTTTCCGTTGATCGAGGAAGAATGGAAGAAGGCCAACATCCATCCGGTAGCGGACCGGCAATGGTTGCTCTCCACCATCGATCTGCTGAAGCCGCGCGCTCGTAACCTAAAAGATTTTTCGGTTGCGTTTCGCGGCTACTTTAGTGACGATTTCACATACGATCCCGCAGCCATCGAGAAGTTCTTAAAAGACGATGCTACCCGGAACGCGCTGTCTGACTTAGCCCAGCGGTATGCAGCGCTCAGCGAATTCACCGAGCAGAATGCCGAGCAGGTGCTGCGTGATCTGGCCGCTGAAAAAGGGGTGAAGGCGGGCGGGTTTATCAATGGCTCCCGAGTCGCCTTGACGGGCCAGGCGGTGGCGCCCAGCCTCTTCGCCATTATGGTCGCGCTGGGCAGAGAAAAGACTATAGCGCGGCTCCAGGCGGCCAGGAACATTCCCGATCCACCCTCCAGTTCCTGAGAAGATTTCACTTGAATCTCAAAACCTTAGAAGTGAGACTGTCGCCATGGGACGTGTCGCTGGATTTATCTGTCTGCTGATCGCTGTTGGCGTGGGGCTGTTTATCTATTCCCGGCAGGGCCAAAGCGCCACTTCCGCCGCGGGAACCACTTCCGCCAAAGCCGCAGTCGACGTGACCGGTGTAAAGAATGATCTCATCGCCTTGGCGGAAGCGGAAAAGCGCCACTTTGCCGGCGCGGGAAACTACGTGAGCATTGCCGACCTTCGCTCGAACGGAGACATTAGTATGGCAAGAGACCGGCGCGGTGATTACAGCTACAGCTCAGATGTAAGCGGCAACAGCTTCAAGATCACGGCTACTTATTCCGGGCAGGATCAGAGCGCCCCGAAACATCTCAGTATCGATGAGACCATGCAGATCGCGAACGAATAGCGGCAAAGCGCGGGAGGTGCTACTTCTTCACCGTGACTGCGATCTCCAGCGGGAGCGTCTTCGGCGGAAAACAAGAGCGGTCATTGCAAGCCTGGTAATGCAGCTCACCTGTGAGCGTATAGCTCCCAACCTTCGCTTTGGACGAAGCCTTGATGGCTGCCTGCACCGCGACATCCCCGGCATACACGCTCAACTTTTCTTCCGGCGCGAACTTTAACGCGAATTCCTCGCCTGCCGGGTAGGTGAGCTTTGAGACCACGAATTGCGGGGTCGATTGGATCTTCACCGTGGTGGGGATGAGGAGATCAGAATTGGGTTTGTTGGAATTCACGTGGTAACCCTGCGCAATAGTGAAGTGGACCTTGGTCGTCACCGTCTTGCCCGGCTGAACGGTGACCGACCGCTGCGCGGGCATGGAGACCATCTCCGGTCGTCCAAAAGAGCGTGGTGAATTGTCATCAGCGCCAGCCAATAAAGCTGCGGAAACCATCAGTGCCAGCGGAAGACCTCTCACTTAATCGCCCCCTTTTGCGTTGCCGCTGCGCCTTGCGCAAGTGAGATCTTGATGTTCTGCTCGATCTCGCTTCGGCTCACCAGCCCGGCGGCCTGATCCACGATCTTGCCGTCCCGTCCGATAAAGAACGTTGTAGGTAGCCCTAACACGCCGCCGTATGCCACGCCCACCGACTCTTTGCCTTTCACTATGGTGTAGTTCACTCCCATTTCCTTCAAAAAATCGGAGATGGTCTTGTCGTCAGAGTCGTCCATGGCAATGCCGACGATCTGCAGACCCTGTGGCCCATATTGCTTCTGAAGATCTACAAACCACGGCATCTCGATCTTGCAGGGGCCGCACCATGTCGCCCAGAAGTTCAGCAGGACGGCTTTGCCCTTGAGGTCAGAGAGCCGTACCGTTTTTCCGTCCAGGGTCTTCAATTCAAAATCCGGGGCCACTTTGCCCTTCACATTGCCGGCGATGCGCGAAATATCCGCGCCTTCCGGTTCAGCAGCGTGGCGGGATTTATAAGCTCCTGCATAGATCATGGCGGAAACCGCAATGACCACGGCGGCGAGAACAAGAGTGTTTTGTTTCAATGGGGCCTCTTTCAAGATTTTACGCCAACCGCGCTCACAGGGCGAACCGGTTCAGGAAGCGCAAATAGCCGGAGAGCATGGTGAATTTGTTCATTATCACCAGGCTGCCGATCACGATCAGCAGAACCCCGCTGATCACTTCCACGGTGTGTAAATGCTTGCGGAAGCGGGAGTAGAACGCCAGGAATTTCTCAATGGCGAGCGATGTCAACAGGAACGGAACCGCTAATCCCGCCGAATATACCGCCAATAAAATGATGCCTTTGCTCACCGTGTTCTGGTCATAGGCAAATTTCAGGATGGCCGCCAGGATCGGCCCGATACAAGGCGTCCATCCAAAGGCAAATGCGAAACCGACCGCGAACGATCCCCAGATCGAACTGTTGCCTTTGACCGAATGCATGCGTTTATCTGAGTAAAGCCACTTGATCTTCAGCAGCCCGGTCAAATGCAGCCCGAAGATGATGATGATCACTCCCGCGACCAGGTTCAAAATGGACTTGTATTGCCGGGTGAATTGCCCCAGCGTGGTGGCGGCCGCGCCCAGCGTGATGAACACCACGCTGAAGCCGAGCACGAACGCCAGTGATCGCAGCATCACCGCGCTCATCAACCGCACCCGGTGCTCCTGCATCTCGTCGATGGTGCTGCCTGAGATCAATGAGACGTATCCCGGCACCAGGGGCAGGACGCAGGGAGAGAGGAATGAGATCACGCCGGCTAGGAAGGCGGCCAGCGGTAATGGGAGTCCGTTCATGGGTTTAAGTATTGTAAGCCGCTCTCTATCCGATGGCGGAGAGAATGAAGAAGTTACAACCGATTCGCAAAAGATCTATTCCAGCTCGGCGCTTATCTGGTACGCCTCGAGTTCGGGGTCATAACTTATGTGGAGCACGTTGGGTTTGCAGCAGACCTGGCAGTCTTCTACATAACTTTGGCGATGGCCGGCGGAAGGGTCCACAACGGTCTCATTCCACTCGCCACAGCCTGCGCACTGAAATCCCGATTTCACCTCGATCAAAGCCGCAATCCGGACCAGCCCTCCGCGATCACGATCGAATTTCCCGGATTCTGCGGATCGTACTTCACTGAAGCCGGCAGGCCGATGCGGCAGGTGTGCAGGTCCACGGAAGGATGCATTGCGGTAACGTCCTGCGAAGCTTCGTAGGAGACCCCAGCCACATCATATTGATAGATCACCAACTGGACTGGACGATCACCGATCACCATCTCCTGGGCATCCAGCACGGTGCCATCGGTGATACGCCCGGTCTCGCGGATCCGGCTGCGGCGCTCCAGTTCACGCTGCTCCGGGGTCTTGCGCCGGCTGCGCGCCCAGCGATACACGCCGATGCTCAGGGCGGCAACACCACCCACCAGCGGCAAAAGACGAAGGGGATTCATAACTTCTTGCAAGGCAGCCTCTACTTCTACTTCTTTGGCCGAAGAAATAGATGCATGAATCACGATAGACGATTATTTACGGATGTGTAATGGGGTATTCCGCTTACAGGAAGGTATCCGCTGAGATTCCACCCCAGCTCGATTCCAAGCCTTCTTTTGGCGTTCATCCATCGCGTGAATTTATTTCATCTCCTTGACCGCTGCCAATACCTCTTCGGCGTGGCCCTCGGGCTTCACCTTCTCAAAGATCCGGGCGATCTTGCCATTGCCGCCGATCAGAAACGTGGTGCGCTCAATGCCCATGAATTTCTTGCCATACATGCTCTTCTCTTTGAGCACGCCATAGGCATTGCAGACGGTCTTGTCGGCATCTGCAAGCAGGGTGTAAGGCAGCCCGTGCTTTTCCTTGAACTTCTTTTGCAGCGCAGGGTTATCAGCAGAGATGCCGAAGACCGTAACGCCTGCTTTTTGCATCTTGATGAATGCGTCGCGGAACCCGCACGCCTCGATCGTTCAACCCGGGGTGTCGGCTTTGGGATAGAAAAACAACACTACCGGTTTGCCGGAGTAATCTTTCAAGGAGACTTGGTTGCCGTTCTCGTCTGGAACCGTAAAATCCGGCGCCCTCTGGTCAACATCTAATAAAGAGCTTCCAGCCATGGTGTTCCTCCAATGAGAGATCTTATGAGACTGAACTTATACAGCATAGTCGCTCGGCGGCGGGTGATCTCCGCGCTGGTTGCCGTGGCGTTCTTCAGCCAGCCCCTGGCGGTCACCGCTCAGACGCGTGCCGGGCAAAACCGTCCTGCTCGACCGCAACAAAAACAACGTGCCCCACGGGCTCTTGCCGTGCTCCAGTGGAAGCCGGATTCGCAAGGGCGGGCGGTTGCCCGGCTGCTGCCGGTCGCCATCTTTGACCAGGGCAAGTTTCATGATGCCACCATCTATCGCGCAACTCCACGCCCCATGGCGCTGGATCCCGGCGTGGTCTATGAAGCGCACCTGCGGGGAGAGCCCATCGGTTTTTTCACCATTGAGACTGCCAATCAGCAAAAAGAACATTGGGCGGCGGTAGGCGCGTGGAAGAGCACCGCGCCTCGTTTCGATCCTGGTAGCCCCCGCTCTCAATCGGCACATGTTCGTGGCTCGGAAACCTCTGCTGCCGGCGGCGATGATGCGCAGGACGATCGTGATCAACAGAAGCGTAGCACCACGGTCTTTGACGAGCAGGGCCGCGAAGTCCCTGCGGGTCAGGCCGGCGCACCTGGCAGCAATGCTCCTTCAAAGAAAGGTAAATACCCGGATCCGATCGATCGCAGGCCTCGCGTTGCCAAGCCGGGAGAGGGTCTCCCGCCTTCGAGCCGTACCGGCGGAGCGCAAACCGCAACAACGAGTGATCCTGATTCCGATCCCGACCGCCCAAAGCTGAAGAAAAATCCCAACGGCCCGGAACAAACCAAATCCGATACCCCTGATACCTCTCCGGATCCGCAGCCTTCCGGCTCCACGTCCCAGAACACCGGAAGCACCGATGCAGCCGACGACTCCGGTAGGCCGAAGCTGCACCGCCGCGGTTCTTCCAGCGACAGTACTCCCTCACCCGCCCAGAGCCAATCCAAAGCGGATGACACGGATCCAGATCGTCCCGTGCTGAAGCGCGGTGGCACACAGACTCACGGCGGCAGGTCCCAAGAGAGTTCAGCCTCCGCGGTGCCGATGCGAGTAAAAGAAGGTGGCGGTCGCAGGTTAGGTGATACCGAAGACAAGTCGTACGACGTGATCGGCATCTCCGATGCGGAACAGTCGGTCGATTCTCACAGTTTCAGCCTGCGTATGTCTGCCGATGAGCGCGAGAACAACCTGCAGCGGATCACCGCTCTCGCCAGGAAAGAAGTGGAAGCCTTTCGCACCGCGCGTTACGGCGCCGCTCGATCTCAAAACGCCCGTGCCATCTCTCCACGCCGGGGCGCCAGGCCACGCGTACCGGTACGCATGCCTGCAAGCCGCTGGTCATTCAGTGATGAGCGCCTTGCTGCATTTGATCTTTTCACCAACAACACTCCCCAACTCATCTACTCAGCCACCGTCGAGCCGGAGGCGTTGGCATCCAAGAGTCCGGAGACCTTCGTCACCCTCGTCGTGACCATCGATTTTGATGGAAATCTGCAAAAACTCTATTCCTCCGTCACCGACAGTACGCGCCTGGATGCGACTCCGCGCTTGGAACTTGTTGATGCGGTTGACTCCGAGGGTGGTGGACGCGGCGATCTTCTCTTCCGCCGCAACTTCGGCACGGAGAGCGATTTTGTCTTATTCCGGGTGGCGGGTAGTTCGCTGGAGGAGCTTTTTCACGGCGCTTGGGCTGGCGAATAGGGTTACTAGGTGGTTTTCCGGATGCGGCTCAGGTCAGGTCATCGTTGACGCAAGGCTTGTATCTGCTGTAACTTCCGATGCACTCAGGCCTTCTCCGTAATACTGGCGGGCGGGCCGTATCCTTTGGAAACTGCAGGACATGATGTCTCCTGAAAAAATTGGCCGCTATGAGATTGTTGGCGAGCTTGGCCGCGGTGCGATGGGCTTGGTCTATAAAGCCACAGATCCCAACATTGGGCGCACGGTAGCGCTCAAAACAATGCGCCTGGATGTGAGCGGCGTGGAAGAGCAGGACATGCTGCGCCGCTTCAAGCATGAGGCGCGGCTCGCCGGCGTCATGAACCATCCCAACATCGTCACTATCTATGACGCGGGCGAAGACGAAGGTGTCTTCTACATTGCCATGGAGTATGTGGATGGCCGCACTTTGCAATCCATCCTCCATGAAGAGCGGGTGCTCAACCCCAAACAGATCATCGACATTTCGCGCCAGATCTGTGCCGGACTGGATTACGCCCATGTGCATGGAGTGATTCATCGTGATATCAAGCCGGGCAACATCATGGTGGGGCCGGAGGGCGCCGCCAAGATCATGGACTTCGGCATTGCCAAGTCTTCCACCGGCATGACCAGCGCGGGCCAGGTTCTGGGAACTCCTACGTATATGTCTCCTGAGCAGGTAAAGGGCCGGGCGCTCGACGGGCGCACCGATCTTTTCAGCTGGGGCGTGGTGCTCTATGAGATGGTGACCGGCGAAAAGCCGTTCACCGGCGAAAGCCTGACAACCATCATCTACAAGATCATTCACGAGCACCCCACGCCGCCCCGCGATCTGGATGTCTCCGTACACCCCGGATTGAACGCGATCGTGACCAAATCGATCGCGAAAAATGCCGACGATCGCTACCAGAACGGCGCGGAATTGATCAACGATCTGGAAAATTACAAAGCCGTCGGTGGTGATACCGAAGGCACGCGCGTGATGGCAGCAGCGCCTGAAACCAACAAAGTCGCCGCTGTTTCTTCCGTCAGAATGCCTGCCTCCGCCCAGCCGACAGTCATTACTCCGTCCACGGGCAATAGCGCAGCCGCTGTTGCGCCCGCGATGGCCGCCATTGACAGTACGATCTCCGTTCCGCCAAAGCCGCCCGACTCGCTCCACCCACCCAAGAAGAATCAAAACACGATGATTGCCGGTGGGGTAGCAGTGGTGCTCGCTTTAGCAGCCGGAGTCGGCATTTTGAAGCATAAGGCTTCACCACCACTGGCACAGCCAGTGGCGCAGGCGCAGCAGCAGACCGCACCAGCCACTCCGGGATCAGGATCCAGCGCTTCCGCGCCAGGGATTGCGCTAAACAACCCGTCAGCAGATCAGCCAACCAGCCCGGCACTGACTGCGGGCGCCACCCCACTGCAGGAAAAGATTCCCGAAAAGATTCCCGAAAAGACCGCCGCCAAGCAAGTGGTTGAGAGACCCAAGAAACCAAAAGAGGCATCTTCCGCGAAGGAACTCCCCAAAGCCGTTGTGGCGGAAAAGAAAACGAGTAGTGCGCGTATCAACTCCGAACCGTCCGGGGCGAAAGTCACCATCGGTGGAGCGGTTTCGGCTGAATGGGTCACTCCGTTCACCGTGGCGAAACTTGATCCCGGCAATTACGACGTGACATTCAGTAAGCCCGGATATCTCCCTCAAACAGTAAATATGAAGGTGGAAGTTGGACGTCCTTCATCGGCTTCCGCCACGCTGGTGATGGCGGGCGCTCTCTTAGATGTTTCCAGTACTCCTTCGGGGGCGAACATCATTGTGGACGGCAATCCTACTGGCAAGGTCACTCCGGCTCAGATCAGTGTCGATGCTGGCCAGCATCGCGTAATGGTCAAGAAGCAAGGGTTCCGCGAGGAAAATACCGCCATCTCCTTGAAGGATGGCCAGAGCTACAAATACGCACCCACGCTTGATGAACGCCCGAGCGGCAGTGAGAAGAATCCCTTTGCCAAACTCGGCAGGTTCTTCGGCGGAAAATCCATCCCTGAAGGCAAGGGAGTATTAGTCATCAAGACCAGACCCGCGGGAGCGCAAGTCGTCCACAATGGTCAGTTGGCGCCGGTCAAGACCCCCACCCGTTTCCCTATGCTGCCCGGTTCCTACAACATCATCCTGCAACTTGAAGGCTACCAACCCGTGCAACGACAGTTCACGGTCGAAAAAGGGAAGATCACTGATTTATCGGTCGATATGGTCCCGGTAAAGAAGTAGATGGCACGCCTCATCATCCATTCGCCAGACGGCAGGCACGGGATCCTTGAGATCGCGAAGCCCTTGACCACCATCGGACGCGGCTCGGCGAATGATCTGGTGCTGAATGACAACAGCGTAAGCCGCTTTCACGCGGTGGTGAAGCGCAATGCGGAAGGGGTGGTGACACTCGCAGACCGCGGCAGCACCAACGGAGTAGTGATCAACGGGAAGCGCGTGTCGGAAGAGGCGCAGCTCGCTCACGGGGATGTAGCCAAACTCGGCGTCTACCAGCTGGTCTTTCAAAACCTGGAAGAATCGGCGCTGGTCGTCAAGACCGGTGAGATCCCTTCCGCGTTGAACCAGATGCTGCATGGCAAGGCCCAGCCCTCGATCCGCCATGTGCCTGTCGAAGATAAGTCACCCTCAAACCTGTTGGAGTCGCTGCGCAAGCTGGAGCGGGAAAACTATCTTCTGAGCGTGCTCTATGACGCAGGCAAGGCGCTCAATTCCAAACTCTCTGAGCAGGACATCTCTACCCAGGTGATGGACCTGGCATTCCGCATTGAAGGTGTGGAGCGTGGATTCATGATGTTGTTTGACGAGAGCGGTCACGTCTCGCGACAGACGGAAGTACGGTACCGCGAGGCGCAGCCCGCCGGCTCGCTCGAACAACCGCAGATCATTCTGAGCCGTTCCGTCGTGGAACGGGTGAAGACCGAGCAGCAGCCCATCCTGATCACGAATGTAAGTGAAGACGAACGATTTAGCGGCAGTGAAAGCCTCAAGATCGCGGGATTGCGCTCCGCAATGTGCGCTCCGCTGGTGGGTTCGCGCCGGCTCCTGGGGTTGCTGTATGTGGACAATCTGCAACGGGCTTCCGCCTTCACCCAGGAAGAGCTGAATGTATTCTCTTTGGTCGCCGCGCAAGCAGCAGCCGCGATCGACAATGCGAATGTGCATCAGCAATTGGCGCATAGCGCCATTCAGCGCTCAGCGCTGGAACGTTTCTTATCGCCGGACGTGGTGGAGATGATCGCCGCGAATCCCGAGGGCGTGCGCTTGGGCGGGGTCAACCAGGTTGTGACCGTGATGTTCGCTGATATTCGTGGCTTCACCCCTCTGAGCGAACAGATGCCTCCGGAAAAGATCGTGGAGATCCTGAACGAATATTTCACCCGCGTGACGGATGTGATTTTTGCCCACGGCGGCACGCTGGATAAATACATTGGAGACGCTGTGATGGCGGTCTTCGGTGCTCCCATCAGCAAAGGCAACGATGCGGTCAATGCGGTGAAGGCGTCGGTAGAGATTCAGCGGCTCGTGCTGGAGATGAATCGCGACGCTGCGACCCGCGAATGGCCGGAGTTGGAAGTAGGGATCGGCATCAACACCGGCGTGGTGACCGCGGGAAACATCGGGTCGCCCCGGCGCCTGGACTACACGGTGATCGGAGACACCGTAAATACTGCGTCACGATTAATGTCCAATGCGAAGCCGTGGCAGATATTGCTCTCACAAAGTACCGCTGGGAAGATGGAACAACGCTTTGCGCTGGCGGAACTTCCTCCGCTCAAGGTCAAAGGCAAAGCTGACCCGGTAAAGGTCTTTAGCCTGGAATGGCGCACCAAAGCCGCCGCCCGGGGATGATCCCTGCAATCCTCCGGCACAGCAAAAAGCCCCGCTGATCGCGGGGCTTTTTGATTGCAGCGAACCGGTCATTAATTCCGGTTGCGATTGCCGAATAACTGCAGCAGGAACAGGAACATATTCACGAAATCAAGATACAGCCTTAGCGCTCCCATGATAGAGGCGCGTTTGGCGTCCTCTCCAGGGATGCCGGATGCGGATGCCGCCATCAACTTGATCTGCTGCGCGTCATACGCGGTCAGTCCCACGAACACGAAGACTCCGATCACGCTGCTGACCCAGGTGATCATCGGGCTATGCAGCCACATGTTCACAAATCCGGCGATCACCAGCCCGATCAATCCCATGAACATGAAACTCCCGACTCCTGAGAGGTCTTTTTTTGTGGTGGCGCCAAAGATCGCCATGCCGCCGAACATTCCCGCCGTCACCAGGAACGTGGATGCCAGCGATGTTCGTGTGTAGGCCAGGAATATGACCGAGAAAGTCACGCCGTTCAGGGCGGCATAAAAAAGGAACGCCATGGTGGCGGCGGTGGCGGAGATGCGGTTCACCATCGCGGACAAGCCGAAGACGATCGCCAGCTCGACGATGATGATGCCCCACAGCAGTCCGCGATTGAATACCAGCGTCTGCATCAGGCTTTCGCTGCTCGCCACGTAGGAAGCAACCAAAGCAGTGAGCGCTAATCCTGCACCCATCCAGCCATACACGCGGGTGAAGAAACCCTGCTGCGCGGCGGAGCTGGTGGCTAAATCATAATTTCCGGGTATTTCCGGGATGTTCCGATAGGAGGACATACGCTGAGTTTACCTCTAGTGGTTTAGATGAGCACGCTCACGCCGCGTCGCAAGGTTTTCAACCAGCATTTACAACCACTTCCGGCGTTGCCTCGAGCAGAGACCGGGTATAGGGATGGGCGGGGTTGCTGGTCACTTGCTCGGTGTCGCCGATCTCTACGATCTCTCCCGCGCGCATCACTGCGATCCGGGTAGAAAGATACCGCACCACCGGCATGGAGTGCGAGATGAACAAGTAAGTCAAGCCGAGTTCGCGCTGCAATCTTGCGAGCAGGTTCACGATCTGCGCTCCCACGCTCACGTCCAGGGCGGAAACCGGTTCATCGGCGACGATAAAGCGCGGATTCAGCGCCAGCGCGCGCGCAATCCCGATCCGTTGGCGCTGCCCCCCGGAGAACTCGTGCGGGTATCGGCTCAACGCTGAATCATCGAGCCCCACCGCCTTCATCAGTTCGGCGGCACGAACGCCGAGAGCCGCTTTGCTTGGCCTTTCATGGATCGCCAGCGGCTCAGTCACTATCTGCTCCACCCGCATCCGGGGATTGAGTGAAGCGAATGGATCTTGGAAGATGATCTGCATATCGCGGCGCAGATGGCGAAGCTCGCCGCGGGATGCGCTAAGCACGTCGCGGCCGTCATAAAGGACACTTCCGGAAGTCGGTTCGATCAATCGCAGGATCATGCGTCCCAGCGTGGATTTGCCGCAGCCCGATTCACCCACCAGCCCCAGAGTTTCTCCGGATTGAATGTCGAAGGAAATGTCATTCACGGCAGCAAACATCTCCTTGCCCGCCGAAAAGATGCCCTGCTTCTTCGGGTAGAGCTTCACCAGATTGCGGACTTCGACCAGGGCCATAGATTCAGTCTAAAGGTTCCAGGGATTCCGCTGTACCATGTCTGCGCGAACCCCAGGGACCAAGTGAGTCATGCAGAACCTGCAGCAGCGCCTTTATTCCAGATTTGTCCGCACTGAGAAGCAGACCCTCGCCACCGAACAGGAGATGGCGGGCGCGCTGTTGGTGTGCTGCTCAGCCCTGCTGGTATTGAATCTGCTGGGATCATCTGGATCCTCGGTAGTTTTGCGCGGATTACTTATTGGGTTGTGGGTGTATGCCGCTGGGTTGATGTTGTATCTCTATCGCGCGCAGGCTGCGATACGGGGTCTATCGGCAGCCATACATCTGGGAAACCTCGGTTGGGCGGGAGCGATCGGCTGGGCAGCGGGGGATGGCAACGCGCTTTTCGTCCTGTGCGTTTTTATTGTCCTGTCTGCGGCTTATCGCTGGCACCTCCGGCTGACGCTGCTGACAACCGCTACCGTTGTCCTGTTGACGCTAGCCGCCGCGCACCTCCGACATTTCCTCGGCGATGCCACAGCTCATGCGGCTGACCTGCTTTTGATCGGGCTTATAAGCGGAGCGGTCTCAAACAGACTCAAGGGCTCAGCAGCGCAGCTTGCGCTGCTGAACCGACTCACTGCGGACATCACCGCTGACATCAGCCTGAAAAAGACCATGACCGCCGTGGCACACCACCTGAAAAGCATCTTTGGCCAGGAACAGGTGTTGCTGGCTTTCCAGGAGATCGCCACCGGAGAGATGTTCGTGGTGGAATCTCATTCATCCGCGGCAAAAGCGCACTGGCGCAAGGCAACACTGCCGGAGCAACACTGCCTGTTTTTCCCGCATTCATTCCGCGCGGCGGCGCTTTCAAGGAATGGTGGATCGCGGGTCAGCGCCGAAGACGACTCTGGAGGATCTTCTGCGCTCCTGGTTCCGCCCGGCATCTGGGAGTGTTTTCCATCTCCCGCGCTGCTGGTATTGCGGGTAATGTTGGCGGAGGAATGGGAGATTCGCGCCTATATTCCCAGGGCGTCAGAAAATAATGCCTCCGCCTTGCGCCTGCTGGATGTGGTCGCGGCTCAGCTTCAACCGTCCATCTCAAATGCATATATGCTGCGCGGCGTCCGCAACCAGGCAATGGCCATGGAGCGCGGCAGGATCGCCCGCGAGCTGCATGACGGGTCCATCCAGACCATGATCTCGCTGGAGATGCAGTTGGCCATGCTTGCCGGCTCTGAACGGACACCTGACTGGCTGGCAGACGAACTACACCGGTTGAAGAACCTGATGCGCGGAGAGGTGTTAAGCCTGCGGGAGATGATGGCGCGTTTGCATCCAGTGCGGGTGAATCCGCGCAACCTGGTCCAGAGCCTCTCTGAAGTGACTGAGGAATTCCGCCGCCGCACTGCGATGAACATTCATTTTGTTTCTGAGACGGAACGGGTTAACCTGCCTCCACGCATATGCCAGGAATTGATAAGCATCTTGCAGGAGGCGCTGGTCAATGTGCGCAAGCACAGCGGGGCCCGCACCGTGGTGGTGCGCCTTGCCAGTTCAGAAGAGGGTTGGAGGTTGCAGATCGATGATGACGGCCGCGGGTTTGATTTCAGCGGAGATTTTTCATTGTTCGACCTCGACCGCGAAAAGCGCGGCCCGGTGGTGATCAAGGAACGGGTTCGCGTGATCGGGGGACAGCTTCGGATCCAATCCACCCCCGGGAAAGGCGCTCAGGTAGAGGTCACAATTCCGATCGCATGAAAAAAAATGCCATACGAGTGATCCTCGCCGATGACCACCCCATCTTCCGCGATGGTTTGCGCCGCGTCCTACAGGCAGAGTCCGGCATAGACGTCGTCGCCGAAGCCAGTGACGGACTCCAAGCCGTGCTCGCCGTACGCGAGAATCCAGCTGACATCTTGTTGCTGGACTACACGCTGCCGAAATCGAATGGCATCGAGGTCCTCCGGGAACTCAAGTCTGCGGGCATTGAGATCAAAGTCATCATGTTGACGGCAGACATGGAAGATGGCGAGATGGTAAAAGCGTTGCACCTGGGAGCGCGAGGCATCGTGCTGAAACATACCGCCCCCACTATTTTGATCAAGAGCCTGCGCAGTGTCTTTGCCGGCGAGTACTGGGTTGAACGCGAAATCATGGCGATGTGGGCACAGTCTGATAAAGACTCCGGTTCCCGAGCCGAACTGACCCTCCGCGAGCGCGAGGTCATGGATAAAGTGATGGCGGGCTGCAGCAATAGAGACATTGCAGAGCAGTTAAGCATCTCTCAGGATACGGTGAAGAGGCACTTGACCCATATCTACGAGAAACAGGGCGTCGCGAATCGCTTGGAACTTGCTTTACACATAACCAGTCAACGGGCAGCAAAGCCAAAGTAGCCGTTTGTTAACCAACTAGAAACTAGTTTTGTTGACCATCTGGTAATATTTCGCGCCGACCCAAATATCCCACCTTCGTGTGATTGCCGAATGTACCACCTGCACCTAGTATTAACACGGTTTTGGAGAAGCAGGGAATGGCTCAAGATTCTCACGAGATACAAGTCGGCTTTGAGGGTGACCGGGCAAAGCGTTTCGAACTTCAAGTCCCGGTGCACTATCGCGCCAAAGGCGAGGCTGAGTGGCGCACGGGTAGGAGCAAGAACATCAGCCGAAGCGGCGTGATGTTCGTTGCAGAGGAAGCCCTTCCCGTGGGCACCGAGTTGGAGATCCGCATCGTGTTGCAAGGCACTGTGGAAGCCGAGCCCAGCAAGCAACCTGCATCCAAAGCATCTCCTGTGGCCTGCACCGGCGAAGTGGTGCGCACTGTCTTGGTGCCATGGCCGGAAGTCTTTCCAGCGGTAGGCGCAAAGTTCAATGACTATACATTTGGCGAAGAAGCCGCTCCCACCGTCTAACCAACTTCGACTCCCCAGGTGATCAGGCGCTCGATCAACAGCTCCGATGGCATTTTAGCCATCCTCTTCAGGATGCAGCGGAACTGCAAATGAGCATTGCAATGGGAACTTGGTAGCCGATCTGCCATCTGGGCATTTCATCATCACTGCGAGACCGCCAGAAGCAGCGGGACCTGACTATCGACGGACATCAAATCCAAAAGCAAAGCACCCCATTCG
>JBBSFV010000017.1:0-56533 GCA_038254775.1 Terriglobales bacterium | reverse complement strand
GAAAATATCAGGAATCCCTTGACCTTCTGCAAGACCTCTATTGTTCACACCAGACCCTGATCGATCAGTACTTTGATTTTTTGCCTGCTGAAATACACGCATGGCAGGGTTGTTCACTCGAAAACCTAGGTCACTTTGAGGTACAACCGTGAGATTTTCATCGAAGTGATGCGTGTGCGGTGGGACCACCGGGCCGGCGAGCTCGCGGATGCGCACGACAAAAGGACGGCCCACCACATGCGGATCTCCAAAGATGGTTTCGTCAGATCCGGTCACCGGATGGATCGGAGAGAACACGGGGAGAGCTTTCCCGCCTGCCACATTAGCAGTAGCAGGTTCCGCTTTCTGACTGACAAGTTTCGAACCTGCCGACGAGCAACCTGCTATTGCACCGCACAGCAGCACATACCCGGGAAGCAACTTCATCTTGGAACCTCCGCCTCATTTCATTCGTCGTCAGGATGGGGCACCCATCGTATGATTGTGCTCGCGAAAAAGGTTGGGGCACCGCGCATCTGGCCATCCACCGCCATTTTCCGGCGGCCTACCGCTCCCCGAACAGAATCTCCATCGTGAGCTGATCCAGCCGCTCATAGTTCATCCGGCGCTTGGCCAGCTCCTGGCGATCGATGGTCGCGCCGAGCACCTCTTTTGGGCCCTTCTTCAGCAGCCCCGCGCCGTAATGGATATCCTGCAAGACCGCCTGGATCTCTTTATCCATCTTCCAGCGCTCTGCCTTTTGTTTCAGGATGAGATATGTGCGCATGCATCCCCGGGCAAAATCCTTCACGCCTTCAAAGTCTTCTGTGCGATAGGCGTGAGCGTCAAAATGGCGCGGCCCGCTGTATCCCACTTCTTCCAGGAATTTAACCAGAAAAAAAGCTGCCTTGGGATTTGCCGAGCCGAAGCGCAGGTCCTGGTCGAACTTGCCCGGCTCCTGGTCATTCAGGTCAATATGGAAGAGCTTGCCTGCCTCCCAGGCTTGCGCCACGCCATGCAGAAAGTTGAGGCCCGCCATATGCTCGTGTGCCACTTCCGGATTCACCCCCACCATCTCCGGGTGCTGCAAAGTGGAGATGAGCCCCAGGTAATGTCCAGTGGTGGGAAAGTAGATGTTCCCCCGGGGCTCATTGGGCTTCGCCTCCAGCGCGATCTTGTAGCCGAATCCCTGGGTGATGTTGTATTCACAAAGCATGTCCAATGCTTCGCGGAAGCGTTTGACCGCTTCATCCGGTCGGCGGCAAGCATCGGTCTCCGCGCCCTCGCGCCCGCCCCATAGGACAAAGGTCTGGGCATCAAACTCCGCGCCCAGTTCCATGGCGAGCATTGTCTTCTGTAGGGCGTACGTGCGAATGTCAGGATCGTTTGCAGTGAATGCACCGTCACGAAAGACCGGGTCAAAGAATAGATTTACGGTCGCCATCGGCACCACAACGCCATTCGTCTTCAGCGCCGCCTTGAATTCGCGCACGATCCGGTCGCGATCGCCTTTGGTAGCGTCTATCGGCACCAGGTCATTGTCATGAAAATTTACGCCCCACGCGCCCACTTCGCCGAGCAGCGCCACAATATCATTCGGTGAGATGGTCGCGCGCACTGCGTCGCCAAATGGATCACGCCCGCGATTGCCGACCGTCCATAGTCCGAATGAGAATCTGTGCTCCGCGCGTGGCTTGAGATCTGACATGGGTCCTCCAAAGGCTTTATTGTTGCGTGACTTGCCGCAGCGCCGGATACAGTCTCTGATATCGCGCGTATTGCCGTTGCATCAGCCGGGTTGAATCTTCCAGCGGTGAGAGGGTGCGGGCAACGCGCACAACCGCCGCGCAGGCAGCATCCACGCTGGGCCAAATACCCACGCCCACGCCGGCCAGCAATGCCGCCCCGTATGCCGCGCCCTCTTCTGCTTCCGCTATTTCTACGGGATGCGCGTACACGTCTGCCTGTATCTGCCGCCACAGCGGTGACCGCGCTCCGCCGCCGCCCAGCCGGATGCGATCCACCGGAACCTTCATCTGTTCGAAGATAGTCAGAGTATCCTTCAAGCTGAACGCAACCCCTTCCATGATGGCTCGAATAACGTGTCCGCGCCCATGATTCGCCGCCAGCCCTACTAAAGCCGCCCGCGCATGCGGATCCACGTGCGGTGTACGCTCGCCCATCAGATACGGCGCCCACAAAACGCCATCACATCCCGCGGAGACCTGCTGCGCTTCCTCTGCCAGAGACTCGTACGAGTCTCCACCATCATGGATCAGTTCATGGATCAGGGTGCCAAAGTTGTCGCGAAACCAGCGCAGGGAAAGTCCTGCCGCTTGCGTGACTCCCATCACGTGCCACCGGCCTGGGATCGCATGGCAGAAAGTATGCAGCCGTCCATGAGCGTCAAGTGCGGGATGATCGGTGGCGGCAAACACCACTCCTGAGGTTCCGATGGTCACGCTCACCGTGCCCGGCTCAACGATCCCCATGCCCACTGCTCCGGCTGCCTGGTCGCCCGCACCCGCCACCACCGGCGTTCCACTCCGCAATCCCGTGGCCTGCGCGCCTGCGGTATGGATGGTTCCCGCCACCGCTGCCGATTCATAGAGTTGAGGAACATAGCTCTCATCCATGCCGACCGCCGCAAGCATTTGCCGCGACCAGCGGCGTTGTGCCACATCCAGCAGTAGAGTGCCGGAGGCTTCCGCCACGTCGATCGCGTGCACACCGGTCAAGCGAAGTCGAACGTAGTCTTTGGGCAGCAATAAATGACGAAACCGCTTCCATAACTCCGGTTCGTGATTCTTCACCCACAATAATTTCGTGGCGGTGAAGTTGGTCAGCGCGGGATTGCAGGTCCACTGCACCAGTTTCTCCGTGCCGATGTCCGGGTGAGCGCCTCTGCTTCCGGGGCGCTGCGCTGGTCACACCAGATCAACGCCGGACGCAGCACCTCATCCGCATCATCCAGCAGGACTGCGCCGTGCATCTGGCCGGTCAAACCGACGCACGCGATATCCTGTGCATCGATGCCGTTGTGAAGCACCTGCCGCACCGCGCCCGCACACGCATGAAACCAATCCTGCGGATCCTGCTCCGCCCACCCGGTCTGGGGAGAAGCGAATGGTTGGTGCTCATGCGTGGCGGAAGCCACCACTTTTCCCCCGCCATCCACCACTACGGCACGCGTTCCGCCGGTGCCAACGTCAATACCAGAACATATCGCCTGGTCATGGCCTGCGCCGCCCAATCATGTCAAGCCCAACGGCAGCCACCAGCACCCCGCCCTTTACGATGTCCTGAATAAAATCCGGAACGTTCTTTAGGGACATGCCATTGTCCAGGCTTGCCATGAACAACGCGCCCACGAATGCGCCAAACACGGTGCCCCGCCCGCCCACCAAGCTTGCTCCACCGATCACGCACGCGGCAATCGCATCCAGCTCCAGCAGTAGCCCCGCATCTGGAGAGGCACTGCCAACCCGCGCGGTATAGATGATCCCTGCTATGCCGGCAAGCAATCCCAGGATGCAGAAGACGGCAACGGTGTGGCGCCGCAGATTGATCCCTGAGAGCCGGGCGGCTTCGGCATTGCCGCCCACTGCGTACAGATACCGCCCAAACACGGTGTTTTGCAACACGAACCCGCCGAGCAGCGTGATCACCAGCAGCACCACCGCGGGAACAGGCACACCCGCATATTTGTTCAACACGATTACCGCCGCAAAGATCACCACCGCCGGCAACGCGAGCTGCGCCAGGTTGGCTGCGCGGCTCACCTCAACTCCGGCAACACTTCTCGCGCTGGTTCGCCGCAGCCGCGCCCAGACGATGCTGGCCACTGCGAATGCAGCGATCAGAAATCCCATCAGCGGTGGGATGTAGCTCTGCCCAACATGTTGAAAGGTTTCATTCAAGATGGGGATGGTGTTCCCGGCGCTGATGCCCTTGGTGATGCCGCGCCACGCCAGCAACCCGCCGAGCGTGACAATGAACGCGGGAATCTCCATGTATGCCACCAGCACGCCTTGCACCGCGCCCAGCAGAAGGCCCATTCCCAGCGCGACCAGTAGCGAAAAAATGAAATTATGATTGCTTGCCTGCACCAGCGCCGCCAGCATTCCCGTCAAGCCCACCATCGACCCCACAGAGAGATCGATCTGCCCCGAGATGATCACCGCCACCATGCCTACGGAGAGGATTCCCGTGACCGCAGTCTGGCGCAAAAGATTGGAGAGGTTTCTTGGCTCTAAAAAGATCCCATCCGTCGCGATCTGGAATGCGATCCATACCGCCACCAGCGCCACTATCATCATGTACGAACGCACCAGCGGCCCGGAGAGGATGCGCCGCACCCGAAAGTTTCCCAAAGTCTCGCTCGCCATCACCCTGCCAACTCCTGCGCCTGTCCGATGGCGCACGCCATGATCCGCTCAGATGTGGCGTGCTTGCGCGGGAAGTCGCCAGTGATCCTGCCGCGATGCATCACCAATACCCGATCGGACAATCCGAGGACCTCCTCCAACTCCGATGACACCAACACGATCGCGAGTCCCTGCTCTGCCAGCTCCGTTATCAACCGATAGAATTCCTGCCGCGCGCCCACATCAACGCCCCTCGTGGGCTCGTCGAGAAAAAGCACCTTGGGAGCGGTGAGCAACCATTTTGCCAACACTATTTTTTGTTGATTGCCGCCTGAAAGCGTTCTCGCTGCCACGAATGGGGATGCCGGCTTGGTTCGCAACTCCTTCATCGTGCGCACGGTTGCAGATATCTCCGCGCGTTCATCCATCACGGTTGCGCGTGAACATCGCCCAAAAGATGCCATGTTCGTGTTGCGCACCAGATCGTCACCCAGCACTAACCCATATTGCCGGCGATCTTCGGTGACAAAGCCGATGCCGCACCGGATCGCGTCCGCAGGTTTATGAATGGCAACTCTCTTGCCCGCGACCAGGATCTCGCCCCTACGCCCCCCTGTAGCCGCCCCAAAGAGAGCCATTAACAGCTCCGAGCGCCCTGCTCCGACCAATCCCGCAATGCCGAGGATCTCTCCTTTACGCACAGAAAAATTGATGCCATCCAGAACGGCGACCCCGGTACTGGGATCGCGGAGTGAGATATCCCGGACCTCCAGCGCGGTGGCACCCGGATCGCATGCGCGCGCGGCAAACGACCGGTTCAGATCCCTACCCACCATCAGCGAGATCACCTTCGCTTCATTCAACTCCGCGGTTGCCGCGGAATGCACGGAAGCTCCATCGCGCAAAACCGTGATGCGGTCACTGAGCTGAAAGACCTCCGCAAGCCGGTGCGAGATATAAACCACCGCTACTCCGCGCGACCGCAGCGCTCGCAGCACTTCAAACAGAGTCGCCGACTCGGATTCAGTCAGGGCTGCAGTCGGCTCGTCCAGGATGAGGATGCGGGTTTCGCGCGTGAGTGATCGCGCGATCGCCACCAATTGGCGCTGTCCCACTCCCAACGTCCGCACCGGCGCATAAATATTGATATTGATTTTGAGTCGGCTGACCACTTCCTGGGCATGATGGTAGAGCGCCTTCCACCGCACAGCCCCACCCCGACGCGGTTCATTCCCCAGCAGGATGTTCTCCGCCGCGCTCATCTCCGGCACCAGCGCCAGTTCCTGATGCACCACTGCGATCCCCGCCGCCTCTGAATCGCGCACGTTGCGGAAGCGCTGCACCGCTCCCTTCAGGCGAATCTCTCCTTCATAGTCGCCCGCCGGATAAACGCCGCTCAGGATCTTGATCAGCGTGGACTTGCCCGCACCGTTCTCGCCCACGATCGAATGAAATTCTCCTGCTTGCACCTGGAGGTTCACGGCCTGCAAGGCTCGCACGCCGGGAAAGGACTTCCCGATGTGGAGCATCTCCAGCAAAGGCGCGCTGTCACTCTCATCAGGTGCGATCATCACGGATGGCTCAAGCTCTCCTTCTTCACAAAGCCATCCTTCACCACCGTTTCGTTGAGGTTGTTCTTATCCACCGCGATCGGCTTAAGCAAGATCGCGGGTACGTCGCGCTTGCCATTATTCACCGCTCCATTTGTCTGCACCGCCTGCTTCTTCGCCAAAGCAACGGCAGCATCTGCCGCCTGGCTCGCCAACTGCTGCAGTGGCTTGTACACCGTCATTGTTTGGGTTCCGGCAACAATGCGCTGCAATGCCGGCAGGTCAGCATCTTGTCCGCTGACTAAGACTTTTCCCGCGAGATGTTGCTCTTCCAGGGCCTGCACCACGCCCCCGGCGGTGCTGTCATTGGAAGCAACCACAGCCACCACATTATTGTTCGCCCGGGTGAGCGCATTTTCCGTATGCCGTAGCGCTTCGCTGGAGAGCCAGTCCTTGGCCCATTGATCGGCGACGATCTTCACATCTCCACGATCAATCGCCGGCTGTAGTACCGCCATCTGCCCCTTGCGCAACATTTGAGCATTGTTGTCAGTAGGCGATCCGCCGATAAGGATGTAATTCCCCTTCGGCGCATGGTCCAGCAGATACTGCGCCTGCATCCTTCCCACCTGCTCATTGTCGAAAGAGATGTAGAGATCCACGTCGCTGTTGCGGATCAGCCGATCGTAACTGAGCACCGGGACCTTTTGTGCTTTGGCGGCATTCACAATGCTCGCGGCAACTTCACTGTTGTGCGGGATCACCACCAGCACGTCGATATCCTGCGAAAGCAGGTTCTCCGCCTGTCGCACCTGGACAGAATCATTGCCGTTCGCCGATTGCACCAGCACATCCGCATTCAACTCGCCCGCGCGTTTTACAAAGATATCGCGGTCATGCTGCCATCGCTCGAGTTGCAGGGAATCCATGGAAAGGCCGATGCGCAACCGCTTTCCGGCCGGACTGCTCTGGTTATTTTGAGTTTGATTGCCGCGCTGGCATCCAGCAACAACCAGGAAAATGGAGAGGAGAGCAAGAAGAGGGAGGCGTCGCATGCGGTTCCAGTCGGCTCGATTTCAACCCGATTCGCGCAATGGTATCATGCCGCCCTGTCTAAGATTGAAGGCTGCCATGAGACTCTCCTATCGATCCCCTGCCACATTCGCACTCCTGCTCTGCTCGATGTTCGCGTCCATGTTCGCAATTGCCCAGCAATCCGCGTACAAGGATGCTGCACTTCCTGTAGAGGATCGCGTGATGGACCTTCTCCATCGCATGACTCTGGAGGAGAAGGCGGCGCAGCTCGGCTCCACCTGGCAGAACCCCCAGATCATGAGCGACCCCAAACAGCGGGAGAAGCTCGCTTTCATTGACGAGAATGGCAAACTCTTGCCGGAAAAAGCCAAAGAGCTTTTGAAGAATGGTCTCGGAGAATATGTTCGTCCCAGTGAAAAGCGTGGCCCCGCGGAGATGGTGGAGTTTGCCAATACCATCCAAAAGCTAGTAATAGAAAGCAATCGATTGGGCATTCCCGTGCTCTTTCATGACGAGTGCCTGCACGGCCACGCGGCGCCGCAAGGCACCAGCTTTCCCGTCCCTATTGCGCTTGCAAGCTCCTGGGATCCGGCGCTGATCCATCGCGTGTTTTCCGCGGTCGCTGAAGAAGTGCGCGCTCGTGGGGTGCAACAGTGCCTGATGCCGGTCCTCGATCTGGCGCGTGATCCACGATGGGGAAGAACGGAAGAAACCTATGGCGAAGATCCATATCTGGTCTCGCGCATGGGCGTGGCCGCAGTCACGGGACTGCAAGGGACCGCATCCGCCTTGGATGACCGGCACGTATTTGCCACCGTGAAGCACTTTGCCGTGCATGGACAACCGGAAGCCGGAATCAACATCGGCCCCGCAAACTATTCAGAGCGCGTGATCCGCGATAATTGGCTGGTGCCCTTTGAAGCGGCAGTCAAGGAGGGCCGCCCGGCAAGCTTGATGCCGTCTTACAACGAGGTGGATGGCGTTCCCTCGCACGCTAATAAATGGCTCATCCAAAAGATCCTGCGCGGCGAGTGGGATTGGAATGGTTTTATCGTCTCGGATTACTTCGCCATCGCGGAGATGAATCGCGTGCACCACCTGGTTGGCTCCAATGCCGAAGCCGGGAAACTGGCGCTCGAGACCGGCGTGGATATCGAACTCCCGCAAACCGACGCTTACAGCACCTTGGTTGAAATGGTTCACAACGGTCGCATCCCGGAAGAACTGGTCGATCGCTCAGCGGCGCGGGTTCTGCGTGCCAAGTTCCTGGCCGGCCTCTTCGACCATCCCTATGCTGACCCAGCCCGCGCGAAGCAGGTCACGAACAGCCCCGAACACCAGCAGTTGGCTCTTGAGACCGCGCGCCGTTCCATCATTTTGTTGAAGAATGATAAGGACCTTTTGCCGCTCGACCGGACGCGCCTGAAAAAAGTGGCTGTGATCGGGCCCAACGCCGCAGAGGTCCATCTCGGCGGCTATAGTGACAAACCCGGCCGCGGCGTGAGCGTGCTCGAAGGGGTCCGCGCAAAGCTAAAAAATATCGCCACCGTGGAGTACTCCCAAGGCGCTGCCATCACGGAGGGCCCCGCCGTTTGGGAGCAAGACACCGTGGTGCCTCCGGACGAGAAAAAAGATGCTGTGCGTATTCGCCAGGCAGTCGCGCTCGCTCGCCACTCAGATCTGGTGGTGCTGGTGCTGGGAGAGAACGAGCAGACCTCACGCGAGGCTTGGGCGCCGAATCATCTCGGCGACCGCGATGACCTCAACCTTATCGGACGCCAGCAACAGCTCGCGGATGAAGTGATCGCAACCGGGAAACCAGTGGTCGTGGTGTTACTCCATGGCCGCCCGAACTCCATCGCAAAGCTTGCCCGCTCCGCGCCCGCGATCCTCGACGGCTGGTATCTTGGACAAGAGGGCGGGACCGCCATAGCGGATGTCCTCTTCGGAGATGTAAACCCCGGAGGTAAGTTGCCCATCACCGTGCCGCGATCGGTTGGCCAGTTGCCGGATTTCTACAATCACAAACCGTCGGCACATGCCCGTCCCTATGTCTTCGCTGAGAGCGAGCCGCTCTTTCCCTTTGGCTTTGGGCTCAGTTACACCACATTCAGGCTGGGTCAGCCTCGCCTTTCCGCAAGTACCATCTCGCCCAGCGGCCATGCCACCGTTGAAGTAGATGTGACCAACACCGGCAAGCGCGCGGGAGATGAAGTGGTGCAAATGTACATCCATGACGAGATCAGTTCAGTCACGCGGCCGGTCAAGGAGTTAAAAAACTTCGAGCGCCTCAGTCTGAAGCCCGGCGAGAGCCGCACCGTGCGCTTTGAGATCACCCCGGAGAAACTCTGGTTCACGAACATTGATATGAAACGCGTGGTGGAACCCGGCACTTTTCAGATCATGGTGGGAACCGATTCAACAAAGACGCAAGACGTTATTTTGACCGTGCAATGAAGTCCCGATACCAAGTGGTTGGATCTATCCTGGGCGGCGCAAGGGTGTGAGAGCTTCGTCTATACTCCCGTTCATCCCCTTTTTATGTCCCCTGCCTCAAACCTTTCGAACCATGAAGTGCTGCGGTATTCGCGACACCTCATCCTGCCGGAGGTGGGCACTGAGGGCCAGCAGAGACTTAAATCCGCCAAAGTTCTATGCGTCGGCGCTGGAGGGCTAGGCTCACCCCTTGCCATGTATCTGGCGGCGGCGGGTGTGGGAACGCTCGGGCTGGTTGACTTTGACGTGGTAGACCTCACCAACCTGCAGCGGCAGATCATGCACGGCACCGATGATGTTGGGCGCAAGAAGCTCGACTCCGCTGAAGAAACCATCCACTCCATCAATCCTCATGTGAGCGTCCGCAAATTTGAGGTACAGCTCAACAGCGCAAATGCCCTCGAGATTTTTCGTGACTTTGATGTCATCGCCGACGGCACTGACAACTTTCCCACGCGCTATCTGGTGAATGACGCATGCATCCTCACCGGCAAACCCAATGTCTATGGCTCCATCTTTCGCTTTGAGGGCCAGGCAAGCGTCTTCGCCACAAAAGACGGCCCTTGCTACCGATGCCTCTACCCCGAGCCGCCTCCGCCGGGTATGGTTCCCTCCTGCGCGGAAGGTGGCGTGCTCGGCGTGTTGCCCGGACTTGTGGGCACCATCCAGGCAACCGAAGTGATCAAACTCATCCTCGGGATCGGCGACTCTCTCGCCGGGCGCCTGCTCATGATCGACGCGCTCGCCATGACCTTCCGCCAGGTAAAGCTGCGCAAGGACCCCGAGTGCCGCGCTTGCGGTACCCGCACCATCACCAAATTGATCGACTACGAGCAATTCTGTGGCATCACTTCGCAAGCAGCCGTCCCGGAGATCACGCCGGAAACGCTTAAGCTCCGCTTCGACTCTGGCGACCGGCCTTTCATCCTGGATGTGCGCGAGCCGCACGAATATCAGATCTGCAATCTTGGCGGTAAACTCATCCCGCTGGGCGAGCTGCCCGCGCGCATGGATGAACTCGACAAACATCGCGAGATGGTCGTCCATTGCAAGCTGGGTGGGCGCAGCGCGAAAGCCGTGGAACTGCTGCGCAACTTCGGATTCAAGAATGTTGTTAATCTCAAAGGTGGCATCATAGGCTGGGCGGAAAAAGTGGACCCCAAACTTCCCAAATATTAAAGACAGGATTTTGGTCAAATAAGAACTGGTGCCCCATGTCCCGCTGAGCGCAGCGAAGCTGACGTGGGAATAAAAATAAGAACTGGTGCCCCACGTCCCGCTGAGCGCAGCGAAGCTGACGTGGGAATAAAAACAAGACTTGGTGCCCCACGTCCCGCTGAGCGCAGCGAAGCTGACGTGGGAATAAATAGTAAGGAGTAATCATGAGTAGTGTTCGAGTCCTCGTCGGCACCCGCAAAGGCGCCTTCATCCTCACCTCTGACGCAAAGCGCGCGAGCTGGCAAGTCTCCGGCCCGCACTTTGCCGGCTGGGAGGTCTATCACGTGAAAGGTTCGCCAATCGACCCCAACCGCATTTACGCTTCGCAGTCCTCCGCCTGGTTCGGCCAGGTGATCCAGCGCTCGAACGATGGCGGAAAGACCTGGGACCCGGTCGGCAACAAGTTCGCCTACGACGGCACTCCGGGCACGCATAAATGGTATGACGGCTCGCCGCATCCTTACGAGTTCAAGCGCGTGTGGCACCTTGAGCCTTGCATCCAGGACGCCGACACGGTCTTCGCCGGCGTGGAAGATGCCGCGCTCTTCATCTCCAAGGATGGCGCGCAGAATTGGGAGGAGCTGCCTGGCTTGCGCAATCATCCCACGGCAAAAGATTGGCAGCCCGGCGCCGGCGGACTCTGCCTGCACACCATCATCCTGGATCCCAAAGGCCGCGGCAGGATGTATATCGCCATCTCCGCGGCGGGCGCCTTTCGCACAGACGATGGCGGCAAATCCTGGAAGGCCATCAATCAAGGGCTCCGCTCTGAGCACATTCCCAATCCCACCGCGGAGGTCGGCCACTGCGTGCATCGCATCGCCATGCACCCGTCCAAGCCCGACACGCTGTTCATGCAAAAGCATTGGGACGTGATGCGCTCTGACAATGGCGGCGACCAATGGCATGAGGTCAGCGGCGATCTGCCTACGGACTTCGGCTTTGCCATCGACGTGCACGCGCATGAACCGGAGACCATCTACGTGGTGCCCATCAAGAGTGATTCCGAACATTACGTGCATGATGGACAGTTGCGCGTCTTCCGCAGCCGCAGCGGCGGCAATGAGTGGGAGCCGCTCACCAAAGGCCTTCCGCAAAAGGATTGCTACGTGAACGTGCTGCGTGACGCCATGGCAGTGGACTCGCTCGATAAATGCGGCGTGTACTTTGGCACCACCGGCGGCCAGGTCTACGTCTCTCCCGATGCCGGCGACTCATGGCAGTGCATCGTGCATGATCTACCGGCAGTGCTAAGCGTGGAAGTGCAAAGTCTGTAGTCGTTGGTCGTTGGTTGTTAGTCGTTGGCCGTTGATCTCTGATCGTTAATTGTTGGTCGTTCGGCGCTAGTCGTTAGGCGTTGGTCGCTAGTCGCTAGTCGCTAGTCGATGGGCAAAGATGAAGCTGTCATCCCGAGCGAGCGCGAAGCGCGAGCCGAGGGATCTGGTGTTAAGGAATCATCGTTGATCGTTAGTCGCTGATCGTTAGTCTCTAGTCATTTGTCGCTAGTCGCTAGCGGTTTTTCGGTACACGGTACTCGATTACCCGGTACTGACCTTCGTGTCCTTTGTGGTTCAAGCTTTTGCTTTTGACTTCACCCTAGTTGGTTTTCTCTGTGTCTCGGTGCCTCCGTGGTGAAAGCTTTTTCTTTTGACTTTGCCAACGACCAACGACTAACAACTAACAACGCCTTTATGATCCACGTCATCATCCCGCCGCACCTGCGCACCCTGTCGAAGACCGGCTCTGAGATCACGCTCGATCTCCGCGCCACCGCTCCGGGCGTGGGCAAGATCACGCAGCGCGCCCTGCTGGACGCCATCGAGGAGCGCTACCCCATGCTGCGCGGCACCATCCGGGATTACACAACGCAAAAGCGCCGGGCATATCTGCGCTTCTTCGCCTGTGAAGAAGACATCTCCGACGACCTACCCGACACCCCCCTCCCGGAAGCCGTCCTCTCCGGCAAGGAACCGTTTATCGTGATCGGCGCGGTGGCTGGGGGATAGAAGTTTTCCACAGTGATACCCTCCCCCTCCCGATGGCCTCTAGTGAAATGAGTCAGTTAGGTGGGGGAATCATGGTGGGAAACTTGTCGTCTGAATACTGGGGGTGGTACCCCCCTTTCCTCTCCCCAAAATCGCCAAATATTTGAAAACAAAGGGACGGAAAGCGCGGGCGGTCCGCAAAAATTTGAAAACAAAGAACTTAAAGCTAAAAATTTCAAAACAAAGGAGTTAAGTGCTAAAAACTGGCTGAATCCGGAGCAGAGCTCGCAAAAATTTGAAAACAAATGAGTTATGGCTATAAATTTGAAAAAAAAGGAGTTAGCCAACTGCTTTGGTGTGCCGCTTAAAACTTATTGCGACCGGTGGAACGTGCCGCCGAAGTTTATTCGAGTTTTGTTCGCTTTGTCAAGAACGGAATTTAACGCAAGGGCGCCAAGGATCGCAAAGGAGTAGCACGGTGGATTTTTGTCCGACTCGAGCGCCGAAGGTGCGGCATAACGTAGCCCAGCACGTGAGTGCTGGGTTGGACGTTTCTTAGAAGTTGAGTCCTGTAGGGACGGCACAAAAACTAGCGAACGACTTTGCGCGTGATCACATCAGCAATATCTTCTCGTTGCCTCGTCTTCTTCACGCCAGTGAGCTTTCCTTTCTGCTTCGTAAGTGAGCGCAAATACGGCGGTAGCATTCGAAGAATGATGGACTCAACGTCATGCAACAGTTCGGGATTGCACAAGACATACCAACTGAAGTGGTCCCAAAGCTGACCTTTGGTTTTGCTTTTCTTGTGCAGTCTGATCCGCTCCTTAATATCTCCCTTACCGACATAAACCGGCATGGAGCCGTCATAAAGGATGTAGACACCAACGACATTCCGTTTGATTTCACGGAGCTGCGCGATATTCTCATCATTGCGCGCCCACATTTCGCCGCACTCACTGATTAAAGGCTTCAAGAATTCCCTCTTTCTCGGATTTCAATTCATTGTAGCGACTTCGGCCTTTTCTGGTAGCCCCAAGTCAGGCAGGGACTTCACAATCTTTACGGTTTCTAAGCTGACTGTAATGACCTTTTGAATTAAATCAACGATGTATGTGTCATCGTCCTCGCGATTAGGCATCTCGTCGAAGTCAGCAGAATCGATGCTTGGGGTCAACGCGCTCCTCTCTTTATTTCGCACTAGTTCGACCCAGTCGAAAGACAAGTAGTTCTTTGCGTCATCCAGCCTTTAAGCGGGGTCTGGTTGGATAGGGTCCATCCCATCTTGCGGGCGCAATAGTTCAATAGCTCAAAAAAGGGAGCACTGACGGCGCCTTCGTGCGCCTGCTTTTGGAAATCCAGCTTGGCGAGATCTTCGTAATAGCGCTTTACAGGCGCGTGGGTGGCCTTGAGATCCAGGGTACGCATGAGTGTTGCCGAACTTTATCACGAGTATCCGGGGCTAAAGCCCTGAGTTTCGGGTTCCGGTGACGCGGGGCTGAAGCCCCGCTCTTCCACCGTCAGCAGGCGTCCCATGTTAGCCTCGCTCTGCTCGGCGGAACGTGGGCACCGGTCGCTCAGGCGCGGGGTGGCACGGCTGAAGCCGTGCTTTTCCACCGTCAGCAGGCGTCCCACGTTAGCCTCGCTGTGCTCGGCGGAACGTGGGGCACCGGTTGCTCAGGCGCGGGGTGGCACGGCTGAAGCCGTGCCCTGACTGGACTGTTTTCCCCACACAACGAAATTCGCGTTGTGTGGGCCACCCGCCGTCATCGACGAATCGAGCTAAAGGAATTTGAAGATGCCGTTGATGTGTTTTTTGATCCGCTCGAGGCTGGGAACGATGTCTTTTTTGAAATCGTCGTCTGAGGGCTTTACTCCGTCATACCTGCAACGCTGACTCCAATCCTGGAGACTTCGATAGTCTCTGGCGATCTTATCGAGGCGAGATTCGCCTGCAATGGCTGTGTCTCTCTTGGAGTGGGAGCTGAAGGACTTACGCGGTATGTCGCTCACGAAATAGAACTGGATGTAATGGAGTGCCGCATAAAACAACGCTGTTGCTCTCCATCCCTCATAGGAAGCGCCTTCGAGGTAAGACGCGAGTTCCTCATTATGTTGTGCGAAGGAAAGATGCTCTTTGGGAGTGTGCAATCGTTATGCAGCGCGATCAAAAATGAGTGTGGAATCGCCAATCTCAGACTCATTCGCGACGACGCGGAAATTCAAATGAAAATCCGGCGAATGCCTTCGCAAGGATTGCTCAATCTTGTATATCTTGTCGCGAACGCTGCGGTCGAATCCGGGTACCACCGTCCATACATTGACTTCCCGACCGAACTGATGGAAAAAGATCTTTGTTACTTCAGGGACGGCGGAAAGCTCTTGGGCGAGATCCTGAAAGCTCGAAATGTGAACGGCTGTCGCCATAAAAATGTCTTAATCTACTTTGTGTACTTGGCCCATAACTCTAGCATGTGTCACCAAGAATTCAGCCCAAAACGGTGGTTACCACAGCGGGACTGGTCTTCAATTAGAAGTAATTTTCAGGTCCGCTGGTTGGCTTGGATATATAGACTCCAAAGCACAGAAATGGTTGTGTTGCAGCTAACGCCTTACTTTTTAGATACTTAGCGGTCACGCGCGCGGGGCTGAAGCCCCGCTCTTCCTCCCTCGGCGGCTAAAGCCGCTGGTCATTCTTAAGAGTTGGTCGGCACGGATAAATCCGTGCCCTGACTGGACTGTTTTCCCCACACAACGAAATTCGCGTTGTGTGGGCCACCGGTCAGTGCAAGGGCAAAGCAGATTCTTCGCTTCGCTCAGAATGACAAAGTGGGAGAGCAAAGCAGATTCGTCGCTTCGCTCAGAATGACAAGTGCTAGCAAAAAGCAGGTTCCTCGCTTCGCTCAGAATGACAAAGTGGGAGAGCAAAGCAGATTCGTCGCGTCGCTCAGAATGACAAGTGCTAGCAAAAAGCAGATTCTTCGCGTCGCTCAGAATGACAAGTGGCAGAGCAAAGCAGATTCTTCGCGTCGCTCAGAATGACAAGTGCTAGCAAAAAGCAGATTCCTCGCTGCGCCCGGAATGACAGAACAAACCCGCTCAGCCGGTGACCGGCAGTTCCACCCAAACGGTGGTTCCGCGTCGCGGGGCTGAGGCGCGGGAGCGCACTTTGATGGTTCCACCGTGGCGCTGCACGATCTGCTTGCTTACCCACAGGCCCAGGCCGGCATTCACGTTGCCTTTGGTGGTGAACAGGGGATCGAAGACCTTCGCGCGCACGGGGTTCGCAATACCTTCCCCGGAGTCGGCGATGGTGACGCGGACCCTCTTATTCGTGCCGCTGCCAACGTGCCGCGCGCGCACCACTATGGCGCCTTCGTCGGCGATGGCTTCAACGCTGTTCAGCAGCAGGCTGGAAAAGAGCTGGCGCAGTTCCCCGGCGACGGCGAACAGGTGCAGGTCTTTTGCGTATCGCTGGCGGAATTGGATGTGCTTTGCCTGGGCGCGGATCTGCGCGAACTCCAGCACGGAATCCAGCACGCCGCCCAGTTCCATTTTCTCCGGCAGCATGGATTCGCGGTAGAAGCCCAGCACCTGCCGAGTGACGTGCGAGATGCGTTTTAGCTCCCCGTCCGCCAGGTCCAGGTATCGGCGGGGCTCCGCGGAGACGCCTCCGCCAGATGTTGCCAGATAGAGGGCGTTCATGGCGCCGGCAAGCGGATTGTTGATCTGGTGGGCGAGCGCCGCCGCCATCTTTCCCGCGGAGGCAAGCTGCTCACTGCGGATGAGCGCCTCCTCTGTGCGCTTGCGCGCGCGAATGTCACGCAGGATGGCGGAGAAGCCGACGAGCTCGCCCGGCGGCTCAATGTGCGGCGTTACGCTAACGGAGACCTCCGCCGGCTGGCGCTCTTTATTGATGAGCACGGTCTCGAAATGCACGGCTTCGCCGGCGCGCAGCTTGGCGACGGACCGCTCGAGCTTTTCGCGATCAGAATCGGGCACGATGAGCTCGGGAAGTTTTCTTCCTATCGCCTCCGCGCGGGTGTACTGGAAGAGCGTCTCCGCGCCGCTGTTCCAACTGGAGATGTGGAGGTCAGGATCAGTGGTGATGATGGCGTCACTGGCGTTCTCCACCACCGCCGCAAGATGTTCGGCTTTGCTGCGCTCGTAGAGCAGCTCGCGCTCGTAGCGCCTTCGCTCGCGGATGTCAAAGACGGTGGTGCGCACCAGCTCGGGGACGCCCTCTGCGGTGGACTGCACCACGGAATTCACCAGCGCAGGAAGCGTGGTGCCGTCCGCGCGCAGGAAGTCCACGGTGATCTCTTTCACGAATCCCTGCATGCGCAGCAGCGGCGCGAAATGCGTCTCGTAAAAGATCGCCGCGGGAATGCTGAGCATTTCCTGGAAGCGCTTGCGGCCTACCAGGTCAGCGCTGGAGAAGCCGGTCCAGGCGAGGAATGTTTGGTTCACGCGAGAGATGGTGCCGTCAGGCAAGGTGAAGAGGTATCCGCAGGGCGCAGCCTCGAACAGTTCAAAGGCCGTTTTGGCGCCGATGTCGTTATCCATTTTTCTCAAGCGGTTGCAGCGCTGGTGGTGCGGAGGAAAGCCTTGATCGCGGCGATGGTCTCTTCCGGCGCGCTCAGGTTAGGGCAATGTCCGGTGGCGCTCATGACCACCATCTCACTGTCAGGAATATTTTTGCGGACGTATTCGCCGACGCTGAGCGGCGCGATGGCATCCCTCGAGCACTGCAATATCAACGTCCGCGCTTTCACCTTGGGAAGATCGGCGCGATTGTCTGAAAGAAAAGTAACGCGGGCGAAGAATTTGGCGATCTGGGGATCGGTGCGGCAGAAGCTGTTCTCTAGTTCACTGGCGAGTTGCGGCCGGTCAGCGTTGCCCATGATCACGGGCGCCATGGTGGATGCCCATCCCAGATAGTTGCTGTCCAGCATCTCAAGCAGGCCATCAATATCTTTGCGCTCGAAACCGCCGTGGTAGTCGCCATCGTTGATGTATCGGGCGGATGGGCCAATAAGGATGAGGTGCGAAAACAATTCCGGCTCGCGGATGGCGGCCAACACGCCGATCATAGAGCTGACGGAATGACCGACGAAGATGACATCTTTGAGATCGAGTTCGTGGCAGATGTCGAGCACATCCTGCGCGTAGCCGTTGAGTGAGGCATACTTCTTGCGGTCGAATGCTTTTACGTCAGAGTTACCGGCGCCAACATGGTCAAACAGGACAACTTTGTAGTCGTCTTCAAAGTCGGGCGCGACGAAGCGCCACATGTTCTGGTCACAGCCATAGCCGTGAGAGAAAAGGATAGCGCGGGTGCCCCTGCCGGAGACACGGATATTGTTTCTGGTCAGCGAGGTCATGCGATCACCAGGGTAATGGACGAGCAACAAGCAATCTAAGATTCTAATAGTTTTGGCGATAGCAGCATGATCGAGATGGTTGTGGCGCATCAAGGCGCGCGGTGCCCGCGTGCGAGCTTCCTTTTTCGCCGGGAAGCGACAGGGCAATGGATCGGAAGTGGGTCACACTATGCGAGGGCGAAAATTGCTGTTACTAAATCGATTTTTCTGTACACTTCTCTCGCTTGAGCTTTGCCAAGGAGAATCGCCATGCGGGACAGCTTCTCACGTCGGTCATTCGGAAAACTAATCAGCGCAGCAGCGGTGGCTTCCGCGGTGCCTTCACTCCAGCTACCACTCAGCGCGCAGGGACAAGCGCAAGCTACTACTGCCGGCAATGCTTCTTATTACAGCTTCCCTGACGGATTCTTGTGGGGATGCGCGACGGCTGCGTATCAAGTAGAAGGTGCAGCGAACCAGGAGGGGCGCGGGCCTTCGGTGTGGGACACCTTTTCCCACACGCCGGGCAAGGTGCGGAAGGGCGATACCGGCGACCTCGCCGACGATCATTATCATCACTACAAAGAAGATGTAGCGATGATGAAGGACCTGGGACTGAAGAGCTATCGTTTCTCCGTGTCATGGTCGCGGCTCTTTCCGCGGGGAACCGGCGCGTTGAACCAGAAGGGCATGGATTTTTACAGCCGCCTGGTGGATGAACTGCTGGCGGCGAATATCCAGCCGTTCTGCACCCTTTATCACTGGGACCTGCCGCAGGCGCTGCAAGACCAAGGGGGATGGGAGTCGCGGGACACTTCAAAAGCTTTTGGTGACTACGCCGGAGTGGTGGCGGAAAAACTTTCAGACCGAGTGAAGCACTTTTTCACCATCAACGAGTTCGGCGCATTCATGGAGTTGGGCTACAAGATCGGAATCCATGCGCCCGGGCTGAAGCTTTCCACGGGACGATTCAACCAGGCACGACATTTCGCGGTGCTGGGCCATGGACTGGCGGTGCAGGCGATCCGCGCGCACGCCAAGCCAGGCACCAAGATCGGCCTGGCGGAGAACATGCAGGTCTGCGTGCCGGTGATCGAGACGCCGGAGCATATACAGGCCTCCATCCGCGCGACCCGGGAGCAGAATGCCGCCTACATGACGGTGATCCAAGAGGGCCGGTACACAGATGCGTATCTGGCAAACGCCGGGGCAGACGCGCCCAAGTTCACGCCTGAAGATTTGAAAACGATCAGCAGTCCGCTGGATTTTGCCGGAGTGAATGTTTACACGCCAAGCTATGTGCGGGCCGATGATTCTCCGCTTGGTTATGCAATGGTGAAGGCCCCAGCTTCTTATCCGCACATGGCAGTGGATTGGCTTACGGTGGGCCCGGAGGCGTTGTACTGGGCCCCGAAGCACATCCATGACATATGGAAGGTGAAGGAGATCTACATCACGGAGAACGGCACGGCATCTTCAGACACCCCGGATGCGAAAGGCGCCATCTACGACACGGATCGAGTGATGTACCTGCGGAATTATCTTCACAACCTGCATCGGGCGGTGAAGGAGGGCGTGCCGGTGCGCGGCTACTTCCTGTGGAGCCTGATGGATAACTTCGAGTGGGCGGATGGATATGGCTCACGTTTCGGCATCAATTATGTGGACTATAAGACAGAGAAGCGCAGCCCCAAGCTGAGCGCCATCTTCTATAAGGAAGTGATCGCGCGAAATGCGGTGGTCTAGCTAAAGCGAAGGATCAAGCGGCCTGTTCGGCGGATCCGCGGGAGGGCATGGAGAGCACTTCCGCGCGCCTCCCGGTGAGAGCCGGTTGCGGCAGGTTGCGTAGCTTCATGAATCGCAGCGCGAAAATCAGGAAGAACAACGCCATCAGAGCGCGAGCATCTGGAAGTATCACTGCGCGCAGCTGCCGCTTGAGAGCTTCAGGACTGTATTTCAGCTTTTCATAGGTGGGATTGAGCGTCGCCGACTTTGGCCTTGCCTCAGGTCCATTCCATCCCGCGCGCGCCGGCATGTACTTGAATTGGGGTTGTTGCGCGTCCTGGAGGAGTTCTTTCAGCGCAGGGTGGATAGGCGTGGCGAATGCCGCGCTTGAAAACAGTAGAGTTACAAAAAACAGGCCCAGTTTACGCACAGAAAATTAGATGGGAACCGCGCGGCGGGTGTTGTGCCAGAGCTGCGGAGTGGCGGTGGAATTGCGAGAAAACGCCCAAAAACCAGCTACTTACGCGTGCTACAATTTTGCTCAAGCACCCCTCATCCTGGCGGTTTTAAGGCTTGTTCTCTCCGGAACTCTAAGTGATCCAGATAGCGCCTTCCATCCTTTCGGCGGATTTTTCCCGGCTGGCTGCCCATGCCAAGCAGGCGATCGAGGGAGGAGCCACGCTGCTGCATGTGGACGTGATGGATGGACATTTTGTGCCGAACATCACCATTGGGCCGCTGGTGGTTGCGTCTCTGCGGAAGGCGGTGGCGGTGCCGCTGGACTGCCACCTGATGATCGAGAATGCGGACCGGTACATTCCGGCGTTTGCGGATGCGGGCGCGGACTGGATCTCAGTGCATCAGGAAGCGTGCGTGCACCTGCACCGCAGCCTGCAACTGATCAAAGACCGGGGGTGCAAGGCGGGGGTGGTGCTGAATCCGGCCACTCCCATCGGGACCATCACCGAGGTGCTGGAGATGGTGGACCACGTATTGATCATGTCTGTGAATCCCGGCTTTGGGGGGCAGACGTTCATCAAAAACACGCTGGAGAAGGTACGCAAGCTGGCGGCAGCGCGGGCAGCGATACGCGCGAATTTTCAGATCGAGATCGATGGCGGAGTGAGCCCAGAGACGGTGACGGAGATCGTCCGGGCGGGCGCGGAAGTGCTGGTTGCCGGCAATGCGATCTTTGGCTCCGGCGACGCCAAAGTGAACGTGGAACGTCTATTAAAGATGGCGAATGATGCTGCGCTGCTAAGGGCATAAGGAAATTCGAGGACCAAGCCGCCTGGCGGAAGTCCTGGGAAAAAAACTGAGGAACACGATGTATCGAAAAATCATAACAATCGGATTATTAAGCGTTGCAGGATTGACCGCGGGGTGCCACCACAGCAAGGTGGTGAACCCGATCGCGAACGTGGACTCCAAGCAGCCGGACAAAGTCTTGTTCGATCGCGCCATGGATGCCATGAAGAAGGGCAAGTACGACGTTGCCCGCATCACGCTGCAGACCTTGATCAACACTTATCCGGATTCAGAATTCATTGCGCGAGCCAAACTGGCGGTGGGTGATTCCTGGTTCGCCGAAGGCGGGGCCACCGGCTTCCAACAGGCGGAGGTGGAATACAAAGACTTCATCACGTTCTTCCCCAACATGCCGGAGGCGGCCGAGGCGCAGATGAAGGTGGCTGACATCCATTACCGGCAGATGGAGAAGCCGGACCGCGATTACACGCACGCCAAGCGCGCGGAAGATGAATATCGCCAGATGATGCAGCAGTTCCCGGACAGCAAGCTGGTGCCCCAGGCCAAGCAACGCCTGCGGGAGGTACAGGAGGTGCTGGCGGAGCGCGAGTACCGGATCGGGCGCTTTTATTACATGAGGGAATCATGGCCTGCCGCGATCGCCCGGCTGAAGTCACTGGTGGATGCGTATCCGCTTTATAGCGGCGCTGATGAAGCGTTGTTCCTGTTGGGCCAGTCGTATGAAGGACAGGTGGCCCGCATTCGCGAAGCAAATACAACGGAAACGATCAAAGCAAAGTTAGTCAACGACATCACCAGGAAAGCCGGGGCGGCATATGCCCAGATCATCGAGCGGTATCCGGCGATGGATCGAGCGGAAGACGCGAAGGCCCGGCTGAAAGAGTTGAACCTTCCGGTGCCCACGCCCACCCCGGAGGCGATCGCGCAGAACCGGGCAGAGCAGGACAGCCGCAGCGAACTCAGCCGGCTTCAGCGCGCAAAACTCAATCTCTATAAGCGGCCGGACACGACCGCCGCGGCGAAAATGGGCGAGCCTTCACTGACCGATCCTAAGCCGACCAATGCCACAGACGTGGTGAAAGATGTGACACGCATGGCGAGTGGTGGAGACTCGAGCACCGCCACCGTGGAAACGATCAAAGATGCGCCCACCACTACGGCGCCAGCCCCGCGCTCGAAGGATGAGACGCCGCCTGCGGCGGACAGCTCGACTTTGCCTTCCGCCAAACCGGCGGACTCGAACGCACCGCAAGTGGGGCCGGATCGCAGCGGCAATGCAAGCGCTCCATTGCCTTCTCCCGCTCAAGTCAACGATGCAGGCCCAAGCACGCAGACAGATGCGGCAGGGCAGAGCACATCCTCAAACTCCACCTCTGACAAGGCGAAGAAGACGGAATCCACAAGCAAGAAGAAGAAAAAACACGGCTTGCGCAAGATCCTGCCGTTCTAAGAGCAGCCGGAAGGGGCCGGGTGACCGGCCCTTAACCTCTCTAAGCAATACACCCGGTGCGGATTCAGGTAGTGATTCAATTGACTTACCGGCGCGGAATCAGTACTTTTCCACAAAGCGCTTCCTGCCCCAGAGATTTACGGAGAAAACACCCGTGCCATTGAGAATCCTGCTCGCCGACGACAGCATGACCGCCCAGAATATGGGGAAGAAGATCCTCACCGATGCCGGCCATGAGGTGATTGCCGTGAGCAATGGCGCCGCCGCCGCCAAGAAACTTGGGGAGAGGTTCGACCTCATCATCCTGGACGTCTTCATGCCGGGATATACCGGCCTTGAGATCTGCGAAAAGGTGCGCGCATCAGCGGAATCCGCGAAGACTCCGGTCCTGCTTACGGTGGGAAAGATGGAGCCATATAACGCGCAGGATGGGCAGCGCGTAAAGGCTGACGGTGTGATCATCAAACCGTTTGAAGCGACGGACCTGCTGGCGGCCGTGGGGAGGATCGAGAAAAAAGCTGCGGAGATGGCCAAGAAGCCGGACTATGAAAAGACGATGGTCCTGAACGCCGCAACCATGAAAGCGTTCCAGGAGGATGAGACCTACAGCTCCTGGAAGGTGGTTGCACCGGCGCAGAAAGAAGAGCAAGAGGAGGAGGAGATGCCGGTGGCACCGCCTCCCATGCCGGTGGGAGATCCGGGTACACCCGCCTTTTCCATGGACGATTCGTCAACTTTCAGTACGGCATCGGGCAGCGCGGCATCGAGCAGCGCGGCATCGAGCAGTACGGCATTGAGCGGCGCGGCGGCGGCGCCCGCCATGCAGGTCTCGCATACCCCATCGTTTGAGATACCGAGCGCCGCTCCGGCATTTTCAATGGAAGATTCCGCACCGGCCGCGTCCTTTGAGATGCCTTCCGCGCCCACCAGCGGATTCGATATGTCAGCACCGGCGCAGGAGATGAACATCCCATCGTCTGCGATGCAGACGTTTAACATAGACGAGACGATGCAGATGCCTCCGGCGGCAGCACCAGTATTCAGCATGGACTTTGCCGCGCCCTCCGCGGAAGTGTACGCCGCACCGGCATTTAGCCTGCCGGAGGTTGAAGCGGCCTCCGCGCCTACCATGGCGGAGATGATGGAGCCGACCGCGCATGACACTTCTAACGTGCCCATGCAGAGCACTCCCGCGCCCGAGGTGGAATTCACCGCCGCGCCGAAGGTGGGCGCGATCGAAGTGCAAACTGACCCCTCGCTTGATATGCATCACGAGGATGCAGGCAGCGGAATGATCGCCATGGGCGGAGCTGATCCCGCGCTGGTGACCGATCCGCATGAGATGACCACGGAGTTCGCCACCAAGTTCGGGGTTGAGAATGATTCTGACCCAGTGGTTGTGGGAACCGCAGCCGGATACGCGGAGGCGATGCAAGGCGAGGGCGACGGCGAAGAGAATGGGCCCGGCGATACCGAGTCTGCCGACGCCGAGTTTGAAGCCCGGCTTGCGGCGGCGATGTCCAGCTATGAGGCTCCGGTAGAGGAAAGCGCGGGCGCCGTGGGCATGGAAGAGACGCAGCCGGAAGAGCTGCCCGCGATACCGCACTATGCCCCGTATGAGACCACGCCGGAGACCGCTGAAGCTGGAACGGCGCCATCCCATGAGGTTGAAGAGGTTGTGGCCGCGTCCGCTGATGCGCCTGCCGCGAGCGTTGCAGAAGCGGAAGTTCAAAGCACAACCCCGGCCGAAGCAATCGTCGAGGAACCGGTGGATGTAGATGCATCCACGCTGCCGCCTCCGGGGATGGTGGATGCTTCCTTAGTGGAACAAATGCAGGAGGCGGTCTCAGAGATGCAAGTGCAGGAGCATCGCGAAGAGGCGCATGCGGAGCCGGTGGCGATACCGGCGATAGCGGCTGTTCTGGATAATAATCGGCATGATCTTGAGCTGGCTTCCGCCCTGGCGGCAGCGGTAGGAGGGGAGCAGCCGCAAAGAGCGCCCGCAGCGATGGCGGCAGCGGCAGGAAGCACTCTTGATGCGGTAGCGCTGAGCGGCGTGGTCAACAAGGTACTGGAAAAGATGTTGCCCATGATCCTGTCGCAGATCGCAGCGGAGATCGAACAGATCAAGAAGTAGTTGGTTCAATAGAAATAAAAAAAGGAGAGCTTCATGCTCTCCTTTTTTTGTGTGCAGCGATGGCGTGGTTTACACGACCTGTTCTTCCGGCAGATCTTCCGCAAACTCGCGCCCCAGGCGGGCGGCGTCATAGAGCTTGCCGACCACGTGGTGATAGGGCACGCCACTGAAGAAGTGATGACTCCTGGAGGGAAAATCCGCGCCCTTCACCCACTCCTTCTTTTGCAAGTTGATGTAGCCCTGCTCCTGGCCTTCTTTCATCTCCTGCAGCAACACGCTGAGGCCATGCGCGGTGGCATGCTGAGCGCCGAGGGTGATGAAGAGGAAGCGGATGCCCAACTCGCCGAGTTCAGTGAAGGTGAGAGGCGTGTCATCATTGAACCATTTGAAGCTGGAAGAATAGTTGAAGGCGAACCTTGCTTGCGGGAACCGCTTACGGACTTCCCAACTGAAGCGCTCCACCGGGCCGCGCTCACTGGTGGGAAATTCGCACCAAACCAGGTCCGGAATGCCGGTATCAAGATAACGGCAGGCGCGATCGATGGCGAGTTCGATACCGCGGGCGGATTCGGGCGCGTCCACGGCGCTGATGCCATCCGTGCGCCCGATGATGACGAAGTCGGGGTTGCCCATGTCATCGGCAACGGCGCGTGCCATGCGCAGTTTGCCGATCATCTCATTCACCGAAATCAACGCTTTACCGCCGATGTGTCCGCAACGCTTGGGCAGCACCTGATCTTCAAGGTGCGCGGCCGCCACGCCGGCCTGGATGTACATCTCAGTGGTGCGTTGCACGTTGAAGATATTGCCGTATCCGCCGTCCATGTCCACCACGACCGGGGGGACGTCGAGGTGCTTGGGCGCGATGCCTTTTTCCGGGTCGCCCACAGCCATGGTCAACTGAAACTTGCGCAGGGCGCTGATGGTGCGCCGCGCGGCTTCTGAGATCTCCGTGGAGGTGTAGAGGTCCATGTCCGTGCTGCCCACATGAGACATGGCGAAGGAGTATCCGCTGAAGTAGATGGCCTTGAATTGGTGATACATCACCAACTGCGCGGTCATGGGATCGTAGACGCCGGGGCCGAAGAGATACGGCTCAGTCTCAATGAGCTGGCGCATGCGTTTACTGGGATGAATGTTGCGAGTCTTTGGGACGTAATATCCTTCAGGCAGCAGAGGCGTGGACATCAGCTCTGATTGTGGCCTGACATTCCCAGTGCCGTTATGGCCGTTCCCATTACGGTGATGGCCGTTGCCATTCCCGTTGCTATTCCCGTTGCTACTCCCGTGCCCGTTACCGTTGAAGCTCATTGGATGTCCCCGAATAGTTAGATTGGATCAAATTCATGGTTCAACACCATCGACTCCGTGATCTGGCGAGCGGTGGTGAATGTTGCAACCGTTCCCGGGTCTTTGATCTTTTTAGCGGCGCTGTCGGCAAGGATCTGGCGCAGCTCCTCGTCAAATAACCTGGTGATCAGTTCTGGCGTGTGCGGGACGCGTGTTCCGTTCTCGTCCTTTATTTCAACTGCGTCACTGTGGCGCATGCGCTGCGCCACCATGATCCTGTAGATACGGTCCGTGGCAAGGTCCTCCATGTAGCCATCGAGCAGGCTTGCGCCCTTGCCGTTCAAAACCCCATTGCGATATCGGATGGCGGTGCGGATGGCCGCGCGGGTGCCGTTCAACGTGCGTTGGCCCACGGCGGTGGGAGCGGGGCGCAAGTCAGGGTAGCGGGCCGCGGCGGCTCGCGCGTCAGTTTTGCCGGTGGGGGTGCCAACCTGGTTGGGCTGAGGAAATTGCGCGACCGCGATCTGGTTCTGATCGGGATGGCCGGTCCAAGCGCCATCCATGCCGCAATCGGCTTCATTCTTTTTATCTTTGGCCAGGACGTCAAGGGCGCGGGTGTTCAGCTCCGCATCTTCCCGGCTGGGGAAGAGCGCGGTCATGCCGCCGATGGCGAGCGCGCCGCGGCGGTGGCAGATCGAGGGAATAAGCTCGCGCAGGCTCTGGAAGAACTTCACATCATGCGGGATGGTGTTGCGGTCCGGCAGCACCCACGCCGGGTCTTCAAAGTTGAAATGGATCAGGCTCGCCATGTAATCCCAGCGCCCCAGATTCAATCCCAGGATGTGGTCGCGCAGGTTGTAGAGAAATTCTTCGATCTGATAGGCCAGCGGATGGGCTTCCACCAGTGCCATGCACTTGATGGAATCGAGCGCCCATCCTTTTTGCCTGGAGATCTCTTTAAACAGCGATGCCCACCAGAGGGCTTCTTCCGCTGATTCAGACTTGGGAATGTAGAAGCAGAGCGGATGCTTGAGCCGAACGGCATCGAGTTCGAAGACCAGGCGGCAGACGTCATAAAGCGAAGCGGAGGTGAGTTCGTTGCCCTGGCCGAAGCCGCCATTCTGCGAGATATGCAGGCCGCGGGCGCGGGTAAAGATCACGGTGGAGCTGCTCTTGATGCCGATCTGCTGATCGCGCTTCTTGTCAAAATAATTGAGCTCGCCGTAGAGGGCGTGCAACACGTTCTCAATACCGCGCTCCAGGTTGGGGAAGAAGTTCGCCATGGAGTCTTCCAGGTCAAGCATGACTCCGGGCGCGCCTGAGTTCAGCATCTTCACGCAGAGTTCGGCATCGTCCGCGGGGCCGGTCATCTGATTGCGCTGGTCCTGGATAAAGGCGGGGAGCTGGATCTTCCAGTCCGGCCTGGTGGCCTCTGACTGAGGAAGATGGTCTGGTAACCGTCCCGCGAGCGCAGCTTCCAGTTGCAGCTTCCGCTTCTTCAACAGTTCTTGTTGCCAGGGGGTGAAACGGGCATGGAGCGGCGCGTAGAACCCCTCAAAGCCGGGGGGCAGGCGAAGCTGCGCCGGGGCGGCATTGATCTCAAAACCAGACTGGGTTGCAGAAGCAACATCTGTGGCCATGCAGCAGCTCCTCTGACGGTTGGTTAGAAGCAGGGTGAGTAGCTACGGTTGCGCGAAGCTGCTGAGGGGATTGCAGTTATGGCGACTCGCGGCGCATGGCAAGCGTGATTTCGGCTACAAAATCGATTTAATAAAATCGCCGATGAGGTCGAGATCCGCATACCTCGCAGATATCTGCAAGGTCTGGAGAACGCGAGCAAGCAGCAAGTTGCACGGATCGAGGTGGCAGATCAAGGAACAAGTTTGCATTGGCCCGACCTGGACGTGGACCATTACGTTCTCGGCCTGCTTGCAAATGTGTTTGGAACAAAGCAATGGATGAAACAACTTGGCAGGATCGGCGGCTCAGTCCAAAGTGCAGCCAAAGCGAAAGCGTCGAGGGAAAATGGCAAGAAGGGCGGAAGACCGAAGTTTCCGAAATCCGAAATGGGCAGCCGAAAAAGCGTACCGGCAAAATATTCTCGCAAAAAAATGCTCAAAGCGGCAGGGTAGCTGTAAGTGAGAGCACAGTTGCGTGAACTTGCTTCGCAAATTACAGTTCTGACTGGCAATCCTGTACGTCACGCTGCTTCCTCAGTTAGATCATGGCAAGCCATACCCTCCATACCGCCGAAGAATGCGCCGTTTGCGGAGGCACGGGGTGGCGCACCATCGCCGCCACCACCTCCGAAGAGGGCAAGGTCAAGCCGCAGCAGGTGACCCGTTGCGCCTGCCAACTGGGAGCGAGGAGCGGGCGATTGCTGGAAAAAGCACGCATCCCCGCGCGCTACGAACACTGCACGCTGGAGAACTTCAAGACGGAATTCGACAGTGAGTTCCACAAAAGTCTTTCAGACACAAAACTGATTGCCGGAAGGTTTGTGGAAGAGTATCCCGTTCACAGCACGGGATTGTTGTTCATGGGCCCGGTGGGCGTTGGCAAGACCCATCTTGCGGTGGGCATCCTGAAGCTGCTGATGGAACAGAAGGGCGTCCGCTCGCTGTTTTATGACTATCGCGAGCTATTGAAGGAGATCCAGAATTCCTATAATCCCAATGTGAATGCCACGGAACTGGGCATCCTGCGCCCGGTGTTTGAGGCGGACCTGCTGGTGCTGGACGAACTGGGCGCGCAGAAACCCACGGAATGGGTGTGGGACACGGTAAGCCTGGTGATCAATACCCGCTACAACGAGCGAAAGACCACAATCATCACCACAAATTATCCCAACCGACCGCCCGGGGTTGCCGAACCGGAAAACAATCTTGCCAAGCGAGTGATGCGGGAGGAGACACTGGGCGACCGCATTGGGGAGCGCATGCGCTCGCGCTTGCATGAGATGTGCCGCATCGTGGAGATAAGTGGTGACGACTATCGCCAGCATTACAAGAGCGCCACTCCCGGAAGACCTTCCCGGTAATGCCCTATACGTTCTCGCATCCCGCTGCGGTGATGCCGTTGCGAAAATATCTTCCATTCTCCGCGCTGGTGGTGGGCAGCATGGCGCCGGATTACCTTTCCTTTGTTCCCTGGATACGGCATCGCCATTATGGCCACAGCACAGAGGGGATCTTTACCTTCTGCATCCCTGCGAGCTTTCTGGTGCTATGGTTCTTTCACGCGGTGCTGAAGCGCCCCTTGCTGCGGCTGGCGCCTTATTCACATCAGCGCAAGCTGGCGCGATTCACCGGGGAATTTCATTTTGGCGGCGCAAAGCGCCTGCTGCTGATCACGCTCGCAATCTGGGTCGGCATTGAGCTGCACATCTGGTGGGACGCCTTTACCCATGTATTCGGTTACTTTCCCCGCCGCTTTCCCATCCTGCTGACTCCCATGACGGACTCGGGGCGATTCCTGCTGACTGACCTGCTACAGCATGGCACCAGCGTACTGGGAGGCCTGGTCCTGCTGGACTTGTATCGGCGATGGCTGATGAAGGCGCCGGAGAGTGATGTTCCAACGATGTACCAGATCTCTGATCTGGTGAGGATTGCCGCGATCGGGTGCATGGTCGCTTTGGCGGTTGGGATCGGGATCCTGCTTCCCACGCCTTACTCTTTCGTTGCCAAGACCCACTTGGAGATCGTCTCCCACTTTGCTCTGGACATCACCCGCGTTTTCCTGATCGAGGTCTTCATTCTGGCTCTGGCATGGCTACCGCAAGTGCGGCCCAAAGCCGGTGCTCAGGACTTGCGGTAGAAGCTGAGCACCGCGTCACCCTGCTTGAGCATGCGGTATCTTTCGAGGGCACCCACCTGGTCACCCGGGTCAAAGAATCTCTCATGTTCGGCGATCACGATGCCTTGCGGCGCCAGGAGCTGTAACTGTGGGAGCAGCCCGAGGATCTGCTCATAGGCACCGTGATGGCTATAAGGGGGATCCAAGTAGCAGATGTCAGCGCGCACGGCTTGGGAATCCAGAAGGCGCAGTGCGGAGGCGGCTTCGCGTTCCAGCACCTCAAAACCTTCATCCACGGCGAGCGCCTGAAGGTTGCCGCGAATGATGCGGAGCGCCTTTTTTTCCGGCTCCGCGAAGTAGACCTGTCGCGCTCCGCGGCTGATGGCTTCAATCCCAATGGCCCCGGTACCGGCAAAGAGGTCAATAAAGACAGCTCCCTCAATGATGGTGGAGAGCACATTGAAGAGTGTTTCACGCAGGCGGTCACTGGTGGGCCGCACCTCCATGCCCTCCGGCGATTGGAGCTTGCGGCTGCGGAATTTTCCGGCGATGACTCTCACGGCTGGGTAGATGCGACCGCTGTATACAATAAAGCATCTAAACCAGTGTTGCCCGACTGCCTACATCCATGAAAAGCTGGTCCATCCCGCTCGGCAAGATCCTCAACGTAGAGTTGCGGCTGCACCTGGCATTCTTTTTTCTACTTCTGTTCGTGGTTGCCTTTAACCAGCAGGCGGGGATCGCGGCCGGTGCCAGCGAAGTGGCGATGGTCCTGGCAGCGGTATTCCTGCACGAACTCAGCCACATTTTGACGGCCAGCAATCGCGGCGTTCCTCTGCGCATGGTGATGCTCTTGCCCATCGGAGGCATCCATGTACGGGAAAACTCCGACACCAAGATCAATGCCAATGCGGAGATCGCCGTCGCCCTGGCGGGACCGATCGCGAACTTTATTCTGGCGGGATTAGCGGCTGTCGCCACTTCCATGGTCCATCCGGAGATGAGTATCCTGGCCAAGCCGCTGCTGAGCAGCGGCGCCCTGCTGAAGAGTTTTTTGTGGGCGAACGTCGGGCTCGGCGTGTTCAACCTGGTGCCGGCCTATCCGCTGGATGGCGGGCGCATACTGCGGGCACTATTCGCGCAAGCGGAGGGACCACAGGATTCTTCCACCGCCACGCGACGCGCTTTGACCATTGGCCAGGTGGTTGCCACCTTCCTGATCTTTGCCGGGATCTGGCAGCCGTGGTTAATGCTGATGGGCTTTTTCCTCTTTCTGGCGGTGCAGATGGAAGAACGCGCCGTCCTCTTCCATTCGGTGATGGACGGCGTGCGTCTGGAGGATGTGATGCTCACCGACTTCTCCATCCTCTCCCCGGCGGACACGCTGGAAGATGCGTTGAGCAAAGCGGTGCATACCCTGCAGGATGATTTTCCCGTGATCCGCGGCGGTGACATGGTGGGCGTGATCAGCAAGCAGCGCATCATCCAGGCACTGCGCGATGAAGGCAATGGGTACGTGCAATCCGTGATGAACAAAGTTTTTGAGACTGCGGGGCGGAACGAATCCTTGACCGCTGCATTCCGCAAGATCACTTCACACGGGGCTACCGTGATCCCGATCGTGGATGAGGAGCGGTTGGTGGGGATCGTAACACTGCAAAACTTGATGCACAGCATGGGACTGCTGGCGGAGACGCAGCGAATGAAGCGCGCGGAGGAATGACCCGTTAGCATTACTTGCGAAACACCATCGTGGTGTCCAACGATGTTGTTGGCATCGCCTACCTGCTGCTCCACTTTGTAAGAAGTTCAATCCGGAATCTGATATCCCCGCAGGAACTTATGCAAGTAGAAACTGCCCTAGGGCAGTTGCGAGGCGATTTGCTGGTAATCCGGTTAGGGCTTACCATCGACTCCGGTGATCGATAAAATAATCTCTCACTACCGGGTCGTCGCGGCGCTGGGCTCCGGCGGGATGGGCGTGGTATACGAGGCGGAAGACATTCGTCTGGGCCGCCGCGTGGCCATCAAGATGTTGCCGGACGACTTGGCGGCGCGGCCGGAGTCGGTGGAGAGATTCCGCCGTGAAGCGCGCGCAGCTTCCGCGCTGAACCACCCCAACATCTGCACCATTTACGAGGTTGATGAGCACGAGGGGCATCAGTTCATCGTCATGGAACTGCTGGTGGGCCAGACGTTGGATCATAAGATCGGAAACCGTCCGCTAAAGACGGAACTGATCGTCGAGTACGCCATCCACATTGCCGACGCGCTGGATGCGGCGCATTCCCAGAAGATCATTCATCGCGATATCAAATCTTCCAACATCTTTGTCACCGAGCGCGGCCAAGCCAAGGTGCTGGACTTTGGCCTGGCGAAATTGGAAGACAAAAAGCTGAACATCCAGAGCACGCTGGGCGCTACCGCCAGCACACTCTCGCTCCAGAAAGATGAGACACGCCCAGGAAGCACGCTAGGCACATTGCTTTATATGTCTCCGGAGCAAGCCAGAGGCGAGGAACTGGATGCGCGCAGCGACATCTTCAGTTTCGGTGTGGTGATCTACGAGATGGCAACCGGCACGCTGCCATTCCAAGGCCCAGGCCAGGCAGTGGTCTTCACCCAGATCCTGGAAAAGGAGCCTGTGCCGCCGCTGCGACTAAATCCACGGATGCCTCTGCGGCTGGACGAGATCATCCTCAAGGCATTGGAGAAAGACAAGACGCTTCGCTATCAATCCGCGGCCGAGTTACGCGCAGACCTTAAACGAGTGCGCCGCGACAGCGAATCTTCGCAGGCTGTAGCGAGCGTCTCTGGAAATTCTCGCGCGCGGAAGTCGCTGATGTATCTTGCGGCGTCGGCAGTGCTGTTGAGCGTGATCGCACTCGCATACTTCCGCCCGTGGGTGACGCGCTCCACAATAGTCAACAGCACGCAGTGGGTGCAACTCACAAGCTTTGCCGATTCTGTAAGTTCACCCGCTCTTTCACCGGATGGCCGCATGCTGGCATTCATTCGCGGACCTGGAACGTTTATTACCCGCGGCGACATCTGGCTCAAGTTGCTTCCCAGCGGAGAACCCAAGCAACTCACGCATGATGACAAGCAGAAGATGGGTCCGGCGTTCTCACCGGATGGTTCGCAGATCACTTATACCGTGGTGGATTCGGCTTTCGGCTGGCGGACGTACTCCGTTCCGGTTCTAGGCGGGGACCCGCAATTGTTGCTTACCAACGCTGCCGGATTGACATGGGCAGGTGAGCATGAATTGCTCTTCTCGGAGATCAAGAATGGGATCCACATGGCACTCGTCACCTCCGATGACACGCGGCTGCACGAACGTGACATCTATGTGCCTCCCACGGCGAGAGGCATGGTGCACCGTTCCGTACTATCACCGGACAGGCAGCATGTGCTCTTGGCTGAAATGGACAATGCCGGATGGCGTGACTGCCGTGTCGCAGACTTCAATGGAAATGGGGCTACTCGCGCGACTGGTCCAGCAAACTCGCGATGCACTTATGTGAGTTGGTCGCCGGACGGGAAGTGGATGTATTTTTCCGCCGACGGCGGCGACGGCTTCCATATCTGGCGACAGCATTATCCGGACGGAAAACCGCAACAAGTCACCTTCGGCCCCACGGAGCAGGAAGGCCTTGCGATCAGTAATAAAGGAGACTTCCTGGTCACTGCTGCCGGACTGCAAGAAAGCACACTATGGCTGCATGACAAAAGCGGGGAGCGGCAGATCTCGTCGCAAGGGCTGGCATCTGCGGCAACTTTTTCGCCCGATGGGAAAAGCCTCTACTTCCTGGTGCTTAGTTATTCCGCAGGGGCGAATGGTTTCCAGTCGGGCGAGCTCCACGTTGCGGATCTGGCGACTGCTGCATTAAGAAACGTAATGCCGGGAATACAAGTGTCCGATTATTCGATATCGCCGGACAACAAGGAAGTCGTTTATACCGCGTATGACCAGTCAGGCGCGTCTCACCTTTGGCTGGCGAAGTTGGACCACTCCCTAGCGCCGCGGCAGTTGTTCCCCGAAGAAGCCGATCAGGGCTTCTTCGCCCCAGGAAACATGATCTACTACCGCTCGCGCGATGCCGGGGTGAATGGGATCTCACGCTTGAAAGCGGACGGAACCCGCGAAAAGATACAAACGAAGCTCCCCATCTATGAGCTCCGCAGCATCTCGCCGGATGGGCTTTGGATCTCGGTGTGGGCTCAGAGCCGTACCAATGCTGGCCAAACCGGGCACATCGCTATAAACACGCAGGACGGAAGCACGGCGCAACTCTGCGATGATTGCAATTTCTACTGGACAAGCGACAACAGCAATGTGGTCATGGTATTCGCGATCGCAGCGGCAGTTGGCGAAGGGATCGGTGCCGGAAGCGGTGGCTCAGAAGTGGCGTTCATCTTGCCGCTTAAACGGGGAGAAGATCTACCCCGGCTCCCGGAACAAGGCTGGCATACTCCCGAGGAAGTCACCGGCTACAAACAAAAGATTTTGGTATCGCCGTCTACAGTGGCACAAGGGGGAAAGCAATATGCGTTCTTCCGCCGCTCGTACCACCGCAACCTGTATCTTGTGCCGCTGAATTGAAGGTTTGAATCCTGCGGCGCCCACCGTTCAACTGCTTACTTGCGCCGCATGAATCGCGCTGAAGAGTGAGCTAACGCTCTTTGCGGAATACGATGGTAGTGTCTACGATCTTGTTCACATCGTCCACTTCCTGCTCCGCCTGGTACGAAATCCCTTCCGGAAGCTGGTATGCCTTGAGAAAGTTGCGGACATAGGTGCTGTCATAGGGCTCGCCTTCACGCAACTTCCAAGCCGAGATCAATCTCTCCACTGAGCCCTTTGCCAATCCCTCTACGTCAAGCTTGCCCATCTTGTATTGCGGCCCTTCGATGACGGCAAGCTGGTAAGAGACGGCGCCTTGCGCATCATCGAAGTTGGGCAAGGCATTGACTTCAGCTTTCATGTATCCGCGGCGCGCATATTGTTCCCTGATCTGGTAGAGGTCATGCTCGAACTGGGCGCCGTCCACGGGGACACCTCCCGCGAGATGCAGCAGACTTCCCAACTGGGCAACGGGGATGACTGTTGCACCCGACCATTTGAGCCCTGCGAGCTTATATTGCCTGCCTTCCGTGACCGGAATAATGACTTTCACCCTGGTGATCCCTGCGTCATTGCTGAGCACGGCCGGCTGGGGCCCGCCAAACTCGGCTTTGAGATAGCCGTGGCGAAGATAAACAATGCGCAGGCCGTGAGCGATAAAGTAGCGGAGCTGGGATTGCGAGTAGGTTGCGTTCAGGACTTTCGCAGCTTCATTCTGCACCTCGGCATCGAAGGGGTGCGATGCTCCGGTCACGCCGATCTGCGCGACTTTGATGTCCATGTCATCCACGAGGAAACGCATGGCATCCGCCGGCTGTCCTGCAATCTCATGCAAGCTTGAGGAGACGTGGCCCTTGACTCCGGCATGGGCGAGGACCTCCTGCAGCGCGGCCACGATCTCATCGCCGAGGGTGCCGTTCAGCGGCACTCTGCCCTTGAACAGCGGGAGGCGCTGGTGGATCTGGGTCTCTAATTCCGCGGTGGGCAGCCAGACTATGTTGTCGAAGTCCGCAGGAAGAGATTGGTCTAAGTCCGCATCCTTGACGGTAAATTCCACGCGCATTCCACCGGTCGCCTGCGTGTGGCGATAGCCCACTTCATGGAAGACGCCTTCACTCAGCAGCTTTTGCGCCGCCGCTTTCACCTCGTCGAGCGACGTGTCACGGCCTTTTATGATCCCGCTGGCCGCAGTGATCTCATCAGAGCTGTATCGCTGAGAGCCGGTGGCGCGTAGGTCCACAACGGTGAATCTCTGCGCATGGGCGTTGATAGCAACGAAAAGCACGAGCAGGAGAAAGAGTGGGCGAGTCACAGCCCTATTCTGCGCTGGGCAAAACAAGATTGTCTATGAGGCGCGTGGTCCCGAAGCTGGCGGCAACCGCCACCAGAGAACCCGGCACCGCTTTTTCCACGGGGAGCAGGGTATTGGGATCCACGATCTCAGCGTAATCAAGTTGCGCGGCAGACCCGTGCGAGATGACCTCTATCAGCGTTGAACGCAGGCACTGAGGGGTGCGCTCTCCCTGGCGAAATGCCTGCTCAACCTGTTGCAAGGCGCGCGAAAGCACCAGAGCTTGCTTGCGCTCTTCTGGCGAGAGATACAGGTTGCGCGAACTCATTGCCAGGCCGTCAGATTCGCGGATGATAGGACAGACGATGATCTCGACGGGAAGATCAAGATCGCTGACCATCTTGCGGATCACGGCGACCTGGGCCGCGTCCTTCTGCCCGAAGAAGGCGCGGTCCGGCTGAACGATGTTGAACAATTTACTCACAATGGTTGCCACTCCGCGAAAATGCCCGGGGCGCGACTTGCCGTCCAGCCGCTCGCTGACTCCTTGAACGTCTACGAAGGCGCTCGTGCCGGTGGGATACATCTCGTCCGTTGTGGGAGCGAAGAGCAGGTCAGTGCCTTCGGCTTGCAACTTGCCGCAGTCAAGTTCAAAGGTGCGGGGATATTTGCTGAAGTCCTCATTCGGGCCGAACTGCATGGGATTCACGAATATGGAAGCTATGACCGCATCGCATTTTTGCTTTGCCGCGCGCAGCAGTGAAAGATGGCCGTCATGCAGCGCACCCATGGTGGGCACAAAACCGATGCGCTTGCCGGCGCGCCTAAAGTGCCGCAGCGCGGCGCGGGTCTCGACAACCGATCTGGTGATCTGCATCAGCGGCGCAGGGCGCGCTTCCGCTCCATCACCGGTTCGAGCGCAGCTTGCGTCTCTTTAGGCAGATGATAAGACTCTGCTTCCGATGGATAGCTTCCGGCCTCAACGTCCGCTTTGAAGGAATGGATGGCGCCGGAGATAAGTTGCGCAGCGTCCGCATACGGACGCACGAATTTGGCGGGCATCGCAAAGCTCAGGTTCAGGATGTCATGGAAGACCAGCACCTGACCGTCGCACTCCGGACCGGCGCCGATGCCGATGGTGGGTGTGCTGACTTCAGCCGTGATCATGGCGGCAACTTCACGGGGGATGCCTTCGAGGACAATGGAAAAGACGCCGGCGCGATCGAGCGCGACCGCATCTTTCATCAGGCGCTCGACTGCGGGAAGGGTTTTGCCTTGCACCTTATAGCCGCCCATGGCATGCAGCGATTGCGGCGTGAGCCCGATGTGACCCATCACCGGAATCTCAGCGTCCTGCAGGCGGTGGATAAGCTCGACTCGTTTAGCTCCGCCTTCAAGTTTCACCGCCTCCGCGCCGGCTTCCTTGATAAAGCGCATGGCGTTTCGTACCGCCTCCTTCTCATCGGCGTGGTAGGAGCCGTAGGGCATGTCTGCGATGAGCAGCGCGGACTTCGTGCCGCGGCGCACGGCTTTGGTGTGATGCAGCATGTCATCCATGGTCACGGACATGGTGTTCTCATAGCCCAGCACGACCATGCCAAGCGAGTCGCCGACAAGCACCATGTCAATTCCGGCTTCATCCACCAGGCGCGCGGAGGAGTAGTCATACGCAGTCAGGCAGGTGATGCGCTCGCCACGCTGCTTCTTTTCGCGCAAGGATGTGGTGGTGACTTTCGGGCGGGAGTCGCCCAGGTGGGGGGTATTGAAATTGGAAACGCTCATGCCGGCTCCAGTGCGCCTCCTGAGGTGCGGGATAGCGCCTGCTCTCAAATCAGATGCAGCAGGAAGGATTGTAGATGGAGAAATCGCAGTTAGCAAAGTGCGAAATCGGGCGCCCGTCAGGCATGGGCGGCGGTGTCCCCGGCGAGCGGCAGGTAATATTGCGTGCCCTTGATGGGCTCATTCAGCCGGCGAAGGAGCTCGCGAAGGTCGTCATGCCGTTCCACGAAATCTATGTCATTGGTATTGACCACCAGGAGGTCAGAGGCGGAGTAGTGGAAGAAGAAGTGCTCGTAGGCTTTGACCACTTCTTCGATATAGTCGTCGCTGATGGCCAGCTCTCCGGGAGCGTTCTTCTTCGCCAGGCGCTTTTTCAGCACCTCCGGAGATGCCTGGAGATAGATGACCAGGTCCGGCGTGGGAAGCTGTTCGCGGAAGTAGTTGTAATAGCGGTTGTAGATATCAAGCTCGGCATCGCTCAGGTTGATGTAGGCAAAAAGCTTGTCCTTCTCGAAGATGTAATCTGAGACCACGCGGTTGTTCTTCTTGGGATCCAGATCAAGCTGGCGCAATTGTTCGAAGCGTGAGATCAGGAAGCTGAACTGCGCCTGGAAACCGGCGCCGGATTCGCCCTCATAAAACGGACGCAGGAATCTGTTATCTTCCGTCTCACAGATGCGCTGGGCGCCCATCTGTTCAGCAATGACTTTTGACAGCGTGGACTTGCCGACGCGGATAGGGCCTTCGAGCGCGATGTATCGGGGGAGTTCGAAAAAATTTGCCATGACTTCTTGCTGTCGAGACTACAACTAACGGGGCGGAGGAGCAATCGGGTTTTCCGTGGAGAATTTTTCACCACGGAGGCGCGGAGGCCCGAAGAAAACTTTCTTATTTCGAGGGATTCGCCTTTTCGAATGCACTCATGGCATCTTCCCATTGCTTGGTGAGCTTGCTTTTCTCGGCTGGCGGCAGGAAGTTGTAAGTGATCGCGTTGCGCGAGAGCTTCTTGATGCCGGCATAGCTCAGTCCGTAGCTCTCCACCGCGCGCTGATATTCATGCGTAAGGTCATTGCGGGAGACGCCGGGATCATCCGACGACAGCACCACTGGAACCCCTGCCTTCCAATAACTCATGAACGGATGCCGGGCGCCGGTGATGCCGAGGATCTGCTCATTGCTGGTCAGATTGATCTCCACGGCAATGTTCTTCTGCTTCATCTCCTGCAATAGATTGGCGGCCTGCGGGTAGTGCATCACGTCGGTGCCGTGGCCGATGCGCTCGGCATGGCCCATATCGATCGACTTAGGAATATGCGTGCCGAGCACCTCAGGCGGAAGCTGCCCGAAGGCGAGTTCGCCCGCGTGCAGCGCAATGTGAACCTTGGGATACTGCTTGTGCAGGAAGTCGATCATGCGCATGTGCAAGTCGAAGTCGCGGACCGGGACAAGCCAGTCTTCCGGCTGAACGAAATTGATGCCGACAACCCGTGGGTCGGAGTTGACAATCTCAAAGCAGGCGAGCGTCTGGGCAAAAACCTTGTCTGGCGACGCCGCGCGCGCCACTTCGCATTGATAGCGCACGGTGACATTGCATCCCTCATCTTGTTTTTGGTCGGATTTGAGTGGCTGGTCGCAGGCGAGTTTCTTCCGTGCGGTCTTGATGGACTGATTCAGCAGGTCCATAGCGCGAGATTGCGCCTCTCTCAATCCGCAGCCCAGCAGTCTTTCGCGTCTGGCGGCGAGGTCCACAAAGTCGTCGCCGGCACACTCCGCTTTCTTAGCGACATCCGCGACTACCCCGCGATCAAGCGAGACCATGGTTTCCAGATACAAAGTGTGTTCCGAGCCCGCGCGATGGGCGACCTCCGCCAGCATTTCTCCGATATGCTGCCGGCTGACTGCGCCGAATTTCACAAAGGTATCAAAGAAGTGGTACTCACCGGTTCCGGTTGCGGGGTTGAAGTTGCGCATGGAGAGCGCATCGATCAGGTTGCGGTAGATGACCGGGTCCGCGGCGGCTTCCTTCACCGGACGCTGCCCTTCCGCGCAGGTTTTGGATCCAGGGAGCGCAACGATGGCGAGCGTCTGCATGTTCAGGCACATGCCATCATCCGCCGCCCAGGCGATGTAACTCTCTGCGTAGACTGCGCCCGAGAGGTGGTGGTGAAGGTCGCCCCCTTTCGGAAATGCATAAAGGAATGCGCGCAGTTTTAACGGATCGTGCTTGATCGATTCAAAGTAGCGGGCGGTTCGCAGCTCAGGGCTGTTTATGGAAAGCGAAGACTGGGCACGTTGCGCGCCCAGTAGCGCACAGTAAGACAAAATCCAAAAGACGATGCAGGCGGCACGGTTCATGTGCGGAGGATTGTAAAAGAAAAAGCCCCGGTAAGTTGTGCCGGGGCTGTTGTGAGCGAATAAGTTACGGTTGCGAACGCGCGGTAAAGATCGAACGCGAGATGCGGGCGACCCCCTCCACCTTTGCGTCAGGGCGAGTCCAAATGACGCTTAGAGTGCCGTCAGGATTGAAATAACTTCCCATGAGATCACCCGGAGCTTCTGTAGCGGTTGCTGAAGCCACGGGATCATTATCAGCAAGAGAGGTCAGCGTGGGCTTCTGCCAGGGTTGGAAGATGCCGCCATAGACCTTCCATGGGGTCGCATCGTTCGCCTTGTAGTACACGCCTATGCCGAGCTTCTTGCCATCGGGAGAGACGGCAAGCCAGCCGTATTCATACCGGCCCGGTGCGGGAGTAATGTCTTTTCGCTGCCAGGTCTTGCCATGGTCGGTTGAGTGGAACAGCACCAGGCTGTTGGCAGTGGTGTCATAGCTGCAGTCGCCGAACAGGAACCCGGTGGTCGGGTCGGTAGTGCAGCTTAGGATCTTCGCGTCCACGTACAGCGCCCACAATGATCCATCTGGCGCAACCTCTACCGTTGGCCAACTGTAGTAAGGATCCAGTCCCTTGTACGTGCCCGCGTCATAGCGTTCAAAGGATTTTCCGTCATCGCTGGATACGTAAGAGTAGAGTTTTCCGTTCGGGCCGGACGATCCTAGCACTCCGTCATTACCCGCATCATCATTACAAAATGCGTAAACGTAATGGGTTCCTGGGGTGTGATCGGTTGCTGGCCTGCACCATCCCGAGTCGCGAAGCGTGTATCCGGTAGAGTTGAAGTTCATCCCGCCATCGGTCGAGGCGTACACGGTATAACGGCCGGGGCCGAATCCGCTGCCCGTTCCGGAGCCGAGAGGGTACGTGACTTTGTCGCCCTCATTGCCAAAATAAAAAACATGGCCATCCCCATGTGCGATCACCCACGGTCGATCGTCAACGAGTTGTGCGGCGGGGATCAGTGGGCGGGTGAAATCAATGCTGATCTGGCCCGGTCCAGTGACGCTCCACCTGGTGATGCTGTCATCGGCAACGTTGGTATCGACGAAATAGAGATGATTCGCATCATCGAGCGCCATGTCGCCTTCGTCGCCAAACTCATGCTGCTCGAGGCTGAGAGCAGTTAGACCAGGAATATCTTTCCACGTCTTGCCGCCGTCCACTGAGACCCAGTCCCATGACATGCTGCGGGTGTACGTCGGGGAGTTCGGATCAGGACCAAGGACCAGTTGCCAATTCTCTTTGTGAGCAGTGGCGAACATGTTGCCGAATTTATCGATGACCATGTAGGGCTCATAGCCTTTGCCCGGGTCCGTGGTGACTTGCACAGGTGGCCCGAAAGGAGTTGGATTACCGGCAAAGGTAAAGGAGCTTAAAGTGAGGGTGAGTAAAATCAGCAAAATTCGTGTTGTGGGAGAAGGCAGGTTCACGGAAGAAATCCTCCTGAGTAACAGATGGGAGCAGCTTACACTAGTAGTAGCACTACTCAACAGTTAGATTATCTTATTAAAGGCCCGGAGTCCACTCACCACCAAAATGCTGCATATCACCAATGGCGAGAGCGGTGTAAGTACCTTCCGTGCCGGAGGTCTTCCGGGTGAGTACCTCTCTTGGTTGGATGTATTGCACGACGGTCCGGTACCGGCGGTGGATAGCCTGGAAGAGCTTTCCGAGGTGCGAGCGCGGTACATCGCCTCGGTGGGATGGGCGCCTTTGGAAACGGTGATAGCGTCATTTGCCAAGCGGGACTCCGCGCTGCGCAGATTTCGCGAGCACGATGAAGTGGTGCTCTGGTTCGAGCATGATCTTTTTGACCAGCTCCAGATGATCCAGTTACTGCACTTTTTCTCTAACCAGCAGCTGGGAAAAACCAGGCTCAGCTTGATTAACATAGGCTCCTTCCCAGGACACGAGCATTTTCTCGGACTGGGTGAGCTTTCAGGGGCGGAGTTGATGACCCTGTTTCCGAAACGCAAGCCAGTGACCCCGGAGCAGTTGTCTGTGGGAGCTTGCGCTTGGCAGGCTTTCACCTGCCCAGATCCCTCAGCCTTGGTGGATGTGACCCAAAGTGACACTATTGTCCATCCTTTCCTCCATGCGGCGGTGATACGGCTGCTGGAAGAGTATCCGTCGATAGAAAATGGACTGGCGCGGAGCGAGCATCAGCTTTTAAGGTGCATCGACGAAGGCAAAGAACATCGCCAAGCAGCGTTCCTAGGTGTCATGGAGATGGAGGAGGCGCCATTTATGAGCGATTCGTCGGCATTTCTGAGACTGGAAGCTTTAGCCGCTGCCCCATGCCCGGCGCTTGCCAGAATGCCCGGCGGAGAAACCTATCAGTTAACGGATTTCGGGCGGCAACTGCTGGAGGGGTCCGCAGACTGGGTGACCTCCCAGCCGGAGCCGGGACGTACACCGGAACGCTGGATTGGCGGGGTTCCGCTGTTTCGGGGCGGTAAATACTGGCGCTGGAACGGGGTCCGTGAGGCGCTTGAACCCGAAAGCTTAAGTGTTTAATCCTGTGGTTCTAAGGTTTTAAGCAAATGTGAGTAGCTGCTGGTTGCGCTTATCTTTGGCAGGCGTTAAAGGTTAAGGCTGCACCGTCGAGAACCTGCCCGGATGCTGCCAAACAAGATTGTTCGCTGAGTCGGGGGGCAAGGCGACAATCAGAAGCTGCCGCTGTAAAACGGCAGCTTTTTTTGTTTTTGTAAGAGCTTGCGGGAGCCCTGACGGCGGGTTGACGCAGCTTTATAATCCTCTTGTTCGAGAGGAACACCAAGAATGTCTTCCGCCGGTCCCGCCATCTCCCCCCAGATCATCATTGAAACCATCACCGCTTATCAACGCTCCGCAGCACTGAGAGCAGCAATCGAGCTGGATGTATTCAGCGCGATCGGAAAGGCGGGAGCGAGCGCGGCGCAAGTCGCCCAAAAAACCGCTGCATCGGAACGCGGCATACGGATACTGTGCGACACATTGACGGCGCACGGATTGCTGAATAAAAGCAGTGCTGGATATTTGCTGACTCCAGAGTCATCGTTTTTCCTGGATAAGAGTTCTCCTGCCTATATGGGCTCGATCTCAGGATTTCTTTGCTCGGATGAGCTGCTAAACGCATTCCGCAAACTCACAGATGCGGTGCGTAAGGGCGGCACCGCGATGGAACAAAATGGCACCTCACCCGAGCACCCGATGTGGGTGGAGTTTGCCCGCAGCATGGCTCCGATGATGATGATGCCGGCAAAAATGATTGCCGGGATCCTGGGGTCGGATGCGGGCGCGCCCTGGCGTGTCCTGGATGTTGCCGCAGGACACGGAATGTTCGGCTTGACCATCGCTCTCAGTAATCCCAATGCGAAGATCACGGCTCTCGACTGGCCGGCGGTCTTGCAGGTGGCTGAAGAAAATGCCAAGCGCTTCGGGGTGAGTGACAGATTCGAGAAACTCTCCGGGAGCGCGTTCTCCGAAGACTTTGGCAAGGACCTTGACGTGGTGCTGTTCACCAATTTTCTGCACCACTTCGACGTTGCCACGTGCGAACAACTGATTCGCAAAGCATATACAGCGCTGAAGCCTGGCGGCCGACTTGCAGTCCTCGAGTTCGTTCCAAATGATGATCGCGTAAGCCCGCCGATGGCTGCTACCTTCTCACTGGTGATGCTGGCGGACACCCCCGCCGGTGATGCGTACACATTCAAACAACTTCATCAGATGTGTACCAACTCGGGTTTCAGCATGGTAGAACGCCACGATCTGCCGCCGACGCCGGAGACGCTCGTTCTGGCCACCAAATAAAAAAGGGCGCGAAGCTCGCGCCCTTTGTTGAGTAAAGTGAGAGTTACTGCAGCAGCGTTGGCATCTCTTCTACCTTCTCTTCATTCGGGATCACCACGGCCGCGGCGACTTTGTCACCATCGTCCATGTGGATGAGTCGGACACCCTGGGTAGAGCGGCCAGCTTCGCGGATCTGCTTGGTGTCAATGCGGATGATCTTGCCGAACTGGCTGATCAGCATGCACTCCGAGAGTTCGTCCACCAGCATGATGCCGCTGACTTTGCCATTGCGGGTAGTGGTCTTCACGTTGATCACGCCCTTGCCTCCGCGGGTCTGCAGGCGATATTCATCCACGTGGGTGCGCTTGCCATAGCCCTGCTCCGTCACCGAGAGGATCAGCATTGGCTCTTCAGACTCGCCCTTTTTCTTGCCGTTTTTGTTAGTGATGGCCATGCCGACGATGTAGTCGTCTTTATCCAGGTCCATGCCGCGGACCCCAGCGGCGGGGCGCCCCATGGAGCGGACATTGGATTCGTCAAAGCGGATCGCCATGCCTTCATGCGAAGCCAGGAATACCAGTTGATTGCCGTCTGTAAGTTTAGCGGCGACCAGTTCATCTTCTTTCTCAATGCCGATGGCGATGATGCCGCGTGACATTACGTTGGAGAAATCTTTCAGCTCGGTCTTCTTCACCTTGCCGCAACGGGTTACAAAGAAGACGTGCTTGCCTGCTTCTTCCAGATCACTGACGCTGAGGATGGCGCGCACCGCCTCGCCGGGCTGCAACGCCACCAGGTTCGCGATCGCCTTGCCTTTACCGGCGGGGCCCACGTCCGGAATCTCATAGACCTTGAGCCAGAAGACGCGCCCGGTATTGGTAAAGATGAGGAGATAGTTGTGAGTGGAGGCGATGATGAGCTGCTCCACAAAATCTTCTTCACGCATGCCCGCGCCCTTGCGCCCGGTCCCTCCGCGGCGTTGCTGGCGATAAGTAACGATCGGAGTGCGCTTCATGTATCCACTATGGGTGATGGTGACCGCCATCTGCTCGTCGGCGATGAGGTCTTCAAGGGTCAGCTCGGCGGCTTCATCCTGGATCTCCGTGCGGCGGGGATCTTTATCGCCACCGTGATCTTTGAGGATCTCCTGCAGCTCTTTCACGATCACGCCGCGCAGTTTCTTGTCTGAGGCGAGGATGGCTTCGTATTCCGCGATACGCGCACGGATCTCACCAAGTTCGTTGAGGATCTCGTCGGTCGAGAGGCGGGTCAGGCGATAGAGCTGCAGTTCCAGGATCGCGTCGGTCTGCTTGCTGCTGAGCCTGCCTTCAGTGCCTCCGAGGCGTGCCTGCATATCTTTGTCGACGATCTTAAACCTGGCGGCAAGCAGGTTTTCCTTGGCGTCCGCGCGGCTGGCGCTGCCGCGAATGATCTTGATGACGGCATCCAGATTATCCAGCGCCATCTTGTAGCCTTCCAAGATGTGCTCACGCTCGCGCGCCTTCATGAGCAGGTAGCTGGTGCGGCGGCGGACCACTTCGATCCGGTGGTCGATAAAGTACTGCAACGCCTGCACGATGCCCATCTCTTTGGGGCGGCTGTTGGCCACAGCCAAAAAGATCATGCTGAAGCTTTCCTGCATCTGGGTATGCTTGTAGAGCTGATTGAGCACGATCTGCGGCTCGGCGCTGCGCTTCAGTTCGATGACGATGCGCATGCCATCGCGGTCGGATTCGTCGCGGATATCAGAGATCTCATCGATGATCTTGTCATTCACCAAGTCCGCGATGCGCTCGATCAGCTTCGATTTGTTCACCTGGTACGGGATCTCCGTGACCACGATCGATTGCCGGTCTTTATTCAGCGGCTCGATCTTGGCCTTGGCACGCATAAGGAATCGTCCGCGGCCATGGGTATATGCCTGCTTGATCCCGCTCTTGCCGTGGATGTAGCCGCCGGTGGGAAAATCGGGGCCTTTGACGACGGTCAGAACATCATCCAGGGTGGTGGCGGGGTTGTTCACCATCATGATCGCGGCAGTCACGATCTCCGTGAGGTTGTGGGGGGGGATGTTGGTTGCCATGCCCACGGCGATCCCGTTCGATCCGTTCACCAGCAAGTTGGGGAAGCGCGCGGGAAGCACGGTGGGCTCATGGGTGGAGTCGTCGTAATTCGCCTGAAAATCGACGGTATCCTTGTCGATATCCGCCAGCAGCTCCTGCGCCATGCGGGCCATGCGGGCCTCGGTGTAACGCATCGCCGCTGGAGGGTCGCCATCCACCGAGCCAAAATTCCCCTGCCCATCCACCAGCGGATAGCGCAAGGAGAACGGCTGCGCCATGCGCACCATGGTGTCATAGATGGCGGAGTCGCCATGCGGGTGATAGACACCCATGGTCTGGCCTACAACCTTGGCGCACTTGGTGTGCTTCTTGTTGGGCGCAAGGCCCATCTCATTCATGGTGTGCAGGATGCGGCGATGCACCGGCTTCAGGCCATCGCGCACGTCAGGCAGCGCGCGGCCAATGATCACCGACATGGAGTAGTCAAGATACGACCGGCGCATCTCCTCTTCCACGTTGATAGGAACAATGTTCGCAGCGCCCGGACCCTGCGGTCCACCGCCCTCGGGTGCGTTCGGATCCAGCGGAAGTTTGTCCTGTTCGTCAGCCATTCGTCAGTTCGCCGTCCTGCGTTGAAGTTGCTGGGTTGCAGACACTGTGTGGGTGGCGCAAATTCCCGATTTACGGCTCGCTTTGAGAACAGCCGCAAACGCGGTAAATAGCTGCATTTACAAGAATTTAGCCACTGGAAGTGTACTGCTGATTATAGCACGGAGTAGCCAGTAGTCAGTAGCCAGAAGAGGGCGTTTTTAAGTGTTTCAACAGAGCTAAAGCCAATGTGTTGCAAGCCGTCTACGTAGGGTTCATGCCCTCATCATCCCGAGAGAGTCAAGTGTTGCGGCGGGAGGTGAAATCAGCGCTTGGCCATGGTCTCTGGAACCTTGAAACTCACGCCGCGATCGTCATTGATTTTTTTGGTTGCGGCGATGTTCAAAGTGTCGAGTGGGATCTTTTTGGTGCCGCCATCGCTCAAGTCAAAGAGGGTTCCGCCCATGATGGCGTAATCGCGAATCTCCTGCTTATGGCCGTCGAGATAAATGAGAACAACGGGATCACTTGGGCGCTCGGGGGCGGCTGATTTCTCATGCAGATCCTTTGATTCTTCTTTTGCAGGCGGCTGCGGCGGCGCGGGCTTTTGCTCGCGAGTGTCACGGATCTCAACGATGATGCGCTGCGGCTCCGCGGGAGGGGGCGCGCGAACCACCTCCGGTTCAGGATCGTAGGAGATTGCAGGATAGACATACACCGGATACGCTACCGGGAAAAACTGGTCGTCGCGGTGATGATGGCGTCCGCCTAAACGCATGGTTGGCTCAAGCATTGGTTCTACGCTGGAAAATCGCGGGACGGTGGGATCAGAGAAGCCGTTTGGTCCCAGCGAAGAAACGCTCGCCGGAATCCCGAATCGCGTGGGCGCAGCCAGGGACGATGCGGAGGCGGGAATTCCGTGTATCTGCGCCGGCGCGGTGGTTCCGAGCGCAAGAATCAGCAGGCAGCGAAGATAGAAAACGCGAACCATAGAAGGAATATACCCCTTTTGGATGCAAGTGTTGCGGTTACAGCTTCAAGGTTTTCAGGTAGGCGCGCATGCCGTCGCCCAGGTCCTTGCGCTTCAGGGCGAACTCGACGGTGGCCATGAGGAAGCCCAGCTTATCGCCTGTATCGTGGCGGATCCCTTCAAAGTTGTATCCGTAGAGCTTCTGGGTCTGGAGCAACATGCGCATGCCGTCAGTCAATTGCAACTCCCCTCCTGCGCCGAGTGGAGTCCGGTCAAGCGCTTCAAAGATCTCCGGGGTCAGGATGTAGCGCCCAATGATGGCTTGGTTTGACGGCGCGTCCTCCAATTTGGGCTTCTCCACCAGGTCATCGACCTGCCAGAGCCGTCCGTCAAATTTCTTTGTCCTGGCGCCGGAGATGACGCCGTAGGAAGAGATGGCGGGGCCGTCGATCTGCTGCGTGGCAACGATGGACGATTGAGTCTCCTCAAAGGCGTTGATCATCTGCTTCAGGCAAGGGACCTGGGCATCAATGACATCGTCGGCCAGCAAGACGGCAAACGGTTCATCGCCTACTAACTCACGCGCCATGAGCACTGCATGTCCCAGCCCCAAGGCTTCTTTCTGGCGCACGTATGCCACGTGGATCATGTCAGAGATCTGGCGCACGATGGTGAGCAGGTCAGTCTTGCCGCGCTCCTCCAACATCTTTTCCAGCTCGTAACTGTGGTCGAAGTGGTCTTCGATCGCGGTCTTGCCGCGTCCGGTGATGATGATGATCTGGTCGCACCCGGCGGCGATGGCTTCTTCCACGCCATATTGGATCAGTGGCTTGTCCACCAGCGGCAGCATCTCTTTGGGCTGTGCTTTGGTGGCGGGAAGGAACCGGGTGCCCAGTCCCGCGGCGGGAAAAACGGCTTTGCGGACTCTCTTCTTCATGAGGGACTCAGCGCGAATGAATTAGGAAACGGATGATTGTACGTGGTGAGACAGTGCCGCAACAATGCTAGTTCAGTGCCCCGTCCAGGTATACCGTATAAGCGGCGATCAAGCGATAAGACCGGTAATAATCTTCCATGTGAATGGCTTCCAGCTTGTCTTTGGAACTGTGCAGGATGGGCAAAGTGTCCTGAGTGAGGGAATGCAATGTCGTGCGCGGTACCTTTTTTTCCGCGAAGGATTCGGCGTCAGTGGAACCAACATTCTCAACATTCATGATAGTCAATGGCGATTTCAGTGCAGCCGCGATGCGGAAAAGTAGCTCAAGCAACTGCTTGTCAGAATGAGACCCCCAAACTTCAGTAGGACCAAGCCCCAGCGTGTCCATATTGATCATGGCGTGGATCTTGGCGAGCTGATCTTTTGACAACTTTTTCACGTACTGCGCAGAACCAACCAGCCCCGCCTCTTCTGCCGTGAAAGCAACGAAGACATAAGTGTGCCGGCGCGGCTCGGCGAGGATGGTTTCGAGGATCGACGGTAGCAGAGAAGCTCCGCTCCAGTTGTCCACGATGCCATCGCCTTGGTCAACCTTGTCAAAGTGCGCGCCCACCACGATCACTGAGTCTGTATTCCCTTTTACCGTGCAGATCACGTTGGGCTGCTTGGAGCCACTGATCTTTTGCTCTTCGAGCGCAGGACAGTTCGCTCGCTTGAAAAGTTCCACCATCTTCTGCTCCCGCTCACTGTTATTTCCGGGAGCGGATTGCAGCCTTTGCGATACCACATCCTGTTTTGTGGCAACAAAAGTGAATGCCCGCTGCGCTGATGCGCTAGCGCACGTAAGCATTACAGTGAGGACAAATCGAAAAAATCTCATGGCTGTTTATCCAGCATCTCCAAAAATTGCAACTTCTTTTCCGCCGGCAAAAAGCTTGCCTCGAAAGAATTTCGCGCCAGCTCACGCAGGTCTTCTTCAGTGAAGCCGAGCGCCTCATGCGCCAGCTGATATTCCCGGGCGATGCTGGTGCGGAACATTGTGGGATCGTCTGAATTCAAGGTGATCATCACGCCGGAATCAAAGAGCCTCCGCGCCGGATGGTGGTCCAGCCCGCCGCAGCATCCCGTGCGCACGTTGCTGGTGATGCAAGCCTCAATCGGGATCTGACGGTGCGCGAGTATTTCCACCAGCTCGCGGTCTTCCATAGCGTGCAGGCCGTGCCCGATGCGTTCCGCGCCGATATTGATGGCTGCCCAGATTGACGCGGGACCCACCGTCTCACCGGCGTGAGCAGTCAAGCGCAACCCCTGCTCGCGGGCATGCGCATAAACGTCCTTGTACATCTCTGCCCCGGCGCGGCGCTCGTCGCCGCCAATGCCGATGCCGACCACGTTGCGCGGCATGAACTTTACCGCCAGGTCCACCACTTTGCGCGCTTCTTCCACGCCGAAGTGGCGAACGGCGTCAAAGATCCAATAGACGGAGGTGCCGAAGTCGCGCTCGGCAGTGATGCGTCCGCGTTCCATGCCTTCGAAGAGTGGCTCGAATCCCTGGCCGCGCCAGAGGACAACGCCGACGGAGACAAAGACCTCGGCGTGCAGCACATTGTCCGCGCGCAATTGTCGGACCATGTTGTAAGTGATCAGCTCATAATCTTCCGCGGTACGCAGGCGCTCAGTGACTGCCTTGAACGCCAGCATGAAGCCGGAGAAGTCTTCGTAGTTGTAGAGGCGGTGAACGTCGGCCTCAGTCAGTTCTTTGCCACTGTTAGGGTCTGGGGCATAGCGATTGTTGGGCACGGCAAGCGGCTTGTTGTGCCGTTTGCTCAGTTCAGAAAGTGTTGCTGCGCTGACCGTGCCTTCCAGATGGAGATGCAGCTCCGCCTTGGGCAATCTCAGAACATAGGTGCTGGGCGAAAGATGCTCGGGATCAGGATTCACGAGGCCACTACACGCGCGCGAATTCGCTGTGGCGACGGCTGTACAGGAAATAGATGACCAGGCCGATCACGAGCCAGACAAAGAAGCGAATCCACGTGATCACCGTAAGTCCGCTCATCAGTCCCACGCAGAGCACGATGGAGATCATGGGAAATATCGGAACAAAGGGGACGCGGAAGCCGCGCGGCCGCTCCGGCTGTGTCCTGCGCAGTACGATCACTCCGAGCGACACCAGCGAGAAGGCGAAGAGCGTGCCGATGTTGGAGAGGTCAGCGGCATCGCCGATATCGACCAGGCCCGCGGGGATGCCGACCGCCGCTCCCGCAATCCACGTGGACCAATGCGGCGTTTTAAACCTCTTGTGGACGACGGAGAAGATCTTGGGCAGTAATCCATCGCGCGACATGGCAAACCAGATACGAGTCTGCCCATACTGGAAAACCAGGAGGGAGGAGATCATACCCGTGAGCGCGCCGATGATGATGATGGAGCGGAAAAGAGGGCGAGCGCCCAAAGTTTGTAGTGCGTATGCCACCGGAGCAGCGGCGGCGTCCCCGGTGCGGAAGGTTGTGTACGGCATCATGCCCAGCAGCACCAGGGCGACAGAGACATAGAGGATGGTGCAGACGATCAACGAGGTGATGATGCCGATGGGCAGATCTCGCTGCGGATTCTTGGATTCCTCCGCAGCGGTGGAAACGGAATCAAAACCTATATAGGTGAAGAAAATGATGGCTCCGCCGGTGAGCACTCCCGCGAATCCCGAAGGAGCAAACGGATGCCAGTTGGCGGGCTTCACCAGCATTCCACCCACCGCCAGGAAGATCAAGATCGCGCCGATCTTGACCACCACCATAATGTTGTTCGCTTCCGCCGATTCGCGGACCCCGCGGATCAATAGCACCGTGAGAACGAAGACGATCAGGAATGCGGGGATGTTGAAATAGGACCCAGTCCAATTGCCACCGCTCCAAACAGGGTTCGATATCGAATCCGGCAGCACCAATCCAAAGGCCGCCAGTTGCGCCTTCAGATAGCCCGCGAAGCCCACGGCGACGGCGACGTTGCTGACAGCGTACTCAAGGATCAGGTCCCAGCCGATGATCCAGGCAACGATCTCACCGAGCGTCGCGTAGGAATATGTGTAGGCACTGCCGGCGATGGGGATCATGGAGGCAAGCTCCGCGTAACAGAGCCCAGCAAAGCTACAGGCGATCGCCACCAGGATGAAGGAGAGCGCGATCGCGGGGCCGGCTGGAGGCCGCCCATGCAGGAGCGCCCCGGCGGCGCTGCCGGTATGAATGAGGTTCCAGATCAGATCCATGACCTGCGCATGCAGGATGGATGGGACCTCAAAGTGTTCCCCCGCTGCCGCCGTGCCGGTGAGGACAAAGATGCCGCTGCCAATGATGGCGCCGATCCCGAGGGCCGTAAGGGAGATGGGGCCAAGCGTCTTCTTAAGCCGCGTCTCCGGGTTCTCGGAGTCTGCGATCAGCTTGTCAATGGATTTTTTTGCGAACAGTTGGGAAGCCAGCGGGTTGCTCCTCCATTAGAAGGTACAGGACCGCAGCTAAGCTGCGGCCCTGATCACTCTTAGCGCTTGCTAGCCGTGCGGGTTGCTTTCTTGACCTTCTTTTTGTTCGCGCCGCGCGCTCCGGTACGCTTCGCCTTTGGCGCGGCTTTTTTGCGCGCGGTCCGTTTCGCCTTTTTACGATCTTCCTTCACAAGTTTCCTGGTGTCAGCCATTAGTGCTTCGCCTCTTTCTCATTCTTTTCCTGCTTCTTGATTACGACGTCGAATTTATAAGTCTTCAAAGATTGTGCGATGAACTTTGCCCGGTCATTCAACAAGCGCTCAAGGTCGGTCCCGGATTTGGCGCCGCCATTGTTCCACGATGCGCGGTTGGTGGCCCCCGCGTCCAGATTGGCATGGGTCTCCACCGTGTACTCGCTGCCTTTTTTGTCTGAGGCAAATTCCAGGATCAACGTGGCGTCCGCGCCTTCTGCTTTCTCGATCACCACAAAGCCGTTGCGCACCAGTTCCCACTTAAGCGCGGCGCGGAAGCGCGCCATGTTCTGGTCATCGCCGATCATAGGCGCCAGATAAAGGACCTTCACGGAGTCCATGTCCTTGAAATCGGTGGGCCGCTGCGCGAACACTGCAACTGCCATCAAGAGGACGATGACGAAGGTGATTTTTTTTAAAAAGTGTTTACTCAAAGGGTCTCTTTTTCGCGCCTAAGCTTTTTCCAGCTGCGCGTACTTCTCCACTAATTTTTTCAATCCGAAGCGAGGAAATTGTACCGTAATCTTGGCGGTATCACCTTCTCCCTCGCGATGAAACACGGTGCCTTCGCCATATTTGGGGTGCCGCACCTTTTGCCCGGGGCGGAATCCCTTGCGCCCGGAGGGCTCAGGAACGGGCACTTTGGGGCGCTCGAATCTCTTTCCCCGGGAGGCAAAAAAATCAGCGATATTGTCGATCGAGTTATAGGTCTTACCGCCGGCAAGATCCGGTTTCTTCCTGGCCGATACCGCGCGGGGCGGTGAGTAAGTCTTGCTCTGGTCCTCATCCTCATAGCTGTAATGGGTCTCACCACGTTCATGGGAGACGTTGCGGGATCGGCTCTTGCCGCCGCCGATCTCCTCAAGCAGGTGCTGAGGGATCTCTTCCAGGAACCGCGAGGGGATACTTGCCTCCGGCATGTCATTGCCATAGCGACGGCGATATCGGGCACGGCTGATGATCAGCTTGTCCATGGCGCGGGTGACGCCCACATAACAGAGCCGGCGCTCTTCCTCCAAGCCCTCAGGATCAAGCAAGGTGCGCGAGTGCGGGAATAAGCCTTCTTCCAGGCCGACCAGTGCCACCAGCGGGAATTCCAGCCCCTTGGCGGAGTGCAGCGTCATGAGCGTGACATGGGAGTTGGCGTCATATTTGTCGGTGTCACTGGAAAGCGCGGCGTGGTCGAGGAATTCGTCGAGGGTCTCCGCGCGATCGCGTGAATCGCGCGCCGCGTTCACTAATTCCTGCAGGTTCTCAATGCGGCCAATGGCTTCAGGCGTTGCCTCCTCCTCCAATTGCTTGATGTATCCGGTGCGGTCGATGAGGAACTTCAGCACCTCAGGCAAGGTGGCGGTCCCGCCGGGCGCGCGAAAGCCTTCAATCGCATCCTGGCCGCCTGGATCTCCCTCTGAGATCTCCGGGTGCGAAGCTGAAGCTGAAAGCTCATGGGGTTCGTGATCATCGAAATCGAAGGAGGTGGAGCCCTCCTCTTCGTCCGTTGGAAAGTTCGTGTCGGCTTCTTCATCCGGCTGCGCTGTATCACTCAGTCGCTGGGTAAAGCTGCCGAAGAGCATGGCGCGCGCATCGTCAATGATCTCAACAAAATTCTTGAGCGCGGCCACGGCGCGGGCGGGCAATAATCTTTCTCTGACCACGTGCTGGATGGCGGGCCATAGCGGCAATCCGGTCTCAAGCGCGATGCGCTCGATGGTGTCAAGAGTGCTTCTGCCAATGCCGCGGGTAGGGGTGTTCACTACACGTAACAATGCGATGGAATCGTTGGGATTTGAGATCAGCTTCAGGTAGGAGACCATGTCTTTGATCTCCGCGCGCTCATAGAAAGAGAATCCGCCCACCACGTTGTACTTCAGCCCATAGCGGCGCAGCGATTCTTCGAACAACCGCGATTGCGAATTGGTGCGATACAGGACCGCCGCCCGCGCGGGCTCATCCCGCTCGTGCGCATCTTGCTTCAGATAACTCGAGATATAGTCGGCGACGAAAAGCGATTCATTCTCGCCATCCGGCGCTTCGTAATATCCGATCTTGCCGCCACCCTGGCGCTCCGTCCACAGGTTCTTGCCTTTGCGTTGCTTGTTATTCGAGACCACCGAAGACGCGGCTTCCAAGATGACCTGAGTGGAGCGGTAATTCTGTTCGAGGCGGATGACCTTGGTCTGGCCAAAATCCTTTTCAAAATCGAGGATGTTCTTGATGTCAGCACCGCGCCAGGAATAGATCGACTGGTCCTCATCACCCACCACGCAGATATTGTGGTGGCTCCCTGCCAGAAGCTTCATCAACTCGTATTGCGGGCGGTTCGTATCTTGATATTCGTCGATCAAGATGAACTCAAAGCGGCGATTGTATTTCTCGCGCACCTCAGCGCTCGACTTCAGCAGGCGTACGGTCTCAAGCAGCAGGTCGTCGAAGTCGAGGGCATTCGCCTTGCGCAGCTCCTTCCGGTAGATCTCATAGATGTGTGCCACGCGCTCGGTCTTGGGGTCCGCGGATTGCAGGTAGATCTCCTGCGGGTCCAGCATGTGGTTCTTCGCCCAGGAGATCCGTGAAAGCACGGTACGCGGCGTGAGCAGCTTGTCATCGATGCCCAGGCGCTTCATCGCCTGCTTCACGATCGCCTGCTGGTCCGATTCGTCATAGATGGCAAATTGCCGGGTGTGGCCGGAGTCGCCGACCTTCAGGGCTTCGATGTCCCGGCGCAGCACCCGCACACAGAATGAGTGGAAGGTAGCGATGGTCGGCTGCGCCAAGGACATTCCGCCAACCAGTTTGGTGACACGCTCCTTCATCTCCGCTGCGGCTTTGTTGGTAAAGGTGACGGCGAGGATGGAGTCCGGCGCCACTCGGTGGTTCTCCACCAGATTGGCGATGCGATAGGTGATGACGCGCGTCTTCCCCGAGCCCGCACCCGCCAGGATCAGCAAGGGGCCGTGCACGTGTGCAGCCGCTTCACGTTGTTCAGGGTTGAGATGATCGAGTAAAGACACGGGACCGGTAGCTCTAGTTTAAATGGAAAAGAAGAAAGGCACGCCGAAGCGTGCCTCTGTTGAAGATGTTCTGCCCTATGCGTTGGAATGGCGCTGCAGGACTTCTCCGGGCAAGCGCATCATCTTGGAACCGGTGCTTGCGGGCACCGCGCGGCCGGTCACTTGCACCGGGCCGGGACGCTGTTCCACGGCAAGGTCGCCGTCCACAGTCATGCGTTCCATCTTGATGCCGAGTGTGCGTTCCATCTGATTGAAGTCTCGGCGGTCCTGCGGAGCGAAAAATACAGAAGCCTTGCCGGTGGCGCCGGCGCGTCCTGTTCTTCCTACCCGATGGATCAAGTCTTCAGCCAGCTCCGGCAGTTCGTAGTTGACCACGTGACTTACGTCGTCCACATGGATGCCGCGCGAAGCAACGTCGGTGGCGACCAGAATGTTGATGCGACCTTCCTGGAAGTCCGCCAATGCAGCATTGCGCTGGCCCTGCGAACGATCACCATGGATCATGGTTGCCGAGAAGCCATCGCGCATCAACTGCTTGGCCAAACGCTCAGTATTGCGCTTGGTACGGGCAAAGATCAGCACCCGGCCGGTCTCACCCGCCAACAGCTTCTGCAGCAGCGCCATGCGCTGGTTGGTGGCCACTTCATACGCATGCAGAGTCACGCTGGCATTCGGTTTGGATGTGGAGCCAAAACTCAAACGCACAGGATTCTTCAGGTAATCAGCGATCAAATGGACAACAGACGCTTCCAGAGTCGCCGAGAAGCACATCGTCTGGCGGGCCTTGGGCAGCTTGGAGGCGATGCGGCGGATGGCGGGGATGAATCCCATATCCAGCATGCGGTCTGATTCATCCAGTACCAGGATCTTTACCGTGTTCAGTTTGGCGATACCGCGGGAAAGGAAGTCTTCCAACCTGCCGGGGGTGGCGACCACCAGTTGCGCAGTCCGCAATTGCTGGATCTGCTTCTTCTCCGGAGTACCGCCGATCACCAGTGCCGGTGGCGCCAGTCTTTTGCCACGAAGCAGGTTGTACTGCTCGGCGACCTGGATCCCCAGCTCGCGGGTAGGAACCAGCACTAAAGCCACAATGCCGTTGAATTTTTCGCCCGCTTCCTCGCGCTTGAGCAACTGCTCAGCGATGGGGACCAGGAATGCCAAGGTCTTGCCGGTGCCAGTCTGCGCCGTGGCAAGGATATCCTTGCCCAGGATGGCGTGCGGAATGGTGCTTGCCTGCACGGCGGTGGGGGTCACAAACTCAGCTTTGGTTAATTGTTGTTGGAGGTAGGTTGAAATCGGTAGTTCTGAAAAATGTTGCAAATGTTCCTATGTGTCTTTCTGAATGGCGGAGTCACCGCGTGACTTGCTTTGGTCTTTTGGCGACTTAGTTGTCGCACCAATTCGGTGGTTCTTTTGGGATATACGCTGAACAAAATGGAGGTAGAAGGGGCAGATCCGGTGATCTCAGGTTCAGACCATTAGAGCCGCGCAGATCGGTCCGCGAGGAAAAGCGTAGTACTAGTGTATCAGGTCTAATGCAAAGCTGCGTTGCTGAGTGTGGTTCCTTGGGGGGGGTACCCCCCCCCCGGGAGAGCCTATAAAAATTTGAAAACAAAGGGCCGGAACACAACTAAGGTGCCGCAAAAATTTGAAAACAAATGGTTTATAGCCATAAATTTGAAAACAAAGGAGTTACTAGTAGAGAAACCATCGCTGCT
>JBBSFV010000016.1:0-56805 GCA_038254775.1 Terriglobales bacterium | reverse complement strand
GTCGCATCGATCAAGCCCGCGCTGCTGGATGTGGGTGTGCCTGTACCGCCGAGCGAAGCCAATGAGCAGCTGAAGCCCTGGTCAGGATAGGTGGACTGGTAGGTCACTTCAGCGGTGTTGATGGTGCGAAGTGAACCCACGGCGGATGCCTCATTCGCGGCAATACGCGAGCGCAGCAGGTTGGGGATCGCAATAGCGGCAATGATTAAAATGATCGCTACAACGATCAGCAGTTCGATCAGTGAAAAACCTTTTTGTTTACGCATCACAGGTGTTTGTCCTTATCTGGTTAGGGATGTGTGGATCTGTGTGGAGCTAAGTTAAAAACAGGGTCTTACCCTGGATAAGAGCAACTCGGCTTCCAATTGAGGCCTATCGTGAGGCGAGAAATTTATTTTAGGCGAGTGTGGAGACTAAAGGGAATAGGCGATGTCTCGTAGGACGAGAAAGGCGCCCAGAAGCGGAGATTGACAAAATGTGTCATTCAAGCCAACGAAATTTGTCAGTCCAGGCGAGGGTCAGCAGGCAACAAGTTCGCGCGAGAGTTTCAGGCCGTCCAGATTGCCGAGCACGGTCACCGCAATCGATTCTGGCTGGAACATCTCTTGTGCGAGTGAGACCAGATCTTCCGCCGTCACGGCTTCTACCCGTTGCACGATCTCATCGAGATCAAAAAAGCGGTCAAAGTACATTGCCTGACGCGCCAGGTTTGACATGCGCGCGGTGGAGGATTCCAAGCTCAGCATCAAGCTACCCTTCATCTGGTCCTTAGCGCGGCGAAGTTCGTCTTCCGGGATCGCGTCGCTCTTGATGCCCCTGAACTGCTCGGCAATGGAGCGCACCACATCTGCTGCTGTCTCCCTTGAAGTTCCCGCATAGACCAGCATGCATCCGGTGTCGCGGAAAGGATTCAATTCGCTGTAAATGGCATATGCCAGGCCTTGCTCTTCTCGGATCTTCTGGAAGAGCCGCGAACTCATCCCGCCACCCAGCATGGTGTTCAGAATGTAAGAGACATAGCGGCGCTCATGAGAGATATGCGGCGAGGGTACTCCCACGCAGATCTGAACCTGCTCTAAAGCTTTCTTGTTTCGGGTGGTCATTTTGGCGACGATGCGGGGCGGCATCTCCACTAGGTTGCTTGGGGCAGCTTTCAGGTGCTCAAAGCGCTTGGCAACAAGGTCGATAAGCTGATCGTGATCCAGACTTCCGGCAGCCGAGATGATGAGATTCGCAGGAATAAAACGGCTTTTGTAGAACTTGAGCACCGCCTCCTGCGTGAGCGGCTTGATAGTGTCCTTTGTTCCCAGGATCGGCTTGCCCAGGGGATGGTCCTTAAAAAAATTCTGGGTGAAGATCTCATGGACCAGGTAGTCGGGATTGTCTTCATCCATCTTGATCTCTTCCAGGATCACGCTTTTCTCACGAGTGATGTCCTTAGAGTCAAAGGTAGGGTTGAGGACCAGATCGCTCAAAACGTCAAACGCGATGGGCAGGTGTTCGTCTAAAACTTTAGCATTGAAGCAGATGGTCTCTTTGCCGGTAAAAGCATCCATGTTGCCGCCAATGGAGTCCATTTGCCGGGCGATATCGAGGGCGGTACGCGTCTGGGTGCCTTTGAATACCATGTGCTCCACAAAGTGTGAGATCCCGTTCACCTCAGCATCTTCATGGCGGGAACCGGTCTTGACCCAGATTCCGATGGAGACCGAACGAATGTGTTTCATCTCTTCAGTCAGGATGGTGAGGCCGTTCGGTAGTACGGTTTTGCGGATGCTTCGAATGTCGGCTACCATCGGTCTCCTAAATCCCCTGGGTTGCGGGAGGTTTAAATTGTTTCACACTGAAAGACGCCCTGCCGGAACTGCTTGTACAATGGAATCAATCACTTGCAGCACTTATGTCGATATGCACCAGAAACTGTGCAAATGGTAGCAGGAACTCTCGGATAAGTAATTGGATGCTCCATGAAACCTCCGCCGACCAACATATTGGGTCTTTCCCTTCAGCAACTTACAGTGCTTGCGAAAGACTTCGGCGAACCCGCTTTTCGGGGCAAACAGCTCTTTCAGGCTCTCTATCGGGAGCGTAAGACTCACTTGGATCAGTTAAGCCCTCTGCCGAAGCTTTTTCGCGAAAAACTTGCTCAGGCGGGCTATCGCGTCGAATTGCCGCACATCGAGAAGAAGTTCACCTCAATCGATGGCACCATCCGCTACCTGCTGCAATTTCCCGATGGCCAAAGCGTCGAGACCGTCTGGATGCCGGAAGGTGACGACGGAGAAGAGGGTGACGGATCCAGCGCCGGCTCTGAGGCAAAGGGATACTCCCGTTCAACCATCTGCGTCTCCAGCCAAGTGGGTTGCGCGGTCAATTGTCAGTTCTGTCTGACAGCTCTGCTCGGCCTGAAGCGAAACCTGACGCCCGGCGAGATCGTGGGCCAGGTGATGGTGGTGCTGAATGATCATCAGGTGGACCTTGAACGCGAACGCATGAATATCGTATTCATGGGACAAGGTGAGCCTTTCCACAATTACGACAACTGGATCGGATCGGTGCGATTGCTGGTGGAAGGCGTTGGCTTTGCGGAATCGCGCATGACGGTCTCAACTTCCGGTATCGTTCCCCGCATCTACGATCTGGCGAAGGAGCCGGTGCGTCCGAAGCTGGCAATCTCGCTGAACGCGTCAAATGATCCGGCACGCTCCAAGCTGATGCCGATCAATAAGAAGTGGAACATTGATGCGCTTCGCGAAGCAGCCAAAGCTTTTCCGTTGCGCAATCGAGAGAAGCTCACCTTTGAATATGTGTTGCTGGGAGAAGAAAATGATTTTCCTGAGAATGCGCGCGAGGTTGCAGGGATCGTGCGTGGATTGCAGGCAAAGGTGAACTTGATCGCATGGAATCCTGGGCCGGAGGTCCCGTTCAAAACGCCCAGTGATCAGCGAGTCCGGGACTTTCAGCGGGTTTTGATGGACGCAGGCGTTCCCGCTTTCATTCGCCGGCCGCGCGGGCGAGACATCTACGCCGCCTGCGGACAGCTAAAACGCACCGTGGCTTGACTGAAAATTTGTTATCCTGCCCGCGCTGTAGATTGTTCATCGCGGGGGCATCATGGATCGCAGAAAATTCCTCTCGGGCATAGCGCTCACATCAGCATCGCTCGCCGTTTCCGGCACCTCGGAATCACAGACCTCGAAGCGGCAGGACTCGCAGCGGTCGAAATCCCAACGCGAATTGGTTGGTCCCAAGAAGCCGGTCATCATCTCCAAGCACACAGGCAATCAGAGCTCAGAGCGAGCCTATGCGCTGTTGCAGCAGGGTCACGACACTATGGATGCGGTGATCGAGACGCTGCGCACGCAGGAGGATGATGCGAACGATGAAAGTGTTGGGTTGGGTGGACTGCCGAATGAAGATGGCGAAGTGGAGCTGGATGCCTGCGTGATGCATGGGCCCACGCGTCGCGCGGGCGCGGTGGCAGGCGTGCGGAACATCAAGAACGTGAGTAAAGTGGCACGGCTGGTGATGGAGAGGACGAATCATCTGCTGCTGGTGGGTGAGGGCGCCACCAGGTTCGCGGTAGCGCACGGCTTTCCCAAAGAAAATCTCTTGACCGATCACTCTCGGCTCACCTGGCTGCTCTGGAAGGAGACAATGTCTGACAAAGACAGTTGGGGCCCGGGCATCAGCGATCCGAATTGGAAGCCGCCGGTGCAGGTCCCGGAATACAAGCCGCAGGCGCTTCAGCAACGGGCAAAGCAGCTTTATGAAGCCGCGGCCGAGGTGGGGATCCCGCAAGAGTTGCGGCTGCACGCGGTTGAGAACATCCTTTTCCCGCCGACAGGCACCATCCATTGTTCGGTGGTGAATGAGAAAGGAGAGATGTCCGCGGGCACTACAACATCCGGGTTAGCGTGGAAGATCGCCGGGCGCGTGGGGGATTCGCCCATCATCGGCGCGGGATGTTTTTGCGATCAGGAGATTGGATCGGCGGGCGCGACCGGGACCGGCGAAGAGAACATCAAGATCGCCGGAGCTCACACCATTGTGGAGAACATGCGCAAAGGCATGACGCCGGAAGAAGCGGGCATGGACGCATTGCGCCGCATCGCCCGCAACCACAACAATGACATGCGCAAGCTTCGATTCCTGGAAATGGTTTTCTACGTGTTGCGCCACGACGGCGAATACGCGGGGGTCTCATTATGGAGCCATAGCCCGAGCGGTAAACGGCTGAATTTCCACGTGAATGACGGAACCAAGCGCCTGGAAGACTGCAAACCTTTATTTCAAGGGTCGGCGATCGAGTGGCCGCCGATCTTGGAGCCGACTGCGACGAAGTGAGTTTCTCTTAAAACCGGACCTTAAAGTTCAAAACCGCACCTTAGAGTTTAAAACCGGACCTTAAAGTTCGGCCCTTTGTCCACGTGGATGCTGTCCACAAAGCGGACCTTGCCGGTCTCGCGCGTCATCACCAGCGACTGGGTACGGATGCCGTCGCCGAAAAAGCGCACGCCTTTGAGAAGAGTTCCGTCGGTGACTCCGGTGGCGGCGAAGATGATGTCTTTTCCTGGCGCAAGATCCTCGGCTCGATAAATCTTTTTAGGGTCTTTGATCCCCATGCGCAAGACCCTTTCTTCCAGTTCTGGAGTGTTGACCACCAACCGTGCCAGGATCTCTCCGTTCAGGCAACGCATGGCAGCGGCGGTGATCACGCCTTCCGGGGCCCCACCGATCCCCATCACCGCGTGCACACCGGTTCCCATGACCGCAGTCACGATACCGGCGGAGAGGTCGCCATCCGTGATCAGCCGGATGCGCGCGCCCGCGGCGCGAATCTCATCCATCAACTTCTTATGGCGAGGACGATCAAAGAACGACAATCACCAGATCATCCACTTTGCGATCCAGACTTTTCGCAATGCGCTTCAGGTTGTCCTTCACGGGCGCGTCCAAGTCCACATAATCCCGCGAGGGCGCGCCCACCACGAGCTTCTCCATATAGCAATCGGGGGCGTTCAATAAGCCGCCATGCTCAGAAGCGGCCAGCACCGTGATGGAGTTGGGTGCTCCAGTGGCGCACAAGTTTGTGCCTTCAAGCGGATCCACCGCAATGTCCACTTCCGGATACTTGGCGCCATTCGGCTTCGCGCCGACTTTTTCGCCGATATACAACATGGGCGCTTCATCGCGCTCGCCTTCGCCGATCACGATGGTCCCGTCCATCGGCACGGTGTCCATGACGTGGCGCATCGCTTCCACCGCCGCTTTATCGGCTTTATCGGCGTTGCCTTCGCCCATGGTCTTGGCGGACTCGATCGCGGCTTCTTCCACCACGCGCACAAATTCCAGCGCGAGATCGTACTCAAGTCCGCGTTTCAATTCTGTTGGGCTGGCTGCTGCCATGCTTCCTCCGGAGTACATTTCTAGAACGCGTCAATTCCAGTGATGCTGGATCCGATGATCAGCGTGTGAATGTCATGCGTGCCTTCATAGGTCTTGACCGACTCCAGATTCATCATGTGGCGCATGATGGGATAGTCGTCGGCGATCCCATTCGCGCCCAGGATGTCCCGCGCCAGGCGCGCACATTCCAAAGCCATCCACACGTTGTTCCGTTTTGCCATGGAGATGTGTTGGTGCTGCACTTTGTCCGCATCCTTCAGGCGTCCCACTTGTAGGACGAGCAACTGCGCCTTGGTGATCTCGTTGATCATCCAAACTAACTTTTCCTGGATGAGCTGGTGCGATGCGATGGGGGAGTCCCTGAATTGCTTCCGTACTTTTGCATATTGCAGGGCGGTGTCATAGCAGGACATGGCGGCGCCCACCGCGCCCCAGGCGATCCCGTAGCGCGCCTGATTCAGGCACATCAGGGGGGACTTAAGCCCGCCCGATCCGGGAAGCAAATTGCTGGCCGGGATGCGAACGTCCTGCAGCGCCAGACCGGAGGTCACGGAGGCTCGCAAAGACCATTTACCGTGCACGTCGTCGGCTTTAAAGCCATTGCGATCGGTCTCAACGATGAAACCGCGGACAAGGTTGTCCTGGTCCTCCACCTTTGCCCAGATGATGGCGATATCGGCGATGCTGCCGGAGGTGATCCACATCTTCTCTCCGTTGAGAACGTACTCATTGCCATCTTTCCTGGCGCGCGTCTTCATGCCGCCGGGATTGGAGCCGAAGCCGGGCTCGGTCAAGCCGAAGCAGCCAAGGATCTCGCCCTTCGCCATTCCCGGCAGGTATTTATTCTTATGCTCATCGCTGCCAAAGGCATAAATGGGATACATGCAGAGCGCAGACTGAACGCTGACGAAAGAACGCAGTCCGCTGTCACCCCGCTCGAGCTCCTGCGTGACCAGCCCATATTCCACGTTGCCCATGCCGGCGCATCCGTAGCCCTTGAGGTTGGCGCCGAAGAAGCCAAGTTCACCCATGGGCTTCACCAATTCGCGGGGAAAGCGGCCATCGCGATTGCACTGCTCGATGATGGGGATGACATTTTCTTCAATGAAGCGGCGGGTATTGTCGCGGACGAGGAGCTCATCCTCGGTCAGCAGGGAGTCGAGTTCGATGAAGTCGACGCCTTTAAATTTGAATACCGACATGAATGCTCTCTAGACGGATAAAAGATGCGCGCCCAGGTGCTCCGCGCGCCTATAAGGAACTCTGTAGCTTAAATTTTGCGGGAAGGGAGGTCAAACCCAGCAACCTTGTACGACAAGAAAGCGGTATTCATTCAAATTTTAAAAGGGCCTTGTCCCCCAAGGGCACCCGACTTTAGTCGGGTGAAAAATCAAATTATTACAGGGGCTTTAGCCCTGGGCCCTTTCACACACAATAACCCGGCACTCACGGTTGCGGACGGATCGGCACGGCTGAAGCCGTGCCCTGTCTGATCGTGGTTGTAAGGGGGATTCTTCGCTGCGCTCAGAATGACAATCTCATTTTGTCTTTGCTTTACGGGTGACCCACTTGATCGCTGCCCAGCACCTGCGGATTCCTCGCTGCTCCCACCCCAAGGAGCTGCGCTCGTTGGGGACCCCGGTTGCGGTCGGACGGATCGGCACGGCTGAAGCCGTGCCCTGACTGGTCGTGGTCCTGATTCACCCGACTGCAATCCAGGTTATGCGAAGGCGGCGGGAGTGTCGTGCCTGCGGAACTCGGAAAAAATCTTACGAGGGGCTCACCCGGCACTCCTTTGGAGCCTAAACGGGCACTTGACACTCGAACAAAAAGCGAATATTCTCAGTTTCCGTCGCTTGCAAGCAAGCCCCAACCAGCTTTCAGGGGGATACCCCTCAAATATCCCCCAACCTGCTCATTGAAAACAAAGCGCTTACAGGGTTTTCCACAGATATCCAGGGGATATTCCCCCACCTAAGTTGTTGATTCCAGGGATATCCCAGGGGGGTGGGGGGGGTACCCGGTATATATCCCCCTCGGTGCCAGCCTGTAGCCCGGCACGTGGTCAAGAGTTCGGACTAGGCGATCCGCTCCCCGATCAGCCCGCCGTTGTAATCGGAATCCAGGATGTCCTGCCACTTTTTGATCAGCTCGCGGTAGCACTCACCCACCGGCCGGATCTTGCGTTCAAGATCGTAGAGTCCCAATGGATTCACGCGCCCGGCATCTTCGCGCAGGGCAGTGTCCCAATCCACTTGATCAGTGAGGCTATACCAGGTAAAGCCAAAGAGAGGCACACCATCTTCTTTAAGCCGCAGCAGGTTCGCCCATTCCTTGCGCAGCCACTTAGGCGCGGCCTCAGCGTCCTGAATGTTGGTCTCGGTGTGCATGACTGGGATGCGATATCGCTGGAAATACTGGTGCGTGATCACGTAGTAACCGAATATCTCGCCCGCGGGAGTGATCGAGCCATCGCTATGTACCAGATGCTCGTTAGTGACGTAATAATCGTTGCCCATCACGCAGCGCGCATTGAGCGGCTTTTCATGGAACCACTTGAATTCTTCCCGGGTCATGCCGTTGTCGGTCAGGTATTGATACATAGCGGCGTTCATGGGATAGCCATACGTCAGGTCGAGTGAGAGGAAGCGGCGCTCATTCATAAAGTGCGCCTCTTCAAGGCAATCAGGATTGTCAGCGTGGAAGTACTCTGAGGATTCGCTTTGGATGAAGACCGCATTCGGCTGCAGCGAATAGATCGCCCGCATAGCCCGAAGATTCGCCTGGCAAAGATGTTTGAGCGCGGTGACAAAGGCACGATCGCTCGACAGCCGTTCGTTCCACCAGCCATACATGCCGGAAAAGAGCGCGGCGATGAATATCTCATTCACGGGCGTATAGAAATGCACCCAGCGATAGCGTTTCGCAAACGCCGCAGCATATTCCTCGAAGTATTTTGGCCAATCTGGATTCTGAAAGTTGCCTACCCAGTCGGGCACGCCAAAATGGCATAGATCGACGATCGGTTCGATCTCCAGCCGTTTGATCTCCGCAAACACCTCATCCGTGAAGCTCCAGTCGTATTTTCCTGGGCCAAGGTGGGTTTTGTAATAAGGCGGGCCGTAACGCAAAAAACGGATGCCCATTTCATCCACCAGGCGAAGATCGTCTTTCCAGCATTTGTAATGGCCGCATTTTTCCATCTCATCCACGCGTTTGGCGGTGCCATCTGGAAGTGCGATGGTGGGATAACTATTTTCAATACCGGTCGCGAACATGAAGCGTGAGCCCAGGCAGCCGTTCATTGTCACAGGATGTCAAGCCTCCCGCCGTCCACTACCAGGGTGGTGCCGTTGATGTACTTTGCTTCGTCTGAAGCCAGGAAACAGATGGCCGCGGCAAGGTCTTCGGGCTTGCCAATGGCTCCGGTGATCTTTTCCGCACCGGATTTCACATTAGGGTTTGCCCAAAGCATAGGAGTATCCACGGCGCCGGGGGCGACGCAATTCACTCGGAACTTCTGTGCGGCTTCCTCACGGCTGAGGGCCCGGGTGAAAGCCTCCATGCCGCCCTTCGAGGCCGCATAAGGAGCTACATTCGCGGTCGTCTCGTGCGCGTGCACGGAACTGACATTCACGATCGCGCCGTGGTCCATATGGGGAACGCAGAGCTTGCAATAGAGGAATACCGATCGCAGATTCACAGCCATAACTTTGTCCCAATCTGCGACCTGGAGCTCGACAACGGGCGTAAAAGTCATCATGGCGGCATTGTTGACTAAGATATCGATTCGCCCCCACTTCGCGAGTGCTGTCTGGATTGAAGCCTGGATCTGCTCAGGCTGAGAGATATCCGCCTTGGCATAGATCGCCTCTCCGCCGGCCGTGGTGATAGCTCCGACTGTGTCATTTCCGTGCTTCTCATTGGAATCAATGATGACCACCTTGCCGCCCTCACGGGCAAAACGTTCACATGTGGCTCGCCCAATGCCCGAGCCCCCGCCTGTCACCAGACACACCTTGCCGCTGAATCTCATGCTTTCTCCGTGTATATCTACTGTGAAAAGAGAACTTACGGCAAAGTTGTATCAAATTTGTTTATTCCGGTATTTAGAGCCGCGAATCGATGCGTTTGAAGTAGATGAACCCGCAAAAAGTGGGGAGATAAGCGCAGTAACTAGCTGGTTGCGCACCGCAAAACCCGAGCAGGATCCTGCTATTTCGCTTTATAATCAAAGCTTCATGCCCAAATATTCAATAGTTGTGCCTTTTCACAATGAAGAGGAGAACGTAACTGTTCTCTATGACCGCCTGACCGGGGTGATGGAAAACACCGGCGAGAGCTTTGAACTGGTGCTGGTGGATGATGGCAGCACAGACAATACGTTCAAGCTGCTGAAGGACATTCTGGCCGTGGACAGCCGGGTAGCGGTGGTCAAATTGCGCCGCAACTTTGGCCAAACGCCCGCGCTTGCCGCCGGATTCGATCATGCGACCGGCGAGTACATCATCGCCATGGATGGTGATCTGCAACACGATCCAGATGACATCCCGCTGTTTTTGGAAAAGCTTGCCGAGGGCTATGACGTGGTGAGCGGATGGCGCAAGCAACGCATCGACAATTTTGTGATGCGGCGCATCCCCTCCCGCATCGCCAATTGGCTCATGGCAAAACTCAGTGACGTAGACATCCATGACTTTGGCACCACCTTCAAGGCGTATCGCAGTGAAGTGATCCACGCCATCCCGCTTTACGGAGAGCTGCACCGTTTCATCCCCGCGCTGGCGAGCTGGTATGGCGCGTCGATCTGTGAGATCCCTATCAAGAATGTGAACCGCGAGCGTGGGGTCTCACATTACGGCATTGGACGGTCGATCCGCGTCTTCTTCGATCTGATCACGATCCGGTTCCTGCTGAAATATGTTTCACGTCCGTTGCACTTCTTTGGCAGCGTGGGTGCCATGGGCATGATGGTAGGCAGCTTTGTGGCCGTGTGGCTGATGGCGCTGAAGCTGATCTATGCCACCTCAGTCATGCATGATCACGGGCCACTGATGTTCTTTGCCGCCACGATGATCATCGGCGGCATACAGTTGTTAGCCATCGGCCTGCTGGGAGAGATGCAGGTGCGCCACTACCATGAGCCGACGCGCCGCGCGCCTTACACCATCGACCGCGTGCTTCGGTTAAAGCCGACGGAGGAGTCGGAAGTCAACCAGTAATCACACCTGCTCCGAAGCAGAGACGCGGCTTGCTGCGTCTCTTTATTTTGCACGGGCTTTTGCGCGGGAGCGGGGCACTCCTCACTCAGCGATATAATCATCCGTTTGCACATTATGAAGACTGCTATACAAAGAGAGCTGAAGCTGGCGGATCGTATGTCTCGCCTGGGCACGGAGACTGCTTTTGAAGTGCTGGTGAAAGCCAAGGCGCTTGAGGCGCAGGGCCGGGACATCATCCACCTTGAGATCGGCGAGCCGGATTTCGATACGCCCTCCAACATCGTTGAAGCCGGGGTGGGTGCTCTGCAGGGAGGATGGACGCATTACGGGCCCTCGAACGGGCTGCCGGCGCTGCGCCAGGAGATTGCGGATTGCGTGAGCCGAACGCGCGGTGTAGAGGTTGCGCCCGACGAGGTGGTGGTGGTGCCCGGCGGCAAGCCAATCATCTTCTTCTCCATCCTGGCGCTGGCGGATGAAGGCGACGAAGTCATCTATCCCAATCCAGGGTTCCCGATCTACGAATCCATGATCCACTTTGCGGGCGCGAAAGCGGTGCCCATCCATCTGCGGGAAGAGATGGACTTCCGGCTGGATGTGAATGAGCTAAAGGCACTGATCAATGATCGGACGAAGATGATCATCCTTAATTCACCGCACAATCCCACGGGCGGGATCCTGACTGAGAAAGACGTGCGCGAGATCGCGCGGGTGATCGGTGACCGCGACATCATGGTGCTCTCAGACGAGATCTACTCGCGGCTGGTGTTTGAAGGCAAACATTTTTCCATCATGTCAGTCGAAGGTTGGAAGGACCGCACCATCCTGCTGGACGGGTTTTCCAAGGCATACGCCATGACCGGATGGCGGATGGGATACGGTGTGATGCGAGCTGACCTGGCGCTGCAGGTCTCACGCCTGATGGTGAATTCGAATTCCTGCACTGCGAGCTTTACCCAGATTGCAGGCATTGAGGCGCTGCGCGGGCCGCAGGAGTCAGTGGACAAGATGTGTGACGCCTTTCTGCATCGCAGGGAAGTGATGGTGGCAGGTTTGAACAAGATCCGCGGGTTTTCCTGTCGCGTTCCCAAAGGCGCATTCTATGTCTTTCCAAACATCACGAAAACCGGCTGGCCCTCCAAGAAACTGGCGGATGCGATCCTGGAAGAAGCCGGGGTGGCTGCGCTATCCGGCACCGCCTTCGGGGCCTTCGGGGAAGGCTATCTGCGCTTCAGCATCGCCAATTCCATCGAGAACATCAACAAGGCGCTGGAGCGTGTGCACGCATGGGCGGAGAAGAATATCCGGTGCTAGGCAAGAAGCGGGTCTATGCCACCTGCCACATTGGCGAAGCGTCATTCGAGCGCTTGCGGCAGGCGGGATACGAATTGGAATGCTATCCGCACCCAGATCCGCCGCCTAAAAGCGTGATCATTCAGAAGGTTAAGTCCGGGGTGGAGGGGCTTATCACCACGCTGCGCGATCCCATTGATGCCGAAGTCTTCGAGGCAGGCAAGGGAACCCTCCAGGTAGTGGCGCAGATCGCGGTGGGCTTTGACAACATCAACCGTGCCGATGCGAATCGCTACAAGATCCCGTTCACTAATACCGCCGACGTGCTGACGGACACTACCGCCGAATTCGCTTTTTTCATGATGGGCGGCGTGGCGCGCAAGTTGTGGCCCAGCGAAGTTCTGGTACGGCAAAACCAGTGGGGAGCATGGCATCCCTTTTTGCCATTTCTGGGTGACGAGGTCACGGGAAAGACCGTCGCCGTGATCGGTACTGGAAGGATCGGCCAGGCATTCATCAAGAAATGCGTTGGCTTCGAGATGAACATCCTTTGCTTTGATCCGGCATTCCAGAACCAAGCGTTCGCGGACCAGATGCAGAAAGTTCTTGACCTGGTTTCCGGCGGGAAGCGTTGGATCAAGTACGTAAGCTTTGAGGAGAGCCTGGCGCAAGCAGATTTCGTGAGCCTGCATGTGCCGCTGGTCCGGCAGGGCGAGGCTGACTTTCCCACGTTTCACCTGATGAATGAGAAGACATTCAAAATGATGAAGCGGTCGGCTTATCTGGTCAACACATCGCGGGGCCCGGTGGTGGGCGAGGTGGCGCTTGCCCGGGCGCTGAAAGAGAATTGGATCGCGGGCGCGGCGCTCGATGTTTTTGAGAAAGAGCCGTTACCCGTCGACTCGCCATTGCGAGACCCTGAGATCGAAGACCGCTGCAGGCTCTTCCATCATTTTGCCAGTGGGGCGAACGCCACTCGACTGTCGCCGGACCCGGAGATCGGTATGGCAGGGCGCTGTGTCCAGGGCCTGCTGGACGTACTGGAAGGAAATCATGGAGGCGATCCGGCAAAAATGCCGTATGTGGTCAACAAAGAGGCGTTTCAGGAATAAACAAAAGGGCGACCGAAGTCGCCCCTTGTTCTTTTGCTTGATCTTTATTGCTGTTTAGCGACCTGCGCCTTTGTGATGTTTCACCGTCAGCTCGTTCACTACCTGGGTCACGCCGTCGATCTTGGCGGCATCTTTTTCCACTTCCGTGCGCTGTCCCATGGTGTCAACATCGCCGGTCAAGGTGAGTACACCATTCTTGGCATTGGCGCGGATGTGCTGATTTTTCATGTGACTCGCGGTCACATATTCCTTCCAACGGGCTTCAATGGCGTCGTCGGTGGCTCCGGCAACGTCCTTCGCCTGGCCTTTGTCGTCTCCGGTGACAAGCAGCTCATTGGCAACGATCTCATTGCCTGAGTTCGCTTTTGCCACCTGCTCGGCTTTGTCTTTGTCTTCATTGGATCTCACATTGCCTTTGATGGTGACAACGCCTTTGTCGCGGTTTTCATCCACGTTGATGTCGTTATAACCGGCCTGCTTCAGGCCTTCTTCCACTTTGTCCTTCATGGCTGGTGAATTGGCGCGGTCTTTTGAGCAGCCAAATACCATGATCATGCTCAAAGCGGTCACTGCTAAAGTCAGTTTCTTCATTCTTATTCCTCCAAGTTTCTTTGACGCGGTTGGGCGCGGTTCCAGGAGATGGGATGCAGGCGGAGCGGAAGGAGAGGGCTGCCGGGTGATTATGGAGGCTGATAAACTGAGGCCATGAGATTCGGCGTCATCGTGTTTCCCGGCTCAAACTGCGACCATGACAGCTTTTACGCGGTGCAAGCGGCCGCAGGGCAGGCAGTGACCATGCTGTGGCATGAGTCGGCTGATCTACAGGGCTGCGAGGCAGTCATTGTGCCCGGGGGCTTTGCCTATGGCGATTACCTGCGCACCGGGGCGATCGCCAAGTTTGCACCGATCATGCAAAGCTTGAAGAAATTCGCTGCTGGTGGCGGGCTGGTGCTCGGCATTTGCAACGGATTCCAAATCCTGGCCGAAGCGGGATTTTTGCCGGGCGCGCTGATGCGAAATGCGGGATTGAAGTACGTCTGCAAGCAGGTCTATCTGCGGACTGAGAGCACTCATACTCCGTTCAGCAATGCACTGAGGCCGGGAGAAGTGTTGCAGATCCCTATCGGACATATGGAAGGCAACTACTACTGCGACGAAAACACGCTTGAGGTGCTGAAGCAGCAGGATCGCATTGTTTTTCGCTACTGCAACGAGGGTGGCGAGATCACGCAGGAAGCCAACCCGAACGGTTCGCTGGAGAGCATCGCCGGCATCTGCAATGCCGGCCGCAACGTGCTAGGGATGATGCCGCACCCAGACAGATCCAGCGAAGCGCTGCTTGGTTCAGCAGATGGGCTCAAGATCTTTCAGAGTATGGTCGGGGCCATGCTGAGGCGCTGAGAGTGTTTTATCCGCGTTTTTCACAGCCCTTATCGACATAGAATAGCCGCACACCCTTCATGTCTGACTTCGTCCATCTGCATCTGCATTCTCATTTTTCGCTGCTGGATGGCGCCTGCGATCCAGAGAAGCTGGTGGAACGCGTAAAGACTTTGGGCATGACTTCAGTGGCCATGACCGATCATGGCAACATTTTTGGCGCCTGGCATTTTTATACCGCCGCCAAAGCCGCTGGGATCAAGCCCATTGTCGGCTGCGAACTTTACGTCTGCAAGAATGACGACCATCGCGAGAAACCCGAAGGCGCCGGCGAAAACTATAACCACCTTCTAGTGCTGGCGGAGAGCGATGAAGGCTATCGCAACCTGGTCAAGATCACCTCCGAAGCGAGCATGAATGGTTTTTATTACAAGCCCCGCATCAGCAAGAAGTTTCTAGCGGACCACTCGAAGGGCCTGATCGGCTTATCAGGTTGCCTGGCAGGAGAGGTCTGCGAGAACCTGATGGAAGGCAAGTATGACAAGGCCAAGGCAGCCGCCAGCTTTTACCGAGAGACGTTTGGAAAAGATAATTTCTTTCTTGAGATCCAGGACCAGGGGCTGCCGGAAGAACACCGCATCCACGCGGACCTGTTCAAACTGGAGCGCGAGCTGGGCATCCCCATGGTCGCCACCAATGACAGCCACTATCTCTGTGAAGACGACGCCCACGCGCACGATGTGCTTATCTGCGTTCAGACCGGGAAGTCTGTCCACGAGACGAACCGCCTGAAATTCCATGGTGACCAGTTTTTTGTAAAAAGCGCGGCGGAGATGGGCAGGGTTTTTAAAGATGCGCCGGACGTGCTCAAGCGCACCATGGCAATCGCTGATCGCTGCGAGATCAAGATCGATAAGGTTAAAAACCCTTTCCCGAGATTCGATGTGCCGCATGGCTTCGATATTGACAGTTACTTCGAAGAGATCTCACGCAAGGGGATGGCCAAGCGCATGGAGCTTGTCCGCAAGCTGGAGACGGACGGCAAACTCAAGCGCGCACTCTCAGATTATGAGCAGAGGCTGACGGCTGAGATCCAGATGATCCAGCAGATGAAGTTCTCCGGCTATTTCCTGATCGTATGGGACTTCATTCGGTACGCAAAAGAAGAAGGGATCCCGGTGGGTCCCGGCCGTGGCTCGGCGGCTGGGTCACTGGTCTCGTACGCGATGGGGATCACGGACATCGATCCCTTGCAGAATGACCTCCTTTTTGAGCGCTTCCTCAATCCTGAACGCGTCTCTATGCCGGATATTGACGTGGATTTCTGCATGAACCGCCGGGGCAAAGTGATTGAATATGTAACGCAAAAATACGGTCGCGAGAATGTAGCGCAGATCATCACCTTCGGGACCATGGCAGCCAAGGCCGCGATCAAAGACGTGGGTCGCGCAATGGACATGCCATACAACGAGGTGGACCGGCTGGCGAAGATGGTGCCCACCACGCTCAACATCACTCTGGATGCGGCGCTGCGGGATTCTCCGCAGCTCGCTGAGGCCTATGCTAAAGAGCCCCAGGTCCGCGAGATCCTGGATACAGCGCGCCGTTTGGAAGGGCTGGTCCGGAACGTCGGCGTGCATGCGGCGGGGGTAGTGATCGCGCCGCAGCCGCTACTTGAGCTGCTGCCGCTGCACAAGACCAAGAACAATGAGATCGTGACTGCCTTTGACATGAAGGCCATTGAGAAGCTTGGGCTGCTCAAGATGGACTTCCTGGGGCTGACCACGTTGACCATCCTCGATGACGCGTTGAAGCTCATCGCACAGCGCCGCGGCGAGCCGCTCGATCTCACCACCATCCCCCTGGATGACAAAGAGACATATGAAAAAGTCTTCCATCGCGCGCTGACCTCAGGAGTGTTCCAGTTTGAATCATCCGGCATGCGCGATGTTCTGCGACGCTATCAGCCCACCAGCGTGGAAGACCTGACGGCATTGAATGCTCTCTATCGGCCGGGGCCGATCCAGGGCGGCATGATCGACGACTTCATTGAACGCAAATGGGGCAAGCGCAAGGTTGAGTACGAGCTCCCTGAACTCGAAGGGATCCTGCGGGAGACGCTGGGCGTGATTGTGTATCAGGAACAGGTGATGCAGATCGCGCAGCGGCTTGCCGGCTACTCTCTGGGTGAGGCCGATCTGTTGCGTCGGGCGATGGGCAAGAAGAATGTGGAGGAGATGACAAAACAGCGGGAACGTTTTGTCGAAGGCTCCAGGGCGAATAAGTTCAACGAGAAAAAATGCGCCAAGATCTTTGATCTGATGGCGCAGTTCGCTGAATATGGATTCAATAAATCCCACTCGGCTGCCTACGCATTGCTGGCGTTCCAAACCGCTTATCTCAAGACGCACTTTCCGCTGGAATTCATGGCGGCCCTGCTGACATCCGTTACCGGCAGCACGGACGATGTAGTGAAGTACATCAACGAATGCCGCGAGATGGCGATAGCGGTCGAGCCACCGGATATCAACGTCTCTGATGCGCACTTTACCCCCGCGGGCGAGGGGATACGGTTCGGCCTGGCCGCGGTGAAAAATGTAGGCGGTAACGCGATCGAGTCGATCGTGGCGGCGCGAAAAGAACTAGGCAAGTTCAGCTCATTCTATGAGTTCTGCGAAAAGGTGGATCTGCGTCTGCTGAACAAACGCGTGCTGGAATCCTTGATCAAATCCGGGGCAATGGATTCACTGGGAAGGCGCTCACAGCTCTTTGCCGTGATCGACAATGCGATGGAACACGCGCAGAAATCCCACCGCGACGCGGCATCCGGGCAGCACGGCTTATTCGGCGTTTTCCAACAGGAAGATGCGGCGGCGGGGGTGCGGGAGAAGTTGCCCGACGTGCCGGAGTGGGATGAGCACCAGCGTTTGGCGTATGAAAAAGAAATACTCGGATTTTTCATCACCGGACATCCGCTGGAGAGATATCGCGAAAAGCTGAAGGACTTTAATGCTCTTTCAACCGCGCAGATCTGTGAGATGAAGCAAGGCACGGGCAAAGAGGACATCACCACCGGCGGCATCATCACCGGGGTGAAAGTACTCAAGTCGAAGAAGGGCGATCTGTATGCGCAGTGTGGTCTTGAAGACATGGAAGGCAAGGTGGAAGCCATCTGCTTTCCTGAGGCTTATAAGAAGCTGAGTGAAAAACTCAAACTTGAGGTTCCCGTGCTGGTACGCGCAACCGTGCGGGTGGAAGAAGGGGCCGCTCCCAAGATCGCGTTCAGTTCCATCGTGACGCTGGATGACGCGAAACCGAAGCTGCCAAAATCGATCCGCATCCGGATACCACTTGAAACTGCCACCCATGAGACGGTGGACGCCCTGCATACGCTTTGCAGGGAACGGAAGGGCGAGGCAAAAGTATTGTTCGATCTGGAGCGCCCAAAGGACTTCATGGTGGTGCTGGAGGCTGAAGGCTATAATGTCCGGGCAGATAAAGCCTTTATCGGACGCGTTGAAGAGTTGTGCGGACGCGATGCCGTGCGGGTTATCGACTAGCTCGCGATGGATTCAGCCACTAAAGCACAACAGAACCTGGAAGCATTGGAGCGCCAGATCGCGCTGCTCCAGAAACTTGCCGGCGATAACCAGGAAGCGATCACCCAACTGGAAGACCTAAAATCGCGGCTGCGGATACTGCGGGACACTCCGATGAGCGCCTGGCAGAAGACCGAACTTGCTCGCCATGCGCAGCGCCCTTACACGCTGGATTATGTAGAACGCATCTTTACCGACTTCAGTGAGATACACGGTGACCGCGTTTATGGAGATGACCCCGCGATGATCTGCGGGATGGCGCGCTTCAACGACGATCAGATCGTGATCATCGGGCACCAGAAAGCGCGGGATACCAAGCAGAAGGTCTATCGAAATTTCGGCATGCCCAATCCTGAGGGCTATCGCAAGGCCCTGCGGGCCATGAAGTTCGCGGAGAAATGGGGACACGCCGTGTTCACCTTCGTGGACACTCCTGGGGCATATCCTGGACTGGGCGCCGAAGAACGCGGCCAGGCAGAGGCGATCGCGCGAAACCTGCGGGAGATGGCTCGGCTGCGGGTGCCGATCATCACCACCATCACGGGCGAAGGAGGAAGCGGCGGGGCGCTTGCCATCGCGGTCGCTGATCGGGTGATGATGATGGAAAACTCGGTGTATTCAGTGATCTCGCCCGAGGGCTGTGCTTCCATCATGTGGAGAGATCCATCCAAGAAAGAAGTCGCCGCCCAGGCGTTGAAGATCACTTCAAGAGACATGAGAGAGCTTAAATTGATCGACGATGTGGTTCCCGAGCCGGACGGCGGAGCGCACATGGACCATGATTCAGCAGCCCAGATGTTGAAAGCAAAACTTGAAGAGCATTATGCGCAAATAAAAACCTTGTCGATCGACGCTTTGCTGGATTCCCGCTACGAAAAATTTCGCCACATGGGACAGTTCTTCACCGAATGAGCGCTCCCCGATCGATTGAGGCACAGGCGAGCTGCCGGGTCGACCTTGCCGGGGGAACGCTTGATCTGTGGCCCCTCTATCTTTTTCATCCTGGCGCGGTGACCGTGAATTATGCCGTGGACATCCTCACGCGCTGCCGGATCACGCCGCACGGTTCATCAGAGATACATTTTCGTTCGCTCGATACCGGCAGGGAAGACCGATTCCAGAACATGAATGCAGTGCTGCGCGCACGGAGTTACCAGCACGCGATCGCGGGCTATCTGTGCCGTTTCTTCTTCGCCGATCGCGCAGGCTCCAAGCGCGGCTTCCTGTTGGAGACCACATCAGAATCGCCGGCGGGCGCGGGTATCTCAGGTTCATCCGCACTCATGGTCGCTACCACGGCCGCGCTGGCAAGATTCACCGCGACCAAGATGAGCAAGGAAGAGATCCGGGTGCTCGCGCAGAACGTGGAAGCTCAAATCATTCGCGTGCCCACTGGATGCCAGGATTACTATCCCGCTTTGTACGGTGGAGTCAATGCGATCGAGCTGCGTGCGGATGGTATCCGCCGGAATGCGGTGGACATTCCATGTGAGGAGATCAACGCGCGTTTTCTGCTGGTTTATACGGGGGCGCCACGCCAGTCCGGTATCAACAACTGGGAGGTGTTCAAAACACACTTGAATGGGGAGAAGCGGGTTTTCAAGAATTTTGAACAGATCGGCGCGATCGCCCGCAAGATGCGATCAGCGCTCGAAGGCGGAGACTGGACCGAAGTCTCACGCCTGCTGCATGAAGAGTGGAAGCTACGCAAGACCAACGCGCCCGGGATCACGACTCCGCTGATCGATAGGTTGGTAAAAGAGGCGAGCAAGCAGGGTGCGCGTGCCGCAAAAGTCTGTGGCGCGGGTGGCGGCGGGTGCGTGGTCTTCTTCGTAGAGCCTGAAGCACGTATCCGGGTAGCGCAAACCATCATGGAGAGCGGTGGCCGCGTGTTGCCGTCGCAGGTGGCGCAAGCGGGTTTAAAGGTGGCCGGAGCCGCGCGCGCGTGAAGCGCATCCTCATCGTCACGGCGCTGGAACGGGAAATTGCTCACTTTGTCTCCGGCTGGCCAAGCCGCTCGATCCAAGGACACAGACGTCAAATAACACTGTATGAACGTGGCGATCTTGCGGTTGTCGCCGGAGGTATCGGCAGCCGTGCTGCTCGTGTTGCCACGGATGCCGCTTTCAAAGCGCGCAGAGGAGAGATTGACTTGATCATCTCCGCAGGGCTTGCGGGAGCGCTTGTGGGCGGGCTCAAGGTGGGGGACATTTTTCGTCCAGGTCAGGTGATCGATGAAGCTGACAGTTTGACCATCCCGACCTCAGGCGGTGAAGGCAAGCTGGTGAGTTCCGGGGCGGTTGCCTCGATCGAGATCAAGCAGATACTTGCAAGGCGATTTCTTGCCCAGGCGGTTGATATGGAGGCCTATGCGGTCGCCGACGTAGCACAGTTGCACCGCGTCCCCTTTTTAGCCGTCAAGGCGATCTCTGATGAGGTTGAGTTCGCCTTGCCGCCACTGGGAAAATTCCTCTCAGACGATGGCCGCTTCCAGACCGCCAGCTTTCTGGCTTACGTAGCGATTCGCCCATGGCTTTGGCCTGGGGTGGTGGCGCTGGGGAGCAATGGCCGACGAGCCTCAGCCGCCTTATGCCAAGCCTTGACTGACTTGGTTTCCCGCTATTCTCCTGCTCAGGATTGAGCTTCAGCCAAGTACAATAGACAGAACGTTCCTATGGCTGTTTCAGTGATCAAAGAACGAAAGCCGGAGCTGGCTTCGGTGCTTCCCGTAACCATGCGGGCCGCTGTGTATCACGGCGTGGATGACGTGCGCGTGGACACCGTCTCTGTTCCTAAGGTGGGCGCGGGAGAGCTGCTGGTCCGGATCGATACCTGCGGCATCTGCGGCACCGACCTGAAAAAGATCCATACTGGCTCGCATCCTGCCCCGCGGATCTTCGGCCATGAGATGTCCGGCACGGTGGCCCAGCTCGGTGAAGGCGTGAGCGGCTTCGTGGTTGGAGACAGGGTGATGGTGTTTCACCACATTCCGTGTGGAGAGTGCTATTACTGCCGCTGCAAGGTTTTCGCGCAGTGTCCGGTTTACAAGCAGGTTGGGGTTACCGCGGGCTACGAACCTGCGGGCGGAGGATTTGCGGAATACATCCGAGTGATGGATTGGATCGTACGTAAAGGTGTGGTGAGAATCCCGGACCATGTGAGCTTTGAGCAAGCATCCTTCATTGAGCCGGTGAACACCTGCCTGAAGGGTGTGAAGAGCCTCCGGCTTCAGCCGGGTGAGACGGTGCTGGTGATGGGGCAGGGGCCCATCGGTATTATCCTGGCGGCACTCTGCAAGCGCGAGGGAGCGCGCGTGCTGGTCAGCGATCTTTTTTCCCGAAGACTTGAGATCTCCCGGTCCTATGGGTTGAGCGAAGCGTTGCATGCGGGAGAAGGAAACGTGGTGGAGCGGGTGAAGCAACTCACGGGATCTCGCGGCGCGGATGCAGTGCTGGTTGCAGTAGGAGGCAATTCACTGATCAAACCGGCTATGGATGCCGTTCGACCGGGGGGGCGGGTGATGCTGTTTGCGCAGACGCAGCGCAGCGAAACGAGTATCGATCCCGCGGCGATCTGCGTGGATGAGAAGACACTCATGGGATCTTACAGCGCCAGCGTCGACATCCAGGATGAGACGGTCGATTTTGTGTTCAGCGGAGAGATGGACTTAAGTGGACTTATTTCACACCGCTTTCCGTTGGAGCAGGCGGTTGAAGCCATCGAACTCGCGTCAAATCCGCACCCGGATTCGATGAAGGTCGTGATCCAGCCGGAGAGCAGAGCATGATCAAGCAGATGACTGCGGCTGTCTTGTACGGCAAGGAAGACATCAAGATCGAGCGCGTACCCATACCGACCCTGGAGCCAGGGGAAGTACTGGTGAAAGTGGAGGTGGCGCTCACGGACGGCACTGACCTGAAGGTTTTTCAGCGCGGCTATCACGCGCGTATGATTGTGCCTCCAGCGCTGTTCGGGCATGAGCTTGCGGGAGTGGTCGCGGAGGTGGGTCCGGAAGTCACACGCTTCCATAAGGGGATGCGAGTGGTGGCGTTGAACTCTGCTCCTTGTGGGGTCTGCTTCTACTGCGAAAAACATCAGGAAAATCTTTGCGAGGACCTTTTGTTCAACAATGGCGCCTATGCAGAGTTCATCCGCATCCCACGCAGGATCGTGGAGAAGAACATGCTGGAGATCCCGCAGGGGGTCACCTTTGAAGCGGCAGCCATGACGGAGCCGCTGGCCTGCGTGGTGCGAGGCTTGCAGGAGACAAGCGCCGTGATGGGAGACACCGTAGCGGTGATTGGCGGCGGGCCTATCGGGCTCTGCTTTATCCAAGTAGCGCGGTTAAGTGGTTGCAACGTGATCGCGGTGGTAAAACACGACCAACAGGTGGAAGCAGCAAAACGATTTGGCGCGAATGAAGTGATACAGATCACCAAGACCCCGGATGCGATCAGCGCTACACGCGCTCTTTCCCCGGGCGGCCGTGGCGCGGATGTGGTGATTGAAGCCACCGGACGCCCCCAGGGGTGGCAGTGGGCGGTGGAAATGGTGCGCCGCGGCGGGGTGGTCAACTTTTTTGGGGGACCACCGAGCGGGACCACGGTGGGCCTGGATACCAATCTGCTGCACTATTCGGAGATCACTTTAAAGGCAACATTTCATCACACTCCGGAGACGGTGCGGAAAGCCCTGAAGCTGATCCGCGAAGGCAAGATCAAGAGCGCTGATTACGTGACCGGCGAAGCGCCGCTTTCCAAGCTGCAGCAGGTCTTGCGCAACATGCTGAACCGTGGCAGTGAGATCAAGACGGCGATCATCCCCGGTCACTAGCGTGCAGTCGAACCTGGCAAATCCGGCGGTGGATATTGAAGCGGCATGGGGCGCGCTGCCGAAGGAATACCGCATTCCAGACGCGCCCGCGGCCCTCGCCGAATCGCTCCTCTACTGTGAGCGCCTGGCACGCAGCCACTATGAGAATTTTTCCGTGGCCAGTTGGTTCCTGCCGCAAGAGCTGCGGCAACATTTTTTTAACGTTTATTCCTATTGCCGGATCTCAGATGATCTTGGCGATGAAGTGGGTGATGCGGCGCAGTCGCTCGCGTTGCTTGACCTCTGGGAGGGCGAACTGAATGCTTGCTATGCAGGCATGCCACGGCATCCGGTGTTCGTTGCCCTGCGGGAGACGGTTCAGAGGTGTGAGATCCCTAAGCAGGAATTCCTGGACTTGCTGACTGCTTTTCGCCAGGACCAGAGCGTTACCCGTTTTCCCTTTTTTACGGATACGCTCGCGTATTGCAAGTACTCGGCAAATCCGGTAGGCCATCTGGTGCTGTACCTGGGAGGTTATCGTGATGCGGAACGGCAGCAACTCTCTGATCTCACCTGCACCGCCCTGCAGTTGGCAAATTTCTGGCAGGACGTATATCTAGATTGGGAAAAAGGACGCGTCTACTTACCGCTCGAGGATCTGCGGGGTTTCGGCGTGACCGAGGAAGACATTGGGCACCGCCGCGCTACAAAACAATTCATCGAACTCATGCGGTTTGAGTTGGAGCGGGCGCGGGATTGGTTTTCACGAGGCCTGCCACTGGTCAAGATGGTGCGGCCGGAGCTGGCTATCGATATCGAACTGTTCTCGCGAGGCGGACAAGAGATATTAAACGCTATTGAAAAGCAGGGATTCGACGTGCTCAAGTCTCGTCCCAGGATCTCAAAAGCCCGCAAGCTTTTGCTGGTCGCGCGGGCTGGATTACAAAAAAGCAGGTTGCTTTGAACCGGCAATTAACCATGGCGTATACGGTCTGCAGGGGAATCGCGCGTTCTCAGGCCAAAAACTTTTATTACGCATTCCTTGCGCTCCCTAAAGAAAAACGGAATGCGTTATGCGCGGTGTATGCATTCATGCGCCACGCGGACGACCTGGCGGATGAGCCGGGCATACCGCTTGAGAGGCGCAGAGCGCAACTGGATGCATGGACGGATGCCCTGGGATGCGCTATTTCCGGGCAGCCGACGGACGATCCGGTGATCATGGCTGTCGCGGACACGCAACAGCGCTTTAACGTGCCGCAGGAACTTTTCGAACAGTTAGTGTATGGGACCGGTATAGACCTGCAATTCGGCGCTGAGGTAATCGCTCCCTATAAAGATTTCGACGAATTGTATCGTTACTGCTATTTCGTTGCGTCCGTAGTGGGGCTGGTTTGCATTCACATCTTCGGCTATAAGGACCCGGGCGCTGAACTGCTCGCGGAGAAGACCGGCATCGCATTCCAGTTGACCAACATTATCCGCGACGTAAAAGAAGATGCGTTGAACGGCCGGGTATACCTGCCGCTGCAAGACTTGGAACGGTTTGGACGGTCAGCGGAAGAGTTGGGTAAGCAACACCTCTCGAACGGATTTGATGCAGCGGGATTCCGGGCACTGCTTGAGTTCGAAGCCGATCGCGCGCGCGAATATTATCGCGCGGCGGAGGAATTGATCCCGCTCATTGATGAGGATTCGCGCCCCGCGCTGTGGACGCTGATCACGATCTATCGACGGCTGCTGGAGAAGATTGCCGCCCGCCACTACAACGTCTTTGCGGAGAAGGTGAGATTGACTGCTCCGGAAAAACTCGGCGTGTTGTCTCGCGGACTCACCCGGGTGATCTTCTAGTGGCGCTTCCGCAGTCCTCGAAGAGAGTTGTGGTGATCGGTGGAGGGTTAGCGGGCTTATCTGCCGGTTGTGCCCTTGCCGATACAGGATTCCAGGTAACGCTCCTTGAACGGCGTCCTTATATCGGCGGACGCGCGTCTTCCTATGAGCATCCCGCAACCGGCGAGGTTGTGGACAACTGCCAGCACGTTCTGCTCGGATGTTGCACTAATCTCATTGATCTCTACCGCCGTTTTGGCGCGGAGGAGAAGATTCGCTGGTTTGACCAGCTCACCTTCGTCGAACCTGGTGGAAGACGATCGGTGATCTCGCCATCATTTCTTCCGGCCCCGCTGCATACCGCCCCATCTTTCTTGCGGGCGAGTTCTCTCTCAATCTTTGACAAGCTCGCGATCAGCCGCGCCATGCTTGCTCTGATGGGCGCGATACCCCCGGATACGGAGGAGAGCTTTCTCTCGTGGCTGCGGCGCCATGGGCAGACGCAGGCTGCGATCAATCGTTTGTGGAACGTTGTATTGGTCAGCGCCCTGAATGAAGACTTGGACAGGGTTTCCGTGAGATACGGCGCGCAAGTCTTTCGTGAGTCATTCCTTAAATCCGCAGCAGCAGGCAGAATGGGCATTCCCACCGTCCCTCTATCGGAACTCTATTCCCTGGGCGCGGATTACATTCGGGCGCGGGGCGGGGAAGTCCGGCTGCGGGCATCGGTGGAGTCGCTTGAAGTGTTGCCTGAGAGTGTTCTCGCGCTCCTGAATGGCGGAGAGACGGTCTCAGCGGAGATGGCGGTACTGGCCGTTCCGTTCAACAACGTTGCAAAGCTGAAGATCACTCCTGAGTCCATCTTCGCGAAGCTGTGCGAGCAGGCCGGCCACTTTGAGAGTTCTCCGATCACCGGGATCCACTTGTGGTTTGATCGTGAGATCACGGAGCTGGAGCACGCGGTCCTACTCGATCGGACGATCCAGTGGATGTTTCATAAATCCAAGCTACTCTCGAGGCACCAGCACAACGGGACGCAGCCTTCGCAAGGTTCTTACATAGAGCTGGTGGTAAGCGCAAGCCGGTCGCTGATCGACAAGTCAAAAGCCGAGGTGGTGGACCTTGCGATCGCAGAGCTGGCTGAATTTTTTCCGTCCGTGCGGGAAGCTCGATTGGTCAAGTCGGCGGTGATCAAAGAATTTCACGCTACCTATTCCGTGCTGCCCATGAGCGACCAGTACAGACCGGCGGCACAGACCGAGTCTCCCCGGCTCTTTTTGGCGGGTGATTGGACGGCGACAGGATGGCCTGCGACCATGGAAGGTGCCGTACGCAGCGGTTACATGGCCGCAGAAGCTCTTTCCGGAGGCGCTTTTCTGGCGGATGAATTGCCCGCGGGCGGCATCATGAGACTTTTAGATAAATGATCTACACGAAAAAAAGCCCGGCTCGGTGCCGGTCTTTTTTCTTTGCGTTAAGACTGGCTATCCCGCTTTTTCCAGCAGATTGGCGATGGAGAGATCTCGTTTCTCGATCATCTCCTTGGTCACCTCAAACTCTTTGAGACGTTTCTGGCTGGGCAGGTGATACATCAGGTCGAGCATCAGTTCTTCCAGGATCATGCGAAGGCCGCGCGCACCCACCTTGCGGTTCAGCGCCTCGCCGGCAATGGCGCGGATCGCTTCATCAGTGAAACGCAGCTTCACATTCTCAAACTCGAAGAGCCGTTGATATTGTTTGACAATGGCATTGCGCGGCTTGGTAAGGATCTCGATCAAGGTATCTTCATCCAGATCATTGAGAATACCGAGCACTGGAACGCGGCCCACGAATTCAGGGATCAATCCGAACTTCACCAGATCCTGGGGCTCAGCCTGCTGCAGCAGTTCTGAGTCACGCAGTTTGCTGGAAGGCAGCGGCTGATCATCAATGTCCTTTGAATCTGAGCGGAAGCCCAGCGATTTCTTTCCCACTCGACGGCCGATGATCTTTTCCAAGCCGACGAAAGCGCCGCCGCAGATGAAAAGAATGTTGGATGTGTCTACAGGCGTGAACTCCTGGTGTGGATGCTTCCGTCCACCTTGCGGGGGGACGTTTGCCACGGTACCTTCCAGGATTTTCAGCAACGCCTGCTGCACACCCTCACCGGAGACGTCGCGGGTGATCGACGGATTTTCGTCCTTGCGGCCGATCTTATCGATCTCATCGATGTAGATGATGCCGGTCTGGGCGCGGGCCACGTCTCCATCCGCGGATTGCAAAAGCTTCAAAATGATGTTTTCAACATCTTCACCTACATAGCCGGCTTCGGTCAGGGTGGTGGCGTCCACAATGGCGAAGGGTACATCCAGCATCTTCGCCAGGGTTTGCGCCAACAGGGTCTTTCCCGTTCCAGTGGGGCCCACCAATAGGATGTTGGATTTTTGCAGCTCCACTTCACCGGCGCGATTGCGGTTCATGTGGATGCGCTTGTAGTGGTTGTAAACCGCGACTGCAAGCTTCTTCTTGGTCCGCTCCTGGCCGATCACATATTCGTCTAGGAACTTCTTCACTTCCTGCGGCTTCGGAAGATGGTTAGGCGCGGCTGCAGCATGGGTTTCAGTGCGATCGTCTTCAAGGATGGAGTTACAGACCGCCACGCACTCGTCACAAATATAGGCGCGGGGATAATCGCTCGGGGAGGAGATCAGCTTAGCCACGGAGTCTTGCGATTTATGGCAAAACGAACAGCGCAGTGCATCTTCCGAGCCAGACCGTGTTTTCACCTAGGTTTGCTCCTTCTACCGCATTGAGAGTACCTCTTGGCGCTGCGCTTAGGGGTACTCTCTTCTACTTACTTCGGCCTTTAAATCGGCTTAATGCCTCTTCAGTCAACCCAGCCTTCTTCAACCCTGAGATCTATTTATGCTTGTGGATGATGTCGTCCACTATACCGTAGTCCTTGGCCTGCTGGGCGTTCATGATGAAATCACGTTCCACGTCTTTTTCAACCTTGTCGATCTTCTGGCCGGAGTGTTTAGACATGATCTGGTTGGTGATCTCACGCATGCGTAAAATCTCCCGCGCATGGATATCGATGTCAGTTGCTTGCCCGGAGAGGCCTCCCATGGAAGGCTGATGAATAAGGATACGGGCGTTGGGCAGCGCGAAACGCTTGCCCGCAGCGCCGGCGCACAGCAGCATCGCTCCCATGCTGGCAGCCTGCCCTATGCAGATGGTGGTCACGTCCGGGCGCACGAACTGCATCGTGTCATAGATCGCCATGCCGGCGGTGATGGAGCCACCGGGCGAGTTGATGTACATCTGAATGTCTTTTTCCGGGTCTTCGGCTTCCAGAAAAAGCAATTGCGCGATGATCAGGTTGGCAACCGTATCATCCACTGGCGTGCCCAGGAAGATGATGTGGTCACGCAGCAGGCGCGAGTAAATATCATAGGCGCGCTCTCCGCGGCTGGTCTGTTCCAGGACCGTTGGCACCAGGTACATACGGGGATCATTCTGCATGTTCAGTAGGACCTTTCATCTGCTCACTTTGGCAGGGTCAAGAGATTTTGCTACGCCGAACGGGAATACAGGAAATCGAGGGCTTTTTCATTGCGGATGCGGTCTCGAATGCGGTCGATGGAACCGTCATCCGCCAGCCGTTTGCGGAGCACCTCGACTGGCTGTTTGGTCTGAGCTGACAGGATCTCGATCTCGCGGTCAATATCTTCGTCACTCGCATCTATGTTCTCCGTCTCAGCGATCTTATCCAGTAACAAAGATGCTTTAACCTCCCGAATGGCAGCATCCTTCTGGGCTTCTCTTAGGCGCGCAAAGTTCATCTTCTTCATATCGTCGGTCTTCATGCCCTGCGCGGCAAGTGCCCGGAAGCCTCGTTCCAGGCGGGCATCGATCTGGCGGTCCACCAAAGCCTGTGGCACAGGGAAGTCATTGCGGGAAACTAATTCGTCGATCAGCTTGTCTTTTGCCGCATGTTCCACCTCGTGCTTGCGTTCGGCTTCAATGTTCTCGCGCAGCCGGAGCTTCAGCTCGTCCATGGTCTGGAAGTCGCCGAGTTCCTTGGCGAATCCATCAGTCAGTTCCGGCGTGACCCGGTGTTTCACACTCTGAATCTTCACGTGATAGTTCATCAATTGGCCGGCAAGTCTCTGATCTGAAAAGCTTTCGGGGTAGCTGACGTCGAAGCTGCGTTCTTCGCCGGGTTTGGCTCCGCGAAGGTTATCAGAGAAATCTTTGACCGTGGTGGCCCCACCGATCTCCACCATTACGTCGTCAACTTTCACGGGTTGCTGCTCCGGGATTGAGGTCTCTGGTTGCTCGCCCTCAGTGTTGGCGAGCTCCGCTTTTTTTGCCAGTACCGTGGCAGATCCTTTGCTTTGTCCGGTGAATGAGACCTGGGCAAAATCACCATCTTGCAGTGCGCGGTCTTCAACCGGCTCAAAGGAGGCCTGGCGCTCCTGGATGGTCTTCAGCGCATCGTCCACCTCGGCGTCGGTGACAGAGATGTCTTTCTTGTCGGACTTCAATCCTTCATAGCCGGAGACAGTGATCTCCGGCAAGACCTCAAATACGGCTTTGAAGCGCAGGGGTTCACCGGGATGGAACTGCATGTCCGCGATCTGCGGTTGCGAGACCGGCATGTATTTTTCTTTATCCACTGCTTCGCGGAAGTAACGGGGCAGAAGATTTTCTACCACCTCGCTGCGAATATCGCTCATGAAGCGGTTGCGGATGATGCTGGCCGGAACCTTGCCTTTGCGAAAACCGGGAAGATTGGCGAGCTTCTGGTACTTCTTAAGGATTTTGTCCTCTTCAACAGAAACGATCTCAGCCGGGATCTCCACCGAGACTTCCCGTCGGCAAGCTTCATTCATCGCCGGCGCATGGGTATGCCCTTCATGGGCGTGGTCATGTGCGTGGTCGTGGAGATGTTCCTGCTCAGGTTGTTCAGGATCGCTGACTTCGGTTTCGGTATTCGTATCCGGGGAACTCAAGTGTTTGGCCTTTCCAGGTAGATCCCTCAGGGCGACAGGCTAGCTGCGCCCAACAAGCAAGTTTAAGAGCAGGGGAGAGCGGCGGTCAAACATGACGGCCCGGAATGCCTCTAAAATCGTTGGAGTGGATTCATTCAAAAAGCTTTCTTCTGACGTGATCGCGTGTACCCTTTGCCCCCGTTTGATCAGGCACTGCCAAAAGATGGCGCAGGTGAAACGCCGCGCTTATATGGATTGGGAATATTGGGGCAAGCCAGTGGCGGGATTCGGCGACCCTGATGCGCGGGTGCTTTTGCTGGGACTGGCACCGGGCGCGCATGGGTCGAACCGCACCGGACGTCCTTTCACCGGCGACGGCTCTGGTGGATTTCTCTACCCGGTGCTGCACAAGACTGGTTTTGCGAGCCAGCCAGATGCGATCCATGCGGATGATGGCATGATGCTCATAGGTGCATACATCACGTCAGTGGGCCGATGCGCTCCTCCTGAAAATAAACCGCTGCCGAGTGAGCTGACCAATTGCAGCGCGTTCCTGGACAGGGAACTGGCATTGCTGAAAGAGCTCCGTGTGGTGGTTGCATTGGGAAAGATCGCCTTCGACGGATATCTGGCATACATGAAGCGGCGAGGACTGCTGCAAACCAAAAGCGGCTATCTGTTTGGGCACGGGGAGAAGTACAGGACGCCGGATGGCAGGTGGCTTTTGGCGAGCTATCACCCTTCGTTGCAGAACACATTGACGGGAAGATTAACCGAAAAGATGTTTCTGGACGTTTTCCGTAGTGCTCGGCGACTGGCGGAGATCCCCGAATAAATCGCCGGGCACTCTGGTCACTCGGTTCTGGGTTCGCCAAATAATTCGATCATTACATTAGCGAGCTCTTCCGCAGTGCCGTCCACCAGAAGCCGGTCGGCTTTCTCAAAGCCGGTGCGGCGTTTTTTTGAGAGGACGATCACTTTCTTTCGCGGATATTGTTCTTTCAGCTCTTCAAGAATCGTCGGGACGTCGATCGCTTCCAGTTCGTCATCCAGGATGAATCCATGGATGTCATAGAGTTTGGCCGTCGCCATCACCTCAGACTCACTGAAAGCGGTGAGGACATTGAACTTATAGATTTCCAGGATGAGTTTGCGGTTTGAAATAGCATGCGGCTGCGGGGGATCGGCGACCAGAATGACTGGCCGGATATATGGCCGCTCCGCAACATCGGTACGGTCAAGCCATTGGTCAAGCTCGTCAGAGAAAGCGACCACGGCGCTGCGGCTCTTGCCGGCGGGACGATGCACCGGCATCTTCAATTGCTTTTCCCAGCGCTGCAGGGTGCGGACCCCACGGCCCATATGGGCGGAGAGCTCTTTCCAACTGTTCAGGACTTTACGGTCTTTCATAGGTGTCTTAACAGATGCGAATGGATGGAGGCTGATTGCTAGATCGCCCACAAAGTGAGATGCAGAACGTGGGATGCAAAACAGGCCATGGGAGGAGGCGCTCTCCAACTTTACACCTGAGGGAGAGCCATGTTACTCTCATCAGGATACTTAGAGATCAAACATAGAGCAGGAGTGCATCCGTTTCAGTGTTAGCGTCAGAGAGAAAACAAAACGTCATCGAGTCGTACCGTACACACGGGTCCGACACCGGTAGCCCGCAGGTGCAGATCGCGATTTTGAGCGAACGGATCGGCGAGTTGACCGAGCACTTCAAGACCCACAAGAAGGACCACGCATCGCGCCGCGGATTGCTCAAAATGGTGAGCCGTCGCCGCAGTCTGCTCGACTATCTAAAGAGCCACGATTCGGAATCCTACAAAGACATCATCCAGAAGCTCGGCATCCGTAAATAGCGGATGCGTTTCCAGAAATTTGGGGCGGGAGAAGTGTTTCTCCCGCCAATGAAACTTTGAAAGATCTCTCCAGACGCCAACCGTCGAATCCCAGCCCTGGTTGCCGAGTGCGGTCCCGCAGTCGCTTCCCGCAAGCAGCATCCCTTTCAGTTAGGCCGTTCGACGCTGTCATTGTTGTTCTCCACGAAAAGAGGAAGGCATGAAGCAAGAAACCACTGTCAACCTGACAGGCGGTAAATCCATTTCATTCGAAACCGGCAGGATCGCCAAACAAGCGCACGGATCGGTTGTGGTCCGCATGGGCGATAACGTTGTCCTGTCCACCGCAGTCGCCAACCAGGAACCGCGCGAGGGCATTGATTTCTTCCCGCTGACCGTTGACTACCGCGAATACACTTATGCCGGCGGGCGCATCCCCGGCGGCTTTATCAAGCGCGAAGGCCGACCCAGCGAACGCGAGGTGATCATCTGCCGCATGACCGATCGCCCCATCCGGCCACTCTTCCCGGAAACCTTCCGCAATGAGACGCAGCTTATCTCGCTGGTGCTCTCCGCCGATGCCGAGAACGACCCGGACATAGCCGCCATCAACGGTTCTTCCGCCGCTCTTACCATCTCAGACATTCCGTTCAACGGCCCGGTGGGCGCAGTGCGCGTGGGGCGGGTGAATGATCAGTTCATCGTGAATCCTTCCTATGCTGAGATCAAGGAGAGCACGCTGAACATCGTCGTGGTCGCCACCAGCGAAGGCATTGTGATGATCGAGTCCGGCGCCAAGGAAGTCAGCGAAGAGGTGGTGGTAGACGCCATCGAATTCGCCCACGGGGAGATCAAGAAGATCTGCGCCGGCATCAATGATCTGCGGGCCAAGGCGGGCAAGCCCAAGCGCCCCGTGGCCGCGGTCGAGACCGACGAAGCTTACCTGAAGGAGTTGAAGGGCAAAACCTGGGACCGGTTGGTGGATGCGGTCAACACCGAGAAATATCCCAAGGCCGAAAGCTACGCCAAGATCAAGGCTGTCAAAGACGAGTTCAAGAAGCAGATCCCAGACGATGATGCTGCGGGCAAAAAGAAATTCAGCACTTACTTTGATCTGATCCGCGAGGAGATCTTCCGCCATCAGGTGACCAAAGAAAAGCGCCGTCCGGATGGACGCGCCTTCGACAAGATCCGAGATATCACCATCGAGGTGGGCGTGCTCCCGCGGACGCACGGCTCGGCGCTGTTCACGCGCGGCGAGACCCAGGCATTAGTCACAACAACCCTCGGCACCTCAGATGACAAACAGCGGGTTGAGCGTTATGAGGGCGAGAACAAAAAAAGCTTCATGCTGCATTACAACTTCCCTCCGTTCTCAGTGGGAGAAGTGGGCCGCATGACCGGGGTGGGCCGCCGGGAGATCGGCCACGGAGTGCTTGCCGAGCGGGCGATCTCCGCCGTGCTTCCTGGCGACGAATGGCCTTACACCATGCGCGTCGTCTCTGACATCCTGGAGTCCAATGGATCGTCATCCATGGCCTCCGTCTGCGGGGCATCGCTTTCGCTCATGGATGCGGGCGTGCCGCTGCGGGAATCCGTTGCCGGCGTGGCAATGGGCCTGGTGAAAGAAGGCGATGACTATGCCATCCTCACCGATATCGCCGGCGCGGAAGACCATTATGGCGATATGGATTTCAAAGTCGCCGGTACCCACAAAGGGATCACCGCGCTGCAGATGGACATCAAGATCTCCGGCATCACCGGACAGATCATGCGGGAGGCGCTGGAACAGGCGCGCCAGGGACGAATGTTCATCCTGGGCAAGATGGAAGAGGTCATTCGCGGGCATCGCGAGGAGATGTCACAGTTTGCGCCTCGCATCCACACCTTGCAGATCCCCACAGACAAGATCCGTGACCTGATCGGGCCTGGCGGCAAGATGATCCGCAGCATTGTGGACGCGACTGGCGTCAAGATCGATGTGGAAGATTCCGGAAAAGTGAATGTTGCATCCTCCGATTCAGCCGCGTTGAACAAAGCACTGCAAATGATCAGCGACATTACCGCCGTTCCTGAGGTAGGCAAGACCTATCTCGGCAAAGTGGTGCGGCTTGCTGAGTTCGGCGCATTCGTGGAGATATTCCCCGGCACTGACGGCTTGCTGCACATAAGTGAGATCGCCGAGCATCGCGTGGCCAAGGTGGATGATGAACTCCATGAAGGCGACCAGGTGCTGGTAAAGGTGCTTTCCATGGAAGGCAATCGCATCAAGTTGAGCCGCAAAGCGGTGCTGAAAGAGCAGCGCGCCAAGATGGGCGGAGACAACGGCGAGGGTGGCGATTCTGTCACCATCGAAGGTGGCGACGATTTTGTCGGCGGCGACGACGAGCCGAACTTCAACCGCGTGGAAGGCGAAGAGGCTCCTGCAACGGCTGGTGGTGGTGGAGAGCGTCCCCGCAACCCGGGTGGCGATAGGGGTGGACGCGGCCCTGGTGGCGGCGGTGATCGTAACCGTCGCAGGCGAGGCCCAGGCGGTGGTGGTGGGCGCGGCGGCCCAGGCGGCGGTCGCGGACCACGTCCCGGTGGTGGAGGTGGCGGCGGCGGCCGTCACTAAGACGTTCTGAATCGACGTTCTGGATCAAAGAGCCGCAGGCATCTCCTGCGGCTCTTATTTTTGTGGAGTTGTCCGTGAGCCGCTTGCGAGTAAGACATTACCTGGGATACGCCTCACTCTGTCTCATCTGGGGCACTACATGGATGGCGATCCGCGTTATTGTGCAGGATGTTCCTCCGCTTTGGGCAGCGGCGCTGCGTTTCGTGCTTGCGGCAGCCATTTTGTTGGCGATCGCGGTTGTGAAACGGCTTCCTTTTCCGGCCACCGGCAGGCAGTGGCGTACCGTCATCGTCCTCAGCTTTACCATGATGGCCCTTTATTACGGCTTGATCTTCTGGGCGGAGCTGTACGTAACATCCTCCATGTCAGCGGTCTTGTTCTCCAGTTCGCCCCTCGCCGTGGCACTGCTTACCCCACTGATGTCCGGCAGGTCCGTTCCGCGCCGAGCGGTCTACGCCATGCTGATCGCATTTGGCGGAATCCTGGTGCTGTTCGAATCCGGCTTGCGTTCCTCGCCCAAAGCTCTGCTGGGCGGCGCGGCGATCATGGCCGGAGTTCTGACCAGCGCGTGGTCCTCTGTCTATGCCAAGAAAGAAGCGTTGGAGTTAAATCCCCTGGTGAGCACCGGGCTACAACTCGGCATCGGGTCCATCTTCCTGTTTGCGGCCAGCTTTCTCATGGAGCGCGGCCAAGTCTCGCACTGGAATATACGGTCGATCTCAGCCTTGCTGTACCTGGGGATCTTCGGCTCGGCAATCACTTTTTCCGTCTTCTATTGGCTGTTGAAGGTGATGGAAGCCTATAAGCTTTCCACCCTCAATCTGATCACCCCCATTGTTGCCATCGTGGTGGGCGCGGTGGTCCTCGAAGAGAAGATCCCGCCGCTCATGCTGGTGGCGGCGGCGACGGTGCTGGTTGCAGTCGGGTATGTTCTTCGCGCGGAACACGAGGCGGCGATCGAGCTTCACCTGCGCCAGTCGGGATTCAGTTAGGCGCTTACGGGAACGCCGCTCCGCTTCGGGAGCATCTCTCCCATGCGCTTCATCTGCGCGCCCACTCCGCGAAGCTTTTCCTCGATACGCTCGTATCCGCGGTCAATGTGATAGACGCGGTCGAGTATGGTCTCGCCATCCGCCACAAGCCCCGCAAGAACCAGCGAAGCAGATGCCCGCAGGTCAGAACACAAAACTGCCGCTGAACTGAGCGACGTCTTGCCTGTCACAACCGCCCGGCGACCTTCGATCTTGATATTCGCGCCCATGCGCGCCAGCTCCTGCGCATGCATGAAGCGGTTCTCAAAGATGTTTTCCGTGACCACGGATGTGCCTTCCGCTTGCGTCGCCAGAGCCATGAACTGGGCCTGCATGTCCGTGGGGAAGCCGGGATGCTCTTCCGTATTGATGTCTACGGCCCTGAGAGGGCAATCACCCATCACGCGGACAGTGTCATTGCTCACGCGCAGCTTCACTCCACAATCTTCCAGCTTTTGCAGCAACGCGCTCATGTGCCTTGGATCGCAATTGGAGACATTCAAATCACCTCCGGTCATAGCTCCGGCGATGATGAATGTGCCCGCTTCGATCCTGTCCGGGATGATGCGATGCTTCGCGCCGCCGAGTTTGTTCACGCCCTTGATGCGGATGGTCGAAGTTCCTGCACCCTCGATCTTCGCGCCCATCTTGTTGAGCAGGTCCGCCAAATCCACCACCTCAGGCTCGCGCGCGCAGTTCTCCATGACGGTTTCTCCGTCCGCCAGTGTCGCTGCCATCATCAGGTCTTCAGTGCCGGTCACGGTAATCTTGTCGAAATGAATGTGCGCGCCCTTCAGGCGGTCGGCCCTGGCCTCGATGTAGCCGTGCTCCTGGGTGATCACAGCGCCCATCTTCTCCAGGCCTCTGATGTGAAGATCGATTGGACGCGCGCCGATGGCGCATCCGCCAGGCATGGAAACGCGCGCCACTCCCATACGGGCGATCAGCGGCCCCAGCACCAGAGTGGAGGCTCGCATGGTCTTCACGATCTCGTAAGCGGCTTCAGGTGAAGGATCGAGTTTGCGGCAATTGATGGTGGTGCGATGGTGGGCTCGTCCATATCCCAATTCGACCTCCGCTCCCATGGCGACCAGGAGCTTGCGCTCGGTCTGGATGTCGCGCACGTCCGGAATATTCTCAAGGGTGACGGTCTCGTCAGTGAGAATGGCGGCCGCCATGGCTGGAAGTGCGGCATTCTTAGCGCCGCTCACGCGAATTGTGCCGAGTAAGGGATTGCCACCGCGAATAATGAATTTATCCATGATCTGAGCCTGTGTTCCTTCTAAACATTTTTTTATTTTACGCTGCGCTTGCGAACGGCCGTTACTCCGCCGATTCGATAGCCCGCCGCACATGATTGTTGGCTGCCGCAAGCCGCGCCTCGGCTCGTCTGCGACTGATCCCGGCTTTCAACATCACCAGTGCGACCGGGACTTGCTCTCCGGAGGCCTCCAGCGCGCGCTTGGCTTTGCTACGCTCGACCGCGGCAGCTTTCATCAAGATTCCAATACCCCGCTCCACCAGCTTTTCATTCTTTAGATGGACGTTCACCATCAGGTTGCCATAGACATATCCCAGCCGTGACATGGCTCCGGTAGTGATCATGTTGCAGATGAGTTTTTGCGCTGTGCCCGCCTTCATCCGAGTGGATCCGGAGATGACTTCGGCGCCCACCTCAGCCACCATTTCAATGTCAGCGGTTTTTCCTAACGGTGAACCGGCGTTGCAGACGATAGCTCCGGTCACGGCGCCCTTTTCCCGGGCATGCTCGACCGCAGCGATGGTGTAAGGAGTGCGTCCGCTGGCGGCGATCCCGATCACCACATCATTCCTGGACGGCTTCTTGCGCTTCAGGTCGCGGACGCCATCCTCACGGGAATCTTCATTGAACTCCGCCGCGCGAGTGAGCGCCTTCTCTCCGCCCGCCATCACGTATAGCACTTTGTCCGGAGGAACGTTGAAGGTTGGAGGGATCTCAGAGGCATCCAGCGCAGCCAGACGGCCGCTGGTTCCGCAGCCAACATAGATCAGCCGTCCGCCATTCGCGATGGCATTTGCCACCGCATCGATCGCCTTTGCGATGTTCGGGATCGCGCCTGCTACTGCGCGCGCCACCGTTGCATCTTCCGCGTTGATGATGCGCGCGATCTCCAATGCTGACCTCTTGTCTAAGTCAACTGAAGCGGTGTTCTCCCGCTCTGTGCCCAGCGAACGGATGTCTTCTTTCTTTTTCATGCGATCCCGAGTTCTTCCATGATGGCGTTATGAACAGCCGGACGAAGTTGCCGGATGCCTTCAGAAGCCCTGTCCGGCCAGGTGCGGTTGGTCAAAAGCGTGATTGAAAGCTCACGTTCCGGATCGATCCAAAGTGAGGTGCCTGTGAATCCCAGATGTCCGTAAGAACGTGAAGAGAAATAAATACCGGATTGCGATGGACTCGACGGAGTGTCCCACCCAAGCGCCCGAGAAGTGCCCGCCGGAACTGATTGCCGCGCGGTGAAACGATCGATCGTTCCGCGCTGGAATAATGGTGCGCCGCCGCGCAGCAGGCAAATCGCGAACCCAGCGACATCCGGCGCGGATGCGAATAATCCGGCATGGCCGGCAACACCGTCCAGGATTGCAGCGTTCTCGTCATGAACCTCTCCCTGGATCACGCGCTTGCGAAATGCCGAGTCATTTTCAGTGGGCGGAATCTCTGGGCGAAGTGAAGCCGGCGGGAGGAACATGCTGTGGTCCATACTCAAAGGCGCAAAGATCTCACGCTCGCAGAATCGATCCAGAGTCTCACCGGCAAGGCGCTCCAGCGCCACACCCAGCACGATGAAACCAATATCACTGTATTCCACGAACTCTCCCGGGCCATGAACAAGCGGCATGGTGAAGCAGCGGCCGAGAAGCTCTTCCCGTGTGCGGGCCTGCTCAAAAAGGCGGACATAGCCCGGCAAGCCTGAACAATGCGCAAGCAGCATCCGGAAAGTCACGCGCTCGCGCCTTGCGTCGGAAGAGAGAAACTCGGGAATGATCTCTGCGATGGTTTGATCCAGATGAAGTGTTTTGCGAGCAAAAAGAAGCATTGCCATGGAAGTTGTCGCGAGCACTTTCGTGAGGGAAGCAACATCAAAGATCGTGTCGGGCCGCACCAGGGCGGAGTCTTTTTCGTAAGTAAAGCGGCCAAACGATGACAAAATGATCCTCTGGCCTTTCTGCGTCACGCACAGTGAAGCTCCGGGAATGGAACGAGACGAGATCGCTTCCTCCATGAGTCCCCAGGCCCGAGGATATCGCTTGGTATCCACGCTGTATTTCAAAACCGTATCCACATTGACTGAGCATTAGATTACACCTACGATTCGCGTGATACTCTGTCACGCGAAACCTACCCATGATCAAACCTCAATCGCTCGCCATACTCTTGCTTTTCATTTCTTTGCCGATCTTTGGGAGCGCCGCCCAGAAGAAGAAGCACTCCTCGCGGGTAGACGCCGCACGGCACAGCAAAACATCCGGCAAAACCGGTTCCAGTTTTGAGCCCATCGACGCGATAATCGACAAAGCCGTGGGAGAGCGGCAGATCCCTGGTGCCGTCTTATTGATCGGGCATAAGGGCAAAGTGTTGTACCGCAAGGCCTACGGCGATCGGTCCCTGGAACCACGAGTCGAGCCCATGACCCTGGACACCATCTTCGATGTTGCTTCCCTCACTAAAGTGATTGCCACCACCAGCAGCGTGATGCGGATGTTCGAGCTGGGGCAGGTGCGGATGAATGACCCGATCGCGAGATACATTCCGGAGTTTGGCGCCAACGGTAAGCAGGACATCACGATTCGTGAGCTCATGACGCACTACTCCGGTCTGGCGCCTGACCTGGACCTTCGCCAGCCCTGGTCGGGAAAGATGACGGCTTTCGAGATGATCGTGGCGGAAAAGCCGCAGAACCCTCCGGGGGCAAAGTTTGTGTACAGCGATATCAACTACGAGATGCTGGGTTTTCTGGTGGAGCGCATCTCCGGCATGACGCTGGATCAATATGCTGCCGTGCATTTCTTCCAGCCGCTCAAGATGGGTCACACCAGTTTTCTTCCGCCGGCAAAGTGGCTGCCCAAGATCGCACCTACAGAATATGACGAGCACAACCGGATGCTGCGTGGAGTGGTGCACGATCCCACAGCCAGGCGAATGGGCGGAGTGTCAGGTCATGCGGGACTATTTTCTACCGCCGACGATCTTTCCAAGTTCGCGCAGGAACTTCTTTCCCGGCACGCAGTGTTGAACGCTCTAACGGTGAAGAAGATGAGCACGCCGCAACAGCCGCCTACTTCCACCGCTGTGCGCGGATTGGGGTGGGATCTGGATTCGCCGTTCTCAAGCAATCGAGGCGAACTGATCCCGGTGGGATCTTTTGGGCACACGGGTTTCACAGGCACATCCATTTGGATCGATCCGTATACGAATACCTACATCATTCTTCTGGTGAACGGTGTTCATCCTCACCTTCAGCCGGGAGGAGCAGTTGTGGCCCTGCGGACAAAAGTGGCGACCGCAGCCGCCGCAGCACTCAAGCTGAAGTTGAACGCAGCGGGCACGAAACAAGTGCTTTCCATCACCGGATACAACGAGGCTGCCGCAGCCGGACATCGCCCGGTAAGCCGCAACGGCAAGGTCCTGAATGGGATCGATGTGCTGGAAGCAGAGAACTTCAAGACCTTGCTTGCGGGGCAACAGGCCCTCACTATAGGACTGCTGATCAATCACACTAGCCTCTCTCTGGATGGCAGGCGGACGGTCGACATCCTGGCGCATGCTCCGGGAGTGAAGCTATCCGCGCTTTTCGCCCCTGAACATGGCGCGGTAGGAGCGTTGGATACAGCCAACATCAGCGATTCAACGGACGCGGCGACAGGAATCAAGATTTACAGCGTCTATGGAAGCACTGAGGCGTCACGGCGCCCGCCGCAGGAGATATTGAAGAAGCTGGACGCGGTAGTGATCGATATTCAGGATGTGGGAGCTCGTTATTACACCTACGAAACATCTCTGGGATACTTTCTGGAAGAAGCTGCCAAAGCCAATGTGCAGGTGTTCGTGCTGGATCGGCCGAACCCGATCACGGGCACAATGGTGCAAGGCCCAGTGTCAGATACAGATTTCGGTTTTGTGAACTACCATGCTGAGCCGCTTCGCCACGGAATGACCATGGGAGAGCTGGCGCAACTATTCAATGGTGAACGCAAGATCGGTGCGCGTTTGACGGTTGTGCCGATGCAGGGCTGGCAGCGCGGCGACTGGTTCGATTCCACAGGCCAGATGTGGATCAATCCTTCTCCCAATATGCGCGACATGAATCAGGCAACGCTATACACAGGCATAGCACTGGTGGAGGGCACTAACGTTTCCGTGGGCCGCGGAAGCGACACTCCATTCGAGATGGTGGGAGCGCCCTGGGTGAAAGCCCGTGAACTCGCGGACTACCTGAATCAGCGACAGATCTCCGGCGTGCGCTTTGTGCCAACCACCTTCACCCCGCAATCGAGCATTTACGCCAAGCAGCTCTGCCAGGGCGTGAACATCATCGTGACGGACCGCATCGCGCTGGACGCTCCTGAATTGGGAGTCGAGATGGCATCTGCGCTGCTGAGGCTTTATCCGAATGATTACAGGATCGAAAATATGATTCATCTTCTGGGGAACCAGAAAGCTTTTGAGTCAGTGAAGTCCGGAGTGGATCCGCGCCGGATCGAAGGGGACTGGCTGGATGCTCTCCGCCAGTTCGAGCAGCTTCGCACTAAATATCTGATCTACCAATAGGAGAAGCAAAGTGCGCAAAGTCTCAAGGCTCTTTCCCGTGTTGCCTATGGCTGTGTTTCTCCTGCTGAGCAGCTTGACTGCTCAAGAGCGCAAGCAGTCCTCGCCGCTGCAACAGAAGCTGGCGGAGATGGCGCGGCAGCACAAAGGCAAAGTCGCGTTGTTCGCCCAGCAGCTTTCCACCGGCACCACTGTGGAGCTGGATCCAAACGCGGTGGTGCAGACCGCTTCGGTGATCAAGCTACCGATCTTTGTGGAGGCATTCGCGCAGATCAAGGCAGGGAAGCTTTCGCTGGGCGACAAGGTCACTTTGCGAAAGGAAGACCAGGTGCAGGGTTCGGGGATCCTGCAGTTCATGCGCGCGCCGCTCGACCTCTCGCTGGAGGATGTAATCACGCTGATGATGATCGAGAGCGATAACACGGCGACCAATCTTGTCATCGACAGGGTTGGCTTGGCGAATGTGAACAAGCGCATAGCAGGCATGGGGCTGAAGAACACGTATCTCTATAAGAAGGTGTACAAGCCAGCGGAAGGGCCGATGCCGCCAGACCAGAAAAAATTCGGGCTGGGCAAGACGACTCCGCGGGAGATGTCGCAGGTGATGAAGAGCATCGCCGATTGTGATATGTCAGCGGGGCTGGGCGATGCCAAACTTTGCCGGCGCATGATCGAGATCATGCAGAACCAGCAATACCGGAACATGATCCCGCACTATCTGGAAGCGGGCGTGGATACATCAGAGAGCGGTTCGTTCATCGCCGATAAAGTGGGCGAGCTTGATGCGGTGCGCGCCGATGTGGCCTTGGTCTATACCAAAGACGGGCCCATCGTGATCTCCGCATTCACCTATGAAAATCAGGACCATAGCTGGACTTATGAGAATGAAGGTGAGCTGTTGATCGCGCGGATGGCGAGGGAGATAGTGAGCGCATGGGCACCGCGGGGAGTAGGCAAGCCGAAATAAGGGCACTCGACTTTAGTCGGGTGAAAGGCGCGCTAGCGATGGGCTTTAGCCCTGGCGAAAACCAAGTAGCGCGGCCAAAAATATACTGGCGGAGAGGGAGGGATTTGAACCCCCGATACCCTTGCGAGTATGCCTGCTTTCGAGGCAGGTGCCTTCAGCCGCTCGGCCACCTCTCCGCATAGTGCAACTTACATTCTTCTCTGAGGTCCTTCGACTTCGCTCAGGATTTCGGCTACGGGCTCACGCTTCGCTCACGCCCGCAGGGCGCCTCAACTTTCGAGGCAGGTGCCTTCACAATATGAAAGGCTGGCGCTCGGCCACCTCTCCGCATAGTGCAACCTACATTCTTCCCTGAGGTCCTTCTACTTTGCTCAGGATTTCGGCTGCGGGCTCACGCTTCGCTCACGCCCGCAGGGCGCCTCAACTTTCGAGGCAAGTGCCTTCACAATATGAAAGGCTGGCGCCCGGCCACCTCTCCGCATCACCGGCTGAGTCAAAGCCCTGCGCGCTTTCGCCGGAAGAAACTTTGCAGCATCTGCGAACTTTCTTCCTGCAATATCCCACTGACCACTTCCATCTGGTGATTCGAGCCTTCGTGATTAATGACGTTCAGGATCGAGCCTGCCGCGCCGGTTTTAGGATCTTTTGCCCCATAGACCAGGCGCGCGATGCGCGCGTGGATGAGGGCCCCGGAGCACATGGCGCAGGGTTCAATTGTAACAAACAGCTCGCAATCGCTCAGGCGGTGGTTGCCGAGTTTTTTTGCCGCGTCTCGCATGGCGACGACCTCTGCATGGGCGGTGGGATCATGGTCAAGAAGATTGCGATTGTGTCCCTGGCCGACGATCTGCGCGCCTCTTACCACGACGGCGCCGACGGGGACCTCACCCAACTGTTCTGCCTGTGATGCGAGTCGGAGAGCAGCGCGCATGAAGCTTTCATCCGAGCCATCCGATTCATGCAGTCCTTCGAATCCATCCAATCCACTTTCATTCGAGCCATCCATAGAAGGTAGTCTCCGGTTTCGGGTTTCGAGTTGCAAGAGCAAACCGCTCCGGTCAGCGGTGTTTGTGGCGCAGCGCTCATCACTCATCGCCAAAAACAGCGTTTCAGGGCAGAGCTGCACTCCGGAGAAGCGCGAAAGCTGCGAAATCCAGCAACTCTCGATTTCTGGCATGAATGCCGGGCAGCGGCAAACCCCGCCCTAGTTACTCCTCTCTAAACAAGAGACCACAGCGTCAACCCGCGCGAGCGGGAAGTTTGGATCCAGAAAAGCCCGAAAACGGGCAGGTTACTCAAAGGGGAGTTTCACATGAAGAAAACAGCATTTGCAGCATTCCTGTTGGCGGCGAGCTTTGCCTTCGGTCAGTCGGGAACAACCACGACGACACCGTCGAGCCAGACAACGACTCCGACAGCCACCACACCCTGCGCCTCGAACAGCGGCACAGCCAGCAGCACGACTCCGAGCTCAACGACTTCAACCAACTGTGACCCCAACGCGGTCACTAACACCTCCAGCACTTCGACGACCAGCAACAGCCAGTCCTCGACCATGACACCCGACCCGAATGCACCGGCGAACACCTCGGCTCCCAGCAGCCAGACCGCCATTGCAGGTTCAGAGAGCAAGACTACCTCCCAACCGGCGAACAGCCAGTGGGCGAACCAAACTGCCGCACCGCAGACTGATCAGAGCAAAGCAGCGGATGCCAACAACAATACGGCTGCTGCCACCTCCAACACTGCTACCCCGGCGGCCAGCACTTCCAGCACGACCATTGATCAAAGCGCGACGCCCCAGCCTGGCGCAAGCAATATGAGCAATAACAACACTGCCGCCCCGAGCGACAATGCTTACGGCCAGACCGGCAGCGCAACCGCGACCACCAGCACCACGCCGGGCAGCGACGCAAAAGCGGGCGCGGGAGTCAGCGCCACCCCCAGCGGCGACGTAAATGCAGGAGCAGCGGTGAGCACGCCAAGCACCGACGCGAATGCAACCAGCACGGCGCCAAGCAGCGATGTGAAGGCGAACGACAACATGAACAACTCCGCAGTCTCAGCCGACAATTCCAGCGCGAACACCGATGCAGCTCAGGGCAAAGCTCTGCCGCAGACGGCGTCACCGCTGCCTTTGATGGGCCTGCTGGGCTTTGGATCACTGTTGAGCGGACTTGTAGCCCGCTTCCGCAAGTAAGCAAAAACCAATAAGAAATACCTGAACGATGAAAACCGCTCGAGAGATCGAGCGGTTTTTTTGCTGTGGAGAGGCGGCTGCACAGCCCAGAATGCCAAATCGCAAGTTGACGAGGATCGTAGCGGAAGAAAGGTCATCTTGCGGGCTGGCTGAAAGACTAGACCGCCGGTTGCTGTTGCGTCATGCAGTGGATGGCCCCCAAGCCCCAGATGAAATCGCCACAGTGGATGGGCACGATATCGCGTTTGGGGAAGAGTTCCGCGATGGTGTTGAGAGCGATTCGGTCATTGGGATCGTCAAAGGTGGGAACCAAGACCGCGGAATTCGCGATGTAAAAATTCGCATAGCTCGCCGGCAGACGCTGACCCTTGAAGACGAGGGGACGGGGCATGGGTATAGTGATGACCTTGAGACGTTTACCGTCCTGATCTTTAGCGGTACGAAGGACTTCCAGCGTTTGCTGGAGTGGGATGTAGTTATCGTCGCTGGTGTGAACTTCACTCACGGTGAGAACAGTGTCCTTAGAAACGAAGCGCGCCACGTCGTCCACATGGCCATGGGTATCATCACCGGCGATGCCACGCTTGAGCCAAATGGTGTGGGAACAGCCGAGGTAATCGGCAAATGCTTTCTCCATCTGCTCCCGCGTGACACCGGGATTTCGTTGCTGGACCTCACTGAGCAGGCACTCTTCCGTGGTCAGTAAAGTTCCACGCCCATTCACATCAATGCTGCCGCCTTCCAGCACCAGATGGCGCTGCTTGCCCGCTACTTCCACCACGGGTTTCCAGCAGATTGCGCCGGACTCGCGGGCGATGCGCGCCGCTATCTTGACGTCGCGCGCCCAATCTTTATATTTCGCCCAGGCATTGAATCGCCACTCAGTGGCGGCGAGCTCCGCCCTGCCGGGCTTGCCTTTGCGGAGGAAGATCGCGCCCGAATCGCGTGTCCAAATGCGGTCGGTCGGCCAGAGATAGAATCTTACGTTCTCAAGCAAAACCCCTGAGTCAGTCAAAACCTTGGTCGCTTTTGCGCGCAAGGCACGGTCATTCACCAAAATGTTGACCCGCTCTCCGCGAGCGAGGCGCCGAATGATCTCGGCATAGACCCAGGGAATGGGCTGGAACCTTCCGGGCCAATCATTTGGATTATGCGGCCATGCGATCCAGGTTGCGGCGTGCGGCTCCCACTCTGCCGGCATGCGAAAGCCAAGTTGCGCAGGAGTTCGCGAGGGAGCGGGGGAAGAGGGCCGAGGATTTTGAAGACGCGCCATTCGTTATTGGTCTATGAAGCGATTGGTAATGGGCGCATAGGTCTCTATACGGCGATCACGCAGGAAGGGCCAGTTGCGCCGGATCTCTTCCAACAGCTTGAGATCGATGTCTGCGACGAGGATCTCTTCCTGGTCATGCGAAGCTTCGGCGATCACCCCTCCGAAGGGATCGCAGATGAACGAGCCCCCCCAGAATTGCAGGCCCTGGCCCGACGGCGCTCTGTTGCCGCGAATATTACCATCTTCATGGCCAACGCGATTCACCACCGCCACAAAGACCCCGTTCGCGATGGCATGAGAGCGCTGAATGGTGCGCCAGGCATCGTGCTGGGCTTCTCCCCACTGCGCTTTTTCCGCGGGATGCCATCCGATCGCCGTAGGGTAGAACAACACATTGGCACCTTGCAGAGCGGTGAGACGCGCGCCCTCGGGATACCACTGGTCCCAGCAGACGAGAGTCCCGACCTTGCCGACCTCGAAGTCGAAGGCTTTGTAACCCAGGTCACCCGGAGTGAAATAAAATTTTTCGTAATAAAGGGGATCATCCGGGATATGCATTTTTCTGTAGATGCCCTTGAGCGATCCATCGACGTCAATCATCGCTGCCGTGTTGTGGTACAGGCCACGCGCACGTTTTTCAAACAGCGAGGCGATGATCACCACTTTCAGCTCACGAGCCAGTTCGCCGAGCGCCGAGGTTGTGGGCCCGGGAATGGGTTCGGAGAGATCGAAGAGGTTGGCATCCTCACGCTGGCAGAAGTATTGCGTGAGAAAAAGTTCAGGAAGACAGATGATCTCCGCGCCCTGATTCGCGGCCTTACGGATATTGGTTTTGGCGCGAGCAAGGTTCTCCTCCGGCTCAGCAGAGCAGGACATCTGGATCAGCCCAATTCGGAAATGGTCTCTTTCTGGTGCTCTCGCCAACAGTGGATTCCTAAGTAAATAAATGAAGCCTTAGGATAACAAACCGTGGGAGCTCTGATTTAAGCCACTACAGCAGGCTTTCGGGGCCAAGCGCCGATGATGGCGCCCATGATGACAAAGCCGACAAGCGCGTATCCCGCGTTGATGACATAGAGCGAATGCGGGCGCAGCTCGAAAGAATACTCCGTCAGGAAAGTAGTGGCGACAAAGCCAAGCCACATCAACAAACCGATCCGGATCCCCCTTGCCAGGGTTGCACGGCCTGTGGCATTGATGACCCACCACAGGACATACGCCATCAGCAGATTGCAGACGAAGGCGGTGATGTACGGAAGGGGTGAAGGGCCGCCGCCGGCTTTAGCCATCATCTCTTCTTTGGTGGTGCCCAGGCCTCGGAGCCATGGTGCAGATAAAGCTGTGAACCAAAGCGCTCCCAACATGAAGTGAGCAAGTGCGGCGACAAGGATCGCCCAATAATGAACGCGTGGCTTCATCCGCAACTCCAAAAAAAGAATTTTGCGAATTGTAAATATAGTCAGCCGGTTTGCAAGAAGAAAGGCACGGCCGAAGCCGTGCCGTGGAATGGCTGTACAGGTTATTTCTCGAAGATGAGGATGGCTGCGGCGATGACCGTGTTCCACAGCCCCCGCTTGTCTCCTATGGCGGTCTGAGTGACGTTGGCGGTACGCACGATCTTGTTCGACACTTTATAGATCTGTTTTTTCTCATCCCAGGAGTGGTTTGGGTCGAATTCCACGCCGAGGGTGGTTGCGAGCATCTCAGCGGCGAGCTCTTCCGCATAGTCGCCAGCCTGTTCCTCAGACTCACCGAAAGAGTGGTGTTCGCTGAGGTAGCCATAAGTGTTGCGATCGGTGGGAATCGCCACGCCGATGCTGGAGGCGATGAGGCGGTGCGGCTCGCGAGTGGAGGTCTCAGCGACGACGGCGAAAACCACTTCACCGGGATGAAGATATTTGAGACCCTGCGTGCGCGGGATCAGTTTGCAATTCGGAGGAAATATAGAGGAGACCCGAACCAGGTTTTGCGCGGCGATACCAGCATCACGAAGAGCCAATTCGAAGGAAGTGAGGCGCTCTTTATGGCGTCCAACGCCTTTCGTAAGAAACAATTGCTTGGGGACCATGTTCAGCGCCAATTCAGGGAGCCTCCTAGGGAAACTTGAGATGCTTGGACAATTAAAAAAACTAACACACGCAGGCGGCGAGTGAAGAATAAAGTTGACCGGAAGAGATAAAAATCTCAGATCGCCGCTTGTGTAGAATTGTCCAAATCTATGAGCACTCTTCGCGCCGCAGGCGTGTTCGGCCTCTCTCTACTTTCAGCGCTTTCCTTGGCAGCCCAACAGAACGGAAAAAATACCGATCTAGTGCTGCAGGTGATGCAGCAGGAGCTTTCCCGCGCGGCAGCAGGGCTGCAGAAGTCCGATCCCGCACCTTACTTTCTCTCCTACAACGTAGACGATGAAGACGGGACCGCCATTGCCGCGACGCATGGCGCGATCATCAACTCTGTTCATGCCAAGCGTCGACTTGCCGACGTGAGCGTGCGCGTGGGTTCGCCCGCCCTGGATAACACCCACGGCGAGAGCCGGAGCTCGGGCAATACAGCCGGCCAACTCCCTGTCTCAGACGATCCGAAGGCGTTGGGACATGATCTTTGGGAGCTTACGGACGCGCAATATAAACAGGCGGCACGCGCGTTTACCACGGCGCAATCACAGCGGGCGGTGAAAGCGGATGAAGAGGACAAGTCGCCGGATTTTTCTGCGGAAAAACCGGCGGAGGCAATGACATTGCCCGTCAATGCGCCGCTCTCGCCGGATGTGAAGGTGTGGGAAGAGCGCTTGCGAAGGATCTCAGCGGTCTTCAACCAGCATCCCCTGGTGTATGAATCGGGCGCAATGCTGTATGTCACGAACGACCGCCGGCGCTTTGTCTCCAGCGAAAACGTGCAAGTGACCTCAGGAGTGCCGTTGGCGCGGGTGTTCCTGATCGCGCAAACCATTGCCGATGATGGCATGCAGTTGATGCGGGTTGAAACCTTTGAAGCGCCCGCGCTGGACGGCCTGCCGCGAGAGGCGGCACTGATAGAACATGCTGAGAGAATGGCGGGAGACGTAGAAAAACTGCGTAAAGCACCCATTGCTGAACCTTTTAACGGGCCGGCGTTACTGTCTGGCCGGGCGGCAGCGGTATTTTTCCATGAGGTGCTTGGGCACCGACTGGAAGGGCAGCGCCAGCGCGGCGAAGAAGAAGGGCAGACATTCACGAAACAGGTGGGGCAATCCGTGCTGCCGGCCTTTTTAAGCGTGGCTGATGATCCGACGGTGCGGACGTTTGCAGAGGTGCCGCTGGCCGGCTACTTTGCATTTGATGATGAGGGGATCCCGGCGCAACGAGTGGAAGTGATCCAAAAGGGGATTTTGAAACAATTCTTGATGTCACGGATGCCGGTAAGGAACTTCCTCCATTCAAACGGACACGGCCGGGCGCAGGCGGGATTCATGCCGGTGGCGCGGCAGGGCAATCTGATCGTCACGTCAACGAATGGGGTCCCGGAAAAGGAGCTACGCGCGCAATTCCTGGCGGAGATCAAAAAACAAAACAAACCTTACGGCCTGTACTTTGAGGACATCGAGGGCGGATTCACGCTGACCACGCGCAATGAGCCGCAGGCTTTTCAAGTGCTTCCGGTCATGGTGTGGAAGGTTTACGCGGACGGCAGGCCGGATGAGCTGGTGCGCGGAGTGGACATAGTGGGTACGCCACTGGCTGCATTGAATCGAATCGTACAGACCGGGGACAAACAATTCGTTTTTAACGGACTGTGCGGGGCGGAGTCCGGCAGCGTGCCGGTCTCCGCGGTTGCGCCTGCGATGTTGTTCTCAGAGATAGAAGTCCAGCGCAAGGCCCAAGCGCATGACAGGCCACCCATCCTGCCGGCACCAGCCGCGGCAGGAGGTGCGCGATGAAACAGTTTGCGACCGCGTTTTTCCTGCTTACCGCAACGCTTCCGATATTCTCACAGGTCCAAAATGATGCGGTGCTGGGCGCGCTGCAGGCGGAGATGGCCCGCTCAAAGTCTGACCTGAAGTTGCTGAATGAAAAGCCGCCTTACTATATTGAGTATTCATTGACCGACCAAGAGTCCTTCATCGCGGATTCCAGCATGGGAGCGCCGCGAACCGAGCTTCACCTACGGGTACGGACACTGCGAGCCATGGTCCTGGTGGGCGACCACAAGCGCGACAACTCCTTGCAGTTCTCGGCGGGAGCGGTGGAGATCGCCCCTCTGGATAACGATCCGGAAGCGCTGCGCCAACAGATATGGCTTGCAACCGATAAAGCCTATAAGGCCGCGCTGCAGCAATATGCAGCAAAGCAAGTGATGCTCAAACAGTTTCAACAGGAACAGCCGCTGGAAGACTTCTCGACTGAAAAGCCGCTCACGGAAATCGGAGCCACGGTGAAACTTGATGACGTGAGTCGCTGGCCCGCGGACCTGAATGCCGTGACCATGATCGCGCGGCAGCATCCTAACGTGTTGAGCAGCACCGCTGCGATGCGGGCGTTCGCGGTGAACCGCTATTTCGTGAATTCAGAAGGAAGCGCCACCCGCAAAGGGCAGATCGTTTACAACCTTCAGACCGTGGCGACCGCTCAAGCAGCGGATGGGATGCGCTTTGATCAGGGAAAGGCTTACGTGATCGTGGCTGACAGTGAATTGCCCAGCCGTGAGAAATTACTGGGTGACTATTCCCAGGTAATCGAGCGAGTGGAAGCTCTACGCAACGCACCCATGGTGGAGGAACAGTACCGCGGGCCAGTGCTCTTCAGCGCCGATGCCACCACAACATTATTTGCCGCGCTTGTCTCTCCCAATGTTGAGGCAAAGAAACCTCGGCCTGGTGAGACCGGCAGGACGCTGGGGGCCTTCGCGAGTTCTTATAAATCCCGGGTACTGCCGCAGTTTGTAGATGTAAGGGACGATCCAACCAGGCAGACGGCTGCCGGACGATCGCTTGCCGGCTACTATCTGGTGGATGACGACGCGGTAAAGGCACAGGCGGTGAATGTGATAGAGAAGGGAATCCTGAAGACTTTTCTTATGAGCCGCCAGCCCATACTGAATCTTCCAAATTCAAATGGACATGGACGTTCCGGTGCATTCCAGCGCGCGAGCAGCGAGACGGGCAATCTATTTATCAGTTCGAGCGCACCGGTAAAAACAGCAGACCTGAAGCAACAATTTCTGGAAGCTTGCAAGGCTAGGGGCGCAGAGTATTGCTACCGTGTGGATTCTCTGGGTGGACGACTTGCGCCGGACCTTCTTTATCGCGTCTATACCAAAGATGGCCACGAGGAGTTGGTGCGCGGCGCGGCATTTGAGCAATTGGACACGCGGGAGCTGCGCAATGGCATTACTGCGATGGGTGATGATCAGACGGTCAGCAATTTTTATGACCAGTTCGGTTATTCGGTGATCGCGCCCAGCGCATTGTTTGAAGAGCTGCAGATCAAGCGGTCACCTTTGGGAAATCAAAAGTTGCCGGATTACCCTGCGCCAGCCATGAATTGACACGACATGCTTGAGCCTCTCTCCTTTTTTGCCAACCTGTGAAGTTTGCAGGGCATCTGGCAAAGGAGAGGAGATTTACATGCAATTCAATGAAAATGCGATTCCCGACGCTTTCGAAGATTCACCTAAACTAATCAATCCCACCGTCCACGCCTGGCTTGATGTTGCCGTAACCAGCTACTTTCTTGGACTAGGCGGCTGGTTCCTTTCTCGAGGCAAAAAGGGCGCGGCGACTGCTGCATTCATTAACGGCGCAATGGTAGCGGGGGTTTCACTCATGACTGATTATCACGGGACCGGCGACAAGCCCATCAGCTTCAAGCTGCACGGCACTCTGGACGCGGTGCAAGCTGCGACTGCCGCGATCGCGCCTGTGCTGCACGGCTTTGCCAATGAGACCGATGCATGGTTCTTCTACGGCCAGGCGATCAATGAAGTGGGAGTGATCGCTACCACGGACTGGGATGAAGGCGACCGTGGCCAAGCAACCATTGAGCGCGGGGTGGCTTAACGCGTAGAAGCGAGTTGTTGCGCTTTTGTTTTCACTGCAATCTCTATGAACGCATGAGCGGCGCGGCCAAGGGCCTTGTCTTTGCGATAGATGAGCGCCAGGTCGCGCCGTATCAGCGCGTCTGAGATGGTGAGAGCGACCAGGCTCTTTGCTTTCAAATCTTCCGCAACATTGGATCGTGCGATGAATCCGACCCCCAACTCCGCGGCAACAAAGCGCTTGAGCAGCTCGCTGGAGTCGAGTTCCATCGAGACCTGAATTTTCAAGTCACGAGCAAAGAGAAGCTGCTCAATGGCGTCCCGGGTATTGCCGGCTTGAGGCAGCAGTAGAGGAAACTTGGCGACCTCAGCGATCGCCACGCGTTCTTTCTTTGCCAGTGGGTGGTTCGGCGGAGTAATGACGACCAACTCGTCGCGATGGATGGGCGTAATGGTGAGCCGGGTGTCCGCAATGGGCATGGAGATCACGCCGAAGTCCACGTAATTGTCGATCACCATCTCCAGGATGCGGGCGCGCTCGGAGCGATGGATGCTGACGGCAACATTCGAGTATTGTTTTTTGAATTCGGCGAAGACCCCGGGAAGCACGTGGAGGCAAGTGGCTTCATTGGCGCTGACGATGATCTCGCCGCTGGGGATGCGCTCCATCTCCGCGAGGGACGCGATAATGTTGCGCCGGCCTTCCAAAGTAGCCTCAGCAAACTTCTGAAATGCTTTGCCTGCGGAAGTCAGAGCCACTTTGCCTCCGGAGCGATCGAAGAGCTTGGCGCCAACCTCGTCTTCTAATGCCCGGATCTGGGCAGAGATCGCAGGCTGCGTGCGATAGCACTTCTCCGCGGCGCGGGAGAAGCTGTTATGGCGGGCTACTTCCAGGAACGAGTTGAGCTGATCGAGGTCCATTGCGACAGGAAGGTATTGTCAGATGGGTGTGACGGAAATGCAACAATCGATGGTTTTGCGCACCGCAGTCGCGCAACTATGGGTGATAATCAGTGTTCTCGTGAGCACCTGTTCCCGGAGGAGTTATGCGAAAACTAGCGCTGGCAGCGCTGCTCGCAAGTTCATTCAGTCTTGCCCAAAATACTATAGCCCCTGCCAACAATCCTGATGTGGTCACCGTGCCAGCAAATACCAAAGTCCTGCTTGCTCTCAAAAATTCTGTCTCCACCCGGAATGCGAAGGTTGGGGATGGCGTCTATCTGCAAAGCACCTTCCCGGTGGTGGTAGACAATCGCGTTGTGATCCCCGCAGGTACTTTTGTGCAGGGCGTCGTGGACAGGGTGAAGCGCTCAGGTCGCGTGAAAGGCCGAGCCGAAGTGCTGCTGCATTTCACTACCATGATCTATCCCAATGGCTACATGCTGAGCCTGCCGGGATCGCTCGAGAGCACCGGCGGTGACGATGCTCAGAAAGTGGAAGACAAAGAAGGAACCGTGAAATCAGAAGGCACCAAGGGCCGCGACGCTGCCACGATCGCGGGCTCCACGGGAAGCGGAACGTTGATCGGAGGGCTTTCGCGCGGATTGAAGGGCGCGGCTGTAGGGTCCGGAGTGGGCGCGGCCGTGGGACTGGCGACAGTGCTGCTCACTCGTGGCGAAGAGGTCCGGTTTGAGCAGGGAACCACTGTAGAAATGGTACTCAATCGTCCCATGACCATCGATTACAACCGGACTCAGGGCGAGAATCGTGCAGGTTGGGTGCCTCCACCGCAGGGCGATCCAGGCTCACGCAGGCTGGAACGCCCGCGGAGCGCAACCTATCCGGATCCGAATGGCCCCATGGGAGTTCCTATCCCGCGATAACGGCAGCTAAGTAAAAAGAGCCGAGGCACAAACCTCGGTCTTTTTATTCCAACGTGAACATGGCGTTCACATGGGCGGTGATAGTGATCTTCTGGGGCGTGAAGTCTTGGGTTGGCGGCGGTATATTGGCATCCATTGCCATGCTGCGCATGCCCATCTGCATCGGCTGGACGCGCACTTGTTCCGCAACATCGATGGAAGCATACGAGAGCTTGGATATGGCCCGCCCGCCAGCTTTCGCAACTGCATCCGCGTAGGCACGGGCTTTTTTAAAGGCGTCTTCCACAGCGCGTTGTTTGGCTGCGGTCATCTCCAACAGGTCATAGCTTACTGATTGATTTTCGGTGTCCTCCACCGCTGACAATGACTGAGTGAGGGGTCCGATCTTGGCAAAGTCTTTGAGCCGCAGCATCACGTTACTGGTCACCCGGTAGCCGACGATCTTATGCTTGGGCGACTTCCAGTCATACATCGGCTGCAGGGAATAATGCGACAGTTCCGCCGCGGCCGCCTCCACGCCATTCTGTTTCAAAGCCGCGCGGAAATGCTCTGCTGCCTTGGAGGCGCGGGCGAATGCTGCCTCGGAGGTGGTGTCCTGGGCAGCGATGGTGAACTGAAGGACGGCTACATCGGGTTCGGCCTCGAACTTTCCTTCGGCACCGCTGAAGATGGTGTTCTGCTGGGCGCTCATCTGGGGACTTTGTTGTGCGATGGCTGAACCCGCAAGGAGGCAAATGAGCAAGAGGCTTTTCACCCAGACAGTTTGGCGGGTGGAGAAAAAAGTTGCAAGCAACAAAAAAGCGCGGAGCCTAAGCCCCGCGCAGGATGGATTGTCCGATCAATGAGTCGGAACCATCAGTTGGCGATCGAGCCGCAACTCGAGTTGCTGGTTCTTTTCCAGGCGAAGGTCCCGGTCCGTAAGGATTCCGGCACCCGTACCCAATCCGGCGCCCACAGCCGCGCCAATGGCTGCGCCTTTCCCGCCCGCTGCGGCAGCACCGGCGACCGCACCGACAGCGGCTCCGACTGCTGCTGATTCGATGGCGCGTCTTTTATCGGTACCCTTGCGGCCGACTTCACCTTCATTGCCGTTCGCTATGACGCTATGTTCTCCGGGAACGTCAGTGACTGTGGCGGCCATGGGTATCCATCCCTTTCGAGTATCAATCTCGTCAAAGCTCAGGAGCAGGCGACCGTGAAGTCCCCGATCGATGTTGCTCACGTGGCCATGGATCTTGCGGCCGCGGGGAATCATCAGACCGCTCTGGGTGGTGAGGTCTTCCGCCAGTTCAGCGGTGAACTTCTTGCCTCGCTGGATCTTTTTGGTATCCAAGGAGTCTTTGAGCCTCACAATAAACTTAGTCCCCTCGGGGATCGCGTTGGGGCTGCCGTACCCGGACAGTTGGTCACGCGTACCCAGGACGGTGCCATTCTGGGAGTTCTGGCTGTTCGTCTGAGCAGGCGGCCAAGTGCTCTCCGTTTGGGCGTTATTCGGCTGAACAGTTTGGGAGCTTCCCTGGTCGGGATATAGCGGTTGCGAAGCTGCGTTTTGCGCGATTCCAGGTGTGCTCAAAAGCGCCGCACCGATAAGGGCAGAAGTAAGCTGAAAAACACACTTTTTCATCATCATCCTCGTTTCAAGATGCGAAGGGGCCTGTGTCATTAGATGTAGGGCGGGGCGGTCCGGGTGTATTGAATCCGGAACTCTGGCGGAGAACTTAAGTAATCAGAATGGTACTGAAAGTAATATTGTGCAACTTTGGATGTTCTGGAATCGTGTTGGCAGCATCAGAATGGATGCAAGGTGACTATGCGCAAATGGTATCTGCCACTCACGGTACTGGGTTTAAGCGGTCTGGGGATGTTCATTGCCTCTGAAGCCGGGCGCAATGCGGTACGCCGCGTGGTGCATGGGATGGATGATGGCCCGGAAGGCTTTGACCAGTGGAATGAGACCGCACAGCGGGAATTGGACAACATCCAAGCTAAGCTGGACCAGCTTGCTAAGTCGCTCGGCATCAGTCCTGCGGCCGCCCAGTAAGCAGGGAAGCTGGTGGCTAGGGGTGTGCCGCTAGCTCGCTGATCCTTCCTGCCAGCTTTATGTCACGGCCGGTGATACCACCGACATCATGGGACGTAAGCCTCATCACAACTTTGTTGTAACGGATATCAATGTCAGGGTGATGGTCCGCCTCTTCAGCAGCCTCCGCCACTTTGTTCACAAAGATCATTGCGGAAGCGAAGTCAGAGAAAGCAAAGTCCTGGCGCAAGGCGTTGGCATCCAGGCGCCAACCGGGAAGGTCTGCGATCTTTTGCTCGATCTGCTGAGGGGAGAGAAGCGGCATCCGTCAGCGGGCGCCGGCATGCATCATTTTTTCGCTGGAATTGTAGCGATGGATCTGGGAGTTGATCTGCCGCCGTAAGTCCTCCCAGATGCTTTCCGGCATGGAGAGAAAAACCTTCACTACCTGGGGATCGAACTGGGTGCCGGAGTATTTGCGAATCTCCTCCAGCGCAGCTCGGGTGGTCTGAGCGGCGCGATAGGGGCGATCAGAGGTAATGGCGTCCAGGGTATCTGCAACGGCAAATATGCGAGCGCCCAAAGGGATGTCATCGCCTTTTAAACCTCTGGGATAACCGCTACCGTCGAATTTTTCCTGGTGAGAGTGCACGATATCGGCAGCTTCGCTGAGGAATGAGATCTTGCGCAGCATTTGATAACCACGATAGCAGTGCTCCTGCATGATGGCCTTTTCATCGGGAGTGAGGCCGCCCGGCTTGCGCAGGATGGCATCCGGTATCGCCATTTTTCCAATGTCGTGAAGAAAGGCGCCGCGGGCGATGATGCGGATCTTTTCTCCCGTTAAACCCATGGCGCGGGCGACAGCGATGGTGAAGGCAGTCACGCGCTTGGAATGGCCTTCAGTCTCTGCATCTTTCAGATCCAGGGCATCTCCCAGAGCTTCCAGGGTAATGTCATAGGAGCGCTCGAGATCGGTCATTGCCTGGCGAAGCTGTTCGGTCCGCGCGGCGACAAGGGATTCCAGATTCGATTGATACGCACGGTTTTCTGCTCTCAGCCGGCGATGCTCGAGCGCGCGCCGCACCATGGCAAGAAGCTGATCGCGTTCAAACGGCTTGAGGAGATAGTCATAGGCGCCATTGCGGATGGCCGCCAGAGCCACTGAGACGTCATGAACCGCGGTGACCATGATCATCGGAGTGTCAGCGGCGACGGTCTTTGCCCGGTCCAGCAGCGCGATGCCATCCATCTCCGGCATCATTAGATCGGAGAGGATCAATTCGAAGTTATCGGCATTAAGTCGGTCGAGCGCAGCGAGGCCGGAGGACGCTTGCGATGCCTCATATCCGGCGTTCGTGAGCATGGAGCAGACAATCTCACGTATCGCTTCTTCATCGTCTACTACCAAAATCCGCTCAATCGCCATGAAGGGCCCTCGCCCGGTGGGGAAGTTCAAGATTGTACATAGAAAACTTTCCTACTCAATAGAGTGAAAACCCTGAATGAAATTCAGGAGTTCATGCCCTATCGGATGAAATTCTTACACGAGCCTGGAAAACGGTGAGGGGCTAGTGGGGCTAAT
>JBBSFV010000015.1:0-62501 GCA_038254775.1 Terriglobales bacterium | reverse complement strand
AGATCGCGACGCGCATCGGCTTTGCGGAGGAAGATCTGCACAAGATCACCATGTCCGTGCGCGAGGCGGCGGTCAATGCCGTGCTGCACGGCAACGCGTATGATCCCACCAAGAAGATCGTGGTGGCATATGAGACTAAGCCGGGCTCTTTAGTGATCACCATCAGCGACGAGGGACGGGGGTTGAAGGCGACCGACATGCCGGACCCGCTCGCGGAAGACAATCTTTTGAAGACATCCGGACGGGGCATCTTTTTGATTCGCGCCTTCATGGACGAAGTCCGGATCCGGGAGTTGAACCCCGGTACTGAAGTCACATTGATAAAACACGTTAGCGCCCCCGCGGCGGAAGCAAAGGAGCAATAAGATGAGTTTGAAATCCAGCAACCGTCAAGTGGACGGTGTAACCATTGTCGATTTGAGCGGCCGCATCACCTTAGGCGAAGGCAGCGTGGTGTTGCGCGATGCCGTTCGAGATCTGGTCGCCAAAGGCGAGAAGAAGATGTTGCTCAACCTGGGCGATGTGACCTACATCGACAGCTCCGGCATAGGAGAATTGGTGAGCGCTTTCACCGCGGTCCGCAAAGAAGGCGGCGAACTCAAGCTACTGAACCTCACCAAAAAGGTCCATGACCTGCTTCAGATCACCAAGCTTTACACCGTCTTTGACGTGAAGGATGATGAAGCTGCTGCTGTCTCTTCTTTCGAAAAATAATCTGTCTTCATGAGGGCCGGATCTTTCCGGCCCTCTCCCTTTCCGCTCATGGTACCCCGCATCTCCAGGCTCGACCGCGCACAGGTCTCGGAAGAGGTCGCGCATATCTACGACCATTTCATGAAGGTACGCGGAAACGTTCCCAACATGTTCCGCACCGTCGCGCATCGGCCGGAGATCTTGAAGACCATGATCGACCACTTCCGTGCCGTGATGGAGACCGGCACGGTCGGCGCAAAGCTCAAGGAGCTGGTGATCACTCGCACCTCCCAGATCAACGATTGCAACTATTGACTGGCGTCCCATACCGTCTTGGCAAGACGGCTCGGATGGACGGACGACCAGATCAATAATCTTGCTGATTTTGAACGGCGAAATGATTTTTCTGCACGTGAGAAGACCGCGCTTCGGCTGGCTGAGAAAATGACGCTTGACCCGCATGGCGTGGATGATGCCCAGTGGAACGATATCCGCAAGCATTTCGATGAAGGTGAAGTCATTGAACTGCTTGCCGCCATAGGCTTGTTCAACTATTTCAATCGATTCAATGATGTGCTCCAGATGGAGCCGACGAAGTAATATATTCGGCGCGTCCTCTCAACCGCCTTATGCCGCAAGAAGTCGAAATCAAATTCCACATCTCTGATCTGCGCGCGCTTGCGCGTAAACTCCGGGCCACAGGCTTCACCGTCCAGACGCGCCGCACTAAAGAGATCAATACCATCTACGACTTCCCTGACCATCGCATGCGAAAGCACGGTGAGGTATTGCGTATTCGTCAATATGGCAACGCCTGGACTTTGACCCATAAATCCAGGTCGCAACCCGGCAAGCACAAAGTGCGTATTGAGACCGAGACAATCATTGCAGATGGCAAGAAGCTGGCAGCCATCTTTGAATCTTTGGGTCTCATCGTCAGCTTCCGCTATGAAAAATTCCGTACTGAATGGACTGATGGCAAGGGCCACGTTGTGTTGGATGAGACTCCCATCGGCAACATCGGTGAGATCGAAGGCTCTCCAAAATGGATCGACCGGACTGCAAAAGCTCTTGGCGTAGCGGAGTCCGGATACTGCACCTTGAGTTATGCGGAGCTCTTTCAGCAGTGGAACCGTAAGAATGGACGCAATGAACCAGAGATGACATTCGCCGCGATCGTGGTTTGAACAACACGTCTTTCTATGTGTGGTTGCTGTCCCAACAAAAGAAATGGCCCGCAACTTGGGTCCATCTTCGGGTGTTCTCATCCCCAGACAGACATTCCGCAGAGCGGGATGCATGAGGGTAAAACCATGAGGGAACAATTATGAACAACAGATTTAAGATCTATGCGTTTGCTGCAGTGCTTATGCTAGCCGGCTCCGGGCAGGCGCAATCCAGTCCAACCACCCCTACCGCCAATCCCGGTGACATCAAGCAAGATAGGCGTGACATAAAGGGTGACAAGCGCGACATCCGCCAGGACAAGCGAGCGGCCAAACGGGAAAAGTCAGAACTGAAGCAGGCGATGGCAAAGTACCGCGAGGACAAGAGGCGTCTCCTGCCACCCTGGCCCAGGATCGTTCTGCCGTCCAACATGAACGCGAGGAACTCCGCCGTGTAAAAGCTGGCGCAAAGGGAGACAGCAAAGACGCCCGCCATGATCGCCGCGACCGCAGGCGACGGGGTCATTAATTTTTCCACACTGCGAAACTATTGTGCCCCAACCGCATTCATATGCTCATAGCAACATGGAAGCATGAAGGCGGTCGGGTGACACTCCAAGCGCTTGGCCGTCGAAGGGGTAAAAGGGGGGGTCGAAAGCCTCCCCTTTTTTAGTTAGCGGATCACGCGTCTGCGCCGCAACACTTCTTGTATTTTTTTCCCGAACCACACGGGCAGGGATCATTCGGGCGAACTTTTTCCGCGCCGCGCACTCGTTGAACGGGAGTTGCCGCTTCCCCGCCTCCGGCTAGACGAGCCTGCTCCAGCTCTCGTTTCTTTCTCCGCTGGAATTCGCGCTCCATATCATCTACTGAGGTGCTAGTGCGCCGGGGCGCCGGAGCGTTTCCATTGCCCTCCGCTCGCGCTTGTTCGCTGTTCCCATTTCCGGAAAGAGCGTTCCCGATATTCATACGGCTTGGATCGATCGGCTCTCCGTCTCCGCCCACCACCTGCATCAGGTAGAGATACCGGACCGTCTCCTCCTGGAAACGTTTCATCATCTCTTCAAACATCTCGAACGACTCGCGCTTGTACTCCACCAGAGGATCTTTCTGCCCATATCCCCGCAGTCCGATTCCCTCTTTCAGGTGGTCCATGTTGAGCAAATGGTCCTTCCACTGCGTGTCCAGGACGTTCAGCATGATCATGCGTTCGTGGTATCGCATGGCGTCCGTGCCGATCAACCGCTCTTTCGCGTCATATCTCTCGCGCAGCTTTTGGAATACGGCGTCCCCAAGCTCGGTACGGCCCATCTTCTCGATGTCCACGCCTTCCGCGGAGAGATCGATGCCAAACTTTGTGAGTACATCACGGCGTAGCGCATCGAATTCCCAATCATCGGGATGGGTTTTTACGGGGGCGTATTGCTCAAGCGCCTCGCTCAGCATCGCGGCGACATAATCCTCCACGATAAGGTCTTTCTGGTCGAGCCCTTCCAGTAATTGATCGCGCAATCCATAGACCGCGATGCGCTGCTTGTTCATCACATCGTCATATTCCAGAAGATGCTTGCGAGCTTCAAAGTTTTGCGCCTCCACCGCGCGCTGAGCTGCCTCAATGCGCCGCGTGATCAGTCCAGATTCGATCGGCACGCCTTCTTCCATGCCCAGCTTCTGCAGCAGCGTGGATACCCACTCCTTAGCGAAGATGCGCATCAAGTCGTCTTCAAGTGAGAGAAAGAATCGCGACGATCCCGGATCGCCCTGGCGGCCCGCGCGTCCCCGAAGCTGGTTGTCAATGCGCCGCGCTTCATGGCGTTCGGTGCCGATAATGTGCAGGCCGCCCACCGCTACCACCTGCTCGTGCTCTAAGTCTGTTACCGCTTTGTGCTGCGCAAGTATCTCTTCCCAGGGCGCCTCGTCCATCTCGAACTCGGTCCCCGCGTAATAAAAGCGCGTGCGGCCTTCACTGGATGCCTTCGGGTCCACCAGGCCCTCAAGTGAGGCCACCGGCTTTGCCAGACCGCGCTTCACGCATTCCTGTTTAGCCATGAACTCAGGATTTCCACCCAGCAGGATGTCCGTGCCGCGTCCTGCCATGTTGGTCGCGATCGTGATTGCGCCCTTGCGTCCCGCTTGGGCTACGATCTCCGCCTCTCGCTCGTGGTATTTTGCGTTCAGTACCACGTGCTTCACGCCTTTTTTCTTTAACATCTCAGAGAGGCGCTCGGATTTCTCGATCGAGGTCGTGCCCACCAGAACCGGGCGCAGCGTGGTGAAGTTCTGCCGCACGTCATCCGCAACCGCAAAGAATTTCTCTTTCTCCGTGCGGTACACCATGTCCACGCTGTCACCGCGAACCATTTCCCGGTTGGTGGGGATCACCACCACTTCCAGCTTGTAGATCTTGTCGAACTCAGCCGCCTCCGTCTCCGCGGTACCGGTCATGCCCGCTAGCTTGTTGTACATGCGGAAGTAATTCTGGAAGGTGACCGTGGCGAGCGTCTGGTTTTCACGCTCGATCTTCACGTTCTCTTTCGCCTCGATCGATTGGTGCAATCCATCGGACCAACGCCTGCCCGGCATCAGGCGTCCGGTGAACTCATCCACAATAATGACCTCACCATCTTTCACCACGTACTCAACGTCCCGCCGATACAGCGCATGCGCTTTGACGGCGGTCTCGACATGGTGCTTCAAATCCCAATTCTCCGGGTCAGCAATGTTCTCGACGCCCAGCAGTTTCTCAACTTTTTCCCAGCCCTGGTCGGTGATCACCGTATTGCGGTGCTTTTCATCCACAATGAAGTCGCCGGTGTAGTGCTTCTCTTCTCCAAAGCCGATCTCTTCTCCGCGTTCCAGCTTATTGATTATCTTGTCCACGCGGTAATACTTGTCGGTCGATTCCTCGCTGGCGCCGCTAATGATCAACGGAGTGCGGGCTTCGTCGATGAGGATCGAATCCACCTCATCCACGATCGCGAAATTGTGGCCCCGCTGTACTCGCTCACGCAGGTCGAATTTCATGTTGTCGCGAAGGTAATCGAAACCATATTCATTGTTCGTGCCATAAGTGATGTCAGACGCATACGCCTCCCGGCGTTGCTCATCGTCCAGATCATGCACGATCACTCCCACGGTCATGCCCAGGAAGGTATAGAGCTTGCCCATCCACTCTGAGTCGCGTTTCGCAAGGTAGTCGTTGACGGTGACCACGTGGACTCCGAGGCCCGCGAGCGCGTTCAGATAGACCGGCAGAGTCGCTACCAGCGTCTTGCCTTCGCCGGTCTTCATCTCCGCGATCTTGCCCTGATGCAGTACTGTGCCACCTATCAACTGCACGTCAAAGTGCCTCATACTCAGCACGCGGCGTCCGGCTTCGCGCACCACTGCAAAAACTTCGGGGAGAATGTCATCAAGCGCGCTCTTGAGCGCCCGCAGATATTCTTTTTTTCTATCCGGGGTAGCGATCGGCTGCTGCTCGCCATTCTCTTCAGCCATGGGCGCAAACTGCGGCTTCAACTGGCCGTTCACCTTCAGCGCCGTGCCCTCGGGGCCGAGTTCCTGCTCCATGCGCTCGCGGACTCGCTGGCGGAATTCTTCCGTCTTGGCACGCAGTCCTTCGTCAGAAAGCGCCGCGGCCTGTGCCTCAAAAGAGTTGACCTGCACCATGAACGGCTGGAGGCGCTTTACTTCACGCTCATTTTTAGTGCCAAATACCTTGGCGAGTACGCTACCGATCAATGTGGGAATCCTTTAGCTGGGAACACTGGATGGAAGAGGCCCGCAGATGCTGCCTATCCCAAAAAGCCTACCATATTGGATGCTGGAGTTGCCCTAAGGGCGCAGTGATGTATCCCGCTGATTACAAAGTGGAAAACTTGTGATTGCAACATCCTATAAGATGCCCAACGGAACGTTCCACATGCAGAGCTTTTACACTCGCTTTCTCCAATCCGTCGAGCGATTTCCCCAGCACATCGCCTTAGAGCTCCAGCCCGCGGCGCCTGGTGAGGCGATCACCTCTATCAGTTACTCCGATACTCGCACCATGGTAGAAAGCGTTGGCTGGTGGCTCCGCGATTCCGGTGTCCAGCCCGGCGCGCGCTGCGCCATCCTCGCCGCCAACAGCCCTCGTTGGGTCATCAGTTATCTAGGCATACTTTCCCACGGTTGCGTGGCGGTACCGCTGGATACCGCTTTTGATCCCGAACAGATCTGCAAGCTCTTGCTCGATAGCGGCAGCTCCGTCATCTTCACGGACGCGAAAGCTGTGGGTAGCGTGACCCGGGCGATTGCCGGGCTGAATATCATTCCTGTCATCCTCGATTCCAATCATGATTTCATTCCCGATTCCATTCATGATTTCATTCATGATGGCAGCGCCCACGTTCCGCAGTCCTTTGACCAGATCCTCGCCCGCGATGGCACTGGTTTAACCTCACACGCCGGCACCCCAGATGACCTTGCCGTGATCCTCTACACCTCGGGCACCACCAGTGATCCCAAGGGCGTGATGCTGACTCACGGCAATCTGAACGCGGAAGCACAAGCCGTTTTTGCTCTTTTGCGTTTTGATCAGACGGACGCCATCCTCGGAGTGCTTCCCCTTTTCCACGCGCTGGCGCAGATGGCAAACCTTCTATTTCCCCTCTCCGTGGGCGCGCGAGTTGTCTATCTCGAGCAACTCAACACCTCCGAGCTGCTGCGCGGGCTGCGCAAACGCCGCATCACGCTCTTCTGTTGTGTGCCGCAATTTTTCTATCTCATTCACCAACGTATTTTTGATCAGGTCGCGAAAAGGGGAGCTCCGGCGCGGATAGCATTCCGGGCCATGCTTGGCCTCTCCATTGCAGCGCGAAGGTTGGGCATCAATCTGGGAAAAACCTTTTTTCGCAGAGCTCACCAAGCCCTCGGCAAAGAGATGCGCTTCCTGGTCACCGGAGGATCGCGCTTCGATGTGAAGATCGGCAAAGATCTGGAAGCCCTTGGCTTTGACGTTCTTCAGGCATACGGGCTTACGGAAACCACCGGGGGTGCCACTTGTGTGCCGCCCGGGGAGCGCTTCACCGGTTCGGTTGGCAGACCCTTGCCGGGCATGGAAGTACAAATCAGCGCACCCGACGAAAACGGATCAGGAGAGGTCCTGATCCGTGGCGGCATCGTGATGAAGGGCTACTACAATCGCCCAGACGCCACCGAACAAGTCCTGAAAGACGGATGGTTACACACCGGCGATCTCGGGCACTTGGATGGCCGAGGTAATCTCTTTCTCACCGGTCGCCAGAAAGACGTGATCGTCCTCTCCTCCGGCAAAAATGTCTATCCTGAGGAGATTGAAGCGCATTACTTAAAGTCGCCTTTCCTGAAGGAGATCTGCGTCCTGGGCTTACAGAGCGCTCCCGGAGAACCCTTCTCAGAGCGCCTGCACGCGGTCATAGTACCTAACCTTGACATGTTGCGCGAGAAGAAGATCGTGAACACGCGCGAAGTCATCCGCTTTGACGTGGAGACGCTCTCCGCGCAGCTTCCCAGCACCAAGCGCATTTTGAGCTATGACATTTGGCAGGACGATCTGCCCCGCACAACCACACGCAAACTGAAACGCTTTGAGATCGACAAACTGGTCAAACAACAGCGCTCCCCGGCAGACTCCGGCATCTCTTCGGCCCGCGAGATTTCTGCCGAAGACATGTCTTGGCTGCAACTTCCTGACGTTGCACGCGCAGTCGAAGTGGTCCGCCGCGCCGCAAAGGATTCCCACACCATTTCCCCGGCTGATAACCTTGAGCTCGATCTCGGCTTGGACTCGATGCAGCGCGTGGAACTCGTCGTGGCACTTGAGCAGGAGCTCGACGCGAGCGCGGACGAAGCTCTCGTCTCCAGCGCCTACACCGTGCGCGAACTTGTGGAAGCTGTTCGCGCCGGCATCGGCAGCCGCATCAGCAAGGTGCGCGCAGGATGGCAGGAGGTCTTCTCGTCGGAGACTTCAGATCCAGACGTGCTCGCACTCATCAAGCCGAAGCCATTCTCCACCGCATTCTGGTTCTGCGTGGATATGACCGTGCGGACGCTCTCCCGCCTTCTTTTCCGTCTCCGGGTGGAAGGGATGGAAAAGCTTCCCGCAAAAGGCCCCTTCCTGATCTGTCCCAACCATCAAAGCTTCTTTGATGGCCCTGTTCTCGTCTCGCAATTGCCCTTGCGTCTCTTCCGCCAGGTCTTCTACGTAGGCACCAGTGAGATTTTTGGCTCAGGGTTCATGCGCACCCTGGCAAGGAGCATGAAGCTGATCCCTGTCGATCCAGATGCCAATCTGGTTCCAGCCCTTCGCGCAGGGTCATTTGGACTAAAAAATCGGATGGTATTGATCCTCTATCCTGAGGGCGAGCGCTCCATTGACGGTGTCCCCAAAACTTTTAGAAGGGGCGCAGCGATCCTCGCGGTGCATCACAATATCCCCATCTACCCCGTCGCCATCGACGGCTTTTTCGATAGCTGGCCGCGGGGCTTCGGCTTCAAAGGCTTCCACCGCGCACGCATTCGCGTGGGGGATCCCATTTTCCCTCCCCACCCTCCCGCTGCCAGTCCTGAAGCTGCATACCAGCAGATCATCGCTTCGGTGGAGGCGCGGGTCTCCGAAATGTGGACAGGGATCCATGCCCAATTACATCCCCAGGCTCAGTAGCTACTTCGCCCGCGGATGCGTCTTGTCATACACGTCCATCACGTGCCGGGCAGAAAGTTGCGTATACCGCTGTGTGGTGGATAACCGTTCGTGTCCAAGCAGGTCTTGAATGGCGCGCAGGTCCGCTCCTTCTTCCAGCATGTGTGTGCCAAATGCATGACGCAGCGTGTGAGGGTGCACATCGCTCGGGAGCCCTTTTCCCACAGCGATCGCCTTCACGATCCTGCCCACGCTGCGCGTCGTCAGCCTGGTTCCTCGCATACTGACCAGCAATCCCGGCGTAGACCTCTTTTTTGCCGCGAGCACGGAATCGCGCAGGCTCAGATACGCGCGGATAGCCACCGCGGCCTCTTCCCCCAGCGGTACATAGCGCTCCTTTTTGCCTTTTCCCCTGATCAGGATAGCCTCATTTGACCAGCGGATGTCCGCCAGGTCGATACCCACTAACTCAGAATTTCGTATCCCGCATCCATATAGAAGTTCAAAGATCACACGGTCGCGTTCCGGGAATGCAGCTTGTTCCGGAAGTCGGCCATCGAGCATGGTGTTCATCTCTTCCACTGTAGGAACGCGTGGCAGTTTCTTTGGCAGCTTCGGGGTCGACACCAGCTTTGCCGGATTCTGCTCCACCACGCCCTCCCTTGCAAGCCACCGGTAAAGCGAACGCAGGCTCGCCAGGGCTCGCGCCACTGAAGCTTTGCTTAATCCTTGCTCATACAGCTCTGCCAGAAAGCCACGGATCATGATGTGGTCTACATCCTTAAAGCCCACATGTGGCCCGAGGAATCCGGTGAATTTCACAAGGTCTTTTGTATATGCGGAGATCGTATGGGGCGAACAATTTCGCTCCGCGCGCAAGCTGCGGAGAAAGTCGGAAACGTGTTTCTGCGCAGAACTATTCTTCGACATGGGCTTTCCTGAGTTTCGCGCGAGGATGGTGTTCTCGGTACACGGTCTTGAGCCTGTCCAGAGCCATGTGCGTGTAGATCTGCGTGGTGGAGATATCTGCGTGGCCCAGGATCGTCTGCACCGTGCGCAGGTCCGCGCCATTGCTCACCATATGAGTGGCGCAACTGTGGCGCAGCATGTGAGGACTGGCATGGCGGATCCCAACGGATGCGCCCTTTACCATCTGCCACATCCGGTTCCGCGTAAGCCCGTGCGCCCCTCTCGCCAAAAATAAGTAGGATGAATTCCTCCCTTTCGCCAGGAACGGCCGCGCCTCCTGAAGGTATCGCTGCACCGCTTCGATCGCAGCGCGCCCCAGCGGAACAATACGTTCCTTGTCGCCTTTGCCGCGCACGATCACATACCCCGACTCGCCTTTGAAATCGATAGTGCGTAGTCCCGCGGCCTCTGAGACGCGCAATGCGCCGGCATAAAACACCTCAATGATCGCCTGGTCCCGTATCGCCAACGCCTTCTGCTCTCGGCTGTCGTCTTTCGGCTTTGGCGCGGCAATCAAGTGTTCAACTTCATCGGCGGCAAGTGCTTTGGGTAATATCTTCCACTGCTTCGGAGAATCTATGTTCAGCGTCGGGTCACGCTCGATCTGCTTGTCCAGCAAAAGATGGCGGTAAAGGTGCCGCAAGGAACTTAACTTGCGTGCCACCGCCCTTCCATCGCATCCCTTTCCTGCCTTTTCTTTTGAAAGTTGATCGAGGAATCCGCGAAGGTCCGGACGGCGGGCATTCAGCAGATGCACTCGGTTCCGGTTGAGAAATCCCGCGAACTGCGCCACATCGTGCGCATAGGCGCTGATCGTCAGCGGCGCTAGCCCTTTCTCTACACGCAAGTAGGCGATAAATCGGTCGATGACCTTTTGATCGCGCGCGGAGACTGTGGATTCGTGCGGTTTCACTTCGACTGATTTTGCTCGTTATCGGACGCTACAGCCAGTGGCAAAGAGGATGCCGACGCGGATTCACTTTGATTGCTTTATCTGCTTGGTGTCTTTTGTGGCGGAAATAAGCTTCCTCAACTTCACCGCATTCAGCACTCCGCGGGGATCATCTTCATGTTTGAAATACACGAACGCCTCCCTGCCGCGCAATTGCTTGGCAAACTGCTCGATCTGCGTGGTGGAGTACCTCTCCCTACGCAACCGGTAAAAATTAAAAGGCGCCGTCTGCATATCCGGCGTGCTCAGCTCTTCAGTTCCCTCGGTGACGCACAGCGCTGCTCCCTGTGCGCGCAAAGCTGAATACACCTCATCCTGCAGCCAGGATTCGTGCCGGAATTCCACTACAACCCGAAGGTCCACTGGCAGCTTCTTCAAGAACTCCAGTAGCAGCTCCGCGTCCGCCTTCATATTGTGCGGGAGTTGAACGAGCAAGCACCCTAACCTTCCCTGCTCAACGAACGGCTTGATGGAAGCCAGGAATAAAGCCACATTTTCATCAGTCTCTTTCAATCGACGAACATGCGTGATCCACTGGCTCACTTTAAATGTGAATAGGAAGTTCGGCGGAACGGTCTCCAGCCAATGATGTGCGGTCTTCTCTGTTAGTTTGTGGCGGAAGGTGTAATTCACCTCGACGCTGTTGAGTCGCTCCGAGTAGTAACTCAGGAATTTTTTCTGCGAAAGGTCTTCGGGATAAAATTTCGGCTTCCATTCCGGGTATGCCCAGCCGGAAGTTCCAACATAAACTGCCACTTAGCTCGTCTTTCGCTTCACTGACGTTCGTTTGATTGCGGTCAGTCGCGGCCTTTGGGGCGCTTCCCCTCCAGCTTTTTTCGCAGGAGTTTTTCGAGCCACAGTAGGACGAAGTTTTTTGCTGTAAATAGAGAAATTTACCGATAATTGTTCGCCTAATTCTTTAGCTTTCGGCAGCTTCTGTTTCAAGCTCAACACCGGCTCAAACAGGTCGCCCATTGCTTCCACCCGAGCCAGCGTATCCTCGGTGGTGAATACCAGCTTCTCAGGATCTTTTTTTCTCAAACAGCCTTCCACCTCTGCCCAAGTGACTGGGGTCGAGACCGTCGGACGCTCCTTGGCCCGCAGCGAGTAAGCGCAGATCGTGGTCTTGTGATCATCGTTCTGGCTCCAGTCCACCAGCACTTTGTTGACCCGAAGCGCTTTCTTCATATCCGACACCACATCCTCCGGATGCTCGTCCTCAAGCAGCTTCGCCACCGCATGGGCAAACGGTTTAGTCTCGTCATAAGTCACCGCAGAATTCAAAGGAATGTACACCTGCAGTCCCTTCGATCCTGAGGTCTTGGCAAACGATTGCATCCCCAACTTGGCAAACAACTCCTTGACCCAGATGCCTACCTGGCAGCATTGAACGATGTTCGCCGGCTCTCCCGGATCCAGATCGAAGACCAGCACCGTAGGACGCATCACATCCTTGCCCAGGGAGAGCGACGTATGCAGTTCCAGATCCGCCAGGTTCGCTGCCCAAACCAGCGTCGGCAGATCATTCGCTAAGCAGAACGGGATGTAATCATTGCGTCCTTCGCTCCACACCTGCGCCGTCTGGACCCACTCCGGGCGGTACTTTGGGCAGCTCTTCTCGTAGAAAAACATGCCATTCACGCCCTCGGGATAGCGCTTCAGGGTCAGGGGGCGGTCCTTCAAATGAGGCAAAAGCACCGGAGCGATCCGCACAAAATAATCGATCACCTGCGCTTTGGTGAAGCCCACAGCGGGATAGAGGACCTTATCCAGATTTGACAGGCGTAATTGCCTTCCCGCGATATCGATAGTCTGCTCTTTTGCCATGACATTGATTGGGATGCAGCTCTTTGTCCTCGCGATTCCAGAACTCCGCACATCCCGAGCGGCACAACAGGCAACTTTTACATCCAACCGAGCGGTGACGAATGGCTGAAGAAACCTTTGAAGTGGTAGGACACCGCCGGGTTGAGCCGGATCCAAAGCTGCCGGTCAGCAGCTCCGTTCCGCCGGAGTTTGCAAAAGATCAGGAAGAGCTTTTCCGCGCCGTCCTCCAGTTGATGAGCGCACGCAACGTGCCATTTGTCGTGAGCGGTACCTTTGCTCTGCATGAGCACACCGGAATCTGGCGCAAGACCAAGGATCTTGACCTCTTCCTTCCTGCGGACGACGTCCCGAACGCCCTCAGAGTATTGCAGGATGCCGGCTTTGAGACTGAAGTACGCGATCCAGTGTGGCTCGCCAAAGCCTGGCGCAACGGATATTTTGTAGACCTGATCACCGGAATGAGCAATGGAGTGATCCGGGTAGACCGCTCCTGGATCGAGCGCGGGACTCCAGCCCTTATTTTAGGAATACCCAGTCGCGTGCTTGCGGCAGAAGAGCTGATCGCCTCCAAGATATTCGTCGTGCGGCGTGAACGCTTTGACGGCGCTGATGTTGCTCATCTGATTTATGCCACCCGTGACACCCTTGACTGGCGGCGGGTGCTCGAGTTGGTAGGCGCGCATTGGGAGATGCTGCTCTGGAGCCTCATCTTTTTCCGCTACATCTATCCCCGCCACGCAGGCGAGGTCCCTCGCTGGGTCTGGCATGAGTTGCTGAGTAGGTTCGAACAGGTGCTCATTAATCCGGAAGTGGATGCTCCCTTCCGCGGCACCCTGATCGACGAGAACATGTTTGCCATCGACGTGAAGGAGTGGGGCCTGGAGAATGAGATTGAGAAGTATCGCGAACACCACCATAAGCCGGAACAAAAGCGGCCCACGGCACCTGCTGCCTGACCAGGAGATTTGATGAAGCAATGAGGATCGCCGCAACAGCAGACCTGCATTTCTCGCCGCAAAGCTACGATCGCATTCGCGAACAGATGAACCACGTCCGCGAGGAGGCAGACGTCCTTGTGCTCGCCGGGGACCTCACGAATTATGGCAAGCCTGAGGAGATGGAGTCGCTGCTCAATGCCCTGGTGCGCATCCGTGTTCCTATCATTGCTGTGTTAGGCAATCACGATTATGAGAGCGGCAATGAAGAGCAGTTGATGAAGATGATGTCTGCGGAGGGCATCAAGGTGCTGGACGGTAGCAGCTATGAGCGCGATGGCATCGGCTTTGCCGGCACCAAGGGCTTTTTCGGGGGCTTCGGTCGCGGCGCCCTTACCGCCTTCGGCGAGCGCGAAGTCAAGCAGTTCGTGCAGGCCGGGATTGAAGAGGCTATGAAGCTCGAGCGCGCTCTCGCCCAACTTCGTACTGAGAAGCGCATCGTCATCACTCATTATGCGCCCATCGCTGAGACCGTAAAAGGTGAGCCCCTGGAGATCTATCCTTACCTTGGCAGCTCGCGTTTTTCTGAGGTCATAGACCGCTTCGGAGCGGCACTCGCAGTGCACGGCCATGCTCACCATGGCTGTGCGGACGGCAAGACCACGGGCGGCGTTCCCGTCCACAACGTCGCCATGAATCTTGTCATGGCGAACGGAAATGCCCGCCCCTACCGCGTCTTTGAAGTCTGACTCTGCCTACTTTTTCTGCTCAGCCCCAGCCTTGGATGCAATGATCTGGCTGAGTAGATCCGGCGTGCTTTCGTCACGCACCAGTACCGGATACTTTTCGCCTTCGTGGTAATCCACACTGTAGGTTTTTATAAACTCCCCATTCGCCACGATCATCTCCAGGGGGGCTTTGGACTCCTTGGTGGCGGCAATCGCTTCATGCACCTGCTTGCCATCTTTAAATGTGCGCCCGTTGATGGCGATGATCTTCATTCCCGGTGCGATCCCCGCGCGCTCCGCCGGTGAACCTATGATCGCATCCCGGATCTCGCCTTTGTCATTCATGCTCAAGCCGATCGAGGATTGCGCATCGATCGCCTGGTTGTCGCTCTCCGTGTCCTCCACCAGCTTGGGCCGCTTGTCCGTGTAGGAAAGCTTCCACCCGCCTTTGTTGATCCCTCCCAGCGGCGCCCTCGGCGACTTCGATTGCAGATGCTCAGTCCAGAATCCGCGCCAATCGTACGGCTGCACTGAATTCAGAGTGCTCACAATGTCATCGAATGTATAGGTCACCACCTGCGGATCTCCGCTCGTGCCACCGTGGAACTTATGGCAGAAGTCGTCAAGTGATCGTTGACCTTTGCTCTCTTGCCGGATGATCGTGTCCGCCTCCAGCCAAAGCAAAAATCCCTCAGGATAGTAATCAACGCCCCGCCGATAGTGCGCCCAGTTTGGCGATGCTCCATATAACAGTTGCGCTGCGGTCGCGGTGTCCTGCAGGGGCCTCCATGTGCGGCCCGTCGAATGATCAAGGTCCGCCGCAACCGCCGCGGCCTCTTCCCGGAATTGCTCTGGAGTCCACAACCCCGCTCGCGCCGGCAATACCATGCCCAGATATTGTGTAAGTCCCTCGTACACCCAGAGCAGATCACCCTTCATCGGATCCTGATAATTCGCCGTGGCTAACCCCGCAGGACGCCGATACTTTCCGTTCCATGAGTGCGTCATCTCATGCGAATACAGTGATACCGCTCGCCATCGGCGCGTGTCGTCGATGAATGTTCGTTCGGCGGTGCGGTCATCGCTGGACTCGTGGTGCTCAAGCCCGAAGTGCGCAGTGGTGTCGCTGAGCGTTACCAGAAAGTGATAATCCCGATAGTGCCGCGCTCCAAAGAGCGCACCCGTCTCGCGCACCAATTGCTTCAAAGCAGCTACGGTCGGCTCCGGCACAGCCAATGCCCCATTGCTGTCCGCTGCAATGTCAAAAAAGTGCTCTCGACCCAGATCGTTCCCTAAGGGGATCGTCTTGAAGTAAGCTCCCATCAAAACCGGCGAATCCACAAGCGTAGTCAAGCTCGCGGTTTTGAAGTCCACCTCCTGGCCACTTTGACCTGAGACCGGCAAAGCGGTGCCAAACTTCCATCCTTGAGGCATCTTCAAGTGCGAGTTCACCTGCACCGCATCAGAGTTCGCTCCTATGGGGTAAAGCAGCACCTGGTTCCAGCTCAACATCAGCAGGTTTGCTGAGGATGATGCCGCGGAAGAGAATCCCGAAGCGTTCGCCGGCAAGATCTCGTCGTACTGCACGTCGATCGTGTTTCCCCCGGCCGGCACCACGAACTGGAAGGCATACATGTCCACGCTGTCTCGGGTCCACGGAATCTCTTTGCCATTCGCCAGCACATGGATTCCCACCAACTCCACCACCGGGCCGGTGGGCGCATGTTCACCAGGGATCCATTTTGGATATACCAGCGTCATGGGCCCGGCTACGGCTTGCAAATGTAATCGGCCATGCAGCAGGTTGCGCGAGGCATCGGTCGCATCCACCCGAACCTCCATCGTTATGTTGCTGCCGCTCGCCGGCTGAGGTTTTGCTTGAGCCAAACCGAATGAGGATAAAAATACCAGGACCCCTACCGCAAACCGTCTATGCATCTTCTCGCTCCAAAGGGCGCTGACTAAAAAAAGCTTTATAGCGCACCTTCAAAGCTACAGGATTTTTCGTACAAGGTGTATCGCGATTTAGGATCTGAGCTCTCCAACGCATTTTGTTTTAAATAACCGGGGATGGTATGTCTTTCCGCCGCTATAATCCCCAGCCAGAACTCAAACAGGGCCTGCGAATGTAGGCACGCCCGCCTTACACAATGTAGGTGGGGTGTTTTTGGGATGTGCGCCTTCCGCTACCCTCCGCGCTTTTTCCTCACACCAGAAGCACGGAGCTGCAGATTTCAGGTTTGCTCTCAAACCGCTAATTGAATTTTGGAGAGCTTTGATTTCCTGTGTATATGCAGCGAACCCAATGGCGATCAACGTTGCCAATTTAATATCCACGTTTCCGGCCTTGTAGTATTCCCAGAAGCGAAAAACCCAATGGGAAGCAGCAGCGTCGCTAGTGAAGTCCCTTGTGCCCTGATCCCCTAACAGTCTAAAACGCTGTAAGCCTGAGCCAAGTAATATGAAGATGTAGAATTGACAAAATGCGCAGGAAGGTTCTCATCTCGGCGATTCTGGTGCTCTTACTGGGCGTCATCCTATCCGCGCCCTTCGTAGAACTAGTAGACCACTGGGACAACTTCCCCCAAAGCGGCAATGACACGATCCTTTCGATCGTGTGTTTCCTGGTTATTGCAGGAATCGCATTTGTTTTGGTTCGATCCAGTTCGACTCCCGAAACCAAAACGCTTCCGCAAACCAGCTTTGCTTCCTTGCAATATGTACCTTCGTTAAATCCGCATTCTCTGCTCTGCTCCCCACCTCTATCCCTTCGGATTTAGTCCTGGTCTTCTCCCTTCGTGAGGCAGCCGTAACGCCTCTTCCGCGTGGCAATGCAACGGACAAGAGCGGGAAGCACACATGTCGGCAGTGGATTTATCGGGCGATATCGCCCTGATTGCACTTTTTCTTCTTACAACCAATATCTTGCTGGGGCTACTTATCTCGACAAGATATAGCCCGGTCAAGAACTGGCCCCATCGCCAGATCAATATTTTCAAGCTTCATAATTGGACTGGATATATTGCGGTGTGCGTAGCCGTGCTGCATCCGTTGGTCCTGCTTTTTTCCAAGACAGCCGGCTTTCGATTTCGCGACATCGTCTTTCCGATTTGGTCTCCCAGCCAGCCTTTTGAGAACACTTTGGGAGCTATCGCTCTGTACTGTGTTTCGTTTGTGGTAGTCACTTCCTACTATCGCATTGAGCTCGGCCGGCGGACCTGGAAGCGGCTGCACTACACCGCCTACGCAGCGGCCGGGTTCTTCTTCACGCACGGTCTCTTGACTGATCCGCGTCTGCGGCACAGCCGGTTCAATCCTCTGGACAGCGAAAAGATGTTTGTTGAGTTCTGCCTGTCCACCGTTGTGGTCGCAATCGCACTAAGGGTCAGGTACGCCCTGCGCAAGCAAAAATCCGGAGTGAGCAGATGAAGTGTTCCCATCTTATTTACAAGATCGCTTTAATTTTATTCTTATCTTCATCTCTCTACGCGCAGCAACGTCCGACGGAGCAGCCCCATCCCCCGCCGGGGACCCAAGTGCCATCCGGCTCTTCAACCCCGAGTGGGGCGCCCGCGCCGAAGGAGGGTTGGAGCTACGACCCCGATGCCGGATTTGTCTACCAGCAAGGTGATTTCAAATGGACTTCCTGGGCCTATGGAGAACGTGTGTTTCGCGTGGACGCTGCCAGTTTCTGGCGGCGGGTGCGGCAGGGCATGGAGTTTGATCTGCCCCGCTTTACCACAAAGTATCGGTCGGCAATAGTTTATGAAGTTGATTTTACTGATACCAACTTCTTGCGCAATTCGCCCAAGTGGAACATTTTCGAGAATCTCTTCTGGACTGTCCAAAACGCGGACGATCCAAGCAAGTTTCGCGTTCTTTTCGGAGAGAACACTCACATCCTTGCCTACGAGGACAATCTTTCATCTGGGAACCTTCCCACCATCAATCGTTCTCTGATTCTGGAAGAACATGGAAGCGTCAACAGCTTCGGCACCCAGTTTGGTTTTCAAGTCCAAAAAGCTTTGCCGCGCGGTTACACACTCGCATTATCAGCTCAGGACAATCGCGGTTCCCTCAATACCCCAAATCCGCGCTTTGTAGTGGGAAATGATCTGGCCATAAAGCTGACGAGATCGCTGATCAACAACCAAAAAAGCGGCACGAAGCTGACCATCGGGACTGGCGTGGACCATACCCGTGATATCCGGAACCGAATGTTTACCCTAGCCTCCGTGGTCGGCGCGGAGTCACTGGGAGGAACGCTTGCTTCTGGCAATAAGCTGACGTTTGAAGCGTACGCCGTCTACACCGGGAAGCTAAAAAAACACTCCTTTACCATCGAAAGCGAAGGACTGCATTCCAACTTTTCCAGCAGCGCCACCCACGTCGGTGGAGGGTATGTACTCGGTCAATTCTCGGTGTTTGACACAAAACAGCGCGGCGAGCTTGATCCATTTCTCCGCTATGACTGGGTTCGATTAGGACGCGAGAGCATTGCTGGCTTGGCGGTACAGCAAGCGATTCGCACAGGCTTCAATTACAACCTACCTTACAGCCACAAATTGGTGAACCTCCATCTGGAGTACGCCAGAAACTTCATACATGGCCCAATCGCGATCGTGCCGCTTGACCGTGCGTTCAATGAACTAGGCTTGGAACTCCGCTTCAATGTAACGCGGTATGTGCGTCATTGAAGCGCCCTGGGGCGGGTGGGCGGGAAATGAAAACGGGGGAGTGCATCGCACTCGAGACATGGTTCTAGGGCCCATAATCGGATGGCATAGAGAACCCTGGGCTTCTTAATTTCGCACTTTTATAGTGGGGAGACAGTGATCGGGGTCGGGGACTATTGCTGAGCCTTAGGTGTTTGCGAAGGCAAGAATACCGAAATGATTGTTCCGCTTTTGCCTTTGATATCAGAACTCCTGACGCTTATGACACCCTCGTGCTTGGCAATGATGCCCTGCAAGACCCAAAGTCCGAGCCCGGTGCCCTTCTCCGCCTTGGTGGTGAAGAACGGTTCAAATATTCGTGCGCGAATGTCCCTGGGAACACCACATCCGGAATCAGCGATCGTGAGGCGCACACCCTTTCGATCGGGGTTCTTCCAATCGAACGATTTGCTGGCGGAAATGCCCAAACGGCCGCCATCCGGCATCGCATCCAGCGCATTGAGGAAAAGGTTATCTATGACCTGGCGAATCTCTCCTGAGAACCCAAGTGCTGACAATCCCTGCCCGACTTTTTGCGTCAATCGGACATTTTTGAGTTTGGGTTGAAAAATTTGTAAGGAGTCCCGGACAAGTTCTCCCAGATCGAAATCCTTCGCAGTAGCATCTCGCTGATGGTAAGACAAGCTGTGGCGCACGATGCGGGAGACGCGGGAAAGCTCCGCGGTGGCTGCGGTTACGAGGGCCCGGGCCGGCGTGTCAAGGGCAGCATTGGTCGCGAGCAGGTAAAGCACATTCGTGACCGATGTCAAAGGGTTGTTGATCTCGTGCGACATGGAAGCGGCGAGTTGGCCGGCGGCAGCCATCTTCTCAGCCATGCGCATCCGTCGGTCTTGGTCCCGCATTGCCGCTTTCGCCTGCTTTCGTTGAGTAATGTCACTGGCGGCGCCGAACCATTCGAGGATCTCACCTTTTGCGTCCAACAGTGGGACCGCACGCGAGAACGTCCAGCCCCAGGTCCCGTCTATTCGTCGCACGCGATGTTCCAGTTGGAAGACGCCCTTGGTCTGGATCGCCTTTTTGATGACCTCCATCACCCGACACCGATCATCTGGGTGAATGTATTCCTGAAGCCAGTTACCGCTGGGCTTTTCCGTGTGGGCGATAAAATCCCGGCCGTCGAGCTGGCCCATCTCGCTCCAATCCTTGCTCATGCGATAAATCACATCCGAACTCGCCGTCACCAGGGCGCGAAACCTGGCCTCGCTCTCGCGCACCGCTTCCTCCGCCCGTTCACGTTCAATGATCTCTCCCCGCAACTGCGCGGTGAGATTCTCCGCCGCTTCGGTGGCCTCTTGCTGGCGCAATCCGGCAATGAGCAGAGCTTCATTGATTGCGGTGACTTTTTGCCGAAAATTGGCGACCCTCGCCAGTTGGATGATCACTCCCACAGGACGTTCATTCGGATCAAGCGCGGGCCACATGGAATACAACCAGGAAGCAGGATCGACTGTGGAATCTTCCCGTTGCGCGTGGGTCAAGCCCAGGCCCGTTTGGTAGACCTTGTCCAGAAGCGGCAGGCATTCGACGGCGTTAGGCACGATCTCAGCGAAACTTTTCCCCAATAGCTCAGCTCTCGATTTCCCTAGCAGGGCGCAAAAGGCGGAATTGGCATAGGAGACAACGTGCATGCGCCCGTGCAGTTCAACGATCGGCAGGGGGGCACGCTCGATGACGGGCGCCGAACGGCTCTTCAGGCCAGCCACTGTCCCTATCTTGCGCAGTTTACTTTCCGCTCCCATAAATCTTCCTTAAGCCTTCCACTATACCGCCCTCGAGTGAGCGCTGCTACCCTCTCAATCTTTTGGGTGTCGGTTTCAACGTCGGCTCTGGGGGCAGTTGGCCACTTGTGAGAGCTTTCGGCTCCGGCGGCGCCTCATGGGGAACTTGGCCGATCCGTAACGGAAGCCCGCCGGTCAATTTAGTATATTCGGTCTGGCGTGGGCCAATGACGACGATGCCCTCATTGGTGACGACATACTCGCGGATGTCCTTGCTATGGTTCCCGCCGCGCATTTTCACCACAACCATCACTTTACGAAGCTGGCCGTCAATCTCGACATAACGCATGCGGATAATGTCATCGGTGAGGAACGAAACGGTATAGTGGCTGAACTCGAACGAAGTAAAGGTATCCTCGATCTCGACCGTGGTGAGGATCGTCACTCCCGCTCCGGTAAGCGCTGCGATCATGCGATAAAGAGACTCACGAAAGTCCTCGCGAAAGCCGGGTGCAAGCGCCATCTCAAAGCCCACCAGGGAATCGATGACCAGCCGCTTGGCTTTGAGCCTCCCCACCGCATCCAGGATCTCTTGCATGGTTTCGTCCACCGAGAGGTCCAGCGGGCGCAGGTAAAGCATTTCCAGCTTTCCCTTTTCTTGCGGAGTCTGCAAGTCAAGGCCGAAAGACTTGGCCCGGGCCGCATAGCCTCGCGGACGCTCTTCGAAGATCGCCGCTATTCCGGATTCTCCGTTGCGCAGACCTTCGGCGAGAAAGTGGGTCGCGATGGCTGATTTTCCTGTCCCGGAAGGCCCGGAGACCAATACGCTATCACCTTCGAGAATGCCCCCGCCCATCATATGGTCGAGTTCAGGGATGCCGCTGGAAAGGCGTTTCCGCTTGAGCGGTCTTAGTTCTTTTCCCACCAGGCCCAGAGTGCGCGAGAAGGCTTGCACCCCGTCCCCGGAAATACGGATGGTGTGCAGTCCCGGTACAGCGTCCTGTCCGCGAAGCTTCATGACTTGCAATTTCCGCACCACTGAATTTCGCTGCGTATTTTGGGTGAGCCAGAAAAGACCGTCGCAAACGGTGAACACGGGATTGTCGCTCAGTTCCACATCGGTATATTCGCCGATGAGAAAGGTGGTCGCCTCCCAACTGGTCAGGAACAGGGCCAGGCGCTGGATGAAGGCTTGCAACTCCGCTTCGCCCTTGCCGCTCATTGCTTTGCGCACCACGGTGCGAAAGGAATCCACCACCACCATGCTGGGATTTGACGCCTGCACCTCTTTGACGATCTCCTCCAGCACGCCGCCCAGATCCTTCTGCATGGCCATATCGCTCAGGTTGACAAAACGAACCGCCTTGCCCAGCTTCGCCGGATCAAAGAAAGAATATTGTTGCTGGTAGCGCAACATTTTTATTGCCGGCTCGCCTAGAACGGTGAAATAGAGGGCGGGTTTCTGCGGGGTGGCATTGGCGAAAATGATCTGATGCGCCAGCGTGGTCTTGCCGCAACCCGGCGCGCCCGCGATGATGTTGAAAGAAAATTCCGGGATCCCGCCGCAAAGGATCTCATCCAGGCCGCGCACGCCGGTCGGAAGTTGGCGGATGCTCACCTTGCCCGGCTGGTTCACTTTTTTCGGCGATTTGCGACCCAGTGTCTTCTTTTGTTTCTTCATAAGTTTTTTCCTCTATCAAACCGGTACTTTATCAAAGGCCGCCTTTGGCCACGCATCCCGCACCACACCAAGAGTCAATGCTTCACCAATAAAAGTGACCAAAAGCCCCAGCAAATGCGCAATGAAAATTGCTTCTCCTTTGGCAACTTCCGCCTCGGAAAATTGCGCCTTGACTCTGTCAAAACCTTCGATATTTCCATCCGCGTTGACGCTTATCGTCTTCAACCAGGCAACTTCTGTGCTGCCGAGCACGAGTGCGCGAGAAAGGAGAGACCGGTAACCGTCGACGCCGACGAGAGTGCAGAGAGGCCTGCTCAGCTTCTTAGAGACTCGACCCGCAGCGACGCGGGAAGTCATGCCTGGGCGGGTTTCGTAAACAAGCAGCCTCAAGGCCAGATTGCGTATCTTCGGACTCGAGGGACGATTCATCGTTTTTTGGGGGGGGGGGGGGATCTTTATCAGTCATCGGGATTTTGATTGCCTCTAAGTCTACTCCCGCTCAGACCATGCGAGTCATGAATCCATTCCCGTCTTCGTCACGCGACTTTCACATCCAGCGCGCCCTGAAGAAAACCTCGAATGGAAAGTTCGATTGCGCAGTGAATAGCTTCCGACATTTGCTGCAAGTCGGCAATCAATGTGCTGATGTCGATGCTCAAGAGATGCTTCTGCAACAGATCAGAGATCGTCTTTTCCAGGATGGAGGCTTCTATGACCAACATCGGGATCGAAAATCCCTGCTTGTATCGCCCGGCGCCGTGATTACCGGCCGCTTTGATCGCTTCCTCGCTCATATTGAAAGGGTGGGCTTCGATGCGATCGGCGATTTCAAGAATCAGTTCCGGAATGTGGTCCACCATTGGTGTTGGGAATGCCTCTATCTGCGACAATTCCGCGTTAGAGCCACATCGTTCGAGCCATCGCTGATGGATCTCGTCCCGGTTTTCGCGAATGATGACCGAGATTCTTTGGCGCAGTACCGTCTTGTAGGGCAAACGGGGAGAGATTTCATGCAGCGTGTGGATCAACTTCTTAATGTCAGCGGGCTTAGTCAGATAATCGTCAACCTGGTTTCTGATCGCAACAAGCGCGCTCTCAAAGTCCGGGTAACCGGTCAGGATAAGCGTGGCCGCAAGCGGCTGGACCCTGCGCATGGCGCTCACAACGGTAAATCCGTCACTCGGCTCGCCGATATTCAGATCAGAGAGCAGGATGTCGAAGGGATGATTCCGAATGGCATCCAGCGCTTCGGAAACACTGCTCGCAACTTTGACTTCAAACCCTTCATTCGCAAGAATCTGGGCAAGCGTGATCCTGATGCCTTCCTCGTCCTCAACGAACAGCACGCGCTTTTTCATTCAATATCCTTGGGGGCCGAGCCGTACTCAGCACAAAGTGCATTATCATGGGAACAGAACGGGTGGGGCTGTTCAGTTTTGCACAATGAGCGGTTAGAATGATGATGCGCTCTCCGCCGTAGGGATAGTAGTCAGACTCTTCCTCGATCACTCCGGTGGCGCTAGCCACCACATCCGACAAGCCAAGATGGTCAGCAAAGTAGTAATGGACCGCGCCGCTGGCGACGAGCGATACGCTTGCCGTTGGCGAAGATGAACTCGCTGCAAGGGGTCTACTTTACTACTGCTCCTTGCAATGCAGATCTCGCGTGTGGGTTTGGTATAGCGAAAGCAACAGCGCGCCTGCGGAAGCGGAAAATACTGAATAATCCAGCGGGGACTTTACTCCGAAGGAAATCGCCATTGCTGATCCGAAAATCGCAAGCAGAATAGCGCTGCCCAGTGCCACCCAGCGCGGCCAGATGCCGAGTATCAATGCGATACCAAGTGATAGCTCGGCAGCTGTGGCAGCCCAGGCGAGGAACGGGATCGTTGAGGCGGGCATGAATGAGTTCACTTTGGCGGTGTAGCGCTCGAACCCCGCGAAGTCTCCGTAACCAACATTTCTTCCGGCGTAAAGACCGAAGCGATCGGCGATACCAGAGAGGAAGGCTGCACCCAGCGCGAACCGGGCATACAGAATCCCCCAGCGCTCCCGTCTGGAGAAGCACCGTTCCGCTTCGCTTGATTCAGGTGTCGGCGTTTCCGAGACGTTCTGGGTCCTTAGTGCCATGATTAATTCTCCGCGGGAGATTTGCTTTCCGGAGCCCGGACTGTCAGCGGTGTGGTGTGATCACAGGTGAAATACGCAATGAATTTGACAGGCTCTTTGTCGCTGGCATTTGCCGAGACTTGATGGACCGAATTAGGGGCCTCATAGAAATATGGCTCTCGCCTAATAACACAGCAGCTACTGCCTTGTTAAGCCGAGACGTTGCTCGCGGCTTTGCTTTTTTCGCCCCTGTCGATTTCTGCGGGCTGGGAGGCTTTGATGCTGGCGCTGTGCAGCGCCGCAATCACTACCCGAATCGCCTCATTGTTGTCCAGGGCGGCCAGCAGGTCAGATTCTAGGATCGAGTTCACTAGCCGATTCCAACGCATACCTTATGAGAGTGTCTAAGGTAATCCAGAGTTGCTCGTTATTTCACCCAAACGTTAGCCTGCCGGAATTTGGACTGGTTGTGTGCTTTCAGATGAACTTATTTGAGGCGCGGAACGCCGTGTCCGTAGGTTCCAGGCGGTGCGAGTTGTGCCCGCAGCGGAGGCTCGGTCATGTCGCGCTTGTCACTGTTGAAGACAGACTCCCCCTGCGAAATCAGGTAGTCGGCAGTACGAGCGGCGAGCGACTGGATGGTGAGGCCGGGATTGGCCGAACCCTGTGTGGGCAGGATGGAACCGTCGCAGATGAACAGGTTGGCGATGTCGTGACTGCGGCCAAACTTGTCGACGACCGAGGTGCGCGGGTCTGAGCCCATCCGCGCCGCGCCGACCAGATGCGCGTAGCGTGCTTCCTGCGCCACCTCGGTGGCACCGGCTGCGTGCATCACCTCCATCGTTTTGTTCTTGGCGGCCTTGATCAGCTTGTGATCGTTATCGCGCAGACCGAAGTTCACATGAGCCACGGGAATCCCGAAACGATCTTTTTCTTCGGCGAGCGTAACGCGATTGTCGGCCCAGGGGAGAATCTCACCCAACAGCCCGAAGGACGCCCAGTGGTTGTAGTCCATCATCTCGCGTCGCATTCCCCAGCCCCAGGCTTTCTTGCTTGCAAGCATCTGCTTGCCGAATGCGATGGGCAGTGGACCGACGGTCTGGATTGCAAAGCCGCGGGCAAAGTCGTTCTTCGGGTTGGTCTCGTAAAACTCTTCGGTGAGTGCATGCGCTGGCGGTGCCTTGTACATGCGCACCGGTTGATCGAAACGGCCCAGCACAACGTTGCCAGCCTGCGCCATCAGGTAGCGTCCCACAGTATCGCTGGAGTTTGCCAGGCCATTCTCGTAACCGGGGCAGGCCGAGTTCAGCAGCAGACGTGGGGTCTCGATGGAGTACCCAGCGATGATCACAGCCTTGGCCTTCTGAAAGTGCGCCGTGCCGTGGCTATCGAAGTAGTGAATGCCGGTCACACGGTTGTCCTTGCCCAACTCAACCCGCGAAACCATGGAGTGGTCGCGGATTTCAGCGCCACTCTTCACAGCATCGGGAACGTGCGTCACCAGCGTACTGGCCTTTGCGCCGACCTTGCAGCCCTGGATGCAGAAGCCGCGGTAAATACAATGCGGGCGGTCGCCATGCGATCCGGACAGGATAGCCACAGGTCCACCAATGGAAACCCTGATATCCAGAGCGGTGCAGCCTTTGATCAACGCATTGCCCACGCCGCCCATGGGATGCGGACCATAGGCATATCCGTGGGGATGTCCCCAAGGGTAGTACGCCGGCCCGGCGACGGGCATCTCCAGTTCGAGTTGCTCATAATACGGCCGAAGGATGTGGTAGTCGATGGGCCAGTCGACCCCGACACCGTCGAGTGTGTGGATCTGGAAGTCCGACGGGTGCAGCCGTGGTGTGAATGCGGCCCAATGCACGGAACCACCACCCACTCCCTTACCGCAATTATTTGCGCCAAGTGCAAGCGGATCTTCGCCGCCGGTCACGCGTGGATCTTCCCAATAAAGATTATGCGAGCCCGACTCGTCCGAGACCCAGTCACGTTCCGTGTCCCAGAAAGGGCCAGCCTCCAGGGAGACTACGTTGAATCCGGCACGCGCGAGCCTCTGCAGCAGAACGCCTCCTGCTGAGCCGCAACCCACAATGACATAGTCCACCTCATCCATATTGTCGAAGCGTCGCATCGGAAGATGGATACTCTGCAACGCACCAAGCATGTGCGGCGTTGATGGTGGTGTTTCAAACGATCCTAAGATGGGTTTGTCCACTTGCCTCTTCCTTCGGTAGTCTTGCAGTCCTCTGAATCCGCCGAATGCGCTATTCGTTCTGCATCGCCTCAGTGTGCTGGTCGTGAGTCGCCTCTGTTTTGTCCGATACTGCGTAGTCTGGTGCGGTCCACGTGTAACGCCGCTCCTCTACCTCCCATGGCTCCGGTTCACCACGCTCCAGACGCGTGTAAGCGCGCGGATAAGCGGGGCCGCCAAAACCAATTTCATCCCAGGACCACGGATGGGAGTAGTAGCCTTCCAACGCATCCTGCATCAACATCTGCCAGAATCGTGCAATCGACATCTTTGCCCAGATCTCCGGGGCAGCCTCGCACTTCTGGTCATGCAGTGCTCTGAGCACGAGGTCCTGCTGGTGCTGCGGTAGATAAATGAAATCTCCGCCAAAGCGCTGCTGAGCCTCTGCATTGATCGCCTGCTCGCCCAAGGCGAAAGCTTCGCGGTCCTTCGGCATTGAGGCATAGCGATAGCCGATGGTTCGGTTCTGATACAGCCGTTCGTCGAGCGGCTCGATCAGAGGGATACGTCTGTCCGGCGTTCGATCGTGCTGCGGGAGCAGGTGATCGAAGACAGCTCTCCAGAAGGTCGCCTGCTCAGGCGTAAAGAATCGGATCGGAGGAGGCTGCTCGACCCGCATCAGAACGACCTCGCGTGTGGCTTTGTCCCAGAACTTTTGCTGCGAAAGGATGTAGTAGCCAGGGTAGTAGCCCGGATGCTCAGTCTGCGGCAAAGGCTCGCCAGTGGCCGCATGGCGCGGCAGCAGAGCAGTATCCGGGGCTTCGTTTGGGTGCATGCAGCTATTCCTCCCTCGGTCGTTATCGTTGGATCGGCCGGGTCGTCCAACCATCTGGATCGTTCGTCACACCCGGCGGCGCCGCAACAGGCTGGCCAGCAGGCCCAGCATCCCTGCTGCGCCGAACAGCAAAGGCGCGAAGATTGGCGGCCCGTACATGATGTTGTAAAGCAGACGCTTTGATCCACCGGGACGGCGCAGCACACCGCGCGCGTGATAGAAAAATCCGACAGCCGAATCCGCTGCGGCGACGATGGACATTGCAGGCAGCGCCGTCGTGGCCAGCCTGCGGCTCTTTGTCGAAGCGAATGCAGTACCCGCAAGCAGCGGTGCGATAACGATCGGCGTCCATTGCGCCACATACCGAAAGTTATTTTTATAGTGCGAGTAGAAGGCTTCAAACCCGCTGAGCAGAGCACTGACTCCGGTGACGATCGCTACCTGGCGCTGAAACCTGCCTTCGCGAATGTCCTGTTCGCGAGAGATGAGATCTCGCCCGACGTGGCCCGGGAAGATGCGGGCCAGCCAACGGTCCGTCATTCCATGCTGATCTCCGCCATCGAGCGTCCTTGCATCTTCCCGTTGCAGGTAAGAGGCGATGACTCCAAGGTAAGCGCTAGTGCCAAAGAGCAGCGGCGCGAAAATGGGCGGCCCCATGATCATGTTCGTCATCGGCAGCCGCCAGCCACCCGGCTTGCGGTAAATGCCACGAACATGAAAGCCGAAACCGATGCAGGCGTCGAGGAGCGTGATCCAGGCCGCAAGCCGCAGAAACGTGCGCGCCGCGCGGCGGCTGAAAAAGCCCGCCAAACCTGCGCACGCCAGAACGACGCTGAGAATAACCGGCGTATACATCACGCGATTGCTATAGCTGCCCCGATAATGTTCGTAGGCAACTTCCAGCCCGCTGATCACGCTGGTTACTGCAGTTAGCAGAGCGAGGCTGCGTTGGAACCTGCCCTCCCGGATTGCGTTGCGAACGATCTCTAGATCCTGTGTGGGATGGCTCAGCGAGAGTGAGTTGGACTCAGCCATGACCTAGATCACCTCACGGATCTTGTCTTCGACTACGTCTTTGATAATCTTCATCGCATCCTTCTGTCCGCGCGCAAGCGACTTGACGAACTTGTAAGCCTGCTCGGTCGTAATCTTGCCCGGCATCGGCGGCTCGTTCGGATCGACCACCGCCTGCACTAGGGTTGGACCATCGTGGTCGAGTGCAGCCCGCAAAACGCCTTCGGCCTCTTCCGGACGGTTGATGGTGAACCCGCGCAGACCAAAGGCTTCAGCTGCTTTCTCAAAGTCAATGGGCTGAAGCTCCACGCCAAACTGCGGGTTGCCTTCAAGGATCATCTGCTCCCATTTGATCTGGCCCAGCACGTCGTTCTTGATGACAATGACGCAGACCCGCAGCTTGTACTTCACCAGAGTGGCAAGTTCGCACATGAGCATCGTCAAGCCGCCATCTCCTACTACGCACACCACCTGCCTACCGGGATATGCGATCGCCGCGCCCACCGAATACGGGAGCCCGTTTGCCATCGTCGCCAGCAGACCCGACAGCGAGAACTGCATCGTGCCGCGCAGCTCAACGTAGCGGGCGGTCCAGGTAGCGATGGTACCTGAGTCTGAAGAAACGATGGCGTCGTCTTTTAGGAGCTTGTTGAGCGTGTAGGTAACGACCTGTGGCTTCATCGGCATATCCTTGCGGGTGCCGCGCTCTTCCATCAGTTCGTTCCAGCTCTTCATCCGTTCCTGCGACTTCTCGAGAAAGCTCTTCTTCTTGCGCTTGAGCAGCGGCAGCAGAGCCTGCAGAATTGTCTTCGCATCGCCTACCAGAGCGGCGTCGGTCTGGTGGCGCAGGCCGATTCGCGTCGGGTCGAGTTCAATCTGAACGCACTTGGCCTGTCCCGGTTTTGGCAGAAACTGCATATAGGGATAACTGGTTCCAATCATGATTAGCGTGTCGCATTCTTCCATTGCATCGACCGATGGTGCGGTGCCAAGCAGCCCCAGGCCTCCCGTGGTGTACGGGCTGCGGTCGGGCAGCACAGCTTTGCCCAGCAGAGCTTTCACCACCGGTCCGCCAACGGTTTCTGCAAGTTGAGCCACCTCCTCTCTCGCACCCACAGCACCGCGGCCAACCAGGATCACCACCTTGGATCCGTCATTGATCAGATCGGCGGCTTTGCGCAGCAACTGTTCCGCAGGTTTGGCAGTTGAAGGCTGCGCCCAGTCGCCGCTATGCCCCTTGATATTGCCGCTGCTGCGCATGGAATCGGAGACGGGCCACTCCTGGATGTCCTTGGGGATGCAGATGTGACTGACGCCGCGCATACCGTAGGACGAACGAATGGCCATATCGACGCAGTTGACCGCATGCGCCGGACCCATGACCCGTTGATTGAAAACCGAAACATCCATGAAGAGCTTGTCGAGATCGACATCCTGCTGATAGTCCATGCCGATCAAATCGTGGAAGGTGTGCCCCGTAATCGCAAGGACGGGTTGCTGGTCGCACTTCGCATCGTAGAGGCCGTTGAGCAGATGCACTCCGCCCGGCCCTGAGGTGGCACAGCAGACGCCGATGCGTCCCGTGTATTTCGCATACCCGACCGCAGCGAAGGCGGCCGCTTCTTCATGCCGCACCTGCACGAACTTCAACTTGTCCTGGTGGGTTCGCAAGGCCTCGAAGAAACCATCCACGCCGTCTCCAGGAAAGCCGAAGATCGTGTCCACACCCCACTCAATCAGCCGCTCTACGATTAGATCCGATACCTGCTTTGACATCATTTGCTCCTTTTTCCTGCGGGTTGCAGCACACTGTTGCGGCGCGCTCGTGATGGATACATGCTCAAACTACTTCCTAAACCTTTCTGCATCCTTCTGCTTAAAGGTGAGGCCCATGCCGGGACGTGAGAGGTCGGGCTGCATGGAGCCCTGTACCGGCTCAATGAAGCCATCGAAGAACATGCGCTCAATACGGGCATGGTCGTGAAAAAACTCCATGTGAACTGCGCGCGGAACAGCGCAGCAGACGTGCAGATGCATGCTGGGTCCGCAATGCGACGACAGAGGAATGTTGTGCGCCCAGCAGAGCGCGGCCGCTTCCATGAAGCCGCTGATGCCGCCGCAGCGGGTGCAATCAGCTTGCAGCACGGTGACGGCCTGAGATTCGATCATGTGCTCGAAGTACCAGGCGGTGTAGCCGTATTCGCCCGCTGCAATGTCCATCGCCAGCGGCGCCCGCTGACGTACCTGACTAAGGCCAACGAGGTGGTCGGAGCTCACGGGCTCTTCGAACCAGCGCACACCACTCTCCGCGAAGACGTGCGCCAGCGCGATGGCCTGGGTCACGGTGTACGCACCGTTCGCGTCAACGAAGAGACCTGTGTTCTCGGCGATCGCCGTGCGCGCAGTGCGAACGCGAGCAGGATCCCGCTCCGGCTGTGTGCCGACTTTCATTTTGACGTTGGCCAGACCCATCTGCGCCCAGCCGCCGAGTTGATCGGTAAGTTGCTTATCCGAGTAAGTGGTAAACCCACCGCTGCCGTATACCGGAATGCCGGTGCGCACCTGACCCAGCACACTGACGAGCGGTGCGTCGAGCAGGCGCGCGCGCAGATCCCAAAGCGCATTGTCGATTGCCGAGACGGCCATCATGGCCATCCCGGTCTCGCCCAGATTACGAATCTGGCGTAGCATCTTCTGGCGGGTTTCAGCATTGCGCATGGGGTCGGAGCCAAGAACAAGCGAGTGAAGCAACTTGTCGGTCAGCGAAGCGGTCCCCGCGTCGGCATAGGTATAGCCGAGGGCGTGAACCTCGCCGCAGTCGACTTGCACCAGCACCATCGAGGTGCTGTCCCAGGAGAAGGTGCCATCGGCCTCCGGCGCGTCTGTGGGGACCGTGTAAAAGCTGACCGATCCGCCCGTGATGGTTTGCTGCTGCCTCATTCGACCCTTCTCTCGTCCATTACCAAATGGTGAGCACCTCAGCTCCGTCCTGCGTACAGGCGACCACATCACAGTGACGCATGCCACCTCTGCCTTCTATGTAGATGGCTGGTTCGATGTTGAAGGTCATACCGGCCTCAAGAACATCCGGCGACTTCGGGTGCAGACGCGGAAGTGCTCGCGGATCGGCAGCGGCGAAGCCGACCCCGTGCCCGACGGCGTGCTTGAATTCTTTGCCGAATCCGTGCGCCGTAAGAACGTCACGTGCGGCAGCATCGACTGCACTAGCTTGCGCGCCAGGCTGGATCTCTGCCAGCGCTGCGCTTCGAGCTTCCGCGATCGCCCTGCGCATGCGTTGTTGCAGATCGTCTTCTGCTCCCGCGGTATAGGTCCGTGTAATGTCGGTCCAGAAGCCATCCCCTACTGTGTTGGCATGGATCATCACCAGGTCGCCGGCTTCAACAACATCTTGCCTGGTGCGCGCGAACGCACTCGCGGCCTTCACGGAATTCGGGCCGGACATGCAAAAGAAATAGCCGTGCCCGCGTTCGCATCCATCGTGTCCAATGCGGGCGTAGGTGTGGTTGATCTCGGCGGCTATTTCATCTTCGCGTCGGCCTGGGGCGATCGCCTTTGGCGCCACCTCAAATGCGGTTCTCGCGAGTTGGCAGAGATGTCGCATCCGGCCGATCTCCGCACTCGTCTTGATAGCTTTGGCTCGCTCTAACAGCGAGTCAGCGGCAATCAGCGACGCTTCCGGATACGCTTTGCGCAGCAGCGGAACAATTGCACTATGGAAGTGATTCCCTGACTGATAAGACTGGGTCTGCGCACTGTCGTTCAGCAGAAGTCCGACGTTTGCTGCCCTCACCGGGACCTTCTCAGCCATCCGTGTGACCGGCTCTTCGAGGGCTTCACTCAGCGTGCGAACCTGGTCTAGCGCCTCCGGCTTGTATGCGATGAAATCCGCATCCGCGGTCGCCTTCGCAAGCCCCACCTCATCCTCCGGAAGGATGACATGCAGCGCACCGTCGCGCGCCAGAACAGCCAGGCTCGATCCCATGACAGGCCAGTATCCGGATACCAGCAGAACATCTTCAGGAGTAAAGCAAACCAGCGCAGCAAGATTGTTGTCTTCGAGTTCCGAAAGCAACCTGCGTCGCCGTTCGCCGTCCTGCATGAACAAACCTTTTTTCTGTGGAATCTGCGCCTTGCAGCCCGGTAAACAGTGCAATTGAAATATGAAAAACAGCGCATGTTTCCATCAGTACGCTGCCCGAACAGACTCGCCACGCGCTCGCAAATACAAGAGAGGTGGCCTGAATCGTAGGATGCATATCGTCCCGCGACAGATGTCAGTGCCCGGCTAGAGCGTTGGCGCGGGGGCCACAGATCGATGTTCCTCATGCGTTACGGCTGCCTGCAAAGCTCTTCGTCCGCGCCGGGCTCAGGAGCGGCCGAACGGACCCATCGCCCTTAAGTGCTGGAGTTTGATAACGAGGAGGAGGTCCAGCGCCGACCAGCGGTTCATCGCGCAGGACAGGAAGAACCACCGCTTCCGCGATCGGCACGGCAGCTTGCTGTTCATTGATGCAACAAGAGTGATCCGGGGCATTATCAGTTTGTCAACAAGATCTGAGAAACCGACCCTGTAAGAACGACCTAGCATTAACGCTCTCTTTCCCGTCATTCATGAGACTTCTCTCGCGTACTCGGAGCAGATGCTGCAGCCTTGATAATTTCCGGGCTGAATAAGAAAGAGGTGAACCAAAGCCAAGTCCATCTCTCTGACCTCAGCCTAGGTCGAGAGCTTCAACGACAGGAGGCAGGCTGTCTATTCGATCACGGATACCTTCTGACGTGAGAGACAATGGGCACGACTGGCGAACGATGTTCAGCGGGCCACGTTTGTCCAGCACGTCATAGTCGGTCATTCCATCTTCCTTGCGATAGAACCTGAGGCTCACATGCGCATCTCCCACCCGCAACTTTTGCAGGGTAACTTCCGGCAACCAGCCAGGAAGGCGCGGATCCAACAGCAGCGCATGGCGAGGCGCGTAGGGATAGATCCCGAGGATCGCCTGCAAGTGCATGAATGAAGCAGACGCTGACCAGGCCTGCGGCCAGTTAGCTTTTGGATAAAGGCCAGGAAACGGGTGTTGTGCGTCGCGTTGGTGGCCGGCAAAGACCTCAGGCGGGCGGTGATGCTGGAAAAGCGCAGCTGTTTCGAAGTGGGCACGCGCGAGTTGATGACACAGGTCATGTAATCCATGACGAGCGAAAGCCATGGCGAAGTCAGCGTTCTCGACTGGCCACACTGTGCCGCGATGATAGGCGTAGGGATCGAAACCGGGATGATCCGCCGAAAGCGTTCGTACTCCCCAACCGGAGAACAGGTCCGGCGCCATCATGCGGCGCGCCACTTGCGCCGCCAGTGCCGCATCCACGATACCGCTTGTGAGGCAGTGTCCGGGATCGGAGGCGATGGACTTGATCTGCCGCTTATTCGCGTCAAGCCCCAACGCGATGTAACCTTCCTTTTCCATCCAGAATGCGTCGTTGAATCTCTTCTTCAATTCTGCCGCTTGTGTTGCCAGCTTTACAGAGAGGGCTTCCTCGCCCAAGCCCTGCAACATCTCTGACATTTGCATCTTTGACGCGTAGATGAAACCCTGCATCTCGCAGGTGCCGAGCGGATCCGAGACCTGCGACCCGTCTTCGTAAATAATGGCATCACCAGAATCCTTCCATCCCTGATTCTTCTCACCTTGATTGGAGCGGGTCAGATATTCACAGAAACCGTCACCGTCGATGTCTCCATATTCGTCTGCCCACTTCAGGCCCTTGAGAGCGGTTTTAATCAGCGGGCGCACCAGGTTCTCATCGCCAGTCCACCGCCACAAGGAGGCCAGGGCGAAGCCGAAGGAAATCGCGCCGGTCACGCTCCCGTAGTACCGGCCATGAGGATTGAAATTGAGCATTGACAGCGGTTTAGTCTGGACCTCATGCACGATCTTGCCGGGCTGCTCGTCACGCCAGTCGTCGACATCTTTGGTCTGCCAATGGGAAAGCTCACGCAGGGTGCCGCGTGCCGGTTGCGGGCTGAGCGCATAGAAGCCTGCCAAGAAGCGATGAGCGTATCGCGACCGAAGAGCGCGACGTAAGCGGGGACACCGGCCGCAAAAGTCCAGCCGCCGCGGCCATCTGTATTGTCTAGATCGTAAAGCCGCAAGGCGGCCAAGTCTCGCTTTGACCTCTCGATAGTGGCAATAACCAATTCGGTCATGCCTCGTGACGGAGCCGAAACCACCAAAGAATCATTCAGCAAGAAATCATCGCGCTTGTTCGCGCGGGAGTTGCCGCCCGCCAGGTGGCAACCGGTGTCCACTGTGAACTCTTCCTCTTCGATTCGCGGAAACCATTTCAGGCATGCCCGCCACTTCTGGCCCGGAAGCAGCCGGATGACGAAAGAAAGCCGATGTTTACGGAAATTCACTCGCGAATCAGCCTCGACCGATAACCGGATGCCGCGACTCATTCGCGCGGTGCCACGGTCCCCTTGGTGGGAATAACGATGGCTGGCGTGATAGTCAAAGGTCAGGTCGGCAGAACCGCTAGACCGACTGCGGAAGTGCGATTTGAGATGGCCTTTTTGTTTTCGCCGTCCGCCGGCCTCCTGAGGATCAGCAAAATCGCTTTCCACCTCCAGTTCCAGCTTGATCGAAGTGGCTTTCTGGGTGAAGTTCGTCAGAGTCACGTCTTCATGAAGCCCGGGCCCCACTTGCCGGGAAAGTTGCAGTTCAATGGAGTGTTGTTCCGCTGCCGGTGCCCCTTTTTTCTTTTGTTTCGGCGGAGCGATGTAATAGCCCAGCCATGAATGTTGCTCAATATTGGAATTACCCGCGCGCATCGGCGGAGAGCCATTGATCAGCCAGCGGTAACGGGAGAGCATGCGGCACTGGTACACCCAGAACCCATGCTCGTCGTGGCCGAACACTGATCCGTCGGGGCCGGTGGCGAGTACGGCGCGGCTGTCACTGGTGTACACAGTGGGATTACGGGGATGGAGAAGGACCAGCGAGGGATCAGTCTTGACGGATAGTGATTCCTCGGCGGACGCTCGTTTATTATGCGGTCGCCTAAGCGGCTTTAGTTTTGATCGCGGCACGGTCGCGCTCCGTAAGGTTCTTCCAGAGCCGAGCCAACATGGACCACGCTGCCACGGTAGCGCGGTTGCATCCGCTTCAATGAGGCCAGAGTTCCGTAAACATGTCCCAGATATGCCACCTCAGTCACGCGCTTGTATTCTTCCGCTTTCCTCTCTTTGATAGGCGAGAAGACTGAGGTCATTGCGTTGTTGATCCAGATATCGATGGGACCCAGTTCGCGCTCTACTCGTGCGGCGGCTTGCAGTTGCGCGGCATCCGCCACGTGGAGCGGCAAGAGAAGAGCGCGCGACCACCACACTCTTTCCACTTCGCGACGCGCGCCTTTAAGCCCATCTTCTCCCAGGGCGATGAGCGCGATCCATGCCCCTTTGCGGGCAAATTCCCTGACGGCGGCGCGTACCACGCCCCAGCAGACGCACCCGTGTTACGACAATCTCTGGTCTCGATGATAGCAAGTCCGCTGCGGTCATTTCGATTCCTCCAAGGTGTAAGGTACGCGGCACGAAATATTTTGCGCGCCGACTGCGCCATCACCGCTATGCCGGACGTTTCTGATCGGCCGGCAAAGCGCCTTCCCGCAACGCTTCGACGGCGGCCTCAGCCACTTTGCGCCCAACATTGGCGCCTATCTCTCCGGCCTTTTCCTGGGCTGCTTCAGCGGCCTCGCGCATTTTGCGTACTGGAACTTCGGACAAATCGTTCAGGTTCTCCGCTAGGTTGCGTCGTGTTTCTTCGCCACTGGCGGGCGCGACAAGCAAACCGACACCAAATCCCAAAAATAAACCCATTAAGAACTTCATTGGCAGCTCCTCGAAATGATTGGTATTGGGTTGGTAGGATGCGCAGGCGTACCATTGGGGAGGCCAAGGGCGTATTCCTGAATCATTTTGGCAAAAGGACGGGACTATAGGGTCGGGCGGGCGCAGCAAAGTGGCGGGAGTTGCCTTAAATCCGCCCGCTAGTTTGCGTCTTATTGGTCAGGAAGAATAATCTCAACATCCTCGGTAAGTTTGTAGAGCCATTAAACGCATCCAACTTCCAGCTTCGAAGTATCTTTCCCGCAACTCACTAGGGTACGCAACTCACTAGGGGAAACGAATGCCGCAGTTGTTTTCGCGCACCGCGAACACAATCGTCAGGTTGAGCCTTCTGGCCGCCGCGCTGGTAGTGGTCTTCGCCGCCGCAATGGGCGCCATGATTGTGCGCTCTCCCTATGAAACGCGGCAAAGCGAAGTGCGGCAGCAGCCCGTCCCTTTCAGCCATGAGCATCACGTTGGTGGCCTGGGCATTGATTGCCGCTATTGCCACACCACGGTGGAGCAATCATCTTTCGCCAACCTGCGGCCCACAAAGACGTGCCTGAATTGCCATTCGCAGATGTGGGCGGTTGCGCCCGCGCTTAAGCCGGTGCATGAGAGTTATCTGAGCGGGGAACCGCTGCACTGGGTACGCGTGCATGACCTTCCGGACTTCGTCTATTTCAACCACAGCATTCATGTGAACAAGGGCATTGGCTGCGAAACGTGCCACGGTCGCGTGGACAAGATGCCCCTCACTTACCAGGCGGAGAGCCTGCGCATGGGCTGGTGCCTGGAGTGCCATCGCCATCCTGAGGAATATGTTCGGCCAAAAGACCGCGTCTTTGACATGGCGTATGTGCCTCCCGCCAACCAGCTGGAGTTGGGCAAGAAACTCATGCGCGAATACCACATCCAGCGGCTTACCAGTTGCTCCACTTGCCACCGATGAGTAAAGACTACGAATCCCGGGAACCCGACTCGCGAGCGTTGCGCTATTGGCGCAGCCTGGGCGAACTGGATGGGACTGCAAGGGCCGCGGATCTGCTACACACTGAGTTCGATCCCCATGCCACGGAATTCATCAGCCCGCTGAGCCGCCGCAAGTTCCTCCAACTCTCCGCTGCATCTTTCGCATTGGCTGGGCTGGTCGGGTGCACCCGGCAGCCGGAAGAAGAGATCTATTCCTACGTTGAGCAACCGGAGAACGTAATCCCAGGCAAGCCGATGTTTTTTGCTACGGCGGTGCCGGTCGCCGGAACGTTGCAAGGCGTGCTGGTGGAGAGCCATCTGGGGCGACCGACGAAGATCGAGGGTAATCCTGATCATCCGGCCAGTCTGGGAGCAAGCTCGGTCCAGTCGCAGGCGAGCGTGCTGGAACTCTACGATCCTGACCGTTCAAAGCAGATACTCCGCGCGGGCTTACCGGCGACCTGGCAGGACTTTTTGCAACAGATAAATACTGCGCTGAACAGTCTGAACGGCGACGGAAGCCGCTTGCATCTGCTGACGGAAACGATCACCTCGCCGGCGCTAGCCGATCGCATCAAGGCCCTGCTGGAAAAATATCCCGGCGCGCAATGGCACCAGTTCGATACCGCAGGCCCACATTCCGCGCGCGAGGGGGCGATGCTGGCTTTCGGGCGCCCGGTTAACACCATTTGCCGTCTTAACTCGGCGAAGGTCGTTCTCGCCCTCGATTCTGATTTTCTCGCCTGCGGCCAGGATTCCACGCGCATGGCGCGCGAGTTCGCAGCGATGCGGGCCGGTGATGACCGCACCACGATGAACCGCCTCTACTCGGTTGAAAGCACGATGACGCCCACCGGCGGCAAGGCCGACCATCGTTTGCCATTGCGTTATCTCGAGATCGAGACGTTCACTCGCGGCCTTGCAGCCGCACTCGGGGCCGCGGCCATCCCCCGCCTACCAAACGGAAAGCACGCCGATTGGTTGGGGGCCGTCGCACGGGACCTGGCTGCGAATCACGGCCAATCGGTCGTGATACCTGGAGCACATCAATCATCCGCAGTGCATGCATTGGCGCATGCCATCAACGCGAAACTGGGAAATGTGGGACGGTCGGTAATCTACACCGAGGCCATTGAGGCACAGGACTCTGATCAGCTCGCATCCCTGCGCGCGCTGGCCGCTGACATGGCCGCGGACAAAGTGGGCGTGCATCTGATCTTGGGCGGAAACCCCGTTTACGACGCGCCCGCCGATCTCAACTTTGCCGGCAAGCTGAAGCACGTAAAGTCGGCGGTGCGGATCGGCCTTTACGACGATGAGACGTCAGAGCATTGTCAATGGCAGATTCCCGTTTCGCACTTTCTGGAATCGTGGGGAGACGGTCGCACATTCGATGGTTCTGGCAGCATCCTTCAACCCCTCATCATGCCGCTCTATGATTCGCGGTCTTTCATTGAGATTCTTGACGCGCTCGTGTCCGCGCCGGGACGCTCCGGCTATGACATCCGTCCGAACCTATTGGCGGACAAATTCTAAAGCCGCTGACTTCGAACCGTGGTGGCGCAAGTCTGTCCATGACGGCCTGATCGCTGATTCCGCGCTTCCTGCGGTCATACCGGCGCTGACGAGATTCAGCTTGCCCGCGGGACCCGCGCCCGCCGAGGGCATCGAAGTAGTGTTCCGGCCCGATCCTTATTTATAACGATGGCCGGTTCGCCAACAATCCCTAGCTGCAGGAATTGCCGCAGCCCATGACTAAGCTGACCTGGGACAATGCTGTGCTGCTGAGTCCCGCGACAGCGCAAAGGCTCGGTTTAGAGAACCAGGCGCGGGTCAACCTCGCACTGCGCGGCCGCAGCGTAGAAGCGAGCGTCTGGATCCTGCCCGGCCAGCCCGATGATTCCGCCACCATCAATCTTGGCTGGGGACGCTGGCGCTCAGGCCGCGCGGCCAATGGCGCCGGCTTCAACGCTTACAAGTTGCGCCAATCCGATTCTTTCTGGTCGGACCAGGGGCTGGACATCAAGAAGATCGATCGCGACTTTCCGTTGGCCACCACCGAGATGCATCAGGCGATGGAAGGTCGCGACCTGGTGATGGAAGGGACGCTGAGCGATTTCCAGAGCGACCCTGGCTTTATAAAAAAGAAAAGCAAGCAGCCAGCTGCGGAACTCAGCTTGTATCCCGATTGGAAGTATGACGGGCACGCGTGGGGCATGTCCATCGATCTGACGCGCTGCGTGAATTGCAATGCGTGCGTGATCGCCTGCCAATCGGAAAACAATATTCCCGCCGTGGGAAAAGAACAGGTGCTGGCGCGCCGTACTATGCACTGGCTGCGCATTGACACGTACTACGAAGGCGACCGCGCAAATCCGCGGGCCTTCTTCCAGCCTGTTCCCTGCATGCAATGTGAGAACGCGCCTTGCGAGTTGGTGTGTCCGGTGCAGGCAACGAACCACAGCAGTGACGGGCTGAATGACATGGTGTACAACCGCTGCGTGGGCACGCGATACTGCTCGAACAACTGCCCATATAAAGTGCGGCGTTTTAACTTTTTGTTGTTTGAAGATTGGGTCACGGAATCGATCAAGCTGCAGCGCAACCCGGATGTGACCGTCCGGAGCAGGGGCGTCATGGAAAAGTGCACCTACTGCGTGCAACGCATCCGCGAAGCGGAGATCAATGCGCAAGTCGAGGACAGGGCGCTCCGCGAAGGCGACATCAAGACGGCATGCCAGCAGTCTTGCCCCACGGAAGCCATCATCTTTGGCGATATCAATGAGAAAGGCAGCCGCGTGGCGCGCCTGAAGGCGCAACAACTCAACTATGCATTGCTCGCTGAACTGAATACGCGACCGCGAACCACGTATCTCGCCGAGCTGCGCAATCCGAATCCCGAACTTCAGAAAGACGGCGCTGAATGATCCTTGAGCACCGACAGCGCGAGAGCAGCCGCCCGCTTCCAGCCATGCAGGCGACGAGAGTCATCGGCCCAGGTGAGAGCTTCCGTAGCGTGACCGAGCAGATCTCCTCGATCGTACTCACGCGCAAGACTCCATTCGTCTGGTATCTCATATTCGCCATCAGCCTGCTGGCGGTTGGCATGTTCCTGCTCTCAGTCAGCTATCTGTTTTATCGCGGTGTCGGCATCTTCGGCATACAGATTCCAGTCGCCTGGGGCTTCGCCATCACCAACTTTGTCTGGTGGATCGGTATCGGCCATGCGGGCACGCTTATCTCCGCCATCCTGCTGCTGCTGAACCAGGGCTGGCGGAATTCCATCAATCGCTTTGCCGAAGCCATGACCATCTTTGCCGTGATGTGCGCCGGCCTTTTCCCGATCTTCCATCTCGGGCGTCCCTGGATCTTCTACTGGCTGGTGCCTTATCCCAACACTATGCACGTCCAGCCGCAGTTCCGCAGCCCGCTGGTGTGGGACGTCTTTGCTGTCTCCACATATGCGATTGTCTCCCTTTTGTTCTGGTACCTGGGAATGGTGCCTGACCTGGCGACCTTCCGTGATCGGGCGCAGCGAAAGTGGGTGCGGAAGTTTTACGGCGTACTTGCACTAGGATGGCGGGGCGCATCGCGGCACTGGCGATGGCACCAGAAAGCGTCACTGATACTGGCTGGCTTGGCGACTCCCCTGGTACTTTCCGTGCACACAGTGGTCAGCTTCGATTTCACGATCGCCATAGTGCCTGGCTGGCACTCCACTATCTTTCCACCGTATTTCGTCGCCGGCGCTATCTATTCAGGGTTTGCGATGGTGCTGATACTCGCCATCCCTCTGCGCAGTATCTACGGCCTGCAAAATCTTGTCACCGAGCGCCATCTGAACAACTGCGGAAGGTTGATGCTCACGACTGGGCTGATCCTGGCGTACACATATGCGATAGAACCCTTCACCGCCTGGTACAGCGGTGACACGTTCGAGATGTACGTTGTCCACAACCGCGCTTTCGGTCCCTATGCGTGGGCCTACTGGACCACGCTGTCCTGCAACGTCTTCATACCGCAATTGCTCTGGTTCAAGAGTTTCCGTGTGCATCCCAAGCGCCTGTTCTTCATAGCTGTGGTGGTGCTCTATGGGATGTGGATCGAACGCTACATGATCATTGTGAGTTCTCTGCATCGCGACTTCCTCACTAGCTCGTGGGCCAACTTCGTGGCAACCGTGTGGGACAACGCCGTGCTCTTCGGCTCCATCGGGCTTTTCGTCGCCTGTTTCCTGTTGTTCGTGCGTTTCCTTCCCATGATGTCGATCTATGAAGTTCGCGAGCTGTTGCCCTTTTCCCGGCCCGGCGGAGGCACAGTGAAATGAGCGCCTGGCCAATGTACGGTATCGTTGCCGAATTCGACGACCCGACCGTGCTTGTGGAAGCCGCTCGTGCTGTGAAGTCTCGTGGCTATCGGCGCTTCGAGGCTTACTCGCCCTATCCTCTGGAAGAGTTAAACCAGATCGTGCCCGGCATCGACCCGGTGCCGCTTCTGGTCTTGGGTGGCGGATTCACGGGCGCGATCGTCGCTTTCGGGATGCAATGCTACATCGCCATAGTGGACTATCCCATAAACGTGGGCGGGAGGCCGCTCTACAGTTGGCCCGCATTCATACCTATAACTTTTGAACTCACAATATTATTCGCGGCCTGCACGGCGTTTCTTTCTGTGTTCTGGCTGGCCGGGCTGCCACTCTTGCATCATCCCGTTTTCAGCCTTGCGGACTTCGCGCGGACCACGCAAGACCGGTTCTTTCTCTGCATCGAGTCGCGCGACATAAAATTTTCGCCTGAGCCGACCACAGAGTTTCTTCGCAGCCTTAACCCGCTGAGCGTCTACGAAGTGAACGATGAATAGAGGACTCCATCTCGTTTTCGGAGCGTTTGCAGCCTTCCTTGTGTGTGGACTGGGCGGTTGCCGTCGCGATATGCAGGACCAACCCAAGTACAAGCCCTTGCAGCCGAGCACTTTCTTTGCTGACCATCGCTCCGCGCGCCCGTTGCCGGCGGGAACCATCGCGCGCGGACAGCTTGATCTCACTGACCCGGCCCACACCGGCGTTGACCAAGGTGTCTTTCTCTCGTCGATCCCGGTAAAGGTCGATGCTCAACTGCTTCATCGAGGGCAGCAACGCTACAACATCTATTGCACACCGTGTCACGGCGCACTGGCCGACGGCAAAGGGATGGTAGCCAAGCGGGGCCTCAAATGGCCTTCTGATCTCACGAGTGAGCGCGAACGCGAAGCGCCCCCCGGTTACATCTTCCAGGTCATCTCCAACGGCTACGGTGCCATGCCGGATTACTCGGCGCAGATTGACGCGCATGACCGTTGGGCCATCATCGCGTATCTGCGCGCGTTGCAACTTAGTCGCCACGCCAGGGTCGCCGACGTTGCCCCCGAAGCGAAGTCGCAGCTGGGAGTGCAACCATGACCGAACAGACGCTCAGCGCCTTGGAGCAGAGAGTCGATACCTCTCTTGAGCGCAACCGCGCGCTGATCGCCGGCGCTCTGATCATGCTGGTTTCCATTGTCGGGGCGTTCTTCAACGTGGGCGAATTCTTCCGTTCTTATCTCCTCGGATATCTCTTCTGCATCGGTATCGCACTTGGATCCATGGCCATCCTGATGGTGCAGTATCTTTCCGGCGGAGCGTGGGGAGTGGTGAGTAGACGGGTGTTGGAAGCCGGTAGCCGCACGCTTCCGCTGATGGCGGTCCTCTTTGTGCCGATAGTATTCGGCCTCTCGCACCTTTATCCGTGGACCGACCGCTCCCTTGTGGATGCGACCGATGTGATGAGGCACCGCAGCGTGTACATGAATTCGACTCTCTTCATTGTCCGCGCGGTGGTCTACTCTGCCATCTGGATCACGCTGTCTTTTCTATTGAACCGATGGTCACTCGCCGAAAAAACCCAGCATGGTCTGCGGGTCTCCCGGCGATTGGAGGCCCTGAGCGCGCCCGGCTTGATCCTCTATGTGTTTACGGTCACATTCGCATCGGTTGATTGGGCGGAGTCGCTGTCCATCCACTTCTTCTCCACCATGTGGGGATTTCTGTTCGTGGCCAGCCAGGGATTGGCCGCCCTGTCATTCGCTATCGTGTCGCTGGCACTACTCTCCCGCCGCGAACCGGCCAGATCAGCGTTGCGTTCGTCCCATTTTCACGATCTCGGAAAATTGCTCCTGATGTTTGTGATGCTCTGGGCGTATTTCGCCTTCTCGCAGATGCTTATCATCTGGTCAGGCAACCTCCCCGGTGAGATCCCCTGGTACGTGCCGCGATTCTTTACTTCTTGGCGTTGGGTGGGAATAACTCTGCTGGTGATGCAGTTCACTCTGCCATTCCTGCTGTTGCTATCGCGTCGGCTCAAGCGCAGTCCGATGTCGCTCGCTTGGGTGGGCGGATTGCTTTTGCTCACGGGCGCCATTGACCTTTACTGGATCGTCATTCCGGAATTCCATTACGGTGGTGTCCACCTGAACTGGATGAACATAACCGTTCCTATCGCCATGTTCTGTATCTGGATAGCCGCGTTCCTGTGGGAAGTCTCGAAGCGTCCGCTCTTCCCGCTGGGCGCGCCGAATCTCGAGGAGGCTTTGCAACATGGCGAATGAGCCAAGACAGCGACCTTCTTTATGGCTGGAACTGATCACTCCCGCTGTTTGGCTGGCGTCCATGCTTGCCGGTCTCTTCTCTTTGCTCGGTGACGGGGCGGAGTACCGCGCGGAACACCGCGACGTCGCCTATGAGCATTCAGACATTCGCGTCAACACTGTGCTGTTGAGTATCGGCGGCCTGTTGCTGTCCACCGCCATCATCTGCGGATTTCTGTGCCTGGTATATCTGATGTACTCGCGGCATTACTCCGCGACCACGGCGAAAGACAACGGTTCGGCGCGGCAGACTTTGCCTCCAGAGCCGCGTTTGCAAGAGTCGCCTTCTCAAGACTTAGCCAACGTGCGCCGCAACACCGATGCTGAGCTGAACAAATATTCATGGATAGATAAACAAAATGGGATTGTCGCCATTCCAATCGACCGGGCGATGGAACTGATGGCACAGCGAGGCGTGCCTCCGCAGAAGGCTTCTGCGAACATTTACTTCGAGCCGCATGCAGGCTCGCCCGAGACCGGATTCGATCGAAGACTGCGCCAGGAGGAACGATGATTTTCTTCGCTGCGGCGCTGATTCCTCAAGTGCGGGCCGAGTTCCAGTGGTTCTTCTGGGCAATGGTCATCCTATGCGGCACGGTCGCAACCGGCATCGCGGCTTTCCTGATCTTTTGCGCGTGGCGCTTCCGTCGCAAAGACGATAACGAGCTTCCTCCGCAGAACGCCATGAATATTCCCGCTGAGATCACGTGGATCTTGCTGCCGCTCCTCTTCTTCTTTATTGCCATGTTCGCCTACGGCACCAAACTTTATTTTGATATCGAACGTCCGCCGGCCGATGCTGAAGATGTGTATGTCGTTGCCAAGCAATGGATGTGGAAAGCGCAGCACATCGGCGGGGAGCGCGAGATCAACAGTCTGCATGTTCCCGCCGGCCGGCCCGTCCGCCTGCGCATGATCTCACAGGACGCCATCCACAGTTTCTTTGTCCCTGAGTTCCGCATCAAGCAGGACGTGTTGCCGCAGCGATATACGACGATCTGGTTCAGCGCCGAACATGCCGGCACCTATCACTTGTTCTGTGCCGAGTATTGCGGCACCAACCACTCGCACATGACGGGCTGGATCTACGTGATGGAACCGGACGCCTACCAGCGTTGGCTGCAGACGGGCGGAGCGGAAGGCTCGCTTGCCTCCACCGGGGAAAAGTTGTTTCACCAACACGGCTGCAGCAACTGCCATCAGTTCAACGGCCACGGGCGCGCGCCCAACCTTATTGGCCTCTACGGGCAAAAGGTGCAGATAGCAGGAGGCTACGCGCTGGCCGATGAAGACTACATCCGCGAATCCATCCTCAATCCTAACGCCAAGATCGTTTACGGATTCCAGGCCATCATGCCCACCTACCAGGGGCAGATCTCTGAAGAGGACATTATCGCTCTGATCGCATACATCAAATCATTGGATACCGGCGCTCCGTTGCAACTGACGACTTTGGCTGCGCCCGTCATTGAAACCAACTCTGCGGTTCCTACGAAAAGTCACCCGGCGGAAAGGACCACACGATGATGTCCACCATTGCTGTTCGTCCGCCGGTGGTCACGGATTACCTCAACGCCGAGCACGGAATACTTTCCTGGTTACTCACCACAGATCATAAGCGCATCGGACTGCTCTACCTTTTCTCCATCACGGCATTCTTTTTCCTCGGCGGGGTGTTTGCACTCTTGATGCGGTTGCAACTGCTCGTGCCTGGCGGGCTGATCGTAGATCCCGACACTTACAACAAGCTGTTCACCATGCATGGCATCACCATGGTGTGGTTCTTTCTTATTCCGTCAATCCCGAACACGCTGGGCAATTTTTTTATTCCCATGATGATTGGCGCGAAAGACCTGGCCTTTCCCAAATTGAACCTGCTGAGTTGGTATGTGTTCATGCTGGGTGGATTCACCACGCTATACGCCATAGTGCGCGGCGGAGTGGATACAGGCTGGACTTTTTATGCTCCCTTCAGCACGGCCTATTCAAAGACCTACGTTGTGGCAGCAGCGGTTGGCATTTTCATTGCCGGTTTTTCGTCGATCATGACCGGGCTGAATTTTATCGCCACGATCCATCGCATGCGGGCGCCCGGTTTGACTTGGTTCCGGCTTCCGATATTCATCTGGTCGATGTACGCCACCAGCCTGATTCTGGTACTGGCCACTCCGGTGCTGGCCATCACTCTCGCCACGCTGGGCATTGAGCGGATCTTTCATGTGGGAATCTTCGATCCCGCGATGGGCGGCGACCCCCTTCTCTTCCAACACCTCTTCTGGTTCTATTCTCATCCGGCGGTCTACATTATGGTGCTGCCTGCCATGGGCGTGGTGAGTGAGATCATTCCCACCTTCTCTCGCAAGCCTCTGTTCGGCTACAAGGCCGTGGCATTTTCCAGCATGGCCATCGCTATCGTCGGGTTCCTCGTCTGGGGACACCACATGTTCGTGGCCGGCATGTCGCTCTATTCCGCGATGGTCTTTTCCTTCCTCAGCTACCTGGTGGCCCTTCCCTCCGCTATTAAAGTCTTCAACTGGACGGCCACCATGTACAAGGGTTCGGTAAAGATGACAGCACCCATGCTCTACGCCATCGGGTTCATCGGCGTCTTCACCATCGGCGGCATGACCGGACTTTTTCTTGCCGCCATGGGCATTGATGTCCATGTGACGGATACATACTTCGTGGTCGCGCACTTCCACTACATCATGGTGGGTGGCGCGGTCATGGCGTTTCTTGGCGGCATCCATTACTGGTGGCCCAAGATCAGCGGAAAGATGTATCCGGAATACCTCGCCCAGCTTTCCGCACTGACCGTCTTTCTGGGATTCAACCTCACGTTCTTTCCGCAATTCATCCTCGGCTACCTCGGCATGCCGCGACGTTATGCGACCTATCCGCCCGAGTTCCAGGTGTGGAATGTGCTCTCCACCGCGGGCGCGACCATTCTCGGAGTGGGGTACATCGTGCCGCTGATCTATTTGTTATGGTCCTGGAAATACGGCCAGGATGCGCCGTCGAATCCGTGGCGCACCACCGGGTTGGAATGGAAAACCCCTTCACCGCCGCCGAAGCACAATTTTGAGAATACGCCCGTCGTCACTTGGAACGCCTACGACTTCGAAGCGCAGAAGGAGGAACTCCACCTTGGTTAGCGCCTCCTCACTCGCTCTTCGCCAGCAGTTCAATAATCCCGCGCAACAGCGCGAGACCGTCACCCTTGGCATGTGGATATTCCTCGCCACGGAAGTGATGCTCTTTGGCGCGCTCTTCACCGCTTATTCCGTCTATCGCATCTATTACACGCCCGCCTTCACCCATGCGAGCGGCGAGATGGAGTACTGGATGGGAGCAGTGAACACCGCTGTCCTCATCTGCAGCAGCTTCACCATGGCGCTGGGCGTGCATAGCGCGGAAGCCGGCAAGAAGCGGCTCACTGTGCTGTTCCTTTTGCTCACCATGTTGATCGGCTGCATCTTTCTGGGCATCAAATTCTGGGAACACTACCGGCATTACCTTGACCATAAGGTGCCGGGCATCAATTTTCAGGAAGCCGGTGCGCTGGGGCCGCGCGAGCAGATGTTCTTCTTTCTCTATTTCGCCATGACCGGCTTGCACGCCTTCCATATGCTGGTGGGCCTGGGCGTGCTTTCGGTGATGGTGCTGCGCGTGGTGTTTGGTTCCATCTCTCGCGAATACCACACGCCCATTGAGATCGCGGGCCTTTACTGGCACTTCGTGGACGTGATCTGGGTCGTCCTCTTCGCCATTTTCTATATCCCGGGAGCACACCTGCGATGAGCGAACATCGCCCGACTGTCAAGACTTACGCGCTGACTTGGGGCATCCTGCTCGCGCTCACCTTACTTACATCGCTCATCGGGCTGGTGGACTTAGGTCCCTTCAGCCTCGCGGTGGGAGTTGTGATCGCGCTGATAAAAGCATCGCTCATCGCCATCTTCTTTATGCATGCGCTCTACGGGTCAAAGTTGATCCGCGTCGTCGCCGCCGGCGGCGTGGCATGGTTTCTGATCCTTCTTGGCATCACACTGGCGGACTACCTCACACGCAATTGGTACCCATTCGCGCAGCGCTAGCCCTCGCCGCAATCACGCCGCAGCGGGATACGCCATCTTAGTGAGCAGTGCGTTGGCGTCTTGGCGGGAGTCCAAACGCGTGTGCTGCGCCACGATCGGAACATCCGAACGGATCACGCTGGAGAAATCCGTCTCCCGCGGGATCGGCTCCGGCTCGCGCAGGTCGTTATAGCGCTGATGGTGAGTGCGTCGCGCAGGGATGGTCACTTTATATGGCCCAACCGGCTCGCGGTCAGAGTAGCAATGTTGTGAGCGGCTGCGGTCTGGAGGGCTGGCGCAGGAGTTCGTCCGGCGAGATGAGAGGGACTTTAGCGATGACATCGTTTCTCCTAGCGAGGGCAAGTCTTCGCGGGATCGCCGGCCGGAAAAGTGAAAAAAGCAATCCTTTGTGTCCAGATGTGGGGCGCGCAATGGTGGTTGGCTTGGCGCCTATGTGGGTTCGTGGATTGCTCTACTTTCGTCTTATCTCCCCAGCGGAAAACGAAAACTTGCGTGCAGGCATCTGTCCTTACATGACCCAAAATAGATCGAGACCAGAGATTGTTGTCATTACTGGCGCTTCCGCAGGCGTGGGCCGCGCCACCGTCAGGGAATTTGCCCGCAGGGGGGCATGGATCGCACTCATCGCGCGTGGAGAAGAGGGCCTTGAAGGTGCGCGTCGCGAAGTGGAAGAGTGCGGCGGACGCGCCCTCGTATTGCCGCTCGACGTAGCTGATGCCGCGCAACTGGAAGCCGCCGCCGAACGAATCGAGCGCGAACTCGGGCCTATCGACATCTGGATCAACAACGCGATGACCTCAGTTTTCTCGCCGATCAAAGAGATGGAGGCGGAAGAATACAAGCGCGTGACTGAGGTGACATATCTGGGATATGTCTACGGGACTCTGGCCGCATTGAAGCGGATGCTCCCGCGCAACCGTGGCACCATCGTCCATGTTGGCTCGGCGCTCGCCTATCGCAGCATACCTCTGCAATCAGCCTACTGCGCAGCCAAACATGCCGTCCTCGGTTTCCATGCCTCTTTGCGCACCGAGCTTTTGCATGACAAGAGCAAAGTGAAAACGGTCATGGTGCAGATGCCCGCGCTCAACACTCCGCAGTTCGGCTGGGTCAAGAGCCGTTTGCCGAAAAAAGCACAACCGGTCCCCCCCATCTATCAGCCGGAAGTCGCCGCGCGAGCCATTCACTATGCGGCGCACCATCCGGGAAAACGTGAATACTATGCCGCCTGGTCAGTGGTAGAAGCGGTATTCGGGAACAAGCTTGCACCATCGTTCGCGGACCACTATCTGGCACGGAACGGCTATGAGTCGCAACAGCACGGTGGCCCGGAGGACCCAGATCGCCCGAACAATCTTTGGGAGCCGGTCGCGGGAGATCACGGCGCCCACGGTTCTTTCGATCGGCGGGCCAGCTCATCGAGCACGGAGTTATGGGCGGAGACGCATCCTCACTGGCTATTGAGCCTTGCTGGCGCGGCTGCTGCCACAGGCGCCATTCTGCTCTGGAAGAACCATACGGAGCGCGACCGTGCCGCAATCGAAACGAAAGCAGCCTAAGCGAACGCAACCTACGAAAAATGCGTCCGCGGAGGAACCACGATCCAGCCACAGAAAGCATCCGCTTTGTACAAGTCCCAATGGCCGGACTCCGGTACTTTCTTTGCTTGCGGCCTGGCCGCTTCACTTCAGGCGGTAGAAGACGCCGAGGATCACACCAAAGATGGCGTGCGAAGCCAGCACCGCGATGGGTGTTCTTACTCCGTAATGCAGCCCCATGAAACCAGGAGGCTCGAGCAGTCTATGCGCCGCGGGGCCATGCTGCTCGCTGGCCATGCGCGGGTGCGTTCCCGGCAACACCGCCATTACCGCGACCAGCACAAACATCGCGTGCACGAGACCGATGAGCGCTCCCCGCCACCAGCCCGCCACACCCAGCGATTGGAAGATCAGAATGTAGACCAGCGAAAATACCCAACCGAAAAACAGGTGGACGGCAAGCCCGTAGAGTTTCGCCCTTTCGCGGTTAGGCGTGAATAACGTCCCCAAAATATAGGGGAGGTTCATTCGAGTGAGACCTAGGCCTTGCGTGCCTGCGCTGATGGTTGACTCGACCACCGTAGCCACGAATCCCCACAACAACCAGCCGCTCCAGTTCATTCCCGCCCCTGTGTTGCGCGAATTTTGTCTGCCTGTTCTTGCAGGGTAAGCGCGGCGCTGATAACGCCGACGTGCGTAAAGGCCTGGGGAAAGTTTCCCACCGCGTCGCCGGTCCCCGGAATTATTTCTTCGGAAAAAAGGCCAAGATCGTTTTGATGCTTCAGCGCGTTGTCGAACTGCGCACTGGCCTGCTCTAGACTCCCACCCCCAAGTGCGAGATACTCCGCCAACCAAAAGCTGCAGATCCCAAAAGCGCCCTCTGGCGGGGTACGCGGATAACGATAGAGCAGGCCGTCCCCAGCTCCCAGCCGTCGGCGGACGCGCTGGGATGTCGACCGCATTCGCTCGGAACCCGCATTCTCAAACCCATACCAGGGAATCAACAGCAACGTAGCGTCAACCTCATCTCCATCGAGCACGCTGACATAGCTCTGCAACTGCTGGTTCCACGCACGGGATTGAAGCTGATGGCGGATGTTCTCGCGCTCGCGCTGAAATAACTCCACGGGGGCAGCCCCGAAGTTACCACTTTTCGCTAATTCGAGCAGACGATCGAGCGCGACCCAACACATGAGGCGAGAATTAGTATTGTTCCGCCGTCCCGATCGCGGTTCCCATATGCCTTCGTCGGGATGGTCCCACTTTGCCGCAACTTCCCTGCCGAAGCCGATCAAGGCCTTTTGCATCGCTCCTTCCAGCTTTCCGCCGTGACGAGCATAGAAATAGGCGGCGTTGATCACTTCGCCGTAAATATCGAGTTGCAGCTGCTCACGAGCGCCGTTTCCGATTCGCACCGGGCGAGAACCGAGATAGCCGCTCAGATGTTGCAGAGAGTGCTCGCGCGGAGCAAGTCCTCCATAAAGGTCGTAAAGGACCCGTAATTCGGGTTGCGTGATATGAGTGGCGAGCAGCAACCAGTCGATAAAGCTGCCCGCTTCCTCTCTGTAGCCCAGGCCGAGCAGCGCGCGAACGGTAAATGAAGCGTCGCGCAGCCAGCAGTAGCGGTAATCCCAGTTCAGGTCTCCACCCAGGACCTCGGGAAGCGAGGTGGTGGCCGCTGCGACAATCGCCCCCGATGGTGCGTACGCGAGCAACTTGAGCGTGAGCGCGCTTCTCACCAGCGCTCGCTGGTAAGGACCACGGTAGGTACAGCGTGCAGCCCATTCCCGCCACCAAGATACCGACCGTTCTATCCGGTGCTCGACATCTTCCCCCAGCAGCGGCAACACCGCCGGCGACTCTTCCGCATAGCTCAGGGAGAATTGCAACATCTCGTCCTGTTTCAATGCAATCGTCAATCGCGCGTGGTCATCCCGAATGGTGAGCGGCGCAGAGCTGCGGAGCCAATAGGCTCCACGGCCAACATCCATGCGTAGGCCAATCCCCTGCAACTTCTTCAGCCGCACGCATGAGGAGCCGTACTTCGCGCGTGGATGAAAGACGACTTCGATCTCTATTTCGCCGCGAGTGCACCTTACCTGTCGCAGCAATTCGTGGGTAGGCCATAAGAGATTACGCTTGTGTTCTTCCGATGCGACCGGTATCAGATCGGTCAGCGTGGCGTCGCCTTGCGGACAACTGAAACGTGTCTCCAAAACGTTGGTGTTTTCAACGTAGCTGCGCTTCACCTCGAAATGGCCGGTCGGAGCGATCCGCCAGAAGCCACCTTTTTCATTATCGAGGAGAGCGGCAAAAATGGAGGGGCTGTCGAAACGCGGCCAACACAACCAATCGAGGGAGCCGCGGGCGGAAATCAGCGCTGCAGAGCGGCAATCGCCGATAATTCCATAGTCCTGAATCTTTGAAGCTTGTGCGTTTAGCGTAGACACCCAGCGATTAGATGCAGGGTGTCTGTTTGATGTCCCTGGCCAACCTATTAAAAGGGGCAATTGGACCCGATTTGGCTCCATCCCTGCCAAAACCCGCTAAACCCGGGTCGTCGGTAACGCGGAGCCCCCATCAACGATGGGATTTTTCATGCACTTTTAGAATGAATTCGTGTTTGCTGGTCTTCAGTTTATGGCGGCGGCACGAAAAGCGAGATGCCCCTGCATGCCTAGTCAGGAACTCGAGTGGATCTTGAATTGAGATGGCCGACGGTTTGATGAAGCTTCATTTGCGCCTCCCTGATCAGGGCCGCGGTTTCAAACCGCTTACACGCCTCCAAGGTTTGCAAAAGAGCAGACAGCGCGCTATTTAGATCCCGGGTAAGAACATGGTCGCCAAGCGCGGACAAGATGCGGAGCAACAAGTCCTCCACCCGCGCATGGCGTTCCGCCGGGAGGTGCGGATACATCACGGCAAAAGTACGAAGCACCTCCGCAAAAATCTGGTATTGCATGGACTCAGAGGAAATCACTGCGAGGGCTTCGAAGGCGTCGAGCAGTTGCTCAAATGCTGTGTCAGCATAGACAACCGGCAAGGGCTGCCAGTAGCATCAGCGAGATGGTGATGGAGGTAATCGTTATCAGGCCGGACGAGATGGCGGCCAGTAAACTATTGGTGGCCGCAGGATCTCCAAATACGTGGGACTGCAACAGCTCCCGCGCTGTGTGAGCCGCGCAGGGCTCGCGCGGTCAAGCTGGTAACTGCCTGCGCCCAGGGCGAGAAAGCCGATGATGATGCACGTAGGGACGGCCAGGAACTCCGCCAAGGCTTGCTCGATAGTATGGGCCCAATCAGAAAACCATCCTCTTCCCTGGCCCGCTCGACGACCCATAAATCTCCAAAGTCTGCTGCCCCTTTTTTCGGGCGTGTTGTTCGAAAGCGGTGCAGTGCCGGCTGAGGCAAAAGCGATACTCTCCCCAATTTCAGTGGGCTTTTTGACTGGCACGCTGCGGAAAAAGTAGGATGCAGGCAACAATAAAAGCCAGCAAAGCGGCCGAGGCTGAATACCTGCTTAACGCCAAACCGCCAGCGTTTAACGGCTTATCGAGAAAATCTCCGACAACGGCGCCAAGGGGTCGAGTAAGAATAAACGCCGTCCAAAAGAGCACGGTTCCGGAAAGTTTTGTCCAGTAGTGTGCCGCAACCACTAGGGCGAGCAGACCGCTAAATACCAATGCGCCGCCCTTGTATCCAAGGCCTGCCGTACCGGCTGTCCAGTCTCCCAACGCCGTACCCAGCGTTTGCGAAAACATGATTGTGACCCAATAGAATATTTCTGCTTTGGGTTCGCTAACCGTATCAACGGAAACCGATCCCATGGTTCGATACCAGATTGCCAGAGAAGCGAGCAGCAGTGTCAGCAACAACGTCGTACCACCGGCATAGCCAATACCCAAAGAACGATCCGCATAGTCGGCGAGCGTCGTTCCCACCGTCGTGGTCGCAATAATGGTTGTCCAGTACAGAAACGCGGAAAACTTCTTGGCCCTAATCTGCGCCGCGACGGCAACTAGAAAAATTACAGCGAAAATCCCGGTTCCTACCAGATAACCAAGATGCATGGACATCGAAACGGCATCCCCGCCCGTTTCTCCAAGCGTGGTGGCGGCAATCTTAATGACCCAGAACAACAAGGTGACTTGGGGAACCTTACTGAGAATATGACCCGTCCTAGAGTTGTTGTTTTTTTCGGGCCGCAGATATGCCTCTCATCGTTTTTGCTTAAGAACCAAACAGTTTTAGTATGCCGAGAAGTGATCGGCAGCAATCGCAAAGCCCTATCGCAACGCGAAGAATTTCTCGAACTGGTCAACCAAATCCAACTCCATTTTCACAGAGGACGCGGCGAGTGATTTGCTCTTTCGAGGCACGGCTCTCTCCATATCAGTGATCGCCTTCTCGAACCGCGTCGCAACGGGCGAGCCCTGTGCCCTCGGCGAGAGTGCGTTCCAAGTCTCGCGTGCGAAAGCCACGGCGAGCGCCATGTCATCCCACCGTATCGGGCTGGCCTTAAGATCCGCGTCATACCTGAAGCCTGCATAATCCAGCAAGCTAACGCCTTTGGAAGTTTTGGCGTTGTCTGTGACTGCGCTGACAAGAACCCGATACGCCTCAATGGATGATAAGGCCAATCCAGAACGATCATGCTTTTGACGCGCAGATTTCATGGCTGAAAGCTGTGCGGCCAATTCATCGGCTGCATTCTTAGAGAGCAACTTCCGCACTCCTCTGGCGGCTGCTTCTGCCTTGCCTATGGTCAGATCGATCGCCGGAAAAGTCGCGCTGACTGAGATTTCTGTCAACTTCTCGAACGGCTCGGCGGCGGCGCGGAGCTGGTCGTTGCTTTTCGCATTAGATGGCTCAAGCGCAGATACGTTCGGCGCCTTGGCGTCCGCGGCGGCCTCTTTCTTCTCGGCGGCCGCGGACTCGTGGTTGACAGCGACGACTTTGCCAGTCATGCCGTCGACATTCACCTCGTCGATGCCGCTCTTCTCAGGGACTTTAATCTCGTAGAGTAGATCAGCTTGCCGCCCTCCCGCTCGAGCTCTACGCCCTGAATGACTCCATTCGGAATACGCTTTTGTGCAATGGCCGCGGCAGCCGCCTCGGTGACTTTGGCGTTCTTGGCCAGCGAGTCGGGAATATCGCGCTTGTAGGTCGCCTGAGCGTTCGTAATCGATGCACCGAGTACGACGACGGCCAGTGTCGTAAGGCAAGTGTGTTTCATGACGTGTGTCTCCAGTTCAACGGGGGAGGAACTCGTTGCCTTAGTGCCTAATGTGGCGCAATCACAAGACCTTTTATCATGGCCGACCCATCAGGATGGTGTCTGTGCATTATTGGACAGATTACCAGGAGAAGATGAAAACGGCCCCACTCTCTTGCCCCTCAACAATGTCAAACCGGAAAAACCTTTCGGTGACATTTCCAAGACCGCCCTTTATTTTGTTGGCGTCCCCGACGGGATTTGAACCCGTGTTATCGCCGTGAAAGGGCGGTGTCCTAGGCCGGGCTAGACGACGGGGACGCGGCTACTGCGAAGGATCCGGCACTCTTTGTCCGCAGCCGGGCCGCTGCGTGGTGCCGAACCCGTCAATCCTAACAACCCCAACCAGCAGTGTCAAAACTGAACTGATACTTGCGTCCGTATGCGCCAACTCATTATTTCTCTAGACTTTTAGGCGGCCTCCGATAACGTAGTCGTACAAACTTTCTAAGGATGCCGTATGAGGGGCGCTGTGCGTTTTGAGCATCGATCGCCACTGGAGAACCCATCGCTCATGGGTTCATGGTGTCCTCTGTGCAAACAATTCATCGCTGCCACCAAAGATCCTAAGATGCTCGCCCGCGCAGAGAGTCGCCACGAATGCCTGCGCAGCCAATTGGAAACGACCAACACCATATCACGGAAGCCCTACCCGTGACCGCGCCGGGTAAACCGCAAACTCCGCCCGTGCTGGCGCTCAGCCAGCCCATTGCCTTCGTCACTACCGCTGATCCCGATCGCGCGCAAAAATTTTATGAGGAAGTTCTTGGGCTGCGCTTCATCGCCGACGAGCCCTACGCGCTCGTCTTCCAGTCAGCCGGGATCATGCTGCGAATCGCGAAGGCGGACGAAGTCACCGTCGCTCCTTACACCATTCTCGGCTGGAAGGTCGATGACATCCACGCATCCGCCACCACGCTTCATGCGCGCGGCGTAGAGTTTCAAATCTATCCGGGAATGAAGCAGGACAAGCTTGGCATCTGGAACTCACCCAGCGGCGCCAAGATCGCCTGGTTCAAAGATCCAGACGGGCACACACTGTCACTCACGCAGTTCGCTGAGTCTTAGCCGCTAGACCGCCGTAGCGATCGCCGCCTCTTCCGTGTCGTGAAATTCAAACACCTTATCCAGACGAGTGATCCGGAACGCCTGCCGCACGGTATTGTTCGCAGCCACGATCTTCAGCTTTCCGCCCGCTGCGCTGACCGCCGAATGGCAACGGATCATGGTCCCGATCCCTGACGAATCCACCATCGTCACCTTTGCCAGGTACACAATGATCTGCTTCGAGCCGGAAGCACGCGCTTCTCCCCACCCACTACGGAAGTCATCGACCGGCGCGCCCAGAGCGAGCCTGCCTTCCAGGTCGAATATCGCGATCTCCCCTGTTTTACGGATTCCGATTCCCAAGATGCTCCTTCCCGCCCGCCGCGATCATCAATACTCGTAGCGCCGCAAATCATACTCGCATCCGGTACGGCTAAAAACACATTTCTACTTACTTCCGTACGCCGAATGCACCCAGCATCTAAAATGGCGTTTTTTCCTATGGCAGACCAACTCTATCTCAACTTGTGGTTCCCCAGCTTCACTGAGGCGGACATGCTCCCGCGTCTGGCCTCCGTGCTGCGCCAATTCCCTTTCTCCGCCTCCAAACCCGGAATCGGATTTGTGGCTGTCCATGCCGTCGCCTTCTCTGAACCGCTCATCTTCTCGCAGACCTTTGATTACCGCGCGGACACTGAAGACGCTCTCGGCATCGCTTCTGAGTTCCTTCACTCCGATTACGCCTATGAATTTGAAGCGGTGTGGGACCTCTGGATGCCAGAACTTCCTGAGGCTGGTTCCAGCATGGATCCTGATGCCCAGTTCGATCAACGCTGGACGGTCCAGCAGCAGCCTGTCCGCTTCCTGGTCCATGGCACAGACTTCGAAGATGGCATCTACCAGGAGGCCGGACACATCCAGGTGGATTTCGGCCTGGATACACCGTTCCTTCACGAGGAGTTTGAATTCACTCCGGAGATCGAAGCGCGCATCAAGTCCAATGTGCAAAAGCTGGTGGCGTTCGTGAATGTGGTGGAGAAAAACTGCGGCATCACCGGACGCGTGCTGTGGTCAGAATCGGAAGAGAACCTCGCCCAGAAACTGATCGCGAAGTTACAAAGAGTGCAGTAATTTTCAAACAGTATTGTCATTCCGAGCGCAGCGAGGAATCTGCTTTTCCTCTGCGTCCTCTGCGGTAGATCTACCCCGCGCTCACGATCTCAGAAAAATCCGCCACCGTGGAGAAATCGCGCAACACTCGCGACAGCAACGCCAACCGATTTTCCCGCACCCGCTGGTCTTCTGCCATAACCATCACTTTGTCAAAGAACGTATCCAGCACCGGGCGCAGCTTCGCCACCTCGCGCAGCGCAGCTCCGTGGTCCTTCTCGCGACGCAAGCGAACCACCTCTGGCGCGATCTTCTCCACCATCGCGTGCAGCGCGCGTTCGGCATCGTCGGTTGCCAGAGATGGCTCGAATCCACTCTCCACCGCCGCTCCGGACTTCTCCTGCGCTTGCCGCAGGATGTTCTTGATCCGCTTGAATGAGGTTGCGATTGTCTCAAAATCCGCCGACTTCCGCACCGCAGCCAGCGCTTCCGACCGCTGCACCGCGTCCGGTATGTTGTCCGCGCCCACCGCCAGCACCGCGTTCACTTCGTCATACTTGAACCCGCGCACATCGCGCAAATAAAACTCCAGGCGCTCGCGGAAGAACGCCGCTACTGACCCCGCGTATTCATCCACCTTGGTGAATCTCTTCTCTGCATCCGATCCTTTGTACGCCGCCAGCGCCAGAGCAAACAACCCGCCCAGATCGATGGGTAACTCGTGCTCGGCAATCGTCTTCACGATCCCATTGGCTTGTCGACGCAACGCAAACGGATCTTTCGATCCGCTCGGGATCAGCCCCAGCGCGAACATTCCCGCGATCGAGTCCGCCTTGTCGGCGATCGAGAGCAGCGCGCCCTCAAGCGACTTCGGCGCCGCGTCCTCCATCGACTTCGGCTGATAGTGCTGATAGATCGCATCGGCGATCGCCGGCTTCAATCCCTGCGCCCGCGCATACAGCCCGCCCACCACGCCTTGCAGCTCGGTGAATTCTTTGACTAATTCGGTGGTGAGATCGGTCTTCGCCAGCCACGCTGCCTCATACAACTCGTTGCGCGCGATCTTCCTCGCGGAACCTCGCGGCCCGTTCTCCCCGCCCGATTCAACATCCGCCGCAAGGATGGTCACCACATGCGCAATGCGCCGCGCCTTCTCGTAATAACTGCCGAGATCTTTCTGGAAGGTGACGGCTTTCAACATCTCCACGCGCGCGCTAAGCGGGATCTTTTGGTCGGTCTCCCAGAAAAATCTGGCGTCATTAAATCGCGCTCGCAACACTCGCTCATTGCCGTGGCGAATCAGGCCGTCGGGGTCGCCATCCACATTCAGTACCGCTAGAAAATGCGGCGCCAGTTTTCCGCCCGCATCCTCCACCGCAAAATATTTCTGATGGTCACGCATCACCGTGACCAACACTTCTTCCGGAAGCGACAGGTACTCAGCATCGAAGCTGCCCAGGATGGCCGAGGGGAACTCCGTCAAGTTGACCACTGTCGAAAGCAGCGCTTTGTCTTCCCGCCAGCGCGCCTTCCCCACCGACTGCACCGCCTGATCCAGAGCTGCAACAATCTTTTTCTCACGCTGCGCACCGGATACGATCACCCGCATCTTCTCCAGCTTTTTCGCGTAGTCCCCAGGCGCGTCCAGGCGCACCGTGCCATCACTCATGATCCGATGCCCGCGAGATGTTGTTCCCGCCTTGATTCCCGCAAATTCCAGCGGCACCAGTTTTCCATCGAGTAGCGCCATCATCCACCGCAGCGGACGCACAAAGCGCTCAGTATTCTTTCCCCGCCAGTACATGCTCTTCGCCCAGTAGATCCCGCCGATCTCCTTCGGCAGCAGCTCCGCCAGTACCTCTGAAGTAGCTCTCCCTTTGCGCGTGACATTTGCCGCCAGGTATTCGCCCTTTGTCGTTGACACCTTCGTCAACTCGCTCACGCTCACGCCAACTTTTTTTGCGAACGCATCCGCCGCCGGGGTTGCCACGCCATCCTTGAACGCAACTTTGTACGATGGCCCCGTTAACTGCTCGCTCACATCTTCCTGCCGCTCCGCCAATCCAGTCACCAACACCGCCAGCCGACGCGGCGTGGAATATGCAGTCACCTGCGGCGCACTACCCAACCGCTCGCGCGCAAACAGATCCATCACCCGCTTCGCCAACTCCTCGCGGCCAGAGTCGATCATGCGCGCCGGTATCTCATCCATCCCTAACTCTAAAAGAAAATCAGCCATTGGCCACCGCCGCTTCCGGCGACTGCGCATCCCCAGATTCCTGAGCTGATTGCTGATCCGCATACGCCTTCGCCACGCCCACCGCCAGCGCGCGCACCTGCGCGATCACGCCGACTCTCTCGGTCACGGAAATAGCGCCCCGCGCATCCAGAAGATTAAAAAGATGCGAACACTTCAGGCACAGATCAAACGCCGCCAGCACCGGATACTTCGCCACATCTTGCTTGGCCTTCTTCGCCGCGGCGTATCCATCGATCAACGCCTTGCATTCCGCCTCATACAGCCGCAGATGCTCCCAACATTTCTCCACATCCGCTTGCTCAAAGTTGTAGACCGAGAACTGAACTTCCTCCGCATGCCGCACCTCGCGATACGTGATCTCCCGGCCACCCTGTTTCTTGGAATCATGTTTCTTGGAATCAGAAGCATCGCGCGCCCAAACAATGTCATACACGCTGTCCACGTCCTGCAAAAACGCGCACAGCCGCTCGAGACCATACGTCAGCTCGGCAGAGATTGGATCCAGGTCCACTCCGCCACACTGCTGGAAGTACGTAAACTGCGTCACCTCCATGCCGTCCAGCATCACCTGCCAGCCGATCCCCCACGCGCCCAGCGTCGGAGACTCCCAGTTGTCCTCTTCAAATTTCAGGTCATGCTTGCGCAGGTCGATCCCGATCGCCTGCAAAGAACGCAAGTACAACTCCTGCACATCCTGCGGCGGAGGCTTCAATATCACTTGCAACTGCGTGTGCTTGAAAAGCCGGTTCGGATTGTCACCATAGCGTCCGTCCGCCGGCCGCCGAGAAGGCTGCAAATACGCGACGCTGTATGGCTTCGGCCCCAGCACGCGCAGGAATGTCTCCGGAGACATCGTCCCCGCACCCACCTCCACGTCATACGGCTGCTGCAGGATGCATCCCTGCTCCGCCCAGAACTTCTGCAGCGTGAAGATCAGCTCCTGGAATGTGAGGCCTGTTGTTTTTGCTGATGCCACTTGGGTACCGTTTTCCTTTTGTCTTTGTTGTTACTAAGCACTTAGCATTTAGCACTTAGCATTTAGAGTTCACCTACGTGGTGCCCCGAAAATCTACCTCCAAAGTTGAACTGTTCTTGACCTGTCATTCCGAGCTTAGCGAGGAATCCCTTTGAGCATCACGTAAGTCGCCCTTGTCATTCTGAGCGCAGCGAAGAATCCCTTTGAGCATTACGTAAGTCGCCCTTGTCGTTCCGAGCGCAGCGAGGAATCTGCTTTTGATTCTGTTCTTCGCTTGAAACTCGAAACTTGAAACTGCCCTTGTCATTCCGAGCGCAGCGAGGAATCCCTTTGAACACCACGTAAGGTTGCCATTGTCATTCCGAGCACAGCGAGGAATCTGCATTCCGCCGCTTCGCTTTTCCTTTGTCCACTGAATTCTGAGTGCTGAATGCTGACTGCTCGAACACTAACTGTGCTGCCTCAATCCACCTTCTCCAACATCCCCGCGCTCACCAGCTTCTTCTCCAACTGCCTTTCCACCCGCTGCGTCAAAAACTTTCTCAGGTCCGCGCCACAGGATCTGGGCCACGCCGCACCCGCAAAACTCCCGATCGGCGCGCGGAACATCTCATTCGCCAGCTTCCTTGACTCCCAACTCATCTCATTGCTCGCCAGCCGCTTGTGCTCCGCGCACATCAGCCCATCCGCTAGCGGGTGGAAGTAAGCCCGCTCGCCATCCAACGCCCCGCCACACTCCAGGCACGCATGCAGCTCCGGCAGCAGGCCGGTCAAGCGCACGATCCACAAATCAAAATACGTGAGCGGCATCCAGATGGCGCCCGCCTGCACCTGCGGCAAAACCGAAACCGCCAGCCGGAAGAGCGTGTCATTCGCCTCGCCATCCGGCAGCAACTGGTCCAGCATTTCGGCGATATAGCCCAGCGCCACCGCCCGCGGATAGTCCACCACATTCGTCAGTGGTGACGCAATCACCTCACAAGAATCGATCCGCGTGAGCTCGTGCCGCTCCTTCGCCTCCCAATAAACTTTTACGTGCGTGAGCGGCTCCAGCGCGCCCCCAAAACGCTTTTTTGACTTCTTTGCCGCCTTCGCCACCCCGCGCAACTTGCCCTCCGCCCGGGTAAAGAACGTGACCAGTAGGTCCGCCTCTCGCATGGGATAGCTGCGCAACACGATCGCTTCCGACTGCTTCAGCGGCATGAATAGAGGATTGTAAATGACTCTTTAAAACCCCGAGCGAGCGTGCTTGCTTCTTACATCCCGAGCGATAGCGAGGGATCCCTTGAGCAGCACGACAAAACGCAATTGTCATTCTGAGCGCCGCGAAGAATCCCTATGATCTCCTCGACCCACCCGCAGTCACGTCATCCCGAGCGGCAGCGAAGAATCCCTATGAGCAGCACGACAAAACGCAATTGTCATTCTGAGCGCAGCGAAGAATCCCTTTGATCTCTTCGACCCACCCGCAGTCACCAATCGCTGTCATCCCGAGCGAGCGCGAAGCGCGACGAGGACAACGCCTTGGATCATGACTTCGATTGCCGGTGCCCCGCGTTCCGCTCACACAGCGGGCTAACTCATTCTGAGCGCACCAGAGCGCAGCTCGTCGGGTGGAGGAATTTGCTTTTCTGGTTTTGGTAGCTCGCATCCCTTAATTGACGCTCTGGAAGGCGCTCGAATCAAAGAGCACGAACATGCAGCTTCCATAGCAGGAGAGCACGCCTCGCCGTACGATCCTCGCACTGCTCGCTGGCGGGAATGATGCCGGCATTCGTACGGTCTTCAAAATGTCTTTCATCCGCTCTAGCTTGTGGTCGCCGGAGACTAGCGCTGCATCTACCACTTTGGAATCGGCCGAGAGCAATATCAGGAATTCCGCTGAACCCTTTGCTGGTGGCGCCTTCAAACGTATCGTCCTCATCTCCTGGCTCTTTTGCCTTGAACCATTAATCAAGGTATCTGCCTTCGCACTGCCCACCAGCTTTACTAAGTGTTCCATCTGATCTGCATCGTGATGCATTGCCAAAGTTTGCGCGAACAGCTCTGTGGCCTGCGTCTTCTTTCCTTGCATCTCATAAATCTCCGCCAACATCCCTCCCGTGAAAGGACTTGAAGAATCTATCCATGCCGCCCGCAAGAATGGTTCCGCTTCTTCATATTTCCGTTTTTCAAAAAGGAGTCGGCCCATTTTTGCCCATGCAATGTAGATCCCATTCACAGTGGCTAGATCGTCATTGCTGATGTTTTGAAGTTGCAAGGCTTTCAACTTCCCCTCCAGCAATTCCACAGTATTTCGAAGTTCGCGCTCCATGTTTTCTTTTTCGGAATCGCTCAGATTTGCAAAAATATCGACCGCCTTGCGATTTTCCGGGGACCCATAACCGTACCGTTGCATCAGTTCCTTTTGTTTTTCTGTTTGCTTAGTTTCCTGGT
>JBBSFV010000014.1:0-64780 GCA_038254775.1 Terriglobales bacterium | reverse complement strand
GCGGTGAGAATAATCCCCGAATAATTCTTCAAGAACGTCATTTGAAGTTTGATCTGGTGAAATTGATCTGGGGGAGGACTTCCGTGAGCGACCACTGGATGCGTTCGACGGCACGGCGCATGTTATTGGCGGAGTCGCCTTCCATGGAATAGCACTGGAAAAGCACGACCTGCAGGGCATTGCGGATGTGGTGGTTCATCTCATCCATGACCTGGAGGCGATGGGTCTCCTCGGCGCGGCGCTTGAGTTGGGTATGCAGGAATGAGGCGCCGGCAACCCCGGCGACCATGCCGGTGATGGCATTGGTGAGCAGCAGGGTCTGGGTGCGGGAGATGCCTACATCGATCAACAGGAGGTCGAGAAAAATACCGACGGAAAAAACGAGAAGGCCGAAGAGCCAAGCGACGATACCGGCGTTGGTTCTTGTGAATGATTCCTGGGTCATGACGGTGGGGGTCCTATCGGCAAACAACACTCGATGAGATGAAAAGTTGCAGCGCATCCGCAAGGGTGAAGGCGAATCTTGCGGCGTATAATCGAGAGTCTACCCACACAGGAGAAGCGACGAGATGAGCAGCAATGGCAACGGGAATCACGCGCCTATGTCTTTGAATACGCACCACGCAGAGCCGAAGTATCAGGGTGCTGACGTGCCCAAGCCGCGCGCGGAGTGGATCGCATTGCGCAAAGCAGAAGCGGCGAAGAGCGGAGACCAGAACTTCTCCCAGATGCATTACGCACGTAAGGGCGTGATCACGGAGGAGATGGCGTTCATCGCGCACAAAGAGAAGCTGACTGCTGAGTTGGTGCGGGACGAGGTGGCGCGGGGGCGGATGATCATCCCGGCGAACATCAACCATCCTGAACTGGAGCCGATGGCGATCGGCGTGGCGAGCCTATGCAAGATCAACGCGAACATCGGCAATTCGGCGGTGACCTCGAACATTGACGAGGAGTTGGAGAAGCTGCACACCTCCGTGCATTACGGCGCGGACACGGTGATGGACCTCTCGACCGGTGGCGATATTCCCAACATCCGGAAGGCGATCCTGCGGGCGTCTCCGGTTCCGATCGGGACGGTGCCGATCTATGAGGCGATCTCCCGAGTGAAGCGCATTGAAGACCTGACGATCGACGTGATGCTGGAAGTGATAGAAGAGCAGGCGGAGCAGGGCGTGGATTACATGACCATCCATGCCGGAGTGCTGATCCAATATCTGCCGCTGGTATCGAAGCGCATCACGGGAATCGTGAGCCGCGGCGGGGCGATCCTGGCGCAATGGATGGCGCACCATCATAAGCAGAATTTCCTGTATGAGAACTTTGACCGCATCACCAAGATCCTGGCGAAGCATGATGTGTCGTATTCGCTGGGTGATGGGCTGCGTCCCGGTTCGATCGCGGACGCCAGTGATGAGGCGCAGTTCGCCGAGCTGAAGAGGCTGGGCGAGTTGACCAAGAAGGCCTGGGAATATGACGTACAGACGATGATCGAAGGGCCGGGCCACGTGCCTCTCGACAAGATCAAAGAACAGGTGGAGAAGGAAGTGGAGTGGTGCTACGAAGCGCCGTTCTACACGCTGGGCCCACTGGTGACGGACATCGCGCCCGGGTATGACCACATCACCAGCGCCATTGGAGCGGCGATGATCGGCTGGCACGGGGCGGCGATGCTCTGTTACGTGACGCCGAAAGAGCATCTGGGATTGCCGAACAAGAAAGACGTGAAGGACGGAATCATCGCCTACAAGATCGCGGCGCACGCGGCGGACATCGCGCGGCATCGGCCGGGCGCGCAGGACCGCGACAACGCCATCAGCCATGCGCGCTACACGTTTGATTGGGAGAAGCAGTTCGCGTTGTCACTGGATCCGGAGACGGCGCGCTCGATGCACGATGAGACGCTGGCGGACGACTATTACAAAGAATCGAAGTTCTGCTCGATGTGCGGTCCGAAATTCTGCTCCATGAACTATTCCTCAAAGGTGGATGAGTACAACAAGCAGGTGCACGGCCTGGTGAAGCTGGACCACAGCCAGATGATGGAGAAGGAACTGGCTGCGGTGAAAAAATAGTACGCAGTAGCTAGTAGCCAGTAGCCAGTACGCAGTACCGAGTACCTAGTACCTGGTACCTGGTTAAATTCAAGAGCAAAAGCAAGAGCGAAGGCAAGAGCAAGAGCAAGAGCAACGGCAAGAGCGAAGGCAAGAGCAAAGGCAAGAACAAAGGCAAGAACAAAGGCACAGGCGGATCGCCTGTGCCTTTTGTATCGAGCCGCGATTTCTTAATCGATACGAGCCAAGATTTCTTAATCGATACGAGCCAAGATTTCTTAATCGATACGAGCCAAGATTTCTTAATCGATATCGGAGTAGCGCTTCAGCGAGGCGCTATGGATCTGCACCGGCTTTGGCTTAGAGGAGTAGTGACGAACGACAACGTCATCCGCAGTGTCCTCTATGCGTGAGTGGCGATGGCGTGGCGATGGTTTGAATCTTTTGGCGATCACCGGCTTCACCGGAGAATGTTTCACCCCCGGAGATGTGGCTGCCATCGAGGATGGCTTTTCCGCCAGAAGCGGTGCTGCCGGCGTTGACGCTTGTGGCCCAACGGTGTATCCACTGGTTGGGATGGGCGCTTGCGGGCCAACGGTGTAACCGCCCGCGCTTGCGGAGTGCTGCGGGACGGCGGGCTTGCTGCTGGAGCTGTGCAGAGCCGCCATCCAGCCAACGAGGAATGCAATAGCGAGGCCGGTCGCGACCGGGAACGCCTGCCGCCAAACGTAATCACGACGGGAATCCGCTTGTGGCCGGATGCGCCACTCGGCGAACTTCCGAGCAGCGCGGATGCGCAATTCTTCTACTCGCATTGCGGCGCTGACAAGTGCAGGCGTCCTGGCCGGCACCTCCTTTGGAACGCGGTCAGGGGTGACTGGCTTCGAATCGGTGATGACCGGCTCTGAACTGCTGCTGACCGGCTCCGAGCTGGTGAACTCGGGCTCCGAGCTGGTGAACTCCGGCTCCGAATATGCGGCGTGGAGCGGCGCGGGCTCGGCTTCAAATCTCTCATGCCAGCGGCTCTCAGCCGGAATAGGCGGCAGGGCGGGGGGCTCAGCGCTGCGGTTGATCATACGAACGCCTTCCAGCTCACGCAGCACGGATGTGGCCTCTTCATGCACGGGTTCGGAGGTGTCATGGATCGGTTCATGGGTGCCGGGAAACGGCTCGTACAGGTAAATCGGTTCTTCGATGTGTGGCGAGGGTTGCTCAGCTTCCGCTTCGGGCTTACGGAAGAACTCGGAGATCGGGTTCGATCTTTTTTCCACCGGCGCTAAGACCGGGGGCGGTGCAGGAGCCGGCTCTTCTGCCGGGAGGGTTTCGTAGATGGGCGCGGGAATGACTTCAGAGGATCGCGCGATGTAGGGACTGGGTGCCGGTTCCGGAATGATCTGCTGGGGCGCGGCAGATGGCTCGGAACCAGTGGGCTCGGAAGCCAAGCCGAGAAAAGACATAGAGACGGGAGCGTCATCGAATTCAGGCTGCCGGCCACGCCCGAACATCTGGGCGAATTGGAGCTTCCATTTTCGCCACAAGGGAGCGAGAACGAACTCGCGTTCGACCACATATTGCGGTTCGGTGAATTGCTCTTCAGTTTGGGTCAATTCAGGTGTTTCCCGCAGGAACGAAGCGTTCTCAGGATCGGTAACGTCAACGGAATAACCTGCTTGCCGGAGAGAGTCAGCGACTGAAGCGGCCAGCTCCGGTCGTGAAGTGATGATCCTAGCTTTCGGCATTTCTAAACCTCGTGAAAAGCGAAAAAATCGACGAGGGCCCCTGGAGGGGTTTCGAGCGGCGCAGTTACTTAGACGCAGGATTAGGGAAGGAGGGTGCCAATCTAATTTATTTCTGCGTAGTCCATCCCGTCAGCATATTGCAGGCCGGCGATCATCTTGGCCCGGTATTGGACCTCAAGGTAGGCCTTCATGATCTCAAGATGGATGACTTCCCGCTCGGCGGGTGAGCCACACTGGAAGCGGATGTCTTCGAGTTGGAGATAGCGATCATGGGCTGCGATGAATTTGTTCATGGCTCGGTTCATGGATTGGATTCTCCACCTGAAGGTGGAGGTGGCGAATCATGGGAAACACTTAGGGCTGGTCTTGAAAGTGCGTAAGCAATGGGAGGGCGGTACCGAGTACGCAGTACCCAGTAGCCAGTACACAGTAGCCAGTACACAGTACCCAGTACCCAGTAGCCAGTACACAGTACCCAGTACCCAGTAGCCAGTACACAGTACCCAGTACCCAGTGAAGATCAAAAGCAACAGCAGGGGCAACAGCAAAAACAGCAAAGGCAACAGCAAGAGCAGGGGCAACAGCAAAAACAGCAAAGGCAACAGCAAGAGCAGGCGCAACAGCAAGAGCGGAGGCATCAGCAGACGCAATAGCAAGAGCAAGGACAGCGGGGCGGGAAGCTACGCTCGAGATGTGTTTAGAGTATCGCCTTGATAGGGATCTCTCGCTACGCTCGAGATATTTTTAACCGCTACGCTCGAGATATTTTAATGACCCGGGAAGCTCTCCAGTACCTGAGCAGCTCGGTTGATGGTCGCAGCCAGCACGACCAACTGCTTCTGTGCCCGGGCATAGTCATTCGCATCGATCGCCTCGTTCACTCCCGGGATGACCACGGCTGCGTATCCGGTGTATTCGCCGGGCGCATAGATGGCGTGGCGGAACCAGGGACGATTGGGCAACCCTTCGGGGATGAGCAGGGCACGTTCGGCGTTACGCAACGCGTCGTTCAGCTTTGCCAAGTCACTAGTCGAGAGACGGGGATCGTGCTGGGCTGTGGAGATCTTGCGGCCGGCTGCAGCAAAGCGTTTTGCCGCGGCGGCTGCCGCAGTGAAGTCCAAGGGGGTGGCACTTGCAGTTGCACTCATCGCTGAACTGCGGACGGGTGAACTGCTGACCGGTGAACTGCTGACCGCTGGGCCGGTGCCGGATGGATTGGTGGGGGCGGGATTTGCAGATCCCGATGGTGACGAAGTTTGCGCAGCTGCTTTCTTCTGCGCTGCCTCAATGTATTGGCCGATCTCGTTGCCGTAATCGGAGTAGTCAAAGGGCAGCACGTCGGCATCTGCCATGTGCAGGACTTCAATCCCGAAGACGCGCGCCATCTGCTGGGTGTAGAGGAAATCCGGGTCTCCGAATTTTTTGAACCAGTTAAAGTTGTCAAAGACGGAGTGATAGACGCCGTAATCGCCATTAGAGCCTATGTCATTGGCGGGGACGCCGAGGCGTTGCAGAAAGACGGTGTAATCCGAACCGCTGCCCAGGTCTCCGACAGGAACGTCATTCTGTTGCGCATTCGGTGGGCGGATCTGTGAGCCGCCGAGGTCAGCGCTATTGGTGGATGCCAGCAGCGTCTTACGCCAAACGTCATAGACAGTGCCGTTGCCCTTTGCGTCGGGCACCTGCTTGGCGACTTCGCGCACGAACTGCTTCAACGTGGGCACCGCGGAGGAGCCAAAGTTCGGCCCGGAGACGGCGACATCCATGTTGAAATACGCAGCGGCTTTTGCCAGGTCTTTTTCATGCTGTTCGCCCCATTCGGTGGAGCCAATGAGGCCTTCCTCCTCGGCGTCCCAACTGCCGATGACAATGCTGCGCTTCGGTTTCCAGCCCTGCTTCAGAAGTTCTCCGATGCCGTGCACCGTCTCCAGCATGGCGGCGGTGCCGCTATTGGGGTCCACCGCGCCATAGACCCATGCATCGCGATGATTTCCGGCAACCACCCACTCATCCGGGAACTCTGTGCCGCGAATGCGTCCGATCACGTCCCATATGCTTCGATATTGGTAATCCTGTTGCAGATTGAGGTGAACTTTTACCGGGCCGGGGCCCACATGATAGGTGAAAGGCAGCGCGCCCTGCCATTCGCGGGGGGAGGCCTTGCCGCCAAGATTGGCAAGGATCGGCGAGGCGTCCTGATAGGGCAGGGGAGTGGTAGGGATCTTCGGCATCGCGGCGGCATTCTCCGGCTTGGTGCGCTGCGACTCCGGCAGATCCGGAAGCGAAGCGATCCCGGGAGTGGTCACGTCACCCGGATACTTGAACATGAATGCAAGCGATCCGCGCTGCACCGCTGATGCCGGGCGCCAGGGCCCGTTGGGATAAGAGTCGCCTTTGAAATAGCCGTCATCCATGGGATCTGAATAGATGATGACGCCGGCACATCCGTACTCCTGCGCCACGTACGTTTTTACCCCGCGAAAATTCTGGCCGTAACGGACCAGCGCGATCTTTCCCCGAGGGTCAACGCCAAGTTCTTTCAGCTTCTTGAAATCTTCCGGGCGGCCATAATTGGCGTAAAACACTTCCGCTTCTACGTCGCCGGAAGGTGACATGCCATTAAAGGCCGTGGCAACGCGGGGATCGTCCTGAAAGGGGTCACCCATGACCTGTTCTTTGGATGGGCCATGCATTTTCACGTTCGCGGGCGCGGTGACATCCACGCTGATGCTCTTGGGATAATTGATCCAGATCTTATATTCGACGATCTCAGTCTCAAGTCCGGCCTGACGAAATTTCTCAGCGACATATTCGGCGGTGGCGCGGTCCTCCGGCGTTCCCGCCATGTGAGGAGCCTTCGTCAGGATGCGGAGATGCTCTTCCGCGAGCTTGGCATCGGGCACCGCAAGGAACTTTTTGTTCCACTGCTGCTGCTGGGCAAAGTCTTTAAAGCCCAGGACCGACTGCGCGGCTTGCTGGGCAAAAAGCTGTGATCCGAGGATGGCGCATGCGGAGAGAATGCTGAGAAAGCGGGAGCGAAACACAGGCTACTCCTGAAGTGAGGTTGCAATCAAAAAGCTTACACTACCAGCGAGGAACCAGTAGGCAGTAGCCAGTAGCCAGTAGGCAGTAGGCAGTACCCAGTACCCAGTACCCAGTACTCAGTACCCAGTACCCAGTACCGAGTACTCAGTACCCAGTGAAATTCAAGTTCAAATTCCAAAGCAAATGCAAATGCAAATGCAAATGCAAATGCGAATGCAAAAGCAAAAGCAAGAGCAAAAGCGAGAGCAAAAGCAAAAGCAAAAGCAAGAGCAAGAGCAAGAGCAAAAGCAAAAGCAAGAGCAGAGCAAAAGCAAGAGCAAAAGCAAGAGCAAGAGCAACGGCGAGAGCAAAGGCGAGAGCTAGAGAAAATACCAAGAGCAAGAGCAAAGAGAGATGGTCGGGATGGGAACAAATAAGAGATTGATCGCGATCTTGAGGGCAGCTCTGGTCTTGAGCGCGGCTCTGGTCTTGAGCGCAGTTCTCCTGACGGCGAGCGTGAGCGCTGCCCAGGATAAGCCGTTGCGGCTTGAGCCGGTGAAGGATGCGCACTCCTATGGCAACCCGCAGCAGGTGCGGGTAAAGCATGTGTTTCTCGAGCTGACGGTGGATTTTGCCAAGAAACAATTGCTGGGCGCGGCAACGCTGAACATCGAGCGCGCCCAAGATGCCGCGAGCGCGCCGCTGATCGTCGACACCGAGAAGCTAAAGATCACGCGCATTGAGGCGGCGAAGGCAAAAGGCGAATTCCACCAGGTGGAATATGCGCTGGGGAAAGCGGATCCGATCCTGGGCGCACCGCTCACCATTCAAGTGCCGGAAGAAGCGTCGCGGGTCCGCATCTCCTATGCGACATCGCCGGAGGCTTCGGCGTTGCAGTGGCTCTCGCCGGCGCAGACCGCGGGGAAGAAGCATCCGTATCTTTTCACCCAGAGTGAAGCGATCCACGGTCGCAGTTGGATCCCATTGCAGGATTCGCCCAGCGTGCGAGTGACCTATAACGCGACGATCCACACGCCGAAAGACCTGGTGGCGCTGATGAGCGCGGAGGGCAATCCGCAGATGCGCGGCGCCAAAAGCTCGAGCCCAAACAACGGGCGGGGCGAATACCACTTCCGGATGACGACACCGGTCCCGTCTTATTTGATCGCGCTGGCGGTGGGTGACCTTGCTTTCCGTGCGATCGGCGGTCGTGCGGGGGTGTATGACGAGCCGAGCGTTGTCGATCGCGACGCCAAAGAGTTGGAAGACCTGGAGCAGATGATCTCGGCGACGGAAAAACTTTATGGGCCGTATCGCTGGGGGAGGTATGACGTGCTGGTCCTGCCGCCGAGTTTTCCTTATGGCGGGATGGAGAATCCGCGATTGACGTTCGCCTCTCCGACCATCATTGCCGGAGACAAGAGCCTGGTGAGCGTGATCTCCCATGAGCTGGCGCATTCATGGTCAGGAAACCTGGTGACCAATGCCACATGGAGTGACTTCTGGCTGAATGAAGGATTCACCACCTATATCGAGCGCCGGATCGTGGAGGCGGTGTACGGCAAAAAGATGGCGGAGATGCAAGCGGTGCTGGGACGGCAGGTGCTCACGCGCGATGTGTCCGCCTTGCAGCCGAAGGACCAGGTATTACACGTGGACCTGAACGGGCGCGATCCGGATGATGGATCCACTGAACTGCCTTATGAGAAAGGGATGCTGTTCCTGCGCCAGCTGGAGTTGGCGGCGGGACGGGAGAGATTCGACCAGTTCCTGCGAGGGTATTTTGAGCATTTTGCTTTTCAAAGCATCACCTCAAAAGATTTTGAAAACTATCTGGATGCGCATCTGCTGAAGCAGGAGCCGGAGATCGCGAAGAAGGTGGACGTTCACGCCTGGATCTATGAACCGGGGGTGCCGAAGGATGTGATCGAGCCGCAGTCAGAGGCATTCGCCAGAGTACAGGAGGCGGCGAGTGCCTGGATGAACGGCAAGATGAGCGTGGCGCAACTTGCGGCGAAACAATGGAGCGCACAGGAGTGGCTGCATTTTCTGAAGGCGCTGCCGCAGGATGTTGGGCAGCTTCGCATGACGCAACTGGATAAACAATTTCACTTCACGCAATCCGGCAACATCGAGATCACGGAAGTGTGGTTGCTGCTTGCCATCCCGAATGGATATAGAGCCGTGGATGAAAAGCTGGAGCAGGTACTGATGACGGTGGGCCGCCGAAAGATCATCAAGCCGCTTTATGAAGCGCTGGCAAAGACGCCAGAGGGAAAGAAGCGCGCGCAAGCGATCTATGAGCGGGCGCGCCCGGGCTACCATCCGGTCCTGCAAAAGGAAGTGGACATGATGTTGCGGTCCAGTACTGCTGTCCAGCACTGATGTTCGCCAAAAGCACATTTATTGGGACATACCGGCTGAATGCCGGGGAATCATAACCAACATTGCAGGAGTCCCCCGATGCAGCAGCTATTCGTCTTTGACGTGGTTGGAACCCTCCTCGATCTAAGCGCGCTGGATCCATTGTTTGAGCAGCACCTCGGTATCGCTTCCGCGCGCAAGGAGTGGTTTGCCGAGCTGCTCAAGTGCACGCTCACCAGCGCTGCCACCAATGCTTACCTGCCTTTCAATCGTCTGGCTCAAGCTGCTCTGCAAAGTGTGGAAGAGCTTCACGGCCGCCGCTTAAGTGACGAAGCCAGGGAACAGATCCTGCAAGCCATGCGAAAGCTCCCTGCTTATCCTGATGTGAAGCCGGGATTGAAGCTGCTGAAAGAAAGCGGAAACCGCATTGTCGCGCTCACGAATTCGGGTCGGGAAGCAGCTTCAGACGCGCTCAGATCTGCGGGCGTGCTCAAGTATTTTGAATCGGTGTTAAGCGTGGAGAATGTTCAGCGCTTCAAGCCTGCGGCGGAACCTTATCGCTGGGCGGCACAAGAGTTGAAGGTCGGCATCAGCGCCATCACGCTGGTTGCGGCTCATTCCTGGGACATCTGCGGCGCCACTTGGGCAGGATGCCAGACCGCCTTTGTACAACGTCCGGAGCAGGTGCTGAGCCAAGTCATCCCCCGCCCCAAATATCTGGTGGCGCACCTGATGGACTTGGCTGAAATGGTTATCTCCGCCAAAGCGGCTTAGCCAAAGTGGAAGTCCCACCCGCGTCGCGGATGTTGACAGCTTGCCGCTTCTCAACTAACTTAGGCACCGTTTAGTATTACAAAATCGTTTTAGTAGCGGGGTTCCATGAGAAATCTCAACCGCCTTACCCTCCTCTTCCTGCTTGCAACCAGCTTCACTTTCTCCCAAACCACAGATTCCCGTCATGCAAAACGTGCCAGCAAGAAGCCGGTTACGCAGGCGCAAAGGTCTGCTGCGTCTCCGGCAGAAAAACCTGAGGTGGAAGAGAAGGTGAATGCCATCCTTGTCAAGATGACCCTGGAAGAGAAGATCGATATGTTGGGCGGAGTGCAAGGTTTTTTCATCCCCGGGAATGACCGTGTCGGGATCAAGAAGGTGAAGATGGCGGATGGCCCGATGGGGGTGCGCAACTTCGGATTCTCCACGGCCTACCCGGCGGGCATTGGATTGGCGGCATCGTGGAATGCGGCGCTGGCAAAAAGGATTGGTGAAGGCATTGGGCGGGACGCTCGCGCCAAGGGCGTAAACATCCTGCTGGGCCCGGGGCTTAACATCTACCGGGCGCCGATGAATGGCAGGAACTTCGAATATTTTGGCGAGGACCCATATCTGGCATCGCGCATGTCCGTGGGTTATGTGCAGGGAGTCCAAAGCCAGGGAGTGATGACGACCGCCAAGCACTTTATGGGCAACAACTCCGAATATGACCGCCATAACACCAATTCAGAGATCGATGAGCGCACCATGCGCGAGATCTACCTGCCGGCATTTGAAGCGGCGGTCCGTGAAGGCCACACGGCGGCGATCATGGATTCTTACAATCTGGTGGATGGTGAGCATGCATCGCAGAGCGGTTTTTTGAATAACCAGATCGCGAAGAAAGACTGGGGATTTGACGGCATCATGATGTCTGACTGGGACGCCACCTATGACGCAGTGGGAGCGGCAAATGGCGGATTGGACCTGGAGATGCCCTCAGGCAAGTTCCTGAACAAGAAGAACCTTCTGCCCGCGGTCAAAGACGGAAGAGTGAGCGTAGCGACGATCGACGACAAGGTGCGGCGCATCTTGCGAAAGTCGATCGAGTTCGGCTTCTATGACAGAGACCAGCAGGACCTGAACATCTCTCGATTCAACCCTGAGAGCAAGCGAACCGCGCTGGAAGGCGCTCGCGAAAGTATCGTGCTACTGAAGAATGACAGTAACGTACTTCCGCTGAACCGTGATGTGGTCAAAACCGTGGCGGTGATCGGTCCAGGAGCCTATCCGGCGGTGCCTGCGGGAGGAGGCAGCGCCCGGGTGGAACCTTTCACCGCGGTGAGCTATCTGCAGGGCATTAGCGACGTAGGCGGAAAAGTGAAGATCCTTTATGACCGCGGCATTCCGGAGGAAGATGAGCTGACCTGGCGCAGCGACTTCAGCACCGAAGCCAAGGACGGCGAGCGCGGACTGAAAGCCGAATATTTCAGCACCCCGGACTTTTCCGGCAAAGCGGAGACACGGGTGGACCCGCGGGTGTTCATTCAAGGCGGCAGCAGAAATATCTCTGTGCGCTGGAGCGGTTATTACATTCCCCAAACCTCCGGCAACTATCGCTGGCTGACTCGCGCCACGGGTATGGATTCATACAAGCTCTTTGTGAATGACAAACTCGCGCTGGAGCAAGAGCCGCGAGAAGGCCAAGTGCCAAAATCTGCCGATATGCAGATGGAAGCAGGCACTGCTTACAAAGTCCGCTACGAATATGTTGAGTTCCCGGGATGGCTGGGAAGCTCCGCCAGCCTGGCTGTGCTTCCCGCAGCAGACCTGGTCACGGAGCAGGCAAAGAAGATCGCGCAGATGGCGGACGCAGCGGTGGTTTTTGTGGGATATGACGCAGCGTCCGAGTCAGAGGGCTCGGACCGCGATTTCCGTCTGCCTCCGAACCAGGATGACCTGATCCAGGCGGTCGCGCAGGCGAACAAGAAGACGATCGTGGTGATCACGTCAGGTGGTGGAGTGGAGATGACACGATGGGTGGACCAGGTGCCGGGCATCATCCAGGGATGGTATTCCGGGCAGGAAGGCGGAACGGCACTGGCGCAAATCGTGTTTGGAGAAGTAAATCCCTCGGGCAAACTTCCGGCGACGTTTGAACGGCGTTGGGAGGACAATCCCGCGCACGATAGCTATTACTCCAACGATGGCGGAGTGAACGTGAAGTACAAAGAGGGCGTTTTCGTCGGCTATCGGGGATATGAAAAGAGTGGGACGAAGCCTCTCTTTCCCTTCGGCCACGGACTGAGCTACACCACGTTCGCTTATAAGAATCTGGGTATCGAACCGAAGGCCCCGAAAGCGGGTGAGAATGTGACCGTCTCTTTTGACGTGACCAATACCGGCAAGGTAGCGGGCGCGGAAGCCGCGCAGCTCTATCTGGGAAATCCGGGCGCCAGCGTTCCCCGGCCCCTCAAAGAGCTCAAAGGATTCACCAAGGTGATGCTGCAGCCGGGCCAGACCAAACACGTTACTTTGACGCTGAATCCGCGCGCGATGAGTTTTTATGACCTCGCCGGAAAAGCCTGGAAGCAGGAGCGGGGAAAGTTCACGGTGTATGTGGGACATTCCTCGGCACAGATCGATCTGACGGGGGAGTATTCGGTGGCGGCAAAGTAAGAGGGCGACATCGTTTGATAAAGACGGCGCTTTTATTTGTTCAGACGGATCGTCTTGCTTCCACAGGCACTCAAGCCATCGATCTGATGAGGCGAACGCGCGCTGGAGCGTAATCCGTGTCCCGCTAAAAAGCGCCGCTATTGCATGTTCGCAAGGTCGAGAGCGAAGCGCCGGGACTCACCTTGAGATAGAACGACGGTGCCGAGAATGGCGGGATCGTTGCCCGAGAGGTCGTCGGCGATCTCAACCAGCTTGTATGCGCCGGGAGGTACACCGTCAAATGTGAATCCACCTCTTTCGTCGGTCACCACTGGTGGATGCAAGAGCCTCATGCCGTCATCGGCGAGGAGTTCGACCGTCATTCCCGCCGCAGGAGATCTTTGCAAGTTAGTTAACAGGGCTCAGGCAAGCATTTCATCCGCCATCGAGGTGCTGATCAGCAGAGTGCACCCGTATTGAGTATGACTGGGGGAATGGATGGTACCGCTCTCCGCGCGGCAGTAGTCGCCCGCCAGGAGGGTTCCGGCAGGAAACTGCAGGTCGCCCTCGAGGATGAATACCTCTTCGATCGCGGCATGGCGATGGGAGGGATAACGAACGCCGGGATCCAATTTGACCAGGCTGGTGTGATAACCGCGGGTTTTATCCTGAGCTAAGACTTTGATCCGCACACCGGGAAGTCCGGCATCAGCCCATTCCATATTATGCGAGCGCATCGCCAGCACCCCTGGCGCGGAGAAAACAATGGAATCTGATTGCGAGGGCTGGGATCGCAGCCTTAACATGAACCTCCCGCGGGATCCCTGAGCAACAGAAGCCGGCAAGAGGGAATCGGCCATGAGCTTGCCATAATCAGCCACCTCGCTGCGGCACTTCAAGCAGGCGTCCAAGTGGGCTTCATAGGATTCGCGTTGTTTGGAGGTTAGCCAGCCGAAGGCATAGTCCTGCGTCAGATCGCAAGACCGGTCCGGTTTGCGGAATTTATCGATCTCCCTAGCCATCGGTATTACTCAAACATCTTACTTCGACAAAGATTTACGTAACCGGATGATAATGGTGCGAAGTCGGGATTTGACGGTGCCCAGCGGTTGCCCGGTCTTTTCGCAGATCTCAGAGTGGGTGAGGCCATCAAAAAATGATAATCGAAACACGAGTTGATCCTCTACCTTCATCTGAAGCATAAGCGAACGGATCTTTCCGAACACCTCATCCGCGATAGAGGACTGTTCCTGGTTGGCAGCGACCGGTATCTGCATATCGGCGATGTCAACTGAGATCTCCCGATGCGCGCGAAGGTAATCGATTGCCCGGTGGCGGCTGGACACGGCGATCCACGGCGCTAACTTGCCGCGATCGGGGTTGAAACAGCAAGGTTTGCGCCATAACTGGAAGAAGAGATCATGCATCAACTCCTCCGCCACTGAAGCGTCCCTGACAACGCCAAGACAGACCGAATAAGAGAGCTGGGAATAACGGTCATAAAGGAGCAACATCGCCGCTTCATCGCCACCGCTGATAAGTTTCAAGAGCTGTACGTCATCGTAGGATTGGAGCGATAATGGCGATGAATGAAAGGATTGAGCTGACATTGTTAAGCCGGGCCAAGCTAGGAAAGTTAGGTGTCCGGCTACTCTCTCAGGTTGCACGCCCGGCGTCAAAGATCAGCTTTCAGGCCTGGGATCCATTGCCCTAGCTGCGGCCTTCGGGTCAGGAGAGGCTTCTATCTGCTGATGTAAGGTGGAGAGCAACTCCTCTTTGGAAGCGTCAAACTTGCGTTTCCACCTTCCCGCCTCACCCGCAAGCTCCACCGCTTTCTTTGGCCCCATCACCAGGATCGCGAGGAAGACCAGAAAAATAACGAGTGTCACAGCTTGGGTGCCTCTGCCTCATCCTCTTTCAAGGCTGACTTAAAGCCGCGGATGCCCTCTCCCATGCTTTTGCCAAGGTCAGCGAGTTTGCTGGGCCCAAAGAAGATCAAGGCAATCGCAGCGATGATCAGAATTTCCGGCATACCGAATTTACCTAACATAATGTCTCCAAAGAAGTTATACAGCGGCCGATCCGGCGGGACAGCACCCTGCTGCTCTCCCGCCGGCGCGGGCCGGCTAAAACCTGATCTGTGGCCCGAAGGTCAATCGCAGGTTGTGATTGGCGCCGTTGTTGAAGATGATCTCGTCACCGGCGTCAAAACGAAGGCCAATGGGCCCGAAGAAATGTTCCACACCCGCGCCGGGATATAGGACTGCACTCACCCGGTTGGCGCGCAAGTTATTGATCTGGCTGGTGAATCCTACACCGGGTGACTGGCCGTTGATCTCAGTGTTGAAGAATCCGCCTTTGAGGACAACGAAAGGACGAAATCTTCCCGAAAGCTGAAATTTCGGCCCGAACAAGCCGTGCAGGATCCGCAGGTTGGATTTTGCGGTACCCACCTGGCCCGGTACTCCGTTGGAAAAATTCTCCGCGAAGCCGCGACGAAACAGGTAGCTCAACTCAGCTTCAAGTTGAATATTCTTGTGGACGTTGAAGCCCAGGCGCCCTCCGAGGCCAACGTGATTGGTGTCAAACCCCCCAAAGCGGAAGTACTCGCCGAAGATGCCGGCCTCCCCATGGTTCTGGGCGGACGCGGCGCTCACGGTTGCGAAGCTGAGCAGGAGCAGTGCGAGAATTTTTTTCATCGTTCGCTCCCTTAGATGGTTTTGATGTTGCCGTTAAAGCCGCTGGGAAAGAAGCCACCGGAAGAAGTGCCGGGCGTGCTCTTCGCATACACAATGGCGAGCACTTCAGAAGTAGTACGTTTGAGCGCCAGACCGTTCGCATCCGTGGGGAAGAAGTTGGTTGGAGTCGGCGGCTGATCTTTTGCATCGGTCGGCGGCTCCGTGACCCCGTGAAGGACTGACTTCAAGCGGATATTGCCCGCATGATAAGCCTCAGTGGCCAGGATCTGGGCGGCGGCCTGGAGGTTATCACCGCTGAGCAGAGTGGCGGCACCCGCATACGCGCTGACACCGGTATCTTCAAAGGCGCGCGACAGGGTGAGGAATTCAGCTTCACTGTTGTATCCAATGCCCAAAGCATCAAGGTTGATCGCCGGCTTGGAGACGGCCGCGGCACCCAAAGCGCTGCGCAGGAATTTAACGTGGGTCAGTTCGTCTGCGGCAATCTCTTGCGCGATGGCCTGCAGGTTGGCATCAGTGAATACCACTTGTTTGCCGCCAGTTGTGGGTGCGGCGCCGGAACCGGTGTCCGTGCTGGCGAGGCGGGTCCCATTCACGGCGATCAAGTAGAACTCTGCTTCCAAATACTCAAGATTCAAAGCGAAATTAAGCACATCTGCCTGCGAGATCGCGGCAGCCTGTGCCATGCTCCGGCTGCCCAGGCATCCGGCGATCATGCCGCTGCCCGCGACGGCGGCGGTGGCGATCCCTGCACGTTGTATGAATTTGCGCCTGCTCAGTGCTCTGGCATAGCGGATACGGTTTAATTCCTGTTCCAGCTGCTCCGGTGACTTTTCCATCTCTGACATTTTGGTGGTCCTTTCCTGATTGCGAACGGGGGGATAATCCCTTCCTGAACTGGAGAACGGATTAAAAGGGCAACCGGATTTAAGGAATCGCTATTTTTCTTGCAATCCAGACGAGCGCCGAGGATTGCCCGACCGGGGAACGCACCCATCCAATCCGAAAATGGAGGTGAGGCGTACCGCATATGGAAACGACATCAAGTCGTTTGGAGGAAGCATGAGAAAGATCTTAATCACCGTCATTCTGTTCGCATTCGCTGTGGCTGGTTTTGCAGCAAACAAAGGCAAAAATCCTGGCAAAAATCCTATGGTGGGCGGACAAGAAATGTTCCCCACAAAAAACATCGTGGAAAATGCGGTCAATTCCGCTGACCACACCACCCTGGTTGCGGCGGTCAAAGCTGCCGGCCTGGTAGAGACACTGGAAGGGCCCGGACCATTCACCGTATTTGCCCCCACCAATGAGGCTTTTAACAAGCTCCCCGCAGGCACGGTTGACACCTTGCTGAAGCCGGAAAACAAAGACACCCTTGCGAAGGTCCTTACTTATCATTTGGTTGCGGGCAAGATGAGTGCAAAAGACCTGATGAAGGCCATAAAAAAGGGCAATGGCAAGGCAGAGTTGAAGACGGTTCAGGGCGGCAAGCTATGGGCCACCGCAGCCGGCAAGACGATCACCCTGAAGGATGAAAAGGGTGGGACTTCTACCGTGACCATTGCCGATGTGAATCAGTCGAATGGCGTGATCCACGTGGTGGATACGGTCTTGATGCCTCAGTAAGGGAGGGTCAAGCAGTCCATTTCAAGATGGGCGGGTGCCATGCACCTGCCCATTTTCTTTTCCCGGCCTGGGAGGTTTGCTGCCGGCCAGCCACTTGCAAGTATTCGTGAGTGCGACTAGTCTTCACGATGCGGTACAAACAAGGATTACCCTCAGGAGAAAACTGCATGAAGAAGTTGATGATCTGTATGGCTATGCTCTGTGGCTTTGCGATGGCACAGGACACGATGTCGCACGATGCGACTATGAAAAAAAGCGCCCACCACCATAAGAAGCACGCGATGAAAGAAAAAACAGTCAAGGGCTGCCTCCACAAAGACGGCGAGAATATGTGGCTGGAAACCCGCATGGGCAAGTACCATGTGATGTCCAAGGACGATCTGAGCGCGCATGACGGACACGAAGTAAAGGTCACCGGTATGGCATCCAAAGGCCCGCTGCCTGGAGCCGAGAAGGACGTAAAGCACCTGGAAGCGTCAAAAGTGGACATGGTCGCCGACAAGTGCGCCATGGGCACGAAAGCTATGAAGATGAAGCAAGGCGAAACCGCGAAGAACTAGTCACTTCAACAAACGAATGAAGAAGCCGCCGCCTCAATGGGGCGGCTTCTCTTTTGCGGGCGAAAATGGCGCCGGCGCCAGAATGTGAGCTGCCCGATTCTTGCCAACCGCAGGGAGCTTGATGCCATCTCATTCAGGAAGACACAAACAAACCTAGAGGTAGCAGTGTCTCCGTTTTTGGAGGATTCCATGAGATCAAAGGTCATTACCAGCCTTTTTGCCACACCGCTGCTTGCAGCGTCCATGCTTTGCGCGCAGGATTTTGGCGGAGCCCGACTGGTGCAGCAGCCGGAGCGGGTTCAAGTTTCCAGCACGCGCGGCGCCACGTTGCTGCCGGTAACGCATCGCCGATACGTGAAAAAGAGACGGTCGAAGAAGAAATCAGCGATCATCGTGGGCGGCTCAGCCTTAGGCGGCGCGGCAGTCGGCGGCTTGATAGGCGGCAAAAAGGGAGCAGCGGTAGGTGCGCTGGCAGGTGCCGGTACGGGATACGTGTATGACCGTAAATCGCAACAGAAGCCGATCATTCCGAAATAACAGTTCGATATTAACGGGTACACATAGCCGGATGTGACACATTTGGCTGATGTGTACCCACTCAATTTGTATCCATTGAGAGCTGCCGTCCGGCAGCACAAAGGTTTGCGCGCCGCATCCTAATCCCTGTCAGGAGACATTCAATGAAATTCAAATCTTTCACTTTTTTTCCAATTTTGCTGTTGCTAATCGCGCTCTGCGGTACGGGAGTGGCTCAAGCCGGAGGGACTGCTACACAGGCAGTCAAGATCACGGACGGACCTCGGGTGGAGGGAACCGGCACCACGTGGGCAGTCATTGCGTGGACGACGAACACCGGCGGAGGCTCAATCGTGAATTATGGCACCGACAAGGCTAATCTTTCCCAAACCGCCCGATCCCCATATGCGAAGAGCGGCAAGGCGGGTGCGCAGAACCATCGCGTACGCATTGCGAACTTGAAGCCAGGGACGACTTATTACTTTGTTGCCGATTCCGGCCAAGGACAAGGCACGGGCACTGACGCCAAAAGTGCTGTTGCGGAGTTCAAGACCAAAGGTACAGCTCCATCCGCGGCGAAGTCGGAGGCAGTGAAGATCACCGACGGCCCTCGAGTGGAAGGCACCGGGGGCGCATGGGCGGTGATCGCCTGGACGACCAATGTCGGTGGTAGTTCAGTGATCCGCTACGGTACGGACCAGAACAGTCTGTCGCAGACGGCGCAATCGCCCTACTCGAATAATCCGTCTACCAAGGCCGAGAACCATCGCGTGCGAATCGCCGGATTGAAACCGGGGACCACGTACTATTTTTCGGCTGAGTCCGGACAGGGCGAAGGAACCGGCACGGTGGCGAAGAGTCCGGTAGGTAACTTCACTACAAAGGGAAATGCCGGGAAGGGAAACGCCGGCAAGGGAAATGCCGACAAAGACGAAAAAGGGGAAGCGGTCAAGATCATTGATGGGCCCAAAGTGGAAGCCACCACCGGCTCTACCGCGACCATTGCATGGACCACGAACACGGGTGGAAGTTCAGTGGTGAAATATGGCACAGACAAAAACAATATGACGCAAACCGCGCAGTCACCTTATGCAGATAAAGAAGGCGCTAAGTACCAATCGCACCGGGTGCAGATCAAAAACCTGAAGCCCAGCACCACTTATTATTTTCAAGTGGTATCAGGACAGGGCGATGGCACCGGAACGGAAGCAAAAGGCGCAGTCGGCAGCTTCTCCACAAAGGCACAATAATGGACCGAGTGGCATGGTGCAGAGCTGTGCCACTCATTTCATGCTCTCATCCGGTCATGCTCTCATCCGGTCATGCTCTCATCCGGTCATGCTCTCATCGAGCATCTTGGCGAATGCGCGCCAGCTTTTGCGCGCTTTGTGTACGCTATGCCCCGCAGGCCACCACTCAACACTTCCTCTGCCCATGATCAGCGTGCCGAGCAATGTTTCCCCGGTCCGTATGATGATGGACATGGAATTGTCACTGTTGCGCTTGGTCAACTCGACCGAAGATGGCAAGTGGGCGACTGCGCTGGTATAGATGCGCTTCGTCCTTTTTCTTGGGGAGCGGCTCATGCCGGAGAAGCTAACACAACCGCGGCATTGTAGGATTCCAGGTCACAAAATATTCGCACTTCAGGACCCCCTTGAATGAATCAGAACTCATCGCACTCCAATATCGATCTGCGCGCGATGGCGCGCCAGGTCATGACAGAGAATGGATTTGATCCGGATCTTCCGGCGGCTGCAACGCAGCAGCTTGCGCAGATCAATCAGCAAGATCCTTTGCGCACCCAAGCCGCTGATACCCGAGACTTGCGTGGGACCCTGTGGTCTTCGATAGATAATGATACCTCCCGCGATCTGGACCAGATCGAATTTGCGGAGGCGCAGCCGGATGGCCGCTTCAAGGTGATGATCGCCATTGCCGACGTAGATGCGTTTGTGCCCAAAGGTTCTCCTATTGACGTACATGCGGCGAAGCAGACGTCGACGGTCTATACCGGAGTGGAGAATTTCGCCATGCTTCCGGAGGAGCTCTCTACCGGCAAAACGTCATTGCTGGAAGGGCAGGACCGGCTCGCAGTGGTCACGCAATTCACAGTCACGCCCGGGGGTGAGGTCGAGACCAAGGATTTTTATCGCGCGCTGGTCAACAACAAAGCCCAACTTGCGTATGACTCAGTGGGAGCATGGTTAGAGGGCAGGGCGGAAGCTCCGCCTAAAGTAGCGCAATCGGTGGAACTGCAGGCGCAGTTGAAGTTGCAGGACCAGGTGGCGCAAATGCTGCGCCAGGACCGCTATGAGCATGGCGCGCTGAACATTGAGACCATTGAGACGCGCCCCATCCTGCAGCAGCAGGAGGTAGTAGACATACGGCGGCAGGAGAAGAATCGAGCGACTGAGTTGATAGAGGATTTCATGATCGCGTCCAATGGGGCGGTGGCGAGATTGATGGAAGAAAAGAAGATGTCGTCCATCCGGCGAGTGGTGAAGACACCGAAGCGCTGGGACCGGATCGTGGAGCTTGCTGCAACCGAGGGTGAGAAACTGCCGGAGCAGCCGGACTCAAAGGCGCTGAATGATTTTTTGACGAAGCGCCGGCAAGCCGATCCGGACCGTTTTGCGGAACTCTCGCTCTCTGTGCTCAAGCTGATGGGCTCGGGTGAATATATCCTCGAGCGTCCCGGCGATCCTGAGCAGGGGCACTTTGGACTGGCGGTGCAGGACTACACCCATTCCACGGCGCCGAACCGGCGCTTTCCGGATGTGGTCTCTCAACGCATCCTGAAAGCCGTGCTGCAGAACAAACCCAATCCTTATAGTGATGATGAACTGGCGCAGATCGCCCAAAATTGTACGGCGATGGAGAATGCCGCGCGCAAGGTCGAGCGCTCAATGACAAAACGGATCGCGGCGGTAGCCATGCAACACCGCATCGGGGAGACCTTTGACGCCATCGTGACCGGAGTCACTCCCAAGGGCACATTCGTGCGGGTGCAAAAACCAGTGGTGGAAGGACTGCTGGCGCGCGGAGAAAAGGGCGTAGATGTAGGCGACAAGCTCAAGGTGCAATTGCTCAGCGCCGATCCGCGTCGCGGATTCATTGATTTTGGGCGGCGATAGCCCCGGGACAAACCCGGCCTGGAAGCCTAAAATCAAGGGCGTACAATCCTTGCCGAGTTTGAGGAGGACGCATGTCCACAGCAACTGCCAGCGATATTGAAAGCCTGCCCATGTTTGTTGGGGGAAGGCGATTGGTCTCAAAGGGACGCAGCGAGCAGCTATTCAATCCTGCTACCAATCGGCCTACGGCGCTCTTCCACCATTCCACGGTGGAAGAGATTGACGCGGCGGTACAGGCTGCCGCGAGCGCTTTTCCCGCGTGGAGCACAACTCCGGTGCTGCAGCGCTGCCGTATATTTTTTCGCTATCACCACGAGCTTGAGAAACACGCCGATGCGCTGATCGCGCTGATCACGGAAGAGAATGGAAAGACTCTGGAAGAGGCCAAGGGCTCATTTGCGCGCGGGCTGGAATGCGTGGAATTTGCCGCCGGCGCCACCACCTTAATGATGGGTGAGACGGTGGAACGGGTAGGAACGGGCGTGGATGGATTTTCCATCCGGCAACCGATTGGAGTCTGTGCCGGGATCACGCCGTTCAATTTTCCCTTTATGGTCCCGCTATGGATGTTTCCCATGGCGATCGCCTGTGGCAACACGTTTGTGTTGAAGCCTTCTGAACGAGTTCCGCGCAGCGCGGTGCGCATGGCAGAGCTTCTGCAACAAGCAGGCCTGCCGGATGGCGTGATGAATGTTGTACACGGAGGGAAAGAAGCAGTGGATGCCCTGCTCCACCATCCCAAGGTGCGCGGGATCTCATTTGTGGGATCCAGCCGCGTGGCAAAGTACATCTATTCGACTGCCGCGGCGAATGGAAAGCGGGTGCAGGCGCTGGGCGGGGCGAAGAACCACTCCGTGGTGATGCCGGATGCGGACCTGAAGAATGCCGCGCAAGTGGTAATGGCATCCTCATTCGGGTGCGCGGGCCAGCGTTGTGTTGCGACCAGCATGGTGGTAGCCGTGGGTGAAGCCGGAGACGCGCTGGTGGGAGAACTCAAGAAGCTAGCCGACGCGATGCGGGTGGGCGATGGCAGCGAACATGGCAACATCATGGGAGCCATCATCACGGCTGATGCGAAGCAGCGCATCACCGGTTATATCGAAACCGGAGTGACAGAAGGAGCTAAGCTGGTGCGCGATGGGCGCAAAGATGCATGCGCAAGCGGCTCGGACGGAAATTTCCTTGGTCCCACCATCTTCGACAAGGTGGATCCGGATATGAAGATCGCGCGCGACGAGATCTTTGGGCCCGTGCTTTCCGTGGTGCGGGTGAATACCCTGGATGAGGCGATCGAGACGATCAACCATTCAGAGTATGGGAACGCTTCATCGATCTTCACGCGCTCCGGAAACACCGCTCATGAGTTCATGAGCCGGGTGCAGACTGGAATGGTGGGCATCAATGTGGGTGTGCCTGCACCAACGGCGATCTTTCCCTTTGCCGGCTGGCGAGGCTCGTTCTTTGGTGACCTGCACGCGCTGGGCAAGGACTCGGTGCAGTTCTATACCGAAAGCAAAGTGGTGACAGCGCGCTGGCCGGAGAACTAGCTAAACGCCCGCTACGGTGGTTTTTGGCACGTCCACATAGGTGCTGCGCTTGATGAAGTTTCCCATGCCGGGCTTGCCGAAGAATTTGCCACCCTCCACCAGCACGTTTCCGCGGGACATCACGATCTCCGGCACGCCGGTCACGGTAATGCCTTCAAACATGGAATAGTCCACCCGCATGTGGTGCGTCTCCGCGCTGATGGTGTGCGTCCTGGTGGGATCGAAGACCACTATGTCAGCGTCACTGCCAACAGCGATCGTGCCTTTGCGGGGAAAGATGCCAAACAGTTTCGCCGGAGTGGTGGCAGTGATCTCAACAAAGCGATTCACATTGAAGCGTCCGCCGGCAACTCCTCCAGAGTAGATCAAGCTCATGCGATGTTCGATCCCCGGCCCCCCGTTGGGGATCTTGGTGAAGTCACCTTTGCCCAGTTCTTTCTGCTCCTTAAAACAGAAGGGGCAATGGTCAGTGGAGACCACGCTCAAATGGTCATGTTTCAATCCTGACCACAATTTTTCCTGGTTCCACTTTTCGCGCAAGGGAGGAGTGAAGACGTATTTGGCGCTCTCAAAGCCCGGCTTGTCCATGTCTTCGAGCGAGAGATAGAGATACTGAGGACAGGTCTCGGCATAGACAGGTAAACCGCGGTCGCGGCCTTCACGGACTTTTTCCAGAGCCTCATTGCAGCTCAGATGGACGATGTAGAGGGGAGCGCCCGCCATCTCCGCCAGCGCGATAGCGCGCGAGGTAGCTTCCGCCTCCGCGGTGGTGGGCCGGGTGAGCGCGTGATACTTGGGCGCGGTCTTGCCCTCCGCCAGCGCCTGCTGCACCAGCACGTCAATGGCGCCTCCGTTCTCCGCATGCATGCAGACTATGCCACCATTCTTGGCGGTGGCGCGAAGCGCTCTGAAGATGGAGGCATCATCCAGCATGAAGACCCCGGGATATGCCATGAAGAGCTTGAAGCTGGTGACGCCGTCTCGGATGAGTGCGCTCATCTCCTCAATGCGCGCATCGGGCAGGTCGGTGATGATGCAGTGGAAGGAATAATCGGAACATGCCTTTGATTCCGCCTTCGCCATCCAGGTATCGAAGGCGGTGCGCAGCGACTGGCCCTTATATTGAATGGCGAAATCGATCAGCGTGGTGGTGCCGCCAAAGAGCGCCGCGCGGGTACCGGTCTCAAAGTCGTCAGCGCTTTGCGTGCCACCGAAGGGCATATCCAGGTGAGTGTGAACGTCAATGCCGCCGGGCAGCAAGAGCTTGCCTTTCGCGTTTATGATGCGGCCGGCGTTCTCCCGCGGAAGGTCCTTGCCGATGGCGGTGATCTTGCCATCGCGAATGCCGATATCAGCGAGAAAACTTTCGCTCGCTGTTACTACTGTGCCGTTCACCAGTAATGTTTCAAACTGCATGGAGCCCTCGGATGCCGCGATTCTAGGTGGGGAACGTTATACATCGCTTTTGTTTTTTGTGCTACACTTCGCCGCCTGCCCACCCGAGGGAATGATGCTCAAGGAAACGGCCGCCAAGCTTCCGGCGGAGCAATTGGAAAGAAATTTCGCCGAGATCAACCCGCCGCTTACTTCATCACAGGCGCTGGACGAGGGCTCGCGATGCCTGTTCTGCTATGACCCACCCTGCCAGAAGGCATGTCCCACGGGGATCGATGTGCCCATGTTCATTCGGCAGATCCTGACCGGAAACCTGAAGGGCTCGGCAAAGACGATCCTGGAAGCCAACATCCTGGGGCACAGTTGCGGGCGTGTTTGCCCAACCTCGGTGTTGTGTGAAGGCGCATGTGTGCTGCACGGCGAAGGTAAGCCTCCGGTGCTGATCGGGCGACTGCAACGCCATGCGGTGGACCATGTGCTGGACAACAACATCACTCTGTTTGCGGCAGGAGCGGCAAATGGATCCAAAGTTGCGCTGATCGGAGGAGGCCCGGCGAGTCTCTCCTGCGCGTTCGAATTGCGCAAGCTCGGCTATGGGACGGTGATATTTGACGCGCATCCGCAGCCGGGCGGGCTGAATACCTATGGGATCGCGGCGTATAAGATGCGCGCTCCAGAATCCCTGCGTGAGATCGAGATGATCCGCGGGATCGGCGTAGAGATACGCTCCGGCGTGCAGGTGGGCAAGGACATAACCTTGACACGACTGGAGAAAGAGTTCGATGCCATCTTTATCGGGATCGGCCTGGGTGACACGGAAAAACTCGGGATCGAAGGCGAGTCACTGGAAGGCTCGCTCGATGCCATCACTTTTATTGAGCAGACGAAGACGCAAAAATTCACCGACGTGGCAGTCGGCCGTCGAGTGGCGGTCATCGGCGGCGGCAATACGGCTATTGATGTGGTAACGGCCGCAAAGAGACTGGGAGCGGAAGAGGTTTACATGATCTATCGCCGGAGCCAGGAAGAGATGTCAGCCTTCGATTACGAATATGACCTGGCGAAAGCAGATGGCGTGACGTTTGTCTGGCAGGCCGCGCCCAAGCGCATCGTGGGCTCCGGCAGGGTGGAAGCGATCGAGTGTGTGCGCACCAAGCTGGGTCCGGCGGATGGCTCCGGAAGGCGCTCTCCGGTGAATGTGCCCGAGAGCGAGTTCACGCTTGAAGTCGATATGGTGGTTCGCGCGCTCGGGCAAATGAAAAAAGTTGAACTATTGCGGAACATCTCCGGTGTGACACTTGAAGGTGGTCGCGTTGCCGTACATCCGCAGACCATGCAGACCGCCAATCCGTTTTATTTTGCCGGAGGAGATTGTGTGAGCGGCGCGGCAGAGGTGGTGGACGCGGTAGCGGATGGGAAGCGTGCCGCACGCGGCATCCATGCGCACATTTCAAAGGCCAGGGGTGCACATGCCTGATCTTGGGATCACATTTTGTGGCGTGAGATCACCCAACCCGTTTTGGCTCGCCTCCGGCCCACCCTCCAACACCGCTTATCAGGTGATGAAAGCGTTCGACGAAGGTTGGGGGGGAGCGGTGTGGAAGACCATCGGCGAACCTATCGTGAACACCGCCAGCCGCTACGGTTCCATCGATCTGCGAAATCAGCGGATGATCGGACTCAATAACATAGAGCTCATCAGTGACCGTCCCATTGATGTGAATTTCCGTGAGATCAGCGAGGTGAAGAAGCGCTTTCCTTTGAATACCGTTGTCGCTTCTCTCATGGTCGAGTCCAAGCGCGAAGCGTGGCATGAGATGGTGAAGCGCTCGAATGAATCTGGAGCGGACCTGATCGAGCTGAATTTTGGATGTCCGCACGGCATGAGCGAGCGCGGCATGGGCGCGGCCGTGGGACAGGTACCCGAATACGCCTCCATGATCACCGAGTGGGTGAAAGAAGTGGCGACCATCCCGGTGATCGTGAAGCTCACGCCCAACGTCACGGACATTGCGCACATGGCGGCAGCGGCGTGCGCGGCCGGCGCGGATGCGGTGTCACTGGTGAACACATTCAACAGCATCGTGGGCGTGGACCTGGATACGCTGGCGCCGCGTCCCCAGGTGCAATCCATGAGCAGTCATGGCGGATATTGTGGCCCCGCGGTGAAGCCGATCGCGCTGCACATGGTGTCAGCAGTGGCCAAGCACCCGGGGGTGAATATTCCCATCTCCGGCATTGGCGGGATCGGTGACTGGCGCGACGCGGTCGAGTTCATGCTGCTGGGCTCAACGTCAGTCCAGGTGTGTACCGCGGTGATGCATTACGGCTTCCGCATCGTGAAAGAAATGGCGGCGGGGATGGAGAACTACCTCAGCGAGAAGGGCCTCTCCTCGCCCATGGAGCTGATCGGAAAGTCGTTGGAGCGTGTGACGGACTGGGGTGATCTGAATCTCAATTACAGGATCGTCGCCAGGATCGATGAAGAGAAATGCATTGGCTGTAACCTCTGCTATATCGCATGTGAAGATGGCGCGCACCAATGCATCGAAGCTGCGTCTCGGCCTTATGGCGACCTGCGGCATGGCGCGTTGCACAAACATGTACCGCGCATCATTGAAGAAGACTGCGTCGGATGCAATCTCTGCGCGCTGGTGTGTCCGGTGCCGCAGTGCATCACCATGGTGGAGGAGCCATCAGGGCGCCCGGCAATGAGTTGGCGGCAACTTCAGGAAGCGCGGGGTAAATCACCTTCCTGCAGCAATGAAGAGTTGCTAGGCCGCGGCAAGGGTGCGGGTTCGCACTGACCGCATCAGCTTCCAGTAAGTAAGGAACGCCACGGCAAATCCCACGAACCAGGAATAGTCATACAGGAACCGCACCGCCGGCACCGCCAGTCCGATCAGCGCCGTCCCCGTACCCAGCGCCAGCGCGATCATCGCCCGGATGTTGAAGCCCCTGGAATATTCGTAGCGTCCGCCGCGCAGGTAGAGTTCATCCACGGCGAGGAATTGCTTCCGCACCAGGAAGTAATCGCAGATCATGATGCCCGCCACCGGGCCCAGCACCGCCGCGTATCCGCCCAGCCATCCAAAGATGAAGGTGCGGTGATCGGCGAGCAGCTTCCACGGCATCATGGCGATCCCGGCAAAGCAGGTGATGATGCCACCCAGCTTGAACGAGATCTTGCGGGGAGCCAGGTTGGAAAAGTCATTCGCCGGAGAAACCACATTCGCGCCGATGTTGACGTTCAAGGTGGCAAGCAGGATCGCCAGCAGGGAGATCACCACCGCCCAAGGGGACGAGAATCGCGCGAGCAACTGGACCGGGTCCCAGATCGCGTTGCCATAGATCACCACCGTTGCCGAGGTGACGGCGATGCCGATGAACGAGTAAACGGTCATTGTCAAAGGCAATGCGATGGCTTGCCCGATCGCTTGGCCGCGCGCATTTTTAGCGAAGCGAGTGAAATCCGGAATGTTGAGCGAGACCGTTGACCAGAAGCCGACGGTACCGTTGAGCGCGGGAATCATGAACTTCCAAAAATCAGCCGAGCTGGGAAACTTTGGCGGGGCGGCAAGCATGGGGCCAAAGCCACCCGCGGCGCGGTATGCCCAAATCAGCAGCAATCCGCCAACGCCGAGAAGGATCGGCGCGCTTACTCCTTGCAGGAAACGGATGTATTCGATTCCGGCGAGTACCACGGCAAAGTTGATCGCCCAGAAGAGCATGAAACAAATGGCAACATTGTGCGGAACGGTCGCCCATGCCGGCCAGAGGATAGCCAGGAGGGTGTTGATGGCCTCGCCGCCGATCCAGGTCTGAATGCCGAACCAGCCGCAAGCAACGATGGCGCGCAGGACCGCCGCAACGTTTGCGCCCAATATGCCGAAGGAAGCACGCGCCAGCACGGGAAAGGGGATCCCGTATTTTGCTCCGGGCATGGAGTTCAGGAGCATCGGCGCCAGAACGATGGTGTTGCCGATGAATACGGTGATGACCGCCTGCTTCCAATCCATGCCCCCCTGGATCAGGCTTGCCGCCAGCATATAAGTGAGGATGTTGACGGACATGGAGACCCAGAGCGCGGCGTAGTTATACGTGCTCCACGTTCGATGGGTGACGGGCGCCAGGTCCGCGTTGTACAGAGAACTGGACCGGACCTGTTGTTCGCTGCTGGTTGCGGCGGCGGAAGTGGTCATCGTTTATCTTGAGGCGGCAGCCGTCATCGGCTCCACCGCGCTGAATGCCTGGTCCATAATGCGGAGCGCCTCATCCACATCGCTCTTGGCGATGTTCAGCGGAGGCGACATGCGGATCACATTGCCGAACAAGCCGCCTTTCCCTATCAGTAGTCCGCGCTTGCGGGTCTCTTCCATGAACGCCGCGATCTCTTGCACCGCCGGCTCTTTGGTATTGCGGTCCCGCACCAGTTCAAGCGCCTGCATCAGCCCCATGCCGCGCACCTCGCCGATCAGCAGGTGCTTGCGTTGCAGGTCTTCCAGCCCCGCGCGGAAGTAGCCGCCAACCGTGGCTGCGTTCTCCATGAGTTGGTCTTGTTCAATGAGATCGATGACCGCCTTGGCAGTGACTGATGTGACCGGGTTGCCGCCGAATGTGGAGATCTGCAAATCCTTAAAACTTGCAGCGATCTCCGGCCGCGTAGCCGTAAGGCCGATGGGCACGCCGTTTCCCATGCCTTTTGCTGAGGTAATGATGTCTGGCGTGACCTCCCATTGCTCGATGCCGAACCATTTTTTGCCGGTGCGTCCCCATCCCGTTTGCACTTCGTCTGAGATAAAGAGGCCGCCGTAATCTTTCACGATCTTGAAGACGATGTTGAAGTACTCCTTGGGCGGAGTTATAAATCCTCCCACGCCCTGGATGGGCTCGGCGAGAAATGCGGCGATCTGCCCCGATGTCGTTGTCTGGATGGTGGCTTCCACATCCTTCGCGCAAGCGACCTCGCAACTGGGATATGTCTTTCCCAGCGGGCAGCGATAGCAATATGCGTTCAATGCATGCACCACGCCGAAAGTTCCCGGCAACGATTTGCGCCAGGGTGCGTGGGCGGTCAGGCCCTGCGCCAGTTGCGAACGCCCACTGTAGCCGTGGCGCAGCGCCACGATCTCGAAGTTGCCCGTATGCACCCGCGCCAGTTGCACCGCGGTCTCGTTCGCCTCAGTGCCGGAGTTGGTGAACATGGACTGGCTGATCTCGCCGGGAGTGATTTGCGCGATCTTCTCCGCTAACGCCACGATCGCTTCGTTCGGGAAGAGTGTTGACGTGTGCTGCAGCTTGTCGATCTGCTGCTTCATCGGTCCCGTGATCTTCGGGTTCGCGTGCCCCACTGATACCGTCACAATGCCGCCAAAGAAGTCGAGATACTTCTTGCCTTCCGAGTCCCACAAATACTGCATGGAAGCGTGGTCGGCAATGAGCGGGTCTGCGTAGTAATTCGATATCGATGGAAAGAGGAACTGCTTGTGCTTCTTGAGGATCTCTTCCTTGGTCATGGTTACTTCGCCCTCGCTGCCTTGCCTTGTTGATGGACCAACGGCTCGTATGCGTCCGGACGCCGGTCACGAAAGAACTGCCAGGTCTTGCGCACGTCTGCGATCATGTCGAGATCGAGATCAGAGACCACGAGTTCATCTTTGTCGCGGCTGGCTTGCGCGATGATCTTTCCGCGTGGGTTGCAAAAGTAGCTTTTGCCGTAGAACTCGCCGATCGACCAGGGCTTCTCCACGCCCACGCGGTTGATGGCGCCCACAAAATATCCATTCGCGACCGCGTGCGCCGGCTGCTCAAGTTCCCACAGATGCTCGGAGAGCCCGGCAACGGTGGCGGAAGGATTGAAAACGATCTCCGCGCCGTTCAATCCGAGCGCGCGTGCGCCCTCGGGAAAGTGCCGGTCATAGCAGATGTACACTCCAACCTTCGCGAATTTCGTTTGGAAGACCGGGAAGCCACCGTCGCCCGGCGTGAAGTAGAACTTTTCCCAGAATCCGGGCGCAACTTGGGGAATGTGGTGCTTGCGATATTTCCCCAGATACTTGCCGTCGCAATCGATCACCGCGGCGGTGTTGTAATACAGCCCGGTCATCTCTTCTTCATAGATGGGCACCACGATCGCCATCTTCGCCTTTGCGGCGATCTTCTGCATAAGCTTTACGGTGGGGCCATCGGGAATCCGCTCCGTCATCTCATACCAGCGGACGTTCTGCTCGGCGCAGAAGTAGGGCCCATAAAAGATCTCCTGAAGGCACAAGATCTGGACGCCTTTCGCCGACGCCTTTTCGATCATGGTGATGTGTTTATCGATCATGGCTTTCTTGATCTTGGCGAGCGAATGCTCGGGCCCGAGCGGATTCTTCATCTGGATCAGGCCACAACGGACAACCCTGGACATGGTTCACCTCAAAGTCTGAATGGGCAGTCAATATAGCGCAATCGAGGGGAAATGCAGACAAATTCCGTGGTTCTGGTGTAGGGCGCATGGGCCGTAGAGGGAAGCTGGGGTTCACGCTTCGTGTGCGGGAGGCGGCCTCTGCAAACCATCGGCGTTCAGAATACCTGGATACAGCGATATACTTTCACCTGAGTTGCCGGGCCTATGGACAAAGATGGACGGAATCCGAATGCCAATGACGAGACCATCATCTCCAGTGGCGGTTCGCCGGGCGCTTTAACTGCAAGCGGCAGCTCCGGCTTTCCCTCTGACGCGCCGACTTTGCAGATCGGCCGCACTCTCGCCGGCCGTTACAAGATCATCTCGCTTCTCGGCCAGGGCGGCATGGGTGCTGTTTACAAGGCGCAGGACTTGGAACTCGACCGCGCCGTCGCACTCAAGGTGATCCGCCCGGAACTCGCAAGCAACGCGGACATCCTGCACCGCTTCAAGCAGGAGCTGATAAACGCCCGCCAGGTCACCCACAAGAACGTGATCCGGATCTTTGACCTCAGCGAAGATGCGGGCATCCGTTTCATCACCATGGAGTTTGTGGAAGGTGAAGACCTTCGTGCATACGTTGCGCGGGTCGGCAAGCTCAGTGTGCAAGAGGCGGTCGGAACCATATTGCAAGTCTGCCGCGGTTTGGAAGCAGCTCATGCGGAAGGCATTATCCATCGCGATCTCAAGCCGCAAAACATCATCCGCCAGAACAATGGGCGCGTGCTGGTGATGGATTTTGGCCTGGCACGCTCGGTCGATTCAGACAAGATGACCATCTCCGGCGCGCTGCTGGGCACGCTTGAGTACATGTCTCCAGAGCAAGCCAATGGAAAAGAATTAGATGGCCGCTCTGACCTTTTTACCCTGGGCATCATTTTTTATGAATTGCTGACCGGTTCCGCGCCCTACCAAGCTGATAGCGCGATTGCCAGCTTGATCAAGCGCAGCTCCGAGCGCGCAACCCCCGTCATAGAGATCGACCCCACCGTGCCCCGGGTGATCAGTGACGTGGTTTACAGGTGCCTGGAGCCTGCGCTGACCGATCGATACCAAAGCGCGACTGAGATCATCCGCGATCTGGACTCATGGTGCGCGGGGAATGAGACCGTTGTCAGCTCTTCCCGGACGCGCGCGTTGCCGGCCGTCCGCGCGAAGCGTCCGCTGAGGACTGCCGGAATCGTTGCGGCGATCTTGCTGGTCTTGTCGGCAGCCACTGGAGTATTTTTTTTCTGGAACCGCAGTTCCCGGGAGGCGCAATCGCACAAACCGATCACCATCCTGGTCACCGACTTTGACAATAAGACCGGAGAGGATGTTTTTGATAACACGCTTGAACCGGCGTTGAGCGTGGCGATGGAAGGCGCATCTTTTATCTCGTCCTACAGCCGCAGCCAGGCCCATAAGATCGCCGCGCAAATGAAGCCGGGCACAACGGTGGTGGATGAATCGCTGGGTAGGCTGATCGCCACTCGGGAGGGAATCACCCTGGTGCTGACCGGCTCGATAGAAAAGAGCGCGGCAAACTATCTGGTCCATGTAAAGGCCGTAGATTCGGCGACCGGCAACGTGATTGGCGATGAATCAACGGACGTTGCCGACAAGAGTGAAGTCCTGCCCGCGCTCAACAAAGTCGCCAGCAAACTGCGTAAGACATTGGGGGACAAGAAGTCGAACTCCGGCGCGGCGGATGAGACTTACACCGCCGCATCTTTGGAAGCCGCCCATGAATATGCTGAAGGGCAAAAGGCACAGCAGTCCGGCAAGCTGGATGAAGCGATGACGCATTTCCAGAATGCCACCAAGATCGACCCCTCCATGGGCAGGGCCTATGCTGGACTGGCGATCGTCTATCAGAATCTGGGCAAGCGCGCGGAATCTGAACAGAACTACAAGCTGGCGCTTGAGCGGCTTGACCGCATGACCGACCGCGAGAGGTTCCGCACGCGCGGCGGTTATTACCTGGTCACCCACAAAGCGCAGCAAGCGATGCAGGAGATGGCTGCGCTGGTCCAGCAGTATCCCTCCGATTCAGCCGGGATCGCCAACCTTGCTCTCGCTTACTTCTATCAGCGCGACATGCAAAAAGCGTTGGAGTACGGACGCAAGTCGATCGAGATCTTTCCCAAGAATGTTCCGCAGCGGAATAACGTGGGCCTGTACGCGATGTATGCCGGTAAGTTCGATGACGCGATCGCCCAGCAAAAGACGGTATTGGAACTCAATCCTTCGTTCGCTCTGGCATACGTCGGCATGGGACTCTCTCAGCTTGGCCTGAATAAACCGCAGGACGCGGCCGAAACCTTCAATCGGCTGGCATCGTTAAATGCAGGCGCGAAGTCCACGGCGGCGCTGGCACTTGCCGATGTGGCCCTCTACCAGGGCAAATATCAAAGTGTGATCTCCAACCTGCCTGCCGCGATCGAAGCGGATGTGAAGGCCAAGGATGCGGGGTCCGCCGCGCTGAAGCAGCTTGCTTTGGGGGACGCTTATCTGGCCTTAGGAAAGAACCCTCAGGCGGTGAGCGCCGCTGAGACGGCGATCAAGCTCAGCCAGGAGGACCCGGTGATGATCGCGGCGGGCCGTATTTTCGCAGCGGCAGGTGCCGCGGCATCCGTAAAACCGATCATTGCGCAACTTGCGAAAAAAGTTGAGCCGGATCCGCAGGCGTATTCCAAGCTGCTGGAAGGGGAGTTGGCGCTGCATACCGGCAATGTTCCGGAGGCGGTGCGGTTGCTGCGCCAGTCGCAAAGCAGCGCGGATACCTGGCTCGTCCATTTCGACCTTGGCCGCGCTTATCTTGCGGCCAATGGGGCCGCTGAGGCGGATTCTGAATTCGAGATCTGCCAGCGGAGAGCAGGCGAAGCGACCGCCCTGTACCTGGACGAATCGCCCACCTTTCATATCTATCCGGAAGTGCTCTACTACCGCGCTATGGCGAAACAGGGATTGAACAGCCCATCCGCAGGAGAGATGTTCAGCGCATTCATCGCCATCAAACAAAACGGCGATGCGAATCCGATGTTGCAGGATGCGAATCGCCGGTTGAAGAAGTAAAACCATCTAGCCTCTTCACCACTGTGTCGCTATTTTTTCGCATCTAATGGGAGATGAAAGCTTCTTCATTACCGAACAATGACTGGTGGGACCCTGAACTGAATCCGCGGGGAGAGCGGCTGGCGCAGGCCGGCGGGCCGAGCGATTCCCCTCTTGAAGAGAACCATTGGCTGACTTGGATGTTCCTGATCACCGGCGCGGCGCTGCTGACGTTTGCCGCCTGGAAAGGCCGACCTGGGATAGACTCAGCGGCGAGCTAGACCTCTTCAGCTCGGAGAAGCCGATAGAGCGTGGCGCGGCTGATGCCGAGCAACTCCGCGGCTCGAGCTTTGTTCCCCGAAGCGTGGTCCAGCACTTGCTTCGCATGGCGCCGTTCGATCCAAGCCAGCGTCAGGTTGTCAGTCAGCGGCGCGTTCGCAGGCATGGAGACTCGGCTGAAGGAGGCGGGCAGGTCTTCAACGCCGATGACATCGTCCTCGCTCACCAAACATGCTTTTCCGATCACCGCTTCCAGCTCGCGGACATTTCCCGGCCAGGAATGCTTTGCCAATATCTGCTGCGCTTCCGGAGTGAATGCGAGAATGCTCTTGCCGTACTGCGCATTGAAGAGTTTTCGGAAGTGTTCCTGCAGCAGGGGCCCATCTTCTTTCCGCTCACGCATCGGGGGGACCCGCACTTCGATCATGGAGAGCCGATAATAGAGGTCTTCGCGAAAAGTCTTTTCTTCCACCATCGCTCGCAGGTCGCGATTGGTGGCCGAGATCACGCGGACATCCACCGGAATGCTTTGCGGAGACCCCACGCGCTGGATCTCACGCGTCTGGAGAACACGCAGCAACTTTGCCTGCATGGTCATGGAGAGGTCTCCCACCTCGTCCAGGAAGACGGTGCCCCCCTGGGCATACTCAAACAATCCCAGGCGGTCTCTGGTCGCGCCGGTGAAAGAGCCGCGCTCGTGGCCGAAGAGCTCTGATTCACTGACCCCATCTGCGATGGCGGCGCAATTGCAAGCAACAAAGTGAGCACGCCTGCCGGGACTTTGGGCGTGTAACGCCCGCGCCACCAGCTCTTTGCCGGTGCCGGTCTCGCCGGAGATGAGCAACGTGCGGAAGTAGGGAGAGAACATCCGGATCTGCTCAAAGAGAAGCTGTAGCGCGCTGCTTCTGCCCACCATGCCGTGCACTTCGTCCCGGTCATCGATCTGGAAATGTAAATTGTCTTCGCTGGTCGCGCTGGCGACTGAAAGCACTGAAAAAGTCCCCCGTGGTGATGATGAATCGCTCCGAGAGATTCTCCCCTGGGATGCCATTTGCGAAACACAAGCCACTGTGAAAATTTGCGACAGTGTTCCGTTTTGAAACAGTGATGGCTTTTGACTGGAGTCGTACCCGGCTCATCCCTGCGGATGCATCATGAGAACAGCCGGAACCAGTCCGGCTTTCAACTTCGGATTTCAACAGGGTATACCGAATGCTGGGCAGGTGGTGGCTACGCTGGGGCGATGGATGGCATCAATTTGTCCCGCTTCAGCTTGGTTGTTGCGAGCGTTGACTCGGGAGCTACGCCCTCCAACCATTCCAAGATCTTCGGCATGGCAAGTTTGGCGGCGGCTTCGCCGGCTTTCACCATCTCCGGCGATTTGTTGAACGCGTCATAGCCGAAGGCGCCGACCTCGGGCTCGAGTATCACGTCCGCATTGATCTGCCAGAGGCTGCACATCCGTGCCTGCGCGATGGAGAAGCACTGGCCGATCACGTCCATGAAATGTTTTGGCCCGGTGGAGCCCACCCAATGCGAATTGAAGTAGACGGCCACCACCTTATCAGCTCCCATCTCTTTAAGCGGAGTGGTGGGCACGGGATGCGCCAACAGACCGTCCACCAGCAATCTGCCATTCACATTCACCGGCAAAAACACTCCGGGATAGGCGCAGCTTGCGCGCACCGCATCCACCAGGGGACCTTCTTTGAACACCACTGAATCACCGGTCACGAAATCAGTAGCAGAGACCGACAGCGGGATCTTCAAGTCTTCAAACGTTTTTACTTTGAGTATCCGTTGCAGCAGGCGGGCCATGCGGTCATTATTCCAAAGGCCGTAGCGGGAGAGAGTAAAGCGGGCAAAGTCACTGAACTTCAGGATGCAGGCTACTTCTTCTAATTCCTTGGCGCTGACTCCGCTGCAGTAAGCCGCGCCGATCGCCGCGCCGACGCTTGTGCCGGCGATGAAATCGATCGGGATCCCATTCTCCTCAAATGCCTTCAGGACTCCGATGTGTGCCATACCTCGGGCAAATCCACCACCCAGGGCAAGTCCGATCTTGGGGCGGGCATTGGATTTTTGTGGTGGGAGGGAGGGGCGCGCTTCATCGGGACGCGTGAGTTCGCGCCGAACTGCTTCAACGGTACGCCTGAGACGGCCCAATCTATCCACGGTTGCACCCGCGGTCCAGCCGTTACTTAGGCCGGGCCCTAGTACTGTTTTAAGATGCGGGTACCCGCAAGAGCGCTGCCGGATATTTTGAAATGTTTACTAAAACCACACTGGCTAATTGCGCGCCAGAAGCGTCAAAGACGGCCAAGATCCAGGATCGCCTCCAGGATCACCGGCGATAAACTGCCAACCCAGTCGCCATTTGCACCACAGCTTCCAGGGTCCGGCGTGCCGCGCGCTTGCCTTCACTCGCCGGAACAAAGAGGATGTCATCGCCCTGCATCGCGATGTCCGGCCCCTTATTCTGCAGGATGTCCTTCAACTGCACCGGGATCTCCGTAAGACCTTGCGGGGTTTTGCGGATCACTTTGGATTTGTTCAGCGAGGCGGTTGAATTATTTCCCTGCGCCAGCGCAAGGGCTTGCAGCACGGTGAGGCTTTCATTGTTCTCCATCACGAAACCACCCGGCTTGGAGACATCACCTACAACGTAGACCACGCCCGCTTTCGAGACGACGATGGTGTCTCCGGGCTGTACTTCCACATTGCTGCTGGCGCCCTTTGCGGGGTCGGCATCCATGGTCACCACCACTGGTTCCGCCGGATTGTCCCGGCGTGTGATGCCGACTACTTTTCCCGCCTTGGGCGTGAGGCCGCCGGCAGCGGAGATGGCGTCAAACAGGCGATGCGCGCCCAGCAGAGGATAGATCCCTGGGCGCAATACTTCGCCCATCACGGAGATCCCCTGCGTGGAATATTCTTTTACAAAAACGGAGACGTGGGGGTCGCGCAGAAATCCGCCATCCACCAGCTTTTTATCGATCCGTTTTTCCGCTTGCTCCGCCGTCAACCCGGCTACATGGACGTTTCCCACCAGTGGCAATGACATGTCCCCGTTGGCGCTCACGCGCACCGTATCACTCAACTCGGGAAGCCCGTACACCTTGATGTCTACCAGGTCTCCGCCGCTTAAGCGAAGGGAGGATGAAGTATCGGCCGCCGGGGCCGGGGAGGATGCCACGCTTCCGACCGTCTGCGGGGCGGTCGCGGTCACGCGATTTTCCGCATCGGGCGTTGTGGGTTTTTGCTCTTGGGCAAAAAGACAAGTGGAGAAGATCAGGAGAGTACAAAAATATGGATTCAACTTCATTGCGTGAAGGTCCTTTGGAACAAAAAGCCAACAGCGTAACGGCTGGTTTTGCTGGAGATAAGCCAAAGTTTAACATCCTTCGTGGGCGTATTCATGCGGATGCCGGCGTACTAAGGTCATCAAAGGTGGGTCATCAAAAGCTTGGGTCATCAAACGCTTGCCCAAAAGCTGACCTATCGACCCTCGAGAGAACTATTTCTCGAGCTTGGGAGTGGAATTCTGGAAGTCAGTGAGCCGGGCTGAGGTGGCGCGAAGTTTTGCCGAGAGATTCAAAGCGATGGAGCGGTAAAAACGGGATGCAAGGTGAGGGAATGCGGTGAATATTTCATTCATGTCTCCGACTGCAACCGCGTCCACTTCCACTTCTTTTTCGGTGATCACGGAAGCGCTGGCGGGAGACTCTTCGAGCAAGGTCATCTCACCGCAAACGCTGCCTGCTCCGAGCGTGGCCAACTGTACGCCCTGGCGCTCGACCCGCACCGCGCCGGAGCGGATCATATAAAAGGCGGTGCTGGGAAATCCCTGCCGAATCATGATATGTCCCGCATTCAGCCGCATCGGCTTGGATTTGCTCAAGATCAGCAGATGGTCGTTGTCTGTCAGGTAGGGCAGGTTCTTTTTGAGCGCCTCATTCACGTTCATGAGGGCGGCTCTCCCGGGAATGGCCATGGTGAGCGTCTCCTTTTGAGGGGAACCAGCATTTCCCGTCTGACTGGACGGCCTGGACAGCGTTGCGGTTGACATGAACTCATGGTGCGGCACAAGTCACTGAAAGTACAGGGTACTCTCGTAATACCCAATTAGTGGTACATCCGCTTTTCCACCTCCAAAGCCCTCAGCAACCCGCGATTTTGCTGCTTTTGGCCTGACTGGGCAGAATCCTCCGCCTCCGTCCGCGTATCTAAACTCCAACGTTCCCTAAAGGAAACCCCGTGCATTCGAGTGACCCTCTCCTGACCCCTTACCAACTTGGTCCGCTGCTCTTACCGAACCGGTTGGTGATGGCCCCCCTTACCCGCAGCCGAGCCGGGGAGGGCAATGTTCCAACCGCTCTTATGGCCGAGTACTATGCCCAGCGCGCGAGCGCCGGACTGATCATTGCGGAGGCGACGCAGATTCTCGCCGGAAGGGCAGGGATATCCCGCCACCCCGGGTATCCATTCGCGGGAACAGATACACGACTGGCAACGGATCACGCACGCGGTGCACGAGTTGGGTGGGTCCATCTACCTGCAACTTTGGCATGTGGGTCGCATCTCCCACACCGCCTATCAGCCGGGAAACGCGGCACCGCTGGCGCCATCAGCGATTCGCGCGAACGCCAAGACTTTTGTGAATGGAGAGATGGTAGACGTCTCTACTCCGCGCGCCATTGAACTGAAGGAGATTCCCGCTCTGATCGAGCAGTATGCGGCCGCAACGCGTAACGCCCTGGAGGCGGGTTTTGACGGTGTAGAAGTCCATGGCGCGAATGGATATCTGCTTGACCAATTCTTGCGCGACCAGACGAACCTTCGCACAGACGAATACGGCGGCAGCATCCAGAACCGCGCTCGTCTCCTGCTGGAAGTGATACAGGCGGTCAAAGAAGAAGCGGGCGGAGAACGGACTGGGGTACGCCTCTCTCCGGTCACGCATTTCGGCGACATAAGTGACAGTGATCCACAAACACTCTTTAACCATGTGGTGGATGAGTTAGATCACCTCAATCTCGCTTATATCCATGTGATCGAGGGCGAGACCGGGAATCGGTCTGCTTCAAAGGCGTTTCATTATGGCGAGTTGCGTCGCCGCTTCACGGGCACCTACATCGCAAATAATGAATATGATCTGCAGCTTGCATTAGGCGCGGTGGAGAGTGGACGCGCGGACCTGATCTGCCTGGGCAGGCCGTTTATCGCCAATCCAGACCTGGTGGAACGGTTGCGGGTGGGAGCGCCTTTGAATGCGCTTGACCAAAGCACTTTGTATGGCGGGGGCGCAAAGGGTTACACCGATTACCCAACACTGCCCGATGAATCAGCGGCATAAAAAAAGAAATGTAGAAATGCCGGGGACCGACTCGCTCGGCATTCCTTTTACAAGCTGGTTTACAAGCTGGGTTGCTGCTTATCCAGTGTCGCCATATCGATCACGAAGCGATATTTCACGTCGCTGCGCAGCATCCGCTCATAGGCTTCATTGATCTGCTGGATGGGTATCACTTCTACGTCTGAGGTGATGTTGTGCTCTGCGCAGAAATCCAACATCTCCTGGGTCTCCGCAATACCACCGATCAAGGAGCCAGCCAGGTTCCGGCGCTTCATGATCAAATTAAAGGGATGCACCGTTGGTTCTTTTTCTGGAGCTCCCACGCAAGTCATGGTGCCCTGGCGCTTGAGCAGCATCAGGTATGCATTAATGTCGTGCGGCGCAGAGACCGTGTCCAAAATGAAATCGAAGCTATTCAAATGCTTCTCCATCTCCGCCGGGTGCTTGGAGATAACCACTTCATGCGCGCCCAACCGCATAGCATCTTCCTTCTTGTTGGGCGAAGTTGTAAAAAGCACTACGTGCGCGCCAAAAGCTGCGGCAAATTTCAAACCCATATGCCCCAATCCGCCCAGGCCAACGATCCCCACCTTCTGCCCCTTGCCGATCTTCCAGTGGCGCAGAGGTGAGTACGTGGTGATACCGGCACAAAGCAGCGGCCCCACTCCAGCCAGGTCCAATTTTGAGGGTATGCGCAAGACGAAGGCTTCATCTACCACGATCGATTGCGAGTAGCCGCCATAGGTCATGCCGCCGAGTAGCTTGTCCTCGCCGTTATAGGTGCCAGTGAAGCCGACCTCGCAATATTGCTCCAGGCCCTGCTTGCAGCTATCGCAGGTGCGACAGGAATCGACCATACATCCCACCCCGGCAAGATCACCGACTTTAAAGTTTTTGACTTTATCCCCAACGCGCGCGATCCGCCCCACGATCTCATGGCCTGGGACACAAGGATATGTGGTATTGGTCCACTCATTCCGAGCGGTATGCAGATCAGAGTGACAGACTCCGCAATAGACGATCTGAATCTCAATATCATTCTCGCGAAGCTCACGGCGGGTAAATGAGAAAGGGGCAACGGGCGATTGGGCGGACTGAGCGGCATATCCGGCAACGTTCATCTTTAGATTCCTGTCTTAAAGTGGAAGTGTGCGCAGACTGCTTGGATGAACGCCGCAGTGAAACGATGCATCAACACGGTCCGCGATGCAGCAGAGTAGTTGGGAATGCCGTCGCGTGACACCAAGGCTTGCTATAATTATTTTGTGGCAAGGCGCCCCGCTTTTTCCTGCGGCGCTTGCAATAAAGTGGCCAGATAGCTCAGTTGGTAGAGCGGCAGACTGAAAATCTGCGCGTCGGCGGTTCAATTCCGTCTCTGGCCACCACTTATTTTCCGATCCATGGACTTTCTCTCAACAGATCCTGGGCAACTGCTCGCCGAACATCACGTCCAGCACACGCGTCCCGCCGATCTCGGTCTTCATCAGCACCATGCCGGGATGCTCACTCACGATCTCTCCAATGATGCGAGCATCCTGCCCCAGGGGATGCTCGCGCATTTTTTTGACCATTGCATCCGCCGCCTCCGCAGCCACCACTGCGACCAGCTTGCCTTCGTTCGCGACATACAAAGCGTCCATGCCCAGGATCTCGCAGGCGCCCTTGACTGACTCGCGGATCGGGATATCGTTCTCGCGCAAGTAGATACCAACTTTGGAACGAGCGGCGATCTCATTGAGCGTGGTGGCCACGCCGCCGCGCGTGGGGTCGCGCATGGAATGCACCTCTCCGGCCTCCAGCATGGCTGCAACCAAGCCGTGCAGGGGCGCGGTGTCACTCTCGATGCGGCCTTCAAACTCCAGGTTCTCGCGCTGTGACATGATCGCCATACCGTGATCGCCGATATATCCGCTGAGAATCACTTTGTCGCCCGGCCGCGCGCGGCTGGCGGAGATGTTCACCGGCTTTTCGATCACGCCGATGCCGGCGGTATTGATGAAGATCTTGTCGCCGTTCCCGCGGTTCACCACCTTGGTGTCGCCGGTCACAAGCTGCACTCCAGCCGCATGCGCCGCCTTGCGCATGGAATCCACAATGCGTTGCAGCTCCTCGGTTGCCAGCCCCTCTTCCAGAATGAATGCCACGGAGAGATACAGCGGACGAGCTCCGCTCATCGCAAGATCATTCACCGTGCCATTGACCGCCAGGTCGCCGATATCGCCGCCGGGAAAGAAGATAGGAGTCACCACATAAGAATCAGTGGTGAATGCCAGGCGTATGCCATGGATCTCAAGCACCGCCTGATCATCGAGCTTGTCGAGCAGTGCATTGCCGAATGCCGGCAGAAAAATCTTCTCGATCAGCTCAGAGGTCAGCTTGCCGCCGCTGCCATGCCCGAGCACGATCTGCTTGTGATCAAAGATGGGGACGGGGCAGACTGCGCCCAGCAGGCTGCCGCCAACATCCGCGCCGGCTTGTTCTTGCCGTGGTGGATCCGTGTTCGCTTCGTCAGTTGTGATCTTGGTCATAATTTATATGTTGGAGATATCTCTATCTGCCCTGCGAAAAAGAAGTGTGATCAGGGAAGTGGCCGACTCTTCGTGGTCTCCGCGTCTCCTGGTAAAAACTTTCTCGGGTTCGGCCACGATCGAGACCATAAGCCCGGCCTTTCTTTGACGCTAAAAAATGTCAGATCACATCTTCTTCGCCCAGCGCGACGTGCGTCAGGTCCCAGAGGATGTGCAGCAAAGCAACGTGCGATTCCTGAATGCGATGAACGCTGTAACTGGGAACAGTGAAACAATAATCAGTGGCTTCCGGCAAACGTCCACCATCTTTTCCGGAGAAGGCGATGGTCAGCATTCCTTTACGGCGGGCAGCTTCGAGCGCATAGATCAGGTTCGGAGACTTGCCGCTGGTGGAGATCGCCAAAGCCATATCTCCGGGTTTGCCCCACAACTCGATCTGGTCCACGAAGACCTTGGCAAAATCCTTGTCATTAGAAATGGCGGTGACCACTGAGATCTGGCTGACCAGATCGAGCGCCGGCAACGCCCTGCGTTTTTCGATAATGGGATGGATGAATTCTACCGCCACATGTTGAGCGTCACAGGCGCTTCCGCCATTGCCCATCACCCAGAGCTGATGGCCGTCGCGAAAGCGCTCCGCCATCTTCTGGCTGAGCTCGCCGATGGCGGTCGCATACAGCTCAAAGAACCTCTGCTTGACCTCGACGGATTCGGCGCATTTACGCATGACTTTGTCATGCCAACTGGTGCCGTCTGCGGCGTGGACGGAGCGATGCGAGTCCGATTCCACCGTCATTGCGTGCTCCCTGCTGAGGCGATGATGATCTCCTGACTCAAATGCTGCGCGATTACGTATTTCATTCTTCGGCCTTCCCCGTGCCTTTCTTGTGTGTGTGCTTTCGTGTGTGTGTGCTTCTGGTGCGCTCCTGCCATCCTCCTGGCATCCTCATTCGATTCAGTCTTCTCGTTGCACCAGCGCGTTCGCGATGACCGCCTGACCAAGTGAGATGCCGCCGTCATTTGGGGGCACGGCCGAGTGCAGGAAAACTTTAAATCCGCTGGCGCTGAGCGCGGCTATGGTCCATTGCAACAGAAGCATGTTCTGGAAGGTGCCTCCGCTCAAACAGACGCGGTCAAGCTTCTCTTGCCGACGCAGGCGGCAACATATTTCAAGAATGATGGCGGCGAGGGTGTTGTGGAACCGCGCCGATATCACTCCTACATCTGCTCCGCTTTTCAGGTCCCGCACGATCGCCTCGATCATCGGCCGTACATCGATCGGGGAGGGTTCGCCGGATTCGATCTGGAAGGGATAGCCCTCTTTCACATCTTTGTTCGCGGCCAGTTCCAACTCGATCGCAGCCTGGCCCTCAAAATTCACTTCATGGCGCAATCCTACCAGCGATGCGACTGCGTCAAACAGCCGTCCGCTGGAGGAGGTGTTCACGGTATTCACCCCGCGCACAAGCATGGTCTGTACCAAAGACACATGTTTCGCCGGTACTTGCTGCCACAAAGCAAGGTGAGAAGGGAGAGACTCGCCGAAAGACTCCCGCAGATGACTGAGCGCGGATCTCCATGGCTGCCGCACTGCGGCGTCACCGCCGGCGAGTGGCACATAGCGAAGGTGGGCGCGGCGTTCGAAGCCGCAGAGATCCGCCACCAGGAATTCGCCGCCCCATATCTGGCCGTCGGTGCCATATCCGGTGCCGTCGAATGCGACTCCGATCACCTTCTCCGTTAATCCGTTCTCCGCCATGCAGCTTGCGATGTGCGCATGGTGATGCTGCACGCCGATCTTGCTCAGCTCAGAGCGTTGCGCGAACCGGGTACTCATATAGAGCGGATGCAGATCATGAGCCACGATCGCCGGCGTCACCCGGAATAACTTCTTCAAATTTTCCAGAGTCTCTTCAAAGAAGCACATGGTTTCGTGGTTTTGCAGGTCGCCGATATGTTGGCTCAGCAGGGCATAATGGTCCTTGGTCAGGCAAAAAGTGTTTTTGAGTTCTGCGCCGCAAGCGAGCACCTCCTTCAGGGGGTGTTTGAGATCGATGGCGCGGGGAACGTAGCCGCGCGAGCGCCTTAAAACGCGGGTTTTCCCGGCGAATGTACGCACCACCGAGTCGTCGACCCTCATATAAATGTCCCGATTATGGAAGAGGAACCAGTCGGCAACATCGGCCAGCCGCTTCCATGCCTCCTGATTCGCGGTCACGATCGGTTCTTCACTTAGGTTGCCACTGGTCATCACCAGCGCATTGAATTCGGGTGGAGAATCAGCAGAGTCTCCGAACAGGAGTGCGTGCAACGGGGTGTACGGCAGCATCACGCCGATGGTGTCATTTCCCGGCGCGACGGCCGCCGTGATGCTCGCATCCGTACGCCGCGGCAGTATCACGATGGGGCGCTGCGGAGTGGCAAGTGCTGCTGCGTCATGGGATGAGACCACGCAAAATCCTTTGACTGCGTTCACGTCGCGCGCCATCAAGGCAAAGGGCTTTTCACTGCGTTTTTTTCTTGTCCGCAACCCGCGAACGGCGACTTCATTCCCGGCGTCGCAGCAAAGAAGAAAGCCGCCCAGCCCGCGCACGGCAAGGATGTTGCCCGCCCGCAGCAATCTGCGGGCGTCGGCAAGGATGCTTCGGGAGAGATCACCGGAGCTGAAGTTCAACACCACATCCGCATCCCGGGTGAATGATCCCGATCTGACCAGCGCCAGTCCCGGGCCGCATTGCGGGCAGGCATTCGGTTGGGCGTGGAAACGGCGGTCACGCGGAGCTTCATATTCCGCCTGGCACTGGGTGCACATCTGAAAAGCCGCCATGGTGGTGCTGGGCCTGTCATAAGGTAGGTCTCGGATGATGGTGTAGCGCGGCCCGCAGTTCGTACAATTGGTGAACGGATACCCGAAACGGCGATCTTCTTTACGGGTGGAATCTGCCCAGCAGTCCGGGCACGTTGCCACGTCTGGAGAGACCAGCACGAAGTCACCTTCGGCGTGCGTGCTCTGCTGGATACTGAACTCGTGATCGCCGCACGGTTCCATATCCCGGAACGTCAGCTCGTCGATCTGCGCCAGTGGCGGCAACTCTTCCCGTAATCTTTGCTGGAAGCGCGCGAGATGGTCCTCACTTCCTTCCACTTCAACGATGACTCCAGCCGAGGAATTGAGAACGTATCCCACCAGCCCTAAAGAGTGTGCAAGGTTATAAACAAAGGGACGAAATCCCACACCCTGGACGATGCCGCGCACCTCCAGCCGCCTCCTCTTGACTGCAGCGAGATGGGCGGTAACCGGCATTGATCCCTTGCCAGCGGGTGATTCCGGCCTGGCAGCCGAGCCGTTGGGCTGTCCCGCCGTAGCCGCGCTAGGAAGGTCATCATACGCTGGGAGCCAGTGGGCGAGCCACTTAAAGCCCATCCGGCCGCAGCGGCGAAGACTCCCAAGAATGAAGATTCGGGGTATGCCCCAAGCCATAATCCTGAAGTTACGGAAGGACTAGTCCTTTTGGGGTAAGGCAAAGCTTTCACCGTCAATCTGTTGCCAGGAAAAAGCAGCAGGAGCATACTTGTGAACTCCTGCCCTCCCCCGGCACGCCTTAACTCGAACTGCACGACAATTGGAGTTGTGAAATGAAACGTTATTCAATCGTTCTGTTGATCCTTGCGCTCACCGCAGGCGCCTTCTCGCAAACCCCCGGCCAAAATGTGAACATGGTCTCAGGAAAAGTGTGGCCCGGTGGCGATCCTTTCCTGCAGCGGCAGAACGAACCCTCATTGGCGATCTCCACTCGCAATCCGCGCCACGTGCTCGCCGGCGCAAACGACTACCGCACCGTGGATCTTCCGGCGGTGGACGTGCTGCCGGGCTTTGAAGTCACCGGCGATGCCTGGCTGGGAATGTATAAATCATATGATGGCGGCGCCACATGGCGCAGCACATTGCTGCCGGGATTTCCTCAAGACAACACTCCCACGGGCTTGGCATCTCCGCTGAAGGGCTTTACCACGGCCGCAGACGCAGTGGTGCGCGCGGGCAGCAATGGCATGTTTTATTTCAGTGGTATCGCCTTCGATCGTGGCGCCAATAAAGGGCAGGTATTCGTCTCTCGTTTTGTCGATCTCAACAACAAGGAGAATGGCGACCCGCGCCAGAACCAGGATTCCATTCGCTATGTATCCGCGGCAGTCATCGATCACGGCAGTGCAGGGCAATTCCTCGACAAACCCTGGATCGCGACAGACGTTCCACGCGGTACCGCCACTTGCACCATCCAAGTTCCACAAAATGGCACTACTGTCTCGCAGGTGATTCCGGCGGGCAACGTTTACATCGCTTACACAGTGATCGTCGGCAATGATGTGACCATCCGCACCAAGCTGTACCTCAGCCGCTCCACGGATTGCGGCGCCACCTGGAGCACGCCGACCAAACTGAGCGAAGGATACCCGATCAATCAGGGCGCGACCGTCCAGGTAGATCCCACGACGGGTTACGTCTACGTAGCGTGGCGGCAATTCGCAGCCTCGAATTCACCGAACGCCATCACCATTGTTCGTTCCACCGATTTTGGCGCCACCTTCACCAAGGGCGTGAACATCGTGACACATGCTTCCTATGACGCCACCCTGCCGAATGCGGTCTCATTCTTCGACCAGGGCACTACAACTCAATCTTTCCGCACCAATTCATTTCCCACGATGGCGATCGACCAGAACGGACGAGTCTATGTGGCCTGGTCGGAGCGGCGGCCGGAGGCGAATAACGATGCCCGCATCGTGATCACATCTTCGAGTGACTTCGTCTCCTGGAGCGCGCCGGCGATGGTGGACAATCAGCCCATCACGGATGAGGCCAACTCCGGCAGCTTTAGCCGCGGACACCAGTTCATTCCGCAGCTTACGTTCACTGACGGCAGGCTGATGGCGCTCTACTATGACGAGCGCTTTACCCATACCACCGGACACTTCACATTCCAGGATCCATTCACCCCATACTTGAATGGCTCCTACTACCAGGAGACGCGCGCTAAACGTGGCGAGCTGGATCCGGGAGACGCTGCTTACAACCCGTCTGCTGTTTTCAGTGCTTTCCTGAGCGACACCGGATTAACGGCGATCCGCCATACTATTGAAGTTCGAGTGGGGCAGAGCGCGCCTGGATCGACTCCCGCCTTCAACACCACCCGCGTCTCTCAATACAAACTGGGTACCCGCGGCGATGGCACTACCACGCTGCAGCAACTTGAGATCAATCCGCCTAACCTTCCGCTCTTCCAGCAAGGGCAGGTGCCGTTCATGGGGGATTACATTGATATCGCGGGGCTCACCATGGTGAATACCGCAAATGGCTGGAAGTTCAATTCCGGACCCACTCCATCGCCCGTATACGTGGCGTCATTTACTTCCAATCAGGACGTGCGGCCGCCGAAGGATGGCAACTGGACGCACTACACGCCGCCCGGAACAGTATCTTCACAGGGCAGTATCTATCAGGCGGGCGCAATCCGGCCAGACTGCGTTGCCGGCCAGGAGGGAATGCGGAACCAGAACATTTACAGCTCCCTGATCACCCAGGGTTTGCAGGTCTCTTCTCCGCAGAACAATAAGCCGCTCAGCTCCAGCGTGCAGCGTGCATTTGCGATTCTGGTGCAGAACTCCACCAATTTTGACCGCTCGTTCCGGCTTTCTCTGGCGCCCTTTGGCGGCTTCGCATCATTCATTGCCGCTCCCAATCCGCCGGTGAGCCCACTACCCGCAGCTACCTCCGCGCTGGACGTGATAGTGGCGGCGCACTCCTCCGTCGCGCGCAACGTCTACGCGCTTTCCAGCTCCCCTACGGCAACCATCACCGTCAACGTGGATGAGATCACCGCTCCAGCCGCAGTCGGCCTCAAGCCCGCCGGATTGAAGAGCTTCGTGGTGTTGAACACCGATCCAACCGCTCCTGGCCTTATTGATCCGGATGGAAACAACACCGGTTCAGCCGTCTCCCTGGTCGAGATCTATAACCCCAACGTTTCCAATCCCAACGTCTCGAATCCCAACGTCTCGAATCCCAACGTTTCGAACCCCAACGTTTCGAACCCCAACGTCTCGAACCCAAATGTTTCGAATCCGAACGTCTCGAATCCCAACGTCTCCAATGACGTGGTCAATCCCAACGTGTCGAATCCGAATGTCTCGAATCCGAACGTTTCGAATCCCAACGTCTCGAATCCGAATGTTTCCAACCCCAATGTCTCGAACGCCCCGGTGACGGATGCCACCTATTCGATCACCAACACCGGCAACACCAGCACCAGCTACACGGTCCAACTGGTGGGCACGGACCCGGGTACGCCATTGCAACTGATCATCAGCAAGCCGTATTCCACGCCGGATTCCGTCGGCTGCACCCTGGTCGATCAGAACCAGAATCAGCCGGTGGTGAACATCAACAACGCGAGCGTCTCAGGGGCCATTGATCTCAGCAATGCCGCGATCACGAACCCGAATGTTTCCAATGCGACCATCGCGCTTGCCCCCGGAGAGACGGCGCTGGTCACCATCCGCGGCGAGAACGTGACCATCGATCAGATGAACCAGATACTCACTCACGTGACAACCGCAGTGGTTGCACAGGCGGCGAATACGAATGATCCTACGAACACGCCGTCATACTCAGCGACTCTGCCTGACCTGATCGTTGACTCGTTCACTCACTCTCCGGCAACACCTTCAACCACCGATCAGATCACGTTGACCGCAGTGGTGAAGAACATTGGAACGGTTTCGGCCGGCCCGTCATTAGTTCGAATCAAAGCGGGGGGAGAGGGCCAGCCGCCCTCGTACGCAGTCCCTGTTCTGGCTGCGGGGCAGAGCTTCAGTGTCACACGCAACGTGGTGCTCAACGTCGCCCAGTCTTATCTCAACACCGCAACAGCGGATGCGAACAACAATGTGGTTGAACTTGTGGAAACAAACAATGTGAAGACGGATAGCTTCGTGGTTGCGCAAAGCAACCTGGCATTCGTCACTCAACCCTCTGCTGCAACCGTGGGGCAGCCCATCAAGCCGGCGGTCCGGGTGCAAGCGTTGGATAATTCCGGCGCGGCCGTCCCCGGAAACAATGTCACGCTCAGCCTTGGCAACACGGGCACGAACCCCGGCGGCGGCGCGCTGTACGGGACTCTTTCCGCCGTAACGGATGCCACTGGCGTGGCAACCTTCTCCGACCTGGTGATCGACAGTCCCGGGGATGGTTACACTCTCGTGGCCAACGGAAGCGGTACGCAGACCGCCACCTCCACCGCGTTCTCAGAGAGCAACCCGACGCTGATCACCCTGGAAAATCTGCCCAATGGACAGCCGACATGCGGCAACTGCCAAGCGTCGACGCAGTTCTCCACCTTTGGATTGTCGTTTTCGTTCACGCCCACAAATGCGAGCCAGCCGCAACTCTTCGTTTCAAGCGTTTACGATCCGGCGAATGAGGCTGGTAACCACAGCATCGGGAACTTTTCCGCTGGAACCATGGTCATGTACGTGAGCCGCCAGACCGGAGGCTTGGAATTCCAATTGCGGGGCAACAGTAGCATTCCGGAATTTCCTGTCGCTGCCTTTGATTCGAACGGCAACCCTCTGAATTTCTCGCGGAACAAGGTCTTTACCTACACCGCGGCTGGAGGGTCTACCTTCCGGCAGGAGACCATCGATATCACCAGCAGTACGGGGATCTCGCGGGTCGAGTTCAACAACGTGGTTGCCGGCCAGGCAACATTCGCTGAGTTAGTGGACAATGTCTTCTTCTTCAGTCCGATTTTTTGAGTGAATCTTGTTGCCAAAAACGCGCTTCTTCGGAGGCGCGTTTTTGTTTCCCGGTGCAGACAATCTCCTTTTTCGCGCTTCCGACGAAGCCAAAAAACAGGTAGAGTGTTCGCCACGGCATGGAACCAGAGAGCGAACTAGCAGAGCTGCGGCAAGCGATCGAAAAGCTCACTGCAAGAGTCTCGCGGTTGGAGGTGACGCATCCTCCTTCCCAGGACCGCGCTCCGGTGCCGCTCCCGCCCCCGCCTGTCTCACCCTTGCCGGTGGCTCCTCCTTCGCCGGCGACTGATGCATCCGCCCCAAGTGCGCCACCGCACCTTGACCGGGACCTGGAATCACGGATCGGCTCGCATTGGCTGAACCGCATTGGCATCACGGCGCTGCTGATTGGCGTTGCCTACTTCCTCAAGCTGGCTTTCGATAACGATTGGATCGGCGCCTCAGGCCGCGTAGCCATCGGTCTGGTGGCGGGCATCGCGCTGGTGCTTTGGAGTGAGCGCTTTTACGGCAAGGGATACAAGGCGTTTTCGCACTCATTGACCGCCGCCGGTGCGGGCATACTCTATCTATCGCTTTGGGCGGCGTTTCAACTTTATAAGCTTGTCCCCAACCCGGTAGCGTTTTTCGCCATGATGGCGGTCACAGCATTCACCGGACTGCTTGCCCTCCGCCGTGATGCGGAAATGATCGCGGCAGTCGCACTGGTAGGTGGCTTCTCCACGCCGATCCTGCTTTCTACCGGTCAGAACCGGCCCATCGCCTTGTTTACCTACGTGCTGCTGCTGGATGTGGCCACCGCGGTCCTGGTGGCGATGCGGCCTTGGGGACGATTGCTGCTGGGCAGTTTCTTCGGGACAATGACCCTCTACCTGGGATGGGCGAACCGGTTCGGTCTGCGCAATGAGGATCGAACCATCGCTTTTGTATTCAGTACCTTATTTTTCCTAGTGTTTGCGATCATCCCGTTGCTCAAGCCGATCCAGCGCGACTGGGCTACATCCCTTCGCGCACACGGATTACCCAGATCGCTATTGGCACTCGCTCTGCTGAATGCCGGCGTTTATTTCGTCCAGGTCTATCAGCTTACCGATGATGTGCGCGCGGCAGACGATGTGCGGGCTTTCGTTGCTGCGGGATTGGGCGCCTTCTATATCGCACTGGCTTCGCTGCTGCGGCGCACGGATGGGGAGAGCGGAGTCATGGACCTTCCCCATGCGCAGCTCAATCCCTGGCTTCACCTGGCAATCGGGCTCGGCTTTCTTACCATTGCGATACCGCTCAAGCTGCACTCGCACTGGATCACCATTGGATGGCTTCTGGAGGCGGCAGCGATCCTGTATGTGGCGCACCGTGCAGGATCCAGATTCCTCCGCAATGCTGCGATCTGCGGCTTGGCATTGGGCGTTTTTCGGCTGCTCCTAGTAGACGATTTCTACTCCCAACACTTGCTGTTCAATGCCCGATTCGCCACCTACCTGGTGGCATTGGCGGTGATGGCGGGGATCAGGATCAGCCTGCGCCAAGACCCCTCAGAGGGCCGGGAAAAAGCGGAATGGTTTGCCGGCATCGCCTTCAACGCGCTGGCGCTGGTCGCGCTGGGCGCAGAGGTGCGGGATTATTTCGCGCGGCAGATGGTGCCCCTGGGTGTTTGGACTCCAGCCGAGGCGCAGAGGCGTTATGACCTCACCGTTGCGCGCGATTTCACCTTTTCCGCGTTGGCAATGGCCTACGGCGCCGCGCTTATGACGGTGGGCTTCTGGCGGAAGCGGGCGCTCCTGCGCTGGCAGGCGATGGTGCTTCTCGCCCTGGCCATCGCCAAAGTCTTCCTCTATGACGTGCGCGAACTCAGCAGCGGCTTCCGCGTGCTCAGCTTCATCGTGCTGGGTGCATTGTTGCTGGCGGTGTCGTTCGCGTACCAGAAAGATTGGATCGATCTGGGAAAGACGAATGACCGCTAGATATTTGGCGCTCGTCCTGATATTTGCCACTCCTATCGGAACCGGCTCCCACTCGCGATTCAAGCGCTCTGTGAATGTTGACCCCGCCGCCAAGCAGGGTTATGTGGTGCCGGATGAGGCGCTCTGGCGGAATGCGCGCTCGGACCTGGGCGACCTCCGTCTGCGGTCGAAAGACAACGAGGTTCCGTACATCCTCACCGTGCAGACGGGCCAATCACACCTGGGCGCGACGCCGGTTCGCCTCTTCAACAAAGGCGCTGTGGGCCCGAAGACCCAGTTCCTCCTGGACGTGGATGTTCCGGAGTATGACGAGATCGGCTTCAACATCACAAAAAAGGATTTCGTGAGCCGCGCAAGCATTGAGGCCGCCGATTCGCTCAGCGCGGATCACTGGGTGAAGCTGGGCACGTTCACGATCTTTGATTTCAGCAAAGAAGAGCTGGGCGCGAATACCCGAGTGCGCTTGCGAACGCCTGCGCGATACCGGTTCTTGCGAGTGGTCATTGAATCCGGTATCGCTCCCGACGACGTTCGCGATGCCTCGGTGGCGAATCTTCAGGTGGACAAAGCTCGTTATCGTGATGCAGCCGTCCGAACGGAGGAGCAGCAGCGGGACAAGCACACCATCTTCAAATGGTCGCTCGATAAGAAAGTCCCTCTGGACCGGGTCGCCGTGGAAGTAGAGGCGCACCAGGTAAATTTCAGCCGTCCCGCGGCGCTCTTCTGCGATGACCGCCGGCAGATCCCGCAAGATATCTCCCGCGTCCATCTGATGCGTTTCGGCAGAATGGCGGATTCAGAAACGCTTGCCATTGAGACAAACGGGATGCACTGTAGCCAGTACCGGCTTGAGATCGATGACCAGGACAATCCTCCGCTGCGCATCAAGTCCGTAAAAGCACAGACCATGGAGCGTCGGATCTATTTCAATGCCGCAGATTCTGAGGTCACTCTTTTATACGGTGACGAAAAACTCTCCCCACCGGTGTATGACTTCGCAAAATTCTTTACAGCATCACAGAATGCGACCGAGGCACGGCTCGGTCCGGAAGAGAAAAATCCGGACTATCAGCCCCGCCCGGACGATCGTCCGTGGATGGAGCGCCATCCCACCATGCTCTGGATCGTTCTGCTCACGGTGATCATCGCGCTGGGAGCGGTCGCGTTCAAGTCCCTCAAAAAATAGAGACTTTGAGAGGTCAGGCGTGCGGAACTTGCAAAGTGGATCTATCGCAACGTTTCTTCCACTTCGTTCAGCCAGTCCGGACGCTTCAACACCTCGCGGGGCTTGGGGCCATCAGCGGGGCCCACCAACCCGTCCCGCTCCATCAGGTCAATAAGGTGGGCTGCACGGCCGTACCCAATGCGCAACCGCCGCTGCAGCAGGGAAGTAGATGCCTTGCCATACTCCAGCACCACGCGCACCGCATCCTGAAAGAGTTCGTCATTGTCATTGCCGTCCGCTCCGTCACCTGCGCCATCGGCGCGGCCGTTCTCCTCTTTCGGGGCGGCAAGGAACTTCTCTTCATACTGCGCCTGGCCTTGCGACTTCCAGAACTCCACCACCGCCGCAATCTCTTTCTCAGTAACGAACGGCGCATGTACGCGCTGCACTCGCGATGATCCCGAAGGCAGATACAGCATGTCACCGCGTCCCAGCAGCGATTCCGCTCCATTGGCGTCCAGGATGGTGCGCGAGTCCACTTTTGTAGCCACGCGGAAGCTGACCCGGGCGGGAAAGTTCGCCTTGATCAATCCCGTGATCACGTCCACGCTGGGGCGCTGGGTTGCAAGGATCAAGTGGATGCCCACGGCGCGCGCCATCTGCGCCAATCGCGTGATGGACTCTTCCACGTTGCTGCCATCCAGCATCATCAGGTCCGCCAGCTCGTCAATGATGATCACAATGTGCGGCAGCGGTTTGTGCTCGCTGGCATCTTCAAAGAGGCTCGGCGTCTGGCCTTCAAACAACGCGTTGTACTGGCCGATATTGCGCACGCCTTTCTCCGCCAGCACCTTCAGGCGGCGCTCCATCTCCCGCACCGCGTTGCGCAGCGCATAGGACGCCAGCTTGGGTTCGGTGATGATCGGCGTGTACAGGTGCGGCACGCCTTCATAGTTGCCCAGCTCCAGCCGCTTGGGATCCACCAGGATCAAGCGCACCTGCTCCGGCGTGCTCTTGTACAGCACGCTCATGATCATGGCATTGATGGCAACGCTCTTGCCCGCGCCGGTGGAGCCGGCAATCAGCAGATGCGGCATCGTGGCCAGGTCCGCGCTTACGATGCGGCCGTTGATGTCTTTGCCCATGGCCAGCGTAAGCCGCGATTTGGGGTCGCTGAACTCGCTTGATTCAACCACCTCCCGCAACCAGATAGTCTCGCGCTTCTCATTCGGGACCTGGATCCCGACCGTGGACTTGCCCGCCATGCGCTCGATCAGCACGCTCTCCGCTTTGAGCGCCAGGCAGAGGTCGTCCTGCAGGGAAGTGATGCGGTTGTACTTTACGCCCGCATCCGGTTTGAATTCGTAGGTTGTCACCACTGGGCCGGGGTTGATCTGAGTCACCTGGCCATGCACGTCAAACTCGGTGCATTTTTCAACCAGTACGGCGGCCAGCGTTTTCAGCTCGTCTTCATTGATGCTCTGCTGGGCGTCCGGGCGGTGCAGCAACGCGCTGGAAGGCAACTTGTATCCCCCGGCTGCTTTCGGCAGGATGGTCTTGGCTTTGCGGTCGATATCCGCCCGGGTGCCGATCTCAATATCCTCCGCGCTCTCTTCCTGCATGCGCGCGATTCCGGTGGTGACCGGGGTTGAGGTGGAAGAGGCCGATTGCGCCGCCGTCGGGTATATCTGCTGTGCGGGTGGAGCCACCGGGGCAACCACCGTCTTCTTCGGCACCAACTGTGACGTGACCACGGGCTTGACCGTCTTCCGCTTCTCCAATTCTTTGGCTGCTTTCGCTTTGGCGCGGGCTTCTTTCCAATCGAGGAAACGGTCGCGCAAGGCGTAAGCAAAAGCAAAGCGCGTCTGAAACCATAGCTGTAAAGCGCCGAAGGAGAATGCCGTGGACAGATACATGGCAACGGCGATCATGCTGATCGAGAGGATGTATGCGCCGGGCACATTGAAGTAATGGATCATGAAGTCGCCAACGATGCGCCCCATCATCCCTTCAATGGGCAGGGCGTGCATCCAGCGTAACTGCAAGGGAAGCAGCGCCAGCAGCGCTGGGGTAAAGATCATGAGGGCGGCGCCGCCAATGCATTTGGCCGAAGGCGTCACCACCGCGCGAGACTTCCACCAGCGCAGTCCCAGCATGGCAAACATCACCGGCATGGCAAAGGCAGCGATCCCGATCACTTGCAGCAACAGATCGCTTCCCAAGGCGCCCACCACGCCAATCCAGTTGCGCGCGGGGGAAGCAGAGGTCCCGGAGCCCGCGGTATTGAGCGAGGGATCCAGCGGAGAGTAAGAAGCCAGTGCCAGGAAAGCGAGTGCCGCGGATACCAGCAGCACAAAGCCGATCAGCTCATTCAGCCGACGGTTCTTCGTAGGGGTAAAGATCAGGTTGAAATACTTCATGAGGCGCACTGCTCCTGAGCAAGGCAATCGCCTCTTTCAAGGAGCCAAAGAACCCCAGAGCAGAATGATTATGACAGAGAAATCAAGCAGATTCAGTAACTTATCTTGTACCGTCTGTGAGATATGATCTTCGCTGAATGCTGAGTGCTGACTGCTAAGTGCTGCGCGCTCTAGCGCGCGGCCACCCACACCAGGACCGCGATCCCCACAATGATCCGATATACCGCGAACGGCACAAATCCCCGTTGCCGCACCCAATTCATGAACCACGCCACCACGCCCAGTGCCACCACAAAAGAGATCACAAAGCCAATGCCGAGCACCATCCAGCTATGCGCGTCCATGTGAAGCGTGCCGATCGGGCTGGGATCGCCATGCTTGCCGCGCACTGATTTCAGCAGGTCATAGCCCGTGGCCGCCACCATCGTCGGGATGGAGAGAAAGAAAGAAAACTCGAGCGCGGAGGCGCGCGTCATGCCCGCAGTCTGTCCCGCGGCGATGGTCGCCATGGAACGCGAGGTCCCGGGAAAGATCGCTGACAGCGTCTGGCAGAGTCCGATCCACACCGACTGCCCCAATGTCATCTCTTCCACGCGCCGGGTGCGGTACTCGGCGCGACTCCCATACATCGCATCCACTGCCCACATGACAATGCCGCCCACCAGCAGCGCGGTCCCCATCAATTCCAGCGACTCCAAATGTTTGCCAATGATCTTGATCGCCAGCAAGGAAGGCACCGCGGTACACACGAATGCGATCATCACCAGTGAGACCGGATGCGTCATCACTGTGCGATCGCCACGTTCGCCGCCCGGAAAAGTAGAAAGAAATTTCGCGATTCGCTGCCGGAAATAGATCGGCAGCGCCAGGATCGCGCCCAACTGGATCACGATGGAATACATCTTCCAGAAGCCGTTGCTTAGATCAATGCCGAGCAGCGCTTCCGTGATCCGCAGGTGAGCGGTGGAACTGACGGGGATAAATTCGGTGAGTCCTTCAACCATGCCGAGGATCAAGGAGAGCAGATAGTCGTTCAACTGGGAGAACTCGCTTTCTACTCGAGTGAAGTGCCGTAGATGGGAATGCCTTCATTCAACAAGAACAGAAGTCGTTGGCCCCGGGCGGGCCAATCACCCGGGTCATTCGGCCGGGCGGCAAGGGATTGCGCCAGACTCACCGCCCGCGTCTTGGCTGCGTTGGCCTTGGTTTGGTCCCCATTGCCCCGATAGATATCTACCAACGCCGCTTGCCTCCAAGCGGCATCGTATTGGGCTTCATATCTCTTCGGAGATTGAGGGTGTTTTTTGATGTACTCCTCGTAGATCTCACTCTCCTTTTCCGGACACTTCGCCGAACCCTGCCATTCCCCGCAGAGCTTATTGTCGATCATGTCCCACGCCGCCAGGTCCGCCCACCTGCTGCCGGGAAAGGTTTTGATCACCTTCCTCATGGCTTCGTCATCGATCGGCGTTCGCATATAAGGATCGCGCTCCTTAGCTGACTTGCGAGACATCTGATCTTCGCGGTTGAGTTGCCACTGCACGTCTGCCGCCCGCCATGCGGCTTCGCCCGCATATTCTGATTTCGGGAAGTACTCCGCGAGCCGCGCATACAGCCGGGATGCGTCTTTATCGGCGCCCCTTCGTCCTCCGCGTTTGCCGGCTTCAGCCTCAGAGTCAGCCGCTTCCCCGAACAGGATCTCGTCGCCATTCGGCGTGGAGGTGCGAACCACACCCTTATCGAGTATCCATCCCGTGATCTCGCGGCCTTTATCGAGCATTGCCAGAACGTGCAGGTACTCGCGGCTTTTTTCAAAGATCGCCACCTCGCGCCCACGTTCCGCCTTGGCCATCTTGGTGGAGCTGGTGTCTGGCGAGAGGTAGAGAGTGGCTTCTCGTACCAGGATGGCGCGTTCAGCCGGCGCGGCGAATGCAGAACACGTCAGCATCAAAAGGGAAGAGATCAGTCGGATCGGTTTCATATTCATCTAGTCAAAATCTCCCGTAGCATCTCCGGCGCAATATTGCCGCCGCTCACCACTGCGACGATCTTTGTCGCATCAGGGAATCGCTCTTTGTGAAACAAGTAAGCCGCCGGGGCCACCGCTCCGCTGGGCTCCGCCAGTAAACGCGCGTCTTGCAGGATGATCTTCACCGCCCCGCGGATCTCATCTTCGGTGACCGTCACAATGTCATCCAGATATTTTTTCATGTGCTCAAAAGGGATCTCGCCCACCGGGGTAGTCCGTAGGCCGTCCGCGATGGTTTTTGTGACCTCATTCGGGTCCCAGGTAACGCGCTCGCCCGCCCGCAAGCTCGCCTGCGCATCGGCAGCGATCTCCGGTTCCACGCCAATCACCTTCACCTTGGCATTGCTCATCTTGATGGCTGCGGCAATGCCGCTGATCAGCCCGCCACCACTGACTGGGGCAAGCACCAGGTCAACATCGCTCAGGTCCTCCAGGATCTCCATGCCGATGGTGGCGGTGCCGGCAATGATCTTCTCATCGTTATAGGGAGGCACCTCCACATAGCCGAACTGCTCCGCGAGCCTGGCTGCAAGGCTTACGCGTTCCGCGCTGGTGGGCCCGCTGATCACGATCTCCGCACCCAGCGCGCGGGTTGCTTCAAGTTTGACAGGTGGAACGCTGCTGGGCAGCACGATGGTGGCGCGCACGCCCAGCGCTCTTGCCGCATAGGCCGCGCCCTGTGCATGGTTCCCGCTGGAATGCGCGATGATCCCGCGCCGTCGCTCTGCTTCCGTCAGTGACGCAACTTTGTTGTAGGCGCCCCGCAGCTTGAACGATCCGATCGGCTGCAGGTTCTCTGCCTTGAGAAAAAACTGTGCGTCGGTAGCTTTCGCATAGCGCACCAGGGGTGTGCGCAATGCCACCCCGCGAATGCGCTCCTGCGCGAGCTTTATGTCTTGCAATGTGACGATTGGAATCTCTCCCCGAACCGCTGAGTATAAAGGAGAGGCTAGATCTCCAGGATCACCGGCAGTATCAGTGGGCGCCGTTGCGTATTTTTCACGATGAAGCGTTTCAGGTCAGCGCGGATCTTTTCTTTCATCACGCCGTAATCGCTCTTCTCTTCATCGCTTGATTGCGCCAGTGTCTGCGCGATGATGTCGCGCGCTTGCTGGGTGAGCTCCGCTTCGCTCGAGTGGGAAGGAGCAAATCCGCGGGTCACGATCTCCGCCGACTCCACCCGTCCGGTGTGTTTATTGATGGCAATGATCGGCAGAACAATGCCATCCTCACTCAAATGGCGGCGGTCTTTGATCACCAGGTCTTCCACCACTTCTCCCATCGATCCGGAATCGATGCACACGCGGCCCACCGGCACTTTGCCGATCTTTCGCGCGCCCAGCTCGTCGAATTCCAGCATGTCGCCACTCTCGATCATCACCACCTGGCCCACCACGCCCGGCATGGACTTCGCTAACTCAGCGTGTCGCTTCAACTGGCGATATTCACCATGGATCGGAATAAAAAACTTTGGCCGCACCAGGTTGATGATGAGGCGAAGCTCTTCCTGGCTCGCGTGTCCGCTCACATGGATTGGCGGCCAGGAGCCGTCGTCGTAAAGCACATTGGCATCGCGCCGGTATAGATGATCGATGACGCGATAGATGCTCTTCTCATTGCCCGGGATGATGCGCGAGGAGAGCACCACCGTGTCACCCGGCTCGATCTTCGCGTGTTTATGGTTATCCACCGCTGCCCGTGAGAGCGCGGACATAGGCTCGCCCTGGGTCCCGCTGATCATCACGCAGACGCGCTCGGCGGGAAAATCCTTGATCTGTCCCGGGTGGATGATGAGTCCGTCCGGCACGTCAATGTATCCCAGGTCCTGCGCGATCTCTGAAGCCTCTGAGATCGACCGCCCCACGAACGCCACTTTGCGTCGATGATGGTGCGCCATCTCGATAGCGAGCTTCAGCCGATGGATCGAAGACGAAAAACACGAGACGAAGAGCCGCCGCTGCGCCCGGGCAAAGATCTCTTCAAACTTTGTGCGCACTGCCCGCTCGCTGGGTGTGTATCCGGAGCGCTCCACGTTGGTTGAATCCTGGAACAGCGCCAATACACCCTGCTTGCCGTACTCAGCAAATGCGTGCAGATCGAAAAGTTCATTGTCCGTCGGCGTGGGGTCCACTTTGAAATCGCCGGTATGGATGATCACTCCCAGCGGAGTATGGATCGCCAGCGCCACGCAATCCACCAGCGAATGAGTCACCCGGATGGGGTGGATATTAAAGATGCCAAGCTTGAAATGGTCTCCCGGACGGATCTCATTCAGGCTCGCATCGTCCAGCAGACCGTGTTCTTCCAGCTTGTTCTCCACCAGCGCGAGCGTGAATTCCGTGGCATACACCGGAACATTGAGTTCATTCAGGAACCAGGGGAGTCCGCCGATGTGGTCTTCATGGCCGTGCGTGAGCAGGATACCGCGCACTTTGTCGCGATTTTCCAGCAGGTAGGTGATGTCTGGGACCACAATGTCAACGCCCAGCAACTCCTGTTCCGGGAACATGAGGCCGCAATCGACGACGATAATGTCATCTGCCCAGCGAATGGCCATGCAATTCATGCCGAACTCGCCGAGCCCACCGAGAGGGATTACATGTAGTTTTCCAGTTGGCATGGTTGAACTTCGATGCTATCACGCAAGTTCTGTCATCCCGAGTGAGCCTGCGCAAGGGCGGAGCCCTGAAGCGTTCATGCGACGAGGGACAACGCCTCTGCTGTCGCGTAGCGACAGCGAGCTGATGTATGCAAAATCCTGGTGCCCCACGTCCCGCTCGCGCAGCGAGCTGACGTGGGAAGACCACAACAAGCGTAAGCACAAGGGCACCCGACTTTAGTCGGGTGAAAAGCTGCTTTAAAGAAAGGGCTTTAGCCCTGGAATGTTCGAATATCCAGAAGAAATCAGAAACCAAAAACCAGAAACGCTCCTTGCCTCAAACTTCCCTCCAGCGGTAAGCTGGCGCATCATGAATCGCAGGATATTGATTGCGGCTTTGCTGCTGTCGCTTACCGCGGCAGCACAAACTGGCATGGAGCGCGCGCCGTTGGATCCCAGCTATGGCCGGGTCCCACATCCTACCTCGTCCACAAACGCGGAAGCGCAGAAGTATTTTGAGCAGGGCATGGCGCTGTATTACGGCTTCAACCACGATGAGGCGGTGCGCTCATTCACGGCGGCAACCCAGCTCGATCCGGATATGACGATGGCGTACTGGGGGATCGCGCTCTCGCTTGGCCCCAACTACAACCTGGCTGTGGATGCCGCACGCGAGAAGCAAGCGTATGACGCTTTGCAGAATGCGGTCCAGCACATGGCAAAAGCCAACCAGAAGGAAAAGGATTACGTCGCCGCGCTGGCAAAGCGCTACACCACGGCTGCAGATCCGGATTACAAAAAACTATCAGAGGCGTATGCGCGCGCCATGCATGGCCTCGCGGAGCAAAATCCTGACGATATGGATGCGGCCACGCTCTACGCGGAGAGCCTGATGGATCTTCGTCCCTGGCGGCTTTGGGCGAAGGATGGCACGCCTGCTCCGGAGACCGAAGAGATCGTGCGCACGCTTGAATCCGTGCTCCATCGTGAACCTGAGCACATCGGCGCCAACCACCTGTATATCCACGCGGTAGAAGCATCGCCGCATCCTGAGCGCGCGCTGAAAAGCGCTGACCGCCTGGCTGCCATGGCGCCTGCATCCGGACATCTGGTGCATATGCCCGGCCACATTTATATCCGTACCGGAAACCATGAGCGTTCGCTTGAGACCAACCGCGCCGCCGCCACCGTGGACGAAGATTTCTTCCGCAAGACCCACGCCCAGGGAACTTACACCATGTATTACATGCATAACCTGCACTTCATTACCGTGGAGGCCGCCACTCTGGGGCGGAGTGGGGAAGCGGCAGCCTCGGCACAAAAGATATACAACCAGCTTGAGCCGCATGTAAAAGAGATGCCGTCCATGGACCCATTCCTCGCCATGCCTGCGCTGGTTGCCGTACGCTTCCGCCGCTGGGATGATGTTCTCAAGATGCCTGCCCCCGCCGGCGATCTGCCCATGAGCACTTATCAGTGGCATTATTCGCGCGCCATGGCCTTCGCGGGCAAACAACAGCGCGCGCACGCCGCGCGGGAGCTCGCAGAGATGAATAAGCTCGCGCCCGCGGCAAGGAAGGTCCCGCTCAATTCGCTCGGCACTGGCAATAGTGAGAAGGTGGTCAAACTCTCGCAGCTTATCGTGGAAGCCCAGATCGAACCCCTGAAGATGCTTAACCATCTGCGCCAAGCCGTCGCAGTGGAAGACCAGCTCGATTACGACGAGCCGCCCAACTGGATCGCTCCCGTACGGGAATCACTGGGCGGTGCTCTACTGCGCGCTAATAAACCGTCAGAAGCTGAAAAGGTCTTCCGCGAAGATCTGGCGCGCAATCCCAACAATGGTCGCTCACTCTTTGGCTTGGCGGAAGCGCTGCGCATGCAACACAAACCCGATTCAGCAGCGCGCGCGGAGTATCAGAAAGCTTGGGCTACGGCCGACGTCCAACTGACCCTCGACCAACTCTAGCGCCCGGTGCCACGTCCGCGAAGCTAACGTGGGGAAAAGCTGACTGTAGAAGGGCACGGCTTGAGCCGTGCATCTCTGCTAGATCTAAAGAATCCGGTATTCACTGTGCCACTCCTTCCATCACTTCCGGCGGAGGAACCTCCGTCCGGAACTCGCCCTCCCATCGGGCGACCACGCAACTCGCCAGGCAATTGCCCACCAGATTCACGCTGGTGCGCGCCATGTCCATCAGCGCATCGATTCCCAGGATCATCAGGATCGGTTCCTTCGGCAGGCCGAATGAATCAGCGGTCGCCATTAAGATCACCAACGATGCGCGAGCCACTGCGGCAAAGCCTTTGCTCGTGAGCATCAGGGTGAACATCATCATGAGCTGTTGGCCAAAGGTCATGTGGATGCCCGCCACCTGAGCCACAAATACGGAAGCCAGTGCCAGATACAACGTGCTGCCATCCAGATTGAAGCTGTAGCCGGTGGGGATCACGAATGCCACCATCTGTTTGGGGACTCCAAAAGCTTCCATCGCTTCCATGGCACGCGGCAAAGCTGCTTCAGAACTCGCCGTAGCGAACGCGATAGACGCCGGTTCTGCCACCGCCCGGATAAATCCGCGGATCGGGACCCGGAACAGGAGGGCCACCGGCAGCAGCACGCCAAGAATAAAGACAAACAGCGCCGCGTACAGCGTTAACAAAAGCTTGGCAAGGCTGACCATCACACCAATACCCATGGTGGCAACGGTCGCCGCGATGGCGCCGCCAACGCCGATGGGCGCGAAAAGCATGACTATGTTCGTGAATTTGAACATCACCGCGCTCATGCTGTCGAAGAAGATCAGCAGGGGGCGCTTCATCGCTTCCCTTGTGGTTGCCAGCGCAATGCCGAAAAGCGCGGCGAACACCACCACTTGCAGTACTTGTCCGTCGGCAATCGACTTCGCGATATTCTCAGGAAAACTATGCAGGATCACATCGGATGCAGTCAGCTTTTGGGTCGGAGGCGCCTGCTCCCCGCGCATCGCCGGAGGCATCTGCACGCCGACTCCTGCTTTGCTGATATTGATGGCAGCGAGCCCAATAAAAAGCGCCATGGTCGTTACAATCTCAAAATAGATAAGCGCTTTCAGTCCCATGCGCCCCACCTGGCGCAGGTTTGAATGCCCCGCGATCCCCACCACTAGCGTGCTGATGATGAGCGGAGCCACGATCGCCTTTACCAGACGCAGGAAAATGGCGCCGAGCAACTTCAGGTTCACGGCGAATGCGGGGAAATCGTGTCCGATCTCCCCACCCAGGACCATCGCGATGATGATCCACGTGGTCAGTGAGCGCTTCCGAACGCCGAACACGCACAGAAAAAGGATTCCCGCCCAGCGCAATGCAAGCAGCATCGCATGCGGGATTGGGGCCCCTTGCACCGCGGCCGCCGAAAGGCCATAACCCCCCAGCAGCACTGCGATGCCGGTGATTAAAATCTTCGAATTACTTATCCGTGGCATGGAAGGCTTTGCATATCTGATCCTTTTCCGTTCATCGCAGCAACTCTTCCAACTCGATCGACTGGTCGGTCTTCTCGTCGCGATACTTCACGATCACCGGCGTATAGATCGAAAGCCCCCATTCGGCGGCTTTGCCGCGCTGCACCGCCCTGGAGCCGGGCACCACTACTGCGCCCTCGGGGATCACCAGCGGCTCACCCCCCTTCGCAGAATAGACCTGTTCGCGCACCAGGTCATAGACGGGAGTCGAGCGCGTCAGGATCACCCCACTGCCCAGCACCGCGCGTCTGCGCACCTGGGTGCCTTCAAAGATCCCGCACAGGCCGCCCACCAGAACGTCGTCTTCAATGATCACCGGAGATGCATTGATCGGCTCCAGCACTCCACCCACTTGCGCCGCAGCGCTTACATGCACCCGCTTGCCGATCTGGGCGCAGGAACCGATCAGCGCATGCGAATCCACCATGGTTCCTTCGTCCACATACGCGCCCACGTTGATGTACATCGGCGGCATGCAGACCACGCCCGGAGCCACATAAGCGCCGGAGCGCACTGAACTCCCACCGGGCACCACCCGGAGGCGGTCAGCAAGATGGAATGTGCGCGGGGGGAATGTGTCCTTGTCCACGAATGACAGGATTTTTGGATCGCCCATCTCCGTGAGTTCGCCCAAACGGAAGCCCAGCAGGATGCCTTGCTTCACCCAGGCATTCACCCGCCATTTGCCGTCCACGCGCTCAGCAGAACGAATCTCACCGCGAGTGAGGGCATCGCGGAATCCAATAAAGACCTTTTGCGCCTGCGCGGCGGCATCGCTGCCCGGCGTGGGGGGTTGCGCGAAAAACCCCTCGATCGCGCGCTGCAATGGGTGGATCTCAGATGGCATGGGAAGGGCAGTATAGCCCATTGACTAACTTGCAAATCAACGCCCGGCAGCAATCCTGCATCTCACATTGCGGGATACAGAATGCCGGACCCATTGTCGCAGCTGCTGCCCAGGACCATGGTCGTGGTGGCGCACCAGGATGACGAAGCTGCTGGTTGTGGCGCTCTGTTGCAGCGCATGCAAGATCCGCTTTTGGTCTTCGTGACCAATGGGGCGCCGCAGGATAAATATTTTTGGCAACGCTTTGGATCGAGAGAGGAATACGCGCGGATCCGTCGCGATGAAGCGCGGCGCGCGGCGAATACAGCCGGAGTTTCGCGACTGGAGTTTTTAGATTTCGATGATCTAGCTCTTTACCGCAGCTTGCCCCAGGCATGGGCGGCGTTACAAAGATTGGTCTCAGGATACCGGCCGCAGGCGATCGTGACTCTGGCGTATGAAGGCGGACATCCTGACCATGACTGTTGCGCCTCCTTATGTAGCCGGCTCCACCAAAGTTCAGGGGTGCCGGTCTGGGAATTTCCGCTGTACAGCCGCCCCAATGGCGTGCCCGCGAACCAGCGATTTTTGCGGGATGGGCAAGGGGAGTTTGTGCTTGACGTGAGTGCTGAAGAATTAGCGCGCAAGCAGGTGATGTTTGCCACCTACGCATCGCAAGCCAATGTGCTCTCGCAGTTCGATCCGGCAGTAGAACGATTTCGGCAGCAAGCGGCCTATGACTTTTC